>JANQMC010000029.1 GCA_028280305.1 Pelagibius sp. | reverse complement strand
TGTTGAGCTGGTTCGTGGATGCCGCGGCCGTCGGGGCCATCGTGCTCGTTTCGTTCTTCCTCTTTCCGATGGTGATGGTCACCATCATGTCGCTGCTGCTCGACGACATCGCCGCGGCGGTGGAGCGCAAGCACTATCCCGACCTGCCCGGCGCCCGGCCGCAGCCCATCGCCGAAGCCCTGTTCGGCAACCTCATCTTCATCCTGGTTACCTTAATACTTAATTTACTCGTCCTGCCGCTCTACTTGATTCTCATATGGATTCCGCCGCTGAACCTGGTTCTGTTCTATTTGATGAACGGCTACCTGCTGGGACGCGAGTACTTCGAAATGGTGTCGGTCCGACGTCTCGCCCTGAAGGAGAGCCGCCTGCTGCGGCGGCGGTTTCGCGGGCGGGTCATCCTGGCCGGCGCCGTCGTTACCTTCCTGCTAACCATTCCACTGGTAAATTTGGTAACACCGATTATCGCCACCGCCTTTATGCTGCACATCTTCGAAGACCTGCGCCGGCGCGGCGCCTGACAGGCCGGCGGAGAGCCCGAAAGGACCCCTTATGTTTGGCAAGCGAAAGAGCCCCTCCTCCAGCGACCAGTCGCCGGCCAAGTCTTCGGGCGAAACCCCGGCCGGCGCGCCCGCTGCAGGCGATGGCGGTGCAAAGGCGCCGCTGGGCGTTGCCGCCATCAAGGCTCCGCGCCGCCAGGCCGATCCGCGCAATCCCGGCACCGTTGAGGGCCGTAAGCTGGTGGTCGGCCGCGAGATCTGCCTCTCCGGCGAGATCAAGACCTGCGAAAAGCTGGTGGTCGAGGGCCGGGTCGAGGCCGACCTGAACGACAGCCAGAGCCTGGAGATCAGCGAGCCCGGCCTGTTCAAGGGCCACGCCACGGTCGAGGACTGCGACGTCTACGGCACTTTCGAGGGCGATCTGACCGTCACCGGCCGCCTGGTGATCCGCCCGACCGGCCGGGTCAGCGGCAAGATCCGCTATGCCGATATCGAGATCATCAAGGGCGGCCGCCTGAGCGGCGACATCGACGTGCTGGAGGCCTCCCTGGAAGGCCGGCTGCGCGGCGACGGCCCCAAGCTGGCCCACAGCAGCGACACGCCGGCAGGCGGAGCGCCGGGCCCCGAGGTTGACGACAGCCAGAGCCAAGCCGGGTGAGCGGGATGCTCCCCCACTTCGCCAAACCGAGCCGCAAGGGTTTCTCGTTCTTCGGCCTGCTGATCACGGCCGCGGTTCTGAGCGCCTGCCAGACCACCGGAAGCACTAGCCCCGGCGCAACGGCCAACGCAACGGCCCCCCAACCCGCGACAGCCGGGCCGGTGACCGCCGAGGTGGTGCCGGCGGAGGTTGCGCAACCGGCGCCCCAAACCGCCGCCCGCCCGCCGCAGCCGGTTGTTACCGCGCCGCCGATCAACGACAACCCCAATCAGCTCATGGGTCTCGACCGCGACAGCCTTGCCGCGCTGCTCGGGCAGCCGGATCTGGTGCGCCGCGAAAAGCCGGCAGAGATCTGGCAGTACGTCACCGCTGACTGCGTCTTCGATGTCGTGCTCTACGACAGCGGACCGGCCTATCGGGTGACCTATCTGGAGGCACGCAACGCCGCCGCCGACCGCCTTGAGCCACGCCCCTGCCTGAACCAGGTGCTGCGCAACCGCATGGCCGCGCCGATCAGCTGAGCCCCCAAAACTGCTGTGTTTGCCTTAGGGCTCGCGGTGGAGAGGGTGTCACCCCCACCCCAACCCTCCCCCATCGAAGGGGGAGGGAGAAATCTTTGAGGCGGTTCACCAAATCTCCTCCCCCCTTGATGGGGGAGGTCGGGAGGGAAGTGAACCCCAGACGCGATGATTCCTTGGACAATAGTGGATCAAATCCGAATTGAAGGGATTGCGCGTTAAACAGCTTTTTTCGTGACTGCGCCCTTCTTTGCGCGCTTTTTGGCTGTCTTTTTTCTGGACGCATTTTTCTTCACGGGCTTGGCTTTTACCGGCGCCTCCAGCGTGGTCTTGCCTTTGAAGGCGCAGAGGTCACTGACCACGCAGGCCGGGCAGTCGGGCTTGCGTGCCTTGCAGACGTAGCGGCCGTGCAGGATCAGCCAGTGGTGGGCGTGCAGCTTGCGATCCGCCGGCACCACCTTTTCCAATTTCTGTTCCACCGCCAGCACCGTCTTGCCCGGCGCCAGACCGGTGCGGTTGCCGACCCGGAAGATATGGGTGTCGACGGCGATGGTCGGCTCGCCGAAGGCGATGTTCAGCACCACGTTGGCGGTCTTGCGCCCGACCCCCGGCAGTTTTTCCAGGGCCTCGCGGTCGCGCGGCACTTCGCTGCCGTGCTCGTCGATCAGGATGCGCGACAGCGCCATCACGTTCTTCGCCTTGGCATTGAACAGCCCGATGGTCTTGATGTGATCCTTCACCCGGCCTTCGCCGAGGGCCAGCATGGCCTCGGGCGTCGTCGCCTCCTTGAACAGCCCGCGCGTCGCCTTGTTGACCCCGACGTCGGTGGCCTGGGCGGAAAGCACCACGGCGACCAGCAGGGTGTAAGGATTGACGTAGTCCAGCTCGCCCTTGGGCTCCGGCATGGCCGCGGCGAGGCGGTCGAAAAAGGTAACGATATCGGCTTTTTTCATGGCCCGGCTTTTGCCCTTGGGTCCGGTTGCTCTCCTGAGCCGGCGAGTGTAGCCGGATCAATCGCGAAGGGAAGACAGAATGCTCACACCCTGGAACCGGGGGCTGATTCCAGGGCGGCGGCGACTGTCTCTGTTTGCTTGTGATTCACTTGCCGTCTTTCGGCGGTGACCGCTGGACCTCCGCGTCTTGGCCCATCAAAAGGATCTTCAATCGTGACAACCCTTTCCCAAGACATGACCTGCGTCACATCGCGCAGGGGTTGAGATTTCCAGCCATCTGCCCCTGGTCATTTGATGCGCGCCCGCCGCTTCGCTATATTGTTTACATGACCGCCATCTGCAGACCCGCGCCTGTCGGCCCGCCGCAGGGGTCCGAAGCCAAGCCGCTGCCCGAAGCCCGGGACGCGGCCCTCTTCGATGCCGAATTGAGGCCGAACCGCAGCCTGTCACCGCGGGGCTTCCTGATCCTCATGGGCGCGGTCTGCGCCATCAGCTTCACCGGCGGGCTGGCTTTCTTCCTGGCCGGGGCCTGGCCCGTAATCGGTTTCCTGGGCGCCGACGTGCTGTTGATCTTCCTCGCCTTCAGGATCAACTATCGGCGCGGCCGCCTGGTCGAGCGGCTGCACCTGACGCCGGAGGCGCTGACCGTCAAACGCATCTGGCCCGGCGGCCAGGCCCGCAGTTGGGAATTCCAGCCCTATTGGCTGCAGGTCGATCTCGCCGACCCGCCGCGCCACGACAGCCCGCTGGTTCTGCGTTCCCACGGTCGCAGCCTTTCCATCGGCAGCTTCCTCACCAAGGAAGAACGCGCCGAGGTCGCGACCGCGCTGCGCACGGCCCTCGTCAGGGCGCGCCAGTCCTGCCGTCCGGCCTGACCACGGGCCGCCCAAAGCTTTCCTTTTAGAACCCCAGCACGTCGCGCATCGAGTAGAGCCCGGCGGGCTTGCCGCGGCCCCAGAGCGCGGCCTTCACGGCGCCTTTGGAGAAAACCTCGCGGCTGGTCGCCTTGTGGGTGAGGACGATCTGTTCGCCCTCCGCCGCGAAGATCACCGAGTGTTCGCCCGCCACGTCACCGCCGCGCAGGGTGGCGAAACCGATCTCGCCGCGCGGCCGGGCGCCGACCTGGCCGTCACGGGTTTTGCAGGCGACATCGTCCAGCGCCACGCCGCGCCCCCGGGCCGCGGCCTTGCCCAGCATCAGCGCGGTGCCGGAGGGCGCATCGACCTTGTGGCGGTGATGCATCTCCAGCACATCGATGTCGTAGTCCGCGTCCAGCGCGCGGGCGACCTGTTCGGTGATCAGCTCCAGCAGATTCACCCCCAGGCTCATGTTCGCCGCCTGGATCACCACGGTCTGCACCGCCGCCTTTTCGATCATCGCCTGGCTCTCCGCATCCAGGCCGGTGGTGCCGGCGACATAGACCACCTCGGCCTGGGCCGCCAGTTCCGCATGACGCCGGGTCGCCGCCGGGGTGGTGAAGTCGATCACCGCATCGACGGCGGCAAAGAGCTCCACCGGGTCGTCGCCCGCCATGATGCCGACCGGATCGGCACCGGACAGCAGGCCGAGGTCCTGGCCGATCACCGGGCTGCCGGGCAGGTCGCTGCCGCCGCCGATGACGCAGCTTTCGCTGGCGGCGATGGTCGCCAGGTTCATCCGGCCCATGCGGCCGCCGCAGCCGACGATACCGATCTTCAGGGGGTCCATGCGCGTCTCCTCATTGAGACGCCGGTTTAGCATGCTCCTCTGCAGTGGCAAAGCCGGCGGCCCCATACCTGAAAGCCGGCAGCCTCACCCCCACCCCAGCCCTCCCCCTTCAAGGGGGAGGAGGGTGAACTGCCGCCGCACGGCATCACATCGCCAAGACTACCCGCACCCGGATACCAGCCACCTGTTTTACAAGGCCGTCTCAGGCTTGACGCGGAACCTGCGGTACTGGCCTTCTGGCAGGGATCAAATCAGTGAAAGACCCGTCATGCCGTCATCGCAAGCCGATGCAGAAGGATTCTACGATCTCTGGCCCACCACCCTGCTGCGCCGCAGCCTGCCGGGCCACGCGGCGGCCAATGCGGAGCTGCTGCGGCTGATCGCGGCGATGGAGGCGGAGAAGGCCGACCTCACCACCGATTACCGCAGCGGCAACCTGCTGACCGTCGACAATCCCGCCATCGCCTGGCTGCGCGACTGCATCAACAAGACCGTCATCGACTACCTGAAGCGCGCCGGGCTCGACTACGCGGTCAACTGGTCGCTGCAAGGCTGGGCCAACGTGAACCGGCGCGGCGACTATCACGACCCGCACAACCACCCCCACGCCTATCTCAGCGGCACCTACTATCTTCAGGTGCCCGCCGCCGAGACGCCAAGGGAGAACCGCGGCGACCTGCGCCCCGGCGCGATCTCCTTTTACGATCCCCGGTCAGCCGCCAACATGACTGCGATCCGCGGCGACCGCCAGATCGAGGCCGAGTTCACCCACCACCCCAAGGCCGGCGAGATCCTGCTCTGGCCCGCCTTCCTCATGCACTTCGTCCACCCCAATCTGGCCGAGGAAAAACGCGTCAGCATCTCCTTCAACGCCACCCTGAAATGGTCCGACGACTATCTGCCCCATCAAAACTAAGGACCAGGGGTGAGCCGACGAGGGCAGGGCCCTGGCAGGTCCGGAGGCCCTCCGCTATCCTGACGGCATGAGCGAAACCAAGGAGATCCATAGCGGCGGCTGCCTTTGCGGCGCGGTGCGCTATGAAGTGCGCGGCCCCCTGCGCGACGTCGTGAACTGTTACTGCGGCATGTGCCAGAAGCTGCACGGCGGTTTCGGCCCCCATTCGAAAGCCGACAAGGCGGACCTCGTCATCACCGAAGACCGGGGCCTCCGGTGGTATGAAAGCTCGACGCGGGCAAGACGCGGGTTTTGCGGCGAATGCGGATCGAGCCTGTTCTGGGAACCGGTGGCCCAGCCCGGCACCGGCATCCTCGCCGGCTCCCTCGATCAGCCGAGCGGCCTGAAGACCATCGGCCATATCTTCGTCGGCAAGAAGGCCGACTTCATCGAGGTCGCGGGCAGCGCGCCGCAGTTCGAGGGTTCTTCCGAGGGCCGCCTGGAAGGCGATGCGCTCTAACACTCTCTCAGATCTGTCCGATATCGCCGACCGGCTGATCGCGGCTTACGATTCCGCGACGACGCTGCAACCGATCACGGCGGCGCGGCCGGACTTCACGGTTGCCGAAGCCTATGCCGTGCTGGCGGAGATCGAAGCGCGGCGGCGGCGCCAGGGCTGGCAGCCGGTGGGGCGCAAGATCGGTTTCACAAACCGGACGATCTGGGACCGCTACGGCGTCTGGCAACCGATGTGGGCCCACACCTGGGCGCACACCGTGCATCAGGCGGAAGCGGGGCAGGCAGAGCTGTCGTTAAGCGGCTTTGTGCAGCCGCGCCTCGAACCGGAAGTGGTCTTCAAACTGAAGGCGCCGCTGCCGGTGACGGAGGACCCCGTGACCGTGTTGGAGAGCGTCGACTGGATCGCCGCCGGCTTCGAGATCGTGCAGAGCCACTTTCCCGACTGGCGTTTCACCGCCGCCGACTGCACCGCCGCCTTCGGCCTGCACGGCGCGCTGGTGATCGGCAGCCCCTTGGCGGTCACCGAAGCGAACCGCGCCGCCATCGCCGAAAAGCTGCCGCGCTTCACCGCCACCCTGTCGCGCGACGGCAGCGTCGTCGAGCAGGGCAGCGGCGCCAACGTCCTCGACAGCCCGGCGCTCTCCCTCGCCCACCTCGCCCGGGTGCTGGCCGAACAGCCACAGTCCCCGCCGCTTGCCGTCGGCGAGACCGTCACCACCGGCACCCTCACCGACGCCTGGCCGACGAAAGCGGGAGAGACCTGGTCGTCGGACTACGGCGACCTGGGGCTGGACGGGCTGAGCCTTACCTTCACCTAGGCGCTCGCCCACTGGCACCGACCGGGTTAAGCAGAAAGAATTGAGGTATCCGCCCACTCGCTCCACCCAAGATTGGTGTTGCGGGGATCTACGGTTCCAGCCTACCAGTAGATGTCAGCATCAAATGCGCGGTCATGTGATGGACGAGCAAACGACTTGGGGTTGGCTGTCCGATCCAAACAACCGAGAAACTGTAGCGTTGCTCGGAGGCGGCCTCATTGCGGTCATCTCCGCCGGTTGGGCCGTTTTCGTTTTTCTGCGCCGGAACAAGAATGGCTCTGCTTCATCAGTCCGGACGACCGCAGATCAAGGAATCGGAATTGTTGGCGGTAATGCCGTAATCGGTATTGGCGGGGCTCAGCTCCCGGCGATCATCGAAGCGGCGACGAAAGGCTTACAAACCCTCACGTCTGAACAGAAGCAAACGATTGACGCACTGGAGCAGAGGTTAGGTGTCAGTGAAGGTGCAGTCTTAGCCTTGTTCCGCACGCTCGGTGAAGCGAATGTGCCGCCCGAACAATGGGAAGAACGTCTTGTTGAAATCGCATCGGACTACAAACGCGTCCAAGAAGAACTTACCGCTGATCCGAATGATTCAACCGAAACCGCAAAGCTCAAGAATGAAGTGATTGCCGCTCTAAAAGCTGGTGAACCTGAACATGCGGATGCACTTCTAAAGCAAATTCTTGAAGCGGAAGACAAAGCGCTGGAACAGGGCCGACTAGATGCGGCAGCGACTTCCGCACAGCGGGGGGACCTCGCCCTGGCCCGCTTGCGCTATCGCGAAGCGGCCGCGCACTTCGCCGATGCCGCCAAGCGAACGCCTATCACATACAAGAAGGTGATATCAGGCTACTTGCATCAAAAAGCTGATGCCCTCTACCGCCAAGGTCACGAGTTCGGCGATAACGAAGCACTCGCTCACGCTATCGATCTTTGCAAGGCTATGCTCACCCGAATATCCCGAAAGAGTACGCCGCTGGACTGGGCAAGGACCCAGAACAAATTGGGCAACGCGCTTCGGAGCCTTGGTGAGCGGGACAGCAGCGCGGGGCGACTGGAAGAAGCGGTGACCGCCTATCGCGAAGCGCTGAAGGAACTGACCCGCGAGCGTGAGGCGCTAGACTGGGCGGCAATCCAGAACAACCTAGGCAATGCACTTGGGAGGCTTGGGGCGCGGGAAAGCGGCACGGCGCGGCTGGAAAAGGCCGTCGCAGCCTATCGCGAGGCACTGAAGGAACGAACCCGCGAACGCGTGCCGCTGGACTGGGCGATGACCCAAAACAATCTGGGCAACGTGCTCGGGAATCTTGGGGAGCGGGAGAATAACACGGCGCGGCTGGAAGAAGCGATAACCGCCTATCGCCAGGCACTGAAGGAATGGACCCGCGAAGGCGTGCCGCTGGACTGGGCAGGGACCCAGAACAACCTGGGTAGCGCACTTGCGAGGCTCGGAATGCAGGAGAGCGGCACGGCGCGCCTGGAAGAGGCCGTCGCAGCCTGCCGCGAAGCCTTGAAGGAACGAACCCGCGAGCGCCTGCCGCTGGACTGGGCGATGAGCCAAAGCAATCTGGGTAACGTGCTTCAGAGCCTTGGGGCGCGGGAGAGCGATACGGCGCGCCTGGAAGAAGCGGTAACCGCCTATCGCGAAGCTCTGAAGGAATACACCCGCGAGCGCGTGCCGCTGGATTGGGGCATGACTCAGAACAACTTGGGCAACGCACTTGGAGAACTCGGCGAGCGGGAGAGCGGCACAGCGCGGTTAGAAGAAGCGGCCGCCGCCTATCGCGAGGCGTTGGATGTCTTCGAGACTGCAAAAGCCAGCCGGTATGTACTGCTGACTAGGGAGAACTTGGAACACGTGCAGGCCCTGTTGATGCAACGACGCAGTTCTTAGACCTCAGCAGCCTTTGCAACAATTTGGAACTACAGCACCGCACCGTTCGAGATGCGGACCTGCGGCCCAGTTTTCTGGGTGAGGTCCTAGTTTAGCTCTCATGGTGAGGAGGCGGCGAAGCCGCCGTCTCGAACCATGAACCCACCCGACCCTACTCCGTCAGGTCTTCCCAGAATTCCTTTACGCGGGCGAAGAAGCCTTCGGATTCCGGGTTGGTCTTGCAGCCCTTGCCTTCTTCCTCGAACTCGCGGAGCAGTTCTTTCTGGCGCTTGGTGAGGTTCACCGGGGTTTCGATGGCGACCTCGACGTACATGTCGCCGACCGCTTTTGAGCGCAGCACCGGCATGCCCTTGGCTTTCAGGCGGAACTGCTGGTTGGCCTGGGTGCCGTGCGGGACGGTGATCTTGGCGCGGCCGCCGGCAATGGTCGGCACCTCCACCGAACCACCGAGGGCCGCCGTGGTCATGGGGATCGGCACGCGGCAGTAGATGTTGGCGCCGTCGCGCTGGAACAGGCGGTGCGGGGCCACCGAAAGAAAGATATAGAGATCGCCCGCCGGGGCGCCGCGCAGGCCGGCCTCGCCCTCGCCCGCCAGGCGGATGCGGGTGCCGTCCTCGACACCGGCGGGGATGTTCACCTGCAGCGACTTCTCGCGGTGGACGCGGCCGGTGCCGTCGCAGGCACCACAAGGGTTTTCGATCACCTGGCCCGAGCCGTGACAGGTCGGGCAGGTCCGCTCGATGGTGAAAAATCCCTGCTGGGCGCGCACCCGGCCGCGGCCCTGGCAGGTGCCGCAGGTGACCGGCTGGGCGCCACCCTCGGCGCCGGTGCCGTCGCAGGATTCACAGGTCGCCGCGGTCGGCACCCGGATCTGCGCGGTCTTGCCGGCGAAGGCCTCCTCCAGGGAGATTTCCATGTTGTAGCGCAGGTCGGAACCGCGCGCCGCGGTGTTGGAACGGCGCCCGCCCATGAAGTCGCCGAACATCTCGTCGAAGATGTCGGCGAAGCCGCCGCCGGAAAAGCCGCCGAAGCCGCCGCCCTGGCCCGGCGCGCCGCCACCGCCGTTGGTGAAGGCTTCGTGACCGAAGCGGTCATAGGCCGCACGCTTCTGGTCGTCCTTCAGGACCTCGTAGGCTTCGTTGATTTCCTTGAACTTGTGCTCAGCCTTTTCGTCACCCGGATTGCGGTCCGGATGGAACTTCATGGCGAGCTTGCGGTAGGCCGACTTGAGGGCCCCGGCATCGGCGTCTCGCCCGACGCCCAGTGTTTCGTAGTAGTCTTTCATAAGTCCGACCGCCGCCTTGCCCCCCGAAGACTATCGACAGTTCATCCTATAAGCCGCCCAAAAGAAAGAAGGCCGGACCGGGCTTTCGCGCAGCGCGCAAACTCGCCTCTGTCCGGCCTTCCCGTTCTCCTGCGGGCGCTTAGGCCGAGTGGCCCTTCTTGTCGTCGTCGACCTCTTCGAAGTCGGCATCGACGACCTTGTCGTCGCCGGCGGTCTCGCCCTGGGCAGAGCCGCCATCATCGGTACCGGCCCCGTTGGCGGCACCGTCGGCTGCGCCATCGGCACCGGCCTCGCCCTGCTCATAGAGCGCCTGGCCGAGCTTCATGGAGATTTCCGCCAGGGCCTGGGTCTTGGCCTGAATGGCATCGACGTCGTCGCCCTCCGAAGCGGTCTTCAGCTCGGCAATGGCGGCCTCGGCAGCCGTCTTGTCTTCCGCCGAGACCTTGTCGCCGGCGTCGCTGATGGTCTTCTCCGTCGTGTGGATCAGGGACTCGGCCTGGTTCTTGGCTTCCACCAGGGCGCGGCGTTCCTTGTCCTTCTCGGCATTGGCCTCGGCATCGCGGACCATGTTCTCGATCTCGTCGTCGCTGAGACCGCCGGAAGCCTGGATGCGGATCGTCTGTTCCTTACCGGTGGCCTTGTCCTTGGCGCCGACGTTGACGATGCCGTTGGCATCGATGTCGAAGGTCACCTCGATCTGCGGCACGCCGCGCGGCGCGCCCGGAATGCCGACGAGGTCGAACTGGCCGAGCAGCTTGTTGTCCGCCGCCATCTCACGCTCGCCCTGGAAGACCCGGATGGTCACCGCCTGCTGATTGTCTTCGGCGGTGGAGAAGGTCTGGCTCTTCTTGGTGGGGATGGTGGTGTTGCGGTCGATGAGGCGTGTCATCACGCCGCCCAGGGTTTCGATGCCCAGGGACAGCGGCGTGACGTCCAGCAGCAGCACGTCCTTCACGTCGCCCTTCAGCACGCCACCCTGGATCCCGGCACCGATGGCCACCACCTCGTCGGGGTTCACGCCGCGGTGCGGGTCCTTGCCGAAGAAGTTCTTCACGGTATCGAAGACCTTGGGCATGCGGGTCATGCCGCCGACCATGATGATGTCTTCGATCTCGCCGGGGGAGACGCCGGCGTCCTTCAGGGCCGACTTCACCGGGCCCATGGTGCGCTCGACAAGATCCTCCACCAGGGCTTCCAGCTTGGCGCGGGTCAGCTTGATGTTGAGGTGCTTGGGGCCGCTCGCATCGGCGGTGATGAAGGGCAGGTTGATTTCGGTCTGGTTGGCCGAGGAGAGCTCGATCTTGGCCTTCTCCGCCTCTTCCTTCAGGCGCTGCAGGGCC
>JANQMC010000027.1 GCA_028280305.1 Pelagibius sp. | reverse complement strand
GGCCCCAATGCCTAAACATCAAAACCCCAGACAATCCAGGCTCAACAACAAGCCCGCCGCCCGCGTATCCCTTCCATATCAAACAATGTCAAACAGCAGAGCGGCAGCGTTTGGCTCGGGGCCTTGGCTGCCGCGGAGGCCGGGTTATAGGGCCCGCCCAGGGGGACTGTCAAACCCTTTGTGAAAAGAATTTTAAGGCTGCGGGAAGTTTTTCGGTCCCGCCGTGTCATAGCAAGGGCATTAACCGCCTTTGAGGTTGACAACCCCTTGTACGATCAGCGATTTTCAAAACTTAGTTAACGATTTGGTGGTATCACATTTACCGCCGTCGTGGCTGGCCACGGGGGGCCTTCCATAGATTCGTCCAGTTGCGGAGCTTTTTGATATCGTGACGAACCGTCAAGCAGGGCTCGAATCGCTCGTGCGATTCGCGAAGAAAGTCAGTTTTCCCGCAATTCTCGCCATTCCGCTGGTCGGCGGCGCCGTCGCCGCCAGTTGGTCCTCGGCCGACATCACCGGCAGCGACAGCCTACCGGCGAAAGCGCAGGGTCCGGCAGCGATCGTGCCGAACGAAGTCTTGCCGGCCGGCGTCTCTCCCGCCGCCGGTGACAAATCCGACCCCCTGGCCCAGCAGCAGACGGCTTTGCCCCCTGAGGCACTGTCCAGCGAACCGCTGCCGAGAGCCTCTTCTCTGACCGTTGCCGGCACCGTCGCCCAGCAGGGCGAAGCCGAAGCTCTGGAAGAGTCGGAGGCCGCACCGCCGCCGATCACCCGCCAGATCGTCGTCGCCCCGGGCGACACCTTGATGAAGCTGCTGGTCCAATCCGGTGTGGAGCGCCAGCACGCCTATCAGGCGGTCACCGCCATGGAGCCGGTCTTTTCCGCCCGGCGCCTGAGGCCCGGCCAGGAAATCGACCTCGCTTTCGCCGATACCGGCGACACCGGGACCGGGAGCGACAGCCTTGGCCCCCTGCTTGCGGTCAGCTTCCGCCCCACCCTGGAACGCGACATCCAGATCAGCCGCGCCGATCCGGCCGAAGACTTCGCCGCCGAAGCCATCGAGCGCCCCGTGGCGCGGCAACTGGCCTATGCCCAGGGCAGCATCCAGTCGAGCCTCTCGGTCGCCGCCCGCGAGGTCAACGTCCCCAACCCGGTGCTGGCGGAAGCGATCCGCGCCTTCAGCTACGACGTGGACTTCCAGCGCGAGATCCAGAAGGGCGACGACTTCGAATTCTTCTACGAGATCTTCGTCGACGAAGACGGCCGACAGGTGCGTACCGGCGAACTGCTGTTCGCCGCCATGACCCTTTCCGGCAGCCGCACGGAGCTCTATCACTACGAGCGCAGCGACGGCAGCGCCGACTTCTACACGCCGAAAGGCACCTCGGTGCGCCGATCGCTGATGCGCACACCGATCGACGGCGCCAGGCTCTCCTCCGGCTTCGGCATGCGCAAGCATCCGATCCTCGGCTATTCGAAAATGCACAAGGGCACCGACTTTGCCGCGCCGCGCGGCACCCCGATCTATGCCGCGGGCAACGGTGTCGTTGAAAGGGCCGGGCGCAACGGCGGCTACGGCAAGTATGTGCGCATCCGCCACGGCTCCAACTACAAGACCGCCTATGCCCACATGCATCGCTACGGCAAGGGCGTCAAGGCAGGCGCCCGGGTGAAGCAGGGCCAGATCATCGGCTACGTCGGCTCCACCGGCCGCTCCACCGGTCCGCATCTGCACTACGAGGTCATCCTGAACGGCAAGCAGGTGAACCCCTTGAAGGTCACCCTGCCCCGCGGCGACAAGCTGAAGAAAAGCGAGATGGCCGACTTCGCTGCCCACCGGGCCGAGGTCGACCGCCAAGTGGCCATCGCCATGGGCGGCATCCTGATGGTACAGAAGGCTTGCGAGGATGCGGAGCCTCTGGAGCAGGGTTCGGCGACCGACCGAGAGTGCTGAGCGGGCCAAAAGCCTGAAGACATGAGGACAGGGTCCATGCACGGCTGCCTTCTGATCGCCGGTTACCTGGAAAAACGTTCGCGACGCCGAAACTAGGGCTACCTCCCTTGTTCAGGGAGAGGATTCCGGTTTATCGGTAGTCATCGCCCCACCCTGGCGGCCAATGGCCGGAGACGGGCCGGGGCGTTCGCGGAGTTTTTCGAATCATGTCCACAGAACTTACGGCGGCGATCGCTGGCCTCGGCCTGGGCGCGAGCCTGATCATCGCCATCGGCGCCCAGAACGCCTATGTCCTGCGCCAGGGCCTGCGGCGGCAGCATGTCTTTGCCGTCGCCTCCCTTTGTTTCGTCATCGACGCCGGCCTCATCACCCTGGGGGCGGGCGGTTTCGCCAGCCTGCTGCAGGCCGTACCCAGCCTGCCCGACATCGCCGCCTGGGGCGGCGCCGCCTTTCTCGGCGCCTACAGCCTGCGGTCCTTCCACGCCGCCCTCAAACCGGGCAGCCTGACGGCGCAGAACGGCGAAGGGACGGCGGGCGGCAGCCTGCGGGCGGCGGTGCTCACCGTCCTGGCGCTCAGCCTTTTGAACCCCCATGTCTATCTCGACACAGTGATTCTGTTGGGCGGTATCGCCGCCCAGTATCAGGGAACCGAGCGCCTGGCCTTCGCGATCGGCGCCGTCGTCGCATCGGGTCTCTGGTTTTACGGGCTCGGCTTTGGCGCGAGACGTCTGGCGCCGTTCTTTGCGAGCCCAAAGTCCTGGCGTCTGCTGGATGCTTTCGTCGGCTGCGTCATGGCCGCCATCGCCATCAGTCTGGTGGCCAGCCAGCTAAACGGATAGCCCTGGCATCGGGGCCGGCCCCGAACACCTCACCGCCGGACGGGTTCTATACCAGATGCTGTTTGAACAGGGCGATGGTCCGCTCCCACGACAAATCGGCCGCCGCCTCGTTGAAGCGCGGCGTCGAGTCATTGTGAAAGCCGTGCCGGGTGCCGGGATAGATATGCGCCTCATAGTCGGCCCCGCTGGCCTTCAGGGCCGCCTCGTAATCGGGCCAGGTCGCATTCACCCGCTCATCGTCTTCTGCATAGTGGATTGCCAAGGCCGCCTTGATCTTCGGCACGTCGGCGGTTTCCGGCGCCCGGCCATAGTAGGGCGCCCCGGCCGAGAGATCCTCGCCCAAAGCGACCGCCAGAAGGTTGGTCATCATGCCGCCCCAGCAGAAGCCGGTGGCGCCGAGCTTGCCGCTCGACAGGCTGTGGGACTTCAGAAAACGCGCGGAGTTGATCATGTCCTGACGCAGCTTCGGCTGCTCCAGGGATCTCTGCATGGCGCGGCCGTCGTCGTCGTTGCCGGGGTAGCCGCCGATCGGGGCGAGCCCGTCCGGCGCCAGAGCCAGGAAACCCTCGACTGCCGCCCGCCGTGCGACATCGGCGATATAGGGGTTGAGGCCCCGATTTTCATGGATCACCAGGACCGCCGGGAAAGGCCCTTCACCGGCCGGCTGGACGAGGTAGCCGCGCATCTCGCCTGACGTGCCGCCGGGCGAGGGATAGGTGACGTAGGTCGCCTTGATGCGCTCGTCGTTGAAGGAAATGGTCTCGGCCGCGGCATAGTCCGGCAGCATGGCCTGCGCCATCGCCAGGCCCGAAACGCCGGCGACGGTGAGGGTCGAAGCCCGGTTCAGGAAATCGCGGCGACTCAGCCGGCCATGGCAATATGCGTCGTAGAGTGCGTAAACGCGGTCATCAATCTTCCCTTTGCCCATCTCCCTGTCTCCTCTGCCTGTTTGCTGGAACGATCATTCAATTACTTCAGTCAGAGAATAGCGGCAGCTTCATGAAAACCGGAAGAGACAATCATCGGCTTCACGCGGTCTTGTTGCGCAAGAACCGTCGTCGGGAACAAAAGCTTATTCAGAGATTTCTAATCGGCAGCATCTTCCGCCAAGGGCCAGGACGGCCGGGACATGGCAAAAACCTCGTCCACCCTGGTGTAGTCCATGTAGCCGAGGCGGGCGATGGGCTTCAGCTTGGCCATGTCGACCAGGCCGTCGGTCAAGACCGCTTCGTCGATGTGGAGACCGATCACCTGGCCGAAGACCACGGCGTTGCGCGCCGTCGGGTCGTCCGAGGGCAGGTCGACGGTCTGCAGATAGGTGCATTCCATGTGGATGGGCGAAGCCTTCACCCGCGGCGGGGCCACCAGCGTCGACGGAATCATCTCAAGCCCGGCAACTTCGGCTTCGTTCACACCGGCCGGGGCCGGGGCCGAGGTCTGGTTCATCGCCTCTCGCAAGTCCCAGGTAACGACGTTGCAGACGAACTCCCCGGTGCGCTCGACATTGGCAAGAGAATCTTTGGCGCCGTCAGGCGGGCCGTCGGCCTTGCGCCCGCCCGGGGCGAACATCACCACCGGCGGGTCGCCGGCCACGCCGTTGAAGAAGCTGTAGGGGGCGAGGTTCACCCTTCCCGCCTCGTCGACGGAGGTGATCCATCCAATGGGACGCGGCACCACACAGGCCTTGAAAGGGTTGTGCGGCAGACCGTGGTCGCCGACCCGGGTATCGTAGAACATCAGGCTCCCCCTACAAACGCCGGCAAGCTCACGCCGCCGCGACCATCTCACCGTTGATCGTCAGGCCCTCGGGCCCGCCGCTGACGGAGACGGTATCGCCGTCGCCGATCTTGCCTTCCAGGATCAGGCTGGCCAAGGGGTTCTGAAGCTCCCGCTGGATGACCCGCTTCAGCGGCCTGGCGCCGTAGACCGGATCATAGCCCTTATCGGCCAGCCAGACCTTGGCCTGTTCGTCCAGGTCCAGCACGATCTTGCGCTCGGCCAGCATGGCCAACAGGCGGGCCAACTGAATATCGACGATGCCGGTCATCTGCGGCCGGGTCAGGCGATGGAACAGCAGCACCTCGTCGAGGCGGTTCAGAAACTCCGGCCTGAAGGCGCCGCGCACAACCTCCATCACCTCGCCGCGCACGGCGTCGCTGTCCTGGCCTTCCGGCTGAGCCGCCAGAATGTCGGCGCCGAGGTTCGAGGTCAGGATGATCATGGTGTTGCGGAAGTCGATGGTGCGCCCCTGGCCATCGGTCAGGCGTCCGTCGTCCAGCACCTGCAGCAGGATGTTGAAGACATCGGGATGGGCCTTTTCGACCTCGTCGAAGAGCACGACCTGATAGGGCCGGCGGCGCACCGCTTCGGTAAGCGCCCCGCCCTCCTCGTAGCCGACGTAACCCGGCGGCGCGCCGATCATGCGGGCGACCGCATGCTTTTCCATGTACTCAGACATATCCAGGCGCACCATCGCGGTCTCGTCGTCGAAGAGAAAGCGCGCCAGCGCCTTGGTCAGTTCGGTCTTGCCGACGCCGGTGGGACCGAGGAAGAGGAAGGAGCCGATCGGCCGGTTGGGGTCCTGCAGACCGGCACGGGCCCGCCGCACGGCGTTGGAGATGGAGACAATGGCCTCCTCCTGTCCGATCACGCTGCTGCGCAGAGCGTCTTCCATGGCGAGCAGCTTCTCCCGCTCGCCCTCCAGCATCTTGTCGACGGGAATACCGGTCCAGCGGGAGACCACGGCCGCAATGTCGCCGTCGGTCACCTCCTCATTAAGGATGTGATGCTCCTGGGCCTTCGCCGCGGCCTCAAGCTGGCTTTCCAGACCCGGGATCACGCCGTACTTCAATTCGCTGGCGCGGTTCAGGTCGCCCTCGCGCTGGGCGATGTCCAGCTCGCCGCGCGCCTGATCCAACTGTTCCTTCAGCTTCTGGGCGTCGGCCAGCTTGTCTTTTTCGGCCTGCCACTGACCGGTCAGTTCGGCCGACCTGGCTTCAAGCTCGGCGATCTCTTTCGTAAGCTTTTCCAGCCGCTCTTTGGAGGCCTTGTCGCTTTCCTTCTGCAGGGCGTTCTCTTCGATCTTCATCTGCACGAGGCGGCGGTCGAGTTCGTCGATCTCCTCGGGCTTGGAGTCCATCACCATGCGCAGGCGGCTGGCGGACTCGTCGACCAGATCGATGGCCTTGTCCGGCAGGAAGCGGTCGGAGATGTAGCGGTTCGAAAGAGTGGCGGCGGAGACGATGGCCGAATCGGTGATGCGCACGCCGTGATGCAGCTCGTATTTTTCCTTCAGGCCGCGCAGGATCGAAACGGTTTCCTCGACACTCGGCTCCGGCACGAAAACCGGCTGGAAACGCCGCGCCAGGGCGGCATCTTTTTCGATGTGCTTGCGGTATTCGTCCAGCGTGGTGGCGCCGACACAATGCAGATCGCCGCGCGCCAGCGCGGGCTTCAGCATGTTGGAGGCATCCATGGTGCCCTCGGCCTTGCCGGCGCCGATCAGGGTGTGCAGTTCGTCGATGAAAACGATGATCTCGCCACCAGCTTCTGAGATTTCCTGCAGCACCGCTTTCAGGCGCTCCTCGAACTCGCCGCGGAACTTTGCCCCCGCCACCATGGCGCCGAGGTCGAGCGACATCAGCCGCTTGTCCTTCAGATTGTCCGGCACGTCGCCGTTGACGATGCGCTGAGCCAAACCTTCAACGATGGCGGTCTTGCCGACACCGGGCTCGCCGATCAGCACCGGATTGTTCTTGGTCCGCCGCGACAGCACCTGCACGGTGCGGCGGATTTCTTCATCACGCCCGATCACTGGATCGAGCTTGCCTTCGCGTGCTACTTCGGTCAGGTCGCGGGCGTATTTGTTCAGGGCTTCGTACTGATCTTCGGCGGTCGCCGTATCGGCGCGCCGGCCCTTGCGCATGTCGTTGATGGCTTGGTTCAGCGACTTCGGCGATACCCCGGCGGCATCCAGCGCCTTGGCCGCCTCGCTGCCCGGCAGCATGGCAATTGCCAGCAGAATGCGTTCCGCCGTCACATAGGAATCGCCGGCCTCTTCGGAGAGCTTCTCGGCCTGGGCGAAGAGGTCGTTGGTTTCCTGCGCCAGATAGAGCTGGCCGGCCCCCGCGCCCTCCACCTTCGGCTGCTTGGCGAGCGCCGAGTCCACCGCCTTCATCGCCGCCTCGGGCTTCCCGCCGGCCGCGCGGATGAGATTGCGCGCCAGGCCCTCGTCATCGTCGAGCAGCACCTTCAAGAAATGCTCGGGCGTCAGACGCTGATGATGTTTCCGGCTGGCGAGAGTCTGCGCGGCCTGAAGGAATCCGCGTGAGCGTTCCGTATAGCGATTGAGATCCATCTATATCCCCTTCTCCCGCACCCGTGAGCGGCATGCAGGTGAGTTATGCCATGGTACTGCACCCATCGCGCCCATCCCAGCGGCACGCGAGAGCCCAGTTTTCCTGGGAAAACCGGCCAAACGGCCCGGCATCCTTAGAACATATGGGCTGTTGCAAAAAAGACACAAGGCCCTTCAAGTCACCATTTTCGCTGATAATCCTCAATATTTTCGAACGGTCACCGTTTGCCTTCCGTCTCGGCGCCGGCGGCAGGTCAAAAGCCCGCCGCCGGCGCCGAAGGAGAACCGGTTCAGCGCAGGATCTCGGCGGTCGGGCGCGGGGTCGTCGCGGTCTCCGCCGGCAGGACCGGCACCGTCACCTCGGGAACCGAACCCGTCAGGCTGTCCAGAAAGGCCACGATCGAGTCCGCTTCTTCTTCCGAGAGCGCCTCGCCGAGCTGCGACTCGGCCATGATCTGTACCGCCACCTTCAGATCCCAGACCTTGCCCGAGTGGAAATAGGGCGCCGTCACCGCAACGTTGCGCAGCGGAGAAGCCCGGAACACATACTCGTCGTCAACCGTCTCGGTAACGGCGAAGCGGCCCTTGTCGTCCGGCGGCAGAATGTCCGCGCCCGGTTTTTCGATCAGGCCGAAGGGATAGTACCCCTGCCCGCCGAGGTTGACGCCGCTGTGACAGGATACGCAGCCCTTGTCGACGAAAAGCGCCAAGCCTCTCGCCGCTTCCGGCGTGATCGCCTGATCGTCCCCGTTCAGGAAAGCATCAAAAGCGCTCGGCGTGATCAACGTCGCCTCGAAAGCCTCGATCGCCTTGGCCATGTTGTCGAAACTGATCGGCTCTGCATCCTCGGCAAAGGCGGCGGCAAACCACTCGGTGTATTGCGGCATGCTCCTTAGCGTCGCGACCACGGTTTCCGGTGTGTTCGCCATTTCGACCCCGGCCTGGATCGGCCCCTTGGCCTGGGCCTTCAGGTCTTCGGCCCGGCCGTCCCAGAACTGCGCCTCGTTGAGGACCGCGTTCAGTACCGTCGGAGAATTTCGCGGCCCCTTCTGCCAGCCGTGGCCGATCGAGGTTTCAAGGTTGTCGTCACCACCGGTCGCCAGGTTGTGACAGGAATAGCAGCTGAACACCCCGGACGCCGAAAGCCGCGGATCGAAGAACAGCGCCTTGCCCAGGGTGATCTTCTCCGGCGTGATCGGATTGTCCTTCACACTGGGAATTGTCGAGGGTAGCGGCTTGAAATACTCCAAGGCGGTATCGCGCAACTCGCTCGCTCCGGCGGCGCTCACCATGCATGCGGAAATGAAGAGCGTTGAAATGAAGTGTCTCATCCTGATCTCCTTGAGTTTCTGGAAAAGATCTCCCAAATTCAAAGGACAAGGGCGCTGATTTACATCAATTCTAAACTGCGGCATGCTGTCGCAATCCTGCGGCCAGGCGCCACCGGGCTGTCGCAAATTGACAATAGGCACTACTGATTCAGACGGTTCGACGAAGCCGGAAATTCGTATCGTTGATGATCCGCGGCATCAGAAAAAACAACACCGGCCGGCGGAATCAATCGGGCTGCTGAAAAGTACAGCCTCTGAACAGCTAGCGCTCTTACGACGGAGTCCGGGCAACGGAGTCCGGGAAACCCCGTCCGGGAGTCTTTCGATACAAATGGGGGTCAGCATGAGCAATCCCGATAAGGTCGACTACAAGGTCGGTCAGGATAACATCACGCCTTTCGGACTGGACATTCACAACCCGGTCTTTCTCATCTCCGGGCTTTCAATCGTCGCCTTCGTTCTGATCACCCTGGCGTTCCAACAGGAAGCAACCGGGTTCTTCAACTGGTTGAGGCCCTTTTTGACCTCCACCTTTGATTGGTTCTTCCTGCTTTCCGGCAACATCTTCGTTCTCTTCTGCCTGATGCTCGTCGTTACCCCCTTGGGGAGTGTGCGCCTGGGGGGCGTCGACGCCAAACCCGACTATTCCTACCTCGGCTGGTTCGCCATGCTGTTCGCGGCCGGCATGGGTATCGGCCTCATGTTCTTCGGCGTGTCCGAACCGATGTCGCACTTTGGTTCGGCGATGGGCGGCGTCACGCTGGAGGGCGGCGTGCGCAGCGACTGGGCACCCCTGGGTGCTGCTGCCGGCGACATCGAAGCGGCGCGCAATCTCGGCATGGCGGCGACCATCTTCCACTGGGCCCTGCACCCCTGGGCGATCTACGCCGTGGTCGCGCTGGCGCTGGCCTTCTTCGCCTATAACTACAACCTGCCGCTGACCCTGCGTTCCGCCTTTTATCCGATCTTCGGCAACGCCGTCTGGGGCTGGACCGGTCACATCATCGACACCCTGGCGGTCTTCGCCACGCTGTTCGGTCTGGCGACCTCGCTGGGCTTCGGCACCGAGCAGGCTTTGGCCGGTCTCAACTTCCTGTTCGATACGCCGACCGGCAACGGCGCCCGGGTGCTGTTGATTGCCGCCATCACCGCCGCCGCCCTGATATCGGTCCTGCGCGGCCTCGACGGCGGCGTGAAGGTGCTCTCGGAAATCAACATCGGACTGGCCGCCCTGTTGATGGCCTTCATTATTGTCGTCGGACCGACCACGGCGATCTTCGACAGCGTTGTCTCCGGCGGCCTCGCCTACGTGAAAGAGATCATACCGCTGTCCAATCCCTTCGGCCGTGAGGACGCCAACTTCTCCCAGGGCTGGACGGCCTTCTACTGGGCTTGGTGGATTTCCTGGTCGCCCTTCGTCGGTATGTTCATCGCGCGGGTTTCGCGCGGCCGTACAGTGCGGGAGTTCGTGACCTGCGTGATCTTCGTCCCGACTCTGGTCAGCATCATCTGGATGGGCGCCTTCGGCGGCACCGCCATCGAACAGGTGATCGCCGATCCCACCGCCGCAGTACAGTCGGCAGCCTTGGAACTGAAACTCTTCGAGATGCTGAAGAACCTGCCGCTGGCCAGCATCACCTCATTCCTCGGTATCGTGCTGGTGATCGTGTTCTTCGTCACTTCGTCGGATTCCGGTTCGCTGGTGATCGACACCATTACCGCCGGCGGCAAGACCGACGCGCCGGTGTCGCAGCGGGTGTTCTGGTGCACCTTCGAAGGTCTGGTGGCGGCCACCCTGCTGCTGGTCGGCGGCGCAGGTGCGCTGACCGCGCTGCAGGCCATGGCGGTCTCCACCGGCTTTCCCTTCACCATCGTGCTGCTGGTGATGTGCGTCAGCCTCTTCATCGGACTTTCCAGGGAGCGGAAGATGACGGCGGGCACAGCCGCGCGCCAAGCCGAGTAGCAATGGGAAGATGGCAGGCCGACCTGCCGGACCCGGTTTCGAATTGAGCTTCTCCAGGATGGAGAGGCTCTTTTCGTTTTCACTTACCAGCCATGCCAAACCTGAAAGAACCAAGCGCCCGGCTGGCTGCGCTCAACCGGTCCCGACTAGCGGCAATTCCAACGACCACCAGTCCGGGCCTAGCGGACGACAAAGACCGAGATTGCGCTGTGTGCGGAGAGATAGCCCGCGTTTGACGAAAAGATGTGCTCGGCGAATCCCGGCACGTGCGAAGCCATGACGATGAGGTCGGCACCGATTTCCGCCGCCTCGCGGCCCAGCCTATCGTCCAGTTCCACGGCCGGGTCGGGCGTGACAATGGCATGCGCGGTCATTTCCAAACCGCGCTTTGCGCCCTCCGCAGCGGCAAAGGCGTTCAGCTTGGCGGCGAACTCTTCAGGGCTGCCGGCGACCGCGCTGGGGGTGGACGCCGTTACCCCGACCAGATGCAGGGAGGCCTGGTAGTGCTTCGCCAGGTCCGCAGCGGTCGTCAGGGCCTTGTCCAGCTTTTCGACATGGCCGAGGTCCACCGGGATCATGATTTTCCGATACATAGGGTCTCCTGTGATCTCCGCGGCCGGGCGGTCCACGGTCGGTGCATTGGGCCGCAAGATCTTCAGCCTGCATGACCTCTGCGAGACCGGGCAATGAGCCACGTCAAGCAGGCGGCAGCCGTCCGCCGGGGAAAAGAAGAAACCCCTGCCGTGCCTTTCGGCTGACAGGGGCGGGTCATTGCCCAAGAGTAGGATCAGGAGAGATCAATGCATACCCCGCCACGAGGACACTGCGTACCTTGAAGCCCGGCCACGAAAACCATCGCGACCCCGGCCCCCGGAACCCGCCGAATCGGCAGCGAAGAGCACGGGCGAAACATAGCGCCGCCATTCTGCAATTGCAACTCATTATCAATTGCAGAATGGCCTTTTTTGGCACCCCCGCGCGACGCCGATCGCCGGCCCACGGCTTGACTCCGCCGCAGCGAAGGCGGTTAGTTGCAGTGCAACATTTCTGAAAGACGGCAAATGAACGCGCAAGTGCAGCAGATCTATCGATTTCCGGTGAAGGGCCTGAGCCCCGAGCCCTTGAATTCTGCCGCCCTGACGCCGGGCGCCGGGCTGCCGGAAGACCGCCGCTTCACCCTGGCCTACGGCCTGACGACCGGTGCCAAGCGCGGTTTCTTTCAGCTGACCAGCGAGGAAAAGCTGGCTCAGTTAAGCCTGACCTACGATGACGCAGAGCCGCGCCTGACCATCCAGCGCCAGGGCCGCCAGGTGGTTAGCGCCGATCCCAGCGATCAGACCGGCCGCATACTGCTGAATCAGTTTTTTGCCGGTTTTCTGGCGGGCTCACCCCGGGGGACACCGTCGTTTCAGGAGTCCACCGCGGAAGACCGGTCCGAGGCCCTGCCGGAAAGCATCTCGATCATCAATCTGGCGAGTGTGCGCGACTTCGAACGGGTGGCCCGCGCCAGCGTCGATCCGATCCGCTTCCGCGGCAATATCCTGATCGACGGCCTGCGGCCCTGGGAGGAGTTTTCCTGGCTGGGCAAGGAGTTGGCGCTGGGCGCGGCGCGGCTGAAAATCACGGAGCGCACGGCACGCTGTGCCGCCACCAATGTGAACCCGGATACCGCCCAGCGCGACATGAACATCCCCCTCACCCTGCGCAAGGGCTTCGGGCACATGGATATGGGGGTCTATGCCGAGGTTGCCGTCGCCGGCACCGTAAAAGTCGGCGACAGTGTTACGCTTGCAAGCGAAACGCCTGCCCGCAGCTAGATCAGCAATTTACCAGAGACCAATATCCCGATCAGGGCGCGGCCGGATCGCTCTCGGCTTCAACAATGCCCGGTTCGACGGCAGCGCTCTCCGCGGGCTTCTCTGTCTTGCGGCCACCGGTCTCTTGATCAGCAGCCTTTGGCTTACGCGGGCGTCCGCGCCGCTTCGGCCCGGTCGGCTTGCCTTCACTCTGCTGGCTGACAGGGTCCTGTGCAGCCGATTCCTGTGCCGGCGATTCCTGTTTGGCCGATACTTGATTGGCTGATTGCTCTGCGCCGTTCTGGAAATCGCCAGCCGGTTCTGCTGTCGGGCTGGGTTGGGCGGCCGTTTCCTCAGCCCCGCCATTCACCGGAGTCGCCGCCTCGGCCTCCGCAGCCGCTGCGGACGGCCGGTTATCCTGACGCCGATCGGGGCGTTGCGGGTCTGTCGAGTCGCTCAAAATCCGATAATAGTGTTCGGCATGCTGGAAATAGGCTTCGGCCGCAACGCGGTCGCCGGACGACTGTGCATCGCGGGCCAGTGTCAGGTATTTTTCATAGACCTGTCTGGCATTCCCCCGAACCCGCCCATCGGGTCCATTGCTGTCATAGTTGTTGGGTCTTGAAGGACCGCCACCACCATGCTGCTTGCGATTTGTCCGGCCACGCGGTCTACGCCCACCGTTATTGGAACCTTGTCTCATCATTCGCTTGCTTCAGAATGGATAAAGTGCCGCTCGCGCTCCTTAGAACCACTGCGGACCATCTCCGCTAGCGGTAAACCACACACAAGTAAATTTGGGGTGGTGACGCGTCTCCCGAGACGCTTGGAGCCCCTTGGCTCGGCAAGTTCAAGGTAGAGGCCTTTCGGCGGATTTCCAACTGTTTTTTTACTTAACCGGCATCTAATCCGAGGCAGATTCACGACTTTTGCGCGCCTGCGTGGCAAGAACGCAACGTTCGATCCCGGAAAGGTCACGGGCTGTCCAAACCGTTGAAAAACCGGCCTCCTCCAGAAGACCTTTCACGGCCGCGGCCTGGCCTGCACCGACCTCCAGGGCCAACAGACCGGTCGCGCGCAGAACCGCCGCCGCCTTCGGGATCAGGGCCCGATAGGCATCCAATCCGTCGGCCCCGCCGTCGAGGGCCCGGGCTGGATCGTAGGCCGAAACCTCCGGTTCCAGGGTCTCGATATCGCCCGTCGGAATATAGGGCGGATTGCTGATGACGATGTCCCAGGGCTCACCGCTTTCCGTTCTCGGCAGGGCGCCTTGCCAGGACCCCGCGACAAAGGCCGCCCGTCCGGCCAGCCCCAGGCGCTGCGCATTCTCCGTTGCTGTGGTAACGGCGCCGGGGGCAATGTCAATGCCCAACCCGCTGGCCCGCGGCAGCTCGCTGATCAAGGCCAGAAGCAGACAGCCCGAACCACTGCCGAGATCGAGCAGGCGCAACGCTTCGTCGTGTTGTGCCGCCCATTGCAGCACCGCTTCGACCAGTGTCTCGCTGTCCGGCCGCGGATCGAGAGTTTCCGCATCGAGCAAAAACTCCAGGCTCCAGAACTCGCGCCGCCCGAGAATGCGGGAGATCGGCTCCCGCCGCAGCCGGCGCGCCACAGCCGCCTCCACCGTCGCCGCCTCGCTGTCGCTGAGGCGCCGCTCCGGACTGGCCAGTAGAAGCTCAGGCCCGCCACCCAGCAGGCTGCAGACCAGCAGGCGGGCATCGCGACGCGGCGCTTCGATCCCGGCATCGGCCAACCGCCTTGCCACCTCCGCAACGGTTTGTTCGAGGGTCGGCGGTTGAGAAACCGTCACTGCAGTTCGGCCAGCTTGGCGGCCTGATCCGCCGCCGTCAGCGGGTCGATCAATTCGTCGAGTCCCTCGCCGGTCAGAACCCGCTCCAGCTTATAGAGCGTCAGGTTGATGCGGTGGTCCGTCACCCGGCCCTGGGGAAAGTTGTAGGTGCGGATGCGCTCGGAGCGGTCGCCGCTGCCGACCTGGCTGCGGCGGTCCGCGGCACGCTCGGCATCCTGCTGCTGGCGCTGAACCTCGAACAGGCGGGCCCGCAAAACCTTCATCGCCTTGGCACGGTTCTTGTGCTGCGACTTCTCATCCTGGCACTGCACCACCACGCCGGTCGGCAGATGGGTGATCCGCACCGCCGAATCCGTGGTGTTGACGTGCTGACCGCCCGCCCCCTGGGAGCGGTAGGTGTCGATCCGCAGGTCTTTTTCCTCGACGTGAACGTCGACCTCTTCGGCCTCCGGCAGCACGGCAACGGTGGCCGCCGAGGTATGGATTCTCCCGCCGGACTCGGTAACCGGTACGCGCTGCACGCGATGCGCGCCGGATTCGTATTTCAAATGGGCAAAGACGCCGCTGCCGGTGATGGAAGCGCTGGCTTCCTTGTAGCCGCCCAGCTCGTTCTCCGATGTATCGATCAATTCGAAGCGCCAGCCCTGCTGTTCGGCGTAGCGTTGATACATGCGCATCAGGTCGGCGGCAAAGAGCGCCGCCTCATCGCCACCCGTGCCTGCGCGGACCTCCAGAATAACGTTTCTTGCGTCGGCCTCGTCTTTGGGTAGCAGCAGAATCTTCAGGCGTTGCTCAAGCTCCGGCAGGCTTGCCTTCAGATCATGGAACTCCTGCTCGGCCATGGCCCGCATCTCGCTGTCGGATTCGGGATCGGCCATCAGCTCCGCCAGATCGCCCATTTCGTTCTGGGCATTGCGCAGAGCCTCGATCCCCTCGACCACCGGGGTCAGGTCCGAGAATTCCTTCAGCATCGCCGTGTGCTCGGCGGAACCCGGATTGTCGTGGGTCGCCACCAGGTTCTGCAGCTCGTCGTAACGGCTGAGCACGCGGTTCAGGCTTTCATCGAGATTCACGTCTCGTCCTCACTCATCTTCTTTTTTCGTTTCCGCTTTGCCGTCTTCCGGGCGCAGCGCAAACAGCTTGCGCAGGCTGGCTTCCATGTCCTCACCGGATTTGAGGTCTTCCGCCGCGGTTTTGCGTAGCACCTCGGAGGGATCATGCAGCAGCTTGTTCACCAGCAGCCGGGTCGCCTCCTCGGCATCGTCGGCGCCGCCGTCAAGGACAGCCTTGCGTACCGCCTCGAAGTGACTGCGCAGCGCCACCAGGGAAGGCGTTGCCGTGCGCGCCGCCTGGGCACGGCAGAAACGCTCAAGCTCCTCTTCCAGCACCGCCCAGGCCATGGCATTGGCCGCGGCGCGCCCGCCGGACTGGGTCTTGGCCAGGCGCTCCAGATCGTCGAGGTCATAAACAAATGCGCCTTCAAGGCCGGCGGCGGAGGGTTCGATATCCGAAGGCACGCCGGCATCGATCACCAGCATGGGGCGCCGGCGGCGCTGCCGCAGGGCGGCCTCGATCTGTTCGGCATCGAGGGAAAAGCGCCCGGAACTGGAATCGGAAATAACGATATCCGCTTCCGCGAGATGGTGGTCCAGGTCCTCCAAAGGCGCGAAGTTGCAGGCCAGCCGTCTGGCCGTCGCCTCGGCACGGGCGGTTGACCCGTGCATCACGAGCAGGCGCTCGACACCGGCAAGCCTGAAGTCGCTGCAAAGCATCTCGCCCATCTCACCAAGGCCAAGCCAAAGCAGGGTCAGCACATCGAAGCGGCCGTGCAGATCTTCGGCGACCTGCGTGGCCACCAGTGTCATGGATCCCGCCTGCTGGCCGATCGGCGTCTCACTGCGGATGCGCTTGGCGGCGCCAAAGGCCGCCTGCATCGCTGCATCAATGACCGGCCCCGATAAACCGGCAGAGACCGTCGAGCGGTAACAGAGCTTCACCTGGCCCAGAATCTGCGGTTCGCCGACGACAACGCTGTCGAGCGACGCCGCAACCGCGAAAAGATGGCGCAGAGCCTCCGCCCCCGTGAAGCAATAGCTCTTGCCGGCCAGGGCCGTCGGTTCGATCCGCGCAAAATCCGCAATCAACTGCAGCAGTTCGGCGGCAACGCTCTGGCCGGGGCGGGCAAGCACCGCGAACTCAAGACGCTCGCAGGTGGCAATGACCAGGCCTTCGGCGCAATTTGCCCGCCGCAGCGACTCCAGGAGGATCGCCTGATCCGGTTCCTCATCGAAGAAGCGCGCCCTCAGGCCGGCATCGAGACCACGGTGGTTGACGCCAACCAGGACCAGTCTCTGGAGGGCTTCCGGATTCAGCGCCTGAACATCGCCGTTGCTGTCGGACATCGCGGCGGCTTCGCTAAGCGAGGCGGGAGAGGCGCTCGACCAAAGAACTGAGGGAGACGAGCTCCTGCTCTCCCGAATCCAAATCACGCAGCGTCGCGGACTGCGACGCCAACTCCTCATCGCCCAGAAGCAGCGCCGCGCGCGCGTTCTGTTTGTTTGCCCGCTGCAGGCGTTTCTTCAGGTTGCCCGAGTAGCCCAGTTCGACGGTAAACCCGGCATGGCGCAGTTGCTGTGTCAGCGCCAGCGCCGTCACCGCCGCCGCCTCACCGACAGGAACAACAACGACGGGGCGCGGCGCCGGCTCCTTGCAGTCACTCAGCATGGCCAGACGCTCGATCCCCGCCGCCCAGCCGACGCCGGGGGTCTGCGGCCCGCCCATGGTCTTGATCAGGCCGTCATAGCGCCCGCCGGCCATGACCGCGCTCTGGGCGCCCAGGCGGTCGGTGGTGAACTCGAAAGCCGTGTGACAGTAGTAGTCGAGACCGCGCACCAGCCGCGGATTGAGTTGATAGTTGATGCCGAGATTGTCGAGACCGGCCCGCACCGCCGCGAAGAAGTCCACACTCTCCTGGTTCAGGTAGGCCTCGAAGAGCGGGGCACCGGCGACCAGCTTGCGGTCTCCCTCGTCCTTGGAATCGAGAATACGAAGCGGGTTCCTCTCCAGGCGGCTGCGGCTGTCTTCCGACAGGCTGTCGATGTGGCCGGAGAAATACTCGACCAGCGCCGCACGATAGGCAGCCCGGCTTGCCGGATCGCCCAGGGTATTCAGTTCCAGCACCACGGCGTCACCAAGGCCGAGTTCTTCCAGTATGTGTGCGCCGCAGGCGATGACCTCGATGTCGGCCTGGGGCTGGGGCACGCCGATCAGTTCGACACCGATTTGGTGGAACTGCCGCTGGCGGCCCTTCTGCGGACGCTCATGGCGGAACATCGGCCCGGCATAAAAGGCCTTCACCGGAATCTGCTGGGCCAGGCCGCCGGAGATAAAGGCGCGCGCGACCCCAGCGGTGTTCTCGGGCCGCAGGGTGATGCTGTCGGTCTCCTCCGTCCGTCCGCCGGCAATGAAGGTGTACATCTCCTTGGTGACGACGTCGGAGGTATCGCCCAGGGTGCGCTTGAAGACCTCGGTAAACTCGAAGATCGGTGTCGCCATCTCCTGAAACCCGTAGCGCAACGCAATCATGCGCGACGCCTCTACCACCGCGCGGTGGCGGCGCATGGCCTCGGGCAAAAGGTCGTGGGTGCCCCTGACGGGCTGCAGGCTGCTCAAGATTTTCTCCGGAGGGGCTAAGAGGCCGCGGCGGCCGCTGCCGTGTTTTCGTTGGCACCCTCGCCGGCTTCCTCTGCCGCCTTGGCCGCCTCGATCTCAGCCGCCTTGCGCTCCACCATCTCCACCAGGTGATCGACGATGTTGTCGTCCTTCAGGCGATGGTCGGGCAGTCCGTTGATGTAGACCTGATGGGTACCGCGGCCGCCACCGGTAAAGCCCACATCGGTCATCAGCGCTTCGCCGGGACCGTTCACCACGCAGCCGATGACCGAGACGGTGAGCGGTGTGGTGATGTGGGCCAGACGCTTTTCCAGAACCTCGACGGTCTTGATGACCTCGAACTGCTGGCGGGCGCAGGAGGGACAGGAGATCACATTGACGCCGCGGTGACGCAGGCCGAGAGACTTCAGGATGTCGAAGCCAACCTTGATTTCCTCCACCGGGTCGGCTGAGAGCGATACCCGGATGGTATCGCCGATCCCGGCCCAAAGCAGGTTGCCGATGCCGATCGACGACTTGATCGTGCCGCTCTGCAGGCCCCCGGCCTCGGTGACGCCGAGGTGCAGGGGATAGTCACAGGCCTCCGCCAGGGCGGTGTAGGCGGCGACCGCGAGAAATACGTCGGAGGCCTTGCAGGAAATCTTGAACTCGAAGAAGTCCTCGTCTTCCAGAATCCTCGCATGGTTCAGCGCGGACTCGACCATCGCCTCGGGACAGGGTTCGCCGTACTTCTCCAGCAGTTCGCGCTCCAGAGAGCCGGCATTGACGCCGATGCGCATGGCACAGTTGTTGTCCCGCGCGGCTTTCACCACTTCGCGCACCCGCTCGCGCGACCCGATATTGCCGGGATTGATGCGCAGACAGGCGGCACCAGCCTCGGCCGCTTCGATCCCGCGGCGGTAATGGAAATGGATGTCGGCAACGATGGGAACCGTCACCTCCGGCACGATCTTCTTCAACGCCGCCGTCGATTCCTCGTCGGGGCAGGAGATCCGAACGATGTCGGCCCCGGCCACTTCCAGAGCGCGGACCTGGGCGATCGTCGCCTCCACATCGCTGGTCAGCGTATTGGTCATCGACTGCACGGTGATCGGCGCGTCGCCGCCCACCGGCACCGAGCCGACATGGATCTGGCGCGATTTGCGCCGGTAAATGTCCCGATAGGGCCTTACGCTCATGCGATCCTTCCTGCGGGCAGCGGGTTGCGAGAGACCCGCCGGAGACGGGGTCACGCCATCGCGCGCAAGATGCGCTGAAACCGCAGAAACTTCAAGGCTGGCCGGAAGGCCGGATCAGAGCGGGTGTGCTCTAGCGACCGCCGTCGCTCAAGAGTTGCTCGGGATCGAGGGGAACATTGCGGCGAACCGCCCCGACCGGGCCCAGCGGCGCCAGGGGCGTGCCGTCGATCGTGATTTCCAGACCGCCCGCATTGCCGGTCAGAAGGGTCAGATCCTCTTGATTCGGCACCCGGTAGCTGTCGCCGACGCGCAGCACCCGGGTAAGCAGCAGCGTTCCCTCGCGGTCGCGAACCTGGACCCAGGCATCCTGAGTGGCCTTCAAAACGATCCGGGCATCCGTATTGTCCCCGCCATAGACCTGCGGTTCCTGATTCAGAAGGAAACTGCTGGGCTGTCCGTTCGTCGGAGCGGCCGGAATGGCATAGGCGGTTTGGCCGGAACCGGCGGCCAAGGAGCTGTCGCCGGTCTCGCCCGACTGGGTGGCCTCCGACGCCGGCGCGGCGGCGAGCGGCGGCTCGGCTTGCTCGAAGGTCACCACCGGTGCCGGCTGCGGTGCTTCGTTGGCGGGCGCCGAGGAGGAGTCAGCCGTATTCGACGGTGTAACCGGCAGCGCTGCGGACTGTTGCGGGGCGTCTTCGGAAGCCAGCGGATCTGCGGCTGAGGGCGCCGTTTCCACGGCTTCGGGCGCCTCTGGCGCCGCCTGGCCGGCAGAGGCTTCGGCCGGCGCGGACACTGACGCCTCGGCGGTAGCCGCTTCTGCCGGCTCGCTGGCCGTCGAAGCGGCAGCAGGCGCTGTCGGCGCGGTTTCAACGCTTGCTGTGGTGCTGTCGGTGGTCTCGGCAGATGCAGCGGCTTCTGTCTCGGCCGTCGCCGGACTGCCGCTCGCCACCGCCGCTACGGCGGGCGCTTCCGCCGGCGGTTCTTCGGTCACCAGTTCCTGGAGCCGCTCGGGCACCGGCGAGACCAGATCGGAAATCGTCTCACCCTTGTTGGACAGATAGAACCAGACCCCGTAAGCGCCGGCAAAGAGCAGGGCCGCAACCAGGAACACCGCGCCGCCGGGCATCTTGCCCTCCGGCGCCGGGGTCGGAAAATGCAGCTTGGTCTGACCGTCCAGGCCCTGCACCTCGTTCTTGAAGCGCTCGACGATGGAATCGCCGTCCAGGCCGAGGAATTCGGCATACGTCCGGACAAAACCGACGGCATAAGTGGCGCCGGGCAAATTCTCGTAATTAGCGCGTTCGATGGCATCGAGATAGGAATAGCGAATGCAGAGCACCTGGGCGATCGAGCGCAGATCCTGGCCATACTGCTGGCGCGCCCGAATCAGGGTATCGGCGACCTTTTCGCCTTCCAGTGCCTGGGGGACGGCAATCTCCGGCGCGGGTTCGGAAACCACCTCGGAGATTTTGTCAGGATCGACGAGCTTCGGCTCGCTTTTCTTGGCTGTCTGGGCCACAGGTCCTCACCAGATTCTGCAATCGGGACTGTTTTTTGCCCTGCAGGTGCGGGCTAACGGGAGCCGTCCTCGAACGGTTGTTCCGCGAAAGCCAGATTGACCGGCACCACAATCCCGACAAGTTAACAATTTTCTCTTCGACACAGCAACGCGTTAGATGGGGATGTCCTGCTCGAGCGCATAGGACCTTAACTGTTCTCGGATACTGTGATCGGGTAAAGTTAATAAACGATTGATGTTAACCGTCAGCTCGTTGAGGTCGAGGCTGCGGACCATGGTCTTCACCGGTCCGACGAAGCCCGGCGCCATGGAAAGCCGCCGCACCCCGCAAGCCAGCAACGCCAGCGCCTCCAGCGGCTGTCCCGCCATCTCGCCGCAGACCGTCAGGGGAACGCCATGGGCGTCGCACTGGCGGGCAACATCGCGCACCAGCGTCAGCATTGCCGGTGAAAGCCCGTCGTAGCGCCGGGCCAGCCGCGGGTTGCCCCTGTCCGCCGCGAAGAGGAACTGCATCAGATCATTGCTGCCGAGGGACAGGAAGTCGCAGCGCGGCAACAACTGCGGCAATTGCAGAGCCAGGGCCGGCACCTCCAGCATGGCGCCGACCTTGATATCCGTCGGCAGCCGGTCTCCCAGGGCCTTCTCACGGTCAATCTCGCGCTGCAGCAGCGCTTTGGCGGCCTCGAACTCCGCCACTTCGCTGATCATCGGAAACTTGACGATAAGGTTGCGCCCCGCCGCCGCCCGCAACAGGGCGCGAAGCTGCTGGCGCAACAGCGCGGGCCGGTCCAGGCCGATGCGCACCGCCCGCCAGCCCATCGCCGGGTTGTCTTCCTGGCCGCCGCGCCAGTAGGGCAGCAGCTTGTCGCCACCGACGTCCAGGGTGCGGAAAGCAACCGGTTTGGAGCCGGCCTCATCGAGGATGCGGCTGTAGATATCCGCCTGGGTTTCCACACCGGGAAAGGAATCGCGGATCATGAAGGGTACCTCGGTCCGGTAGAGTCCGATCCCCTCCGCCCCGGCATCTTCCAGATGGGTCAGGTCGATCATCAGCCCCGCATTGATCAGCAGGGTGACCTCCTGGCCGTCGCGGGTAACCGACGGCAGATCGCGCACCGCCCGAAACGCCGCCTGCTGCCGTTCCTTGTGCGCGATGCTTTCCTTGAAGCCCGCGCGCACCGACTTGCTGGGCCGCAGCAGAACCTGCCCGGTTTCACCGTCGACGATGACATTCTCGCCGTCGCCGATCTGGGTCGTGATGCCGTCGCAGCGCCCGATCATCGGGATCTGCAGGGCGCGCGCGACGATGGCGACATGAGAGGTGGGGGCGCCCTGTTCCAGAACCACCGCCCGCAGACGCTTCTGGTCGTAATCGAGCAGCTCGGCGGGGCCCAGATCATGGGCGACCAGCACCATGTTCTCCGGCAGGTCGTCGCGGCGCTTTTCGTCGAGCCCCAGCAGATGATGCAGGAGGCGGTTGCCGAGGTCGTCAAGATCGGCGAGACGGGCCCGCAGATAGGGGTCCTTGATGGCCGCCATCCGCGCCCGGGTCTCGTTCTGGACTTTCTGCACCGAAGCCTCGGCCGTCAGGCCGCCGCGCACGGCATCATGCATGCGCCGCAGCCAGCCGCGGTCGTCGGCAAACATGCGGTAGGTTTCCAGCACCTCGCGGTGCTCGCCTTCGGGCGCCATATCCTGACGCGCCAGCATGGCGTCCAGGGCGCTGCGCATCTCGCCCATGGCGGCATCCAGGCGCTCACGGTCGGCCTCGGGGTTTTCGCTGACCACCTGGGAGATCACGATGCCGCGGTGATGCGGTACCGCGACACCGATGGCCAGCCCCTGGTTCAGCGCGATGCCGCTGAGCCGCGCCGGCATCGGGCCGTTGTCGTCGTCCTGCCCGCTGCCGGCGTGCTCCAGCAGACGATCACCGGACAGCAGTTCCGCCAGGACCATGGCGACGGTCTCTAGCGCCTCCACCTCCTCCTCGCCGTAGCTGCGTTGCGTGCGGTTCTGGACCACCAGAACCCCGAGCACCCGACCGCCGCGCATGATCGGTACTCCCATCAGGGAGTGATAGATCTCCTCGCCGGTTTCCGGACGGTAGGCGAAATTTGCGTGGCTTTGCGCATCGGCCAGGGCGACCGGCCGGGCCTGGGCGGCAATGAGACCGACAAGACCTTCGTTCACCTGCAGCTTGGTTTTATGCACCGCCGCCGGTTTGAGGCCCTTGGTCGCGAAGAGTTCGAGCGTCTCGCCGCTGCGCATGGCGTAAACCGAGCAGACCTCGGCAACGATATGCTGGGCGATCAGGTCGACGACCTTGTCCAGACGCTCCTGGCTGGAACCGCCGGCCTTCATCAGGTCGCGCAGCAGACGCAGGAGGCGGCGCGAGCCTGCCCAGCCGTGTTCCAAGTCAGAAGAGGCGGTCATATCCGAAGGCTCCGCCGTGCCAACAGTTGCTTTAGAGGAGTAACCGCATCGCCGCGCCGCAACTAGGCGGCATCCAAGCCGTAGGCGCTGTGCAGCCCGCGCAGCGCCAGTTCAGTATACTCCTCGGCGATCAGCACCGAGACCTTGATCTCCGAGGTGGAGATCACCTGGATATTGATGCCGCGGTCGGCCAGCGCCTTGAACATCTGCTGGGCGACACCGGCGTGACTGCGCATGCCGGCGCCGATCACCGACACTTTGACGACGTTGGGGCCCGACAGCAGCTGGTCGAAGCCGAGTTCCGCCTGGCTGCCCCGCAACACCTCTTCGGCCCGTTCCAGATCCGATTTGCTGACCGTGAAAGTGAGGTCGGTCCGACCTCACTTT
>JANQMC010000025.1 GCA_028280305.1 Pelagibius sp. | reverse complement strand
ATCGCTATAACGCGCCGCGCCGGGGAGTAGCTCAGCCTGGTAGAGCACTACGTTCGGGACGTAGGGGCCGGAGGTTCGAATCCTCTCTCCCCGACCAATACCAAGGAAATCAAGGTGATCGCATGATCGCTGTCTTGGATTGGTCCGGCAAGCAAGGCGCAGCAATAAAACAGATATCTCATCCCTGACGAAAGCCCGGGGCCGCCTGAGCGCCCGCCCGGTCCTGCTGCCTGCCGCCCCATGTGGAGCGCCCCCAGGCAGAATGCTCCCATGCAGCACGCCCCGGACAGCCCGGCGCTGGCCGGTGACGTCAGCCCGGCCGCCGGTCGCCGCCACGGGCCTCGGCCTCTCCGGCGGGCTGTGGATCATTGGCGATTTCCGTCACTGCCTCTGCACGGCCCGCCCGTTTCTCCTGTGCCGCCTGATGAACGGCCTGGACGCTGCGCGGCGTCCCGCCCGCCGGGGCATGGCGCAGGCGGCCCACAGGCAACAGTCTGCGGAACCCGGAGAGCAGTTTGGTGATGTTCCCGGCGGGCTCTTCAATCTGCGCGGAGGGGCCGCCGGTGTGAAACGGATCGGCGTGGATCTGTTCTTTCCCGATACCGAAGTCGGCCACCACCTTTGACACGGCGGTGACCATCTCCGGCGGCCCGGCCATATAGAATTGCGCCGTGGTATGGGCGATCAGGTCCTGGGCGAGAACGTCGGTCAGCATACCCGTGCGGCGCTCGGTCTGCCCCTGCGGTTCGGAGAGGACGGTCTCGACCTTCAGGTTTTTGTAGCGCGTAGCGAGGACCTGCAGTTCGGTCTCGTCGTAGACGTACTCCTCATTGCGCACACCGAAGTAGAGATGCACCTCCCGGTCGGGCTGATTGAGCAGTGCCGTTCGAATGATCGACTTCGCCGGGGCCAAGCCCGAACTGCCGGCAACCAATACCAGCGGACTGCGGTCTTCGGGGCGCAGGTGGGCGTTGCCGAAGGGTCCCTCGATCTGAACCGTATCACCGACTTCCAGGTCCTGGGCGATGTGATTGCTCACGGCGCCGCCGGGGATCAGGCGGATGTGGAACTCAAGGGCTTCGTCGCCCGGTGCGTTGGCCATCGAATAGGCCCGGGCCGGCAGATTGCCGAAGCGCAGCCGCGCGAACTGTCCAGCGGCGAACTGCAGCGTCTCTTCCGGCCAGACATAGATTCGCCGGATGATCGGGTTGACCTGCTCGATGTTGGTGACCTGGGCGTTCATGCGGCGGATCGGCAGCTCGATATTGACGGAGCCGCCAAGCCAGGACACGTGGACATCGCAGAGCGGCTTTGCGCGGCAGGCGAGGACAAAGCCGGCCTTCTTCTCGGTGTCGCTCAAGACCTCGCGATCGTAGTTCGACATCGTGACGTCGCCCGACAGCAACAGGCTTTTGCAAGCGCCGCATTCGCCGGTGCGGCATCCATGCGGAAAGGGCACGCCCGAGGCCAGCGCGGCGTCCAGAATGGTCGACCGGCCGGTCTCAACCGGCAAAGGCCACTGTCTGATGGTAAGCTTTGTCATAGCGACAGTGTCCTTGGATCAAGTCATTGGAGTTCGAGTTGAACAGGCCTCAGGTGAAAGCTGTGCCGGGTCTGCGTGTGGTCGAATACCGAGACCCAGAGGTAGGTGCCCTCACCGATGGTGACGTCGTAGTCTGAGGTTGATTCGAGTTTCCGCTTTACTTCCATGCGCCACCAGCCGTCACGCCAGTCGGCGACGGCTTCGACATCGCCGCGGTCACCCTGGAAGGGTTCTTCGACAATAACGCTCGGCATCACCGTGCCGACGGGAAAGAGGGCGTCGTGTTCCGGTGTCGCCTCGACCATCAGGCTGCGCGGCAACCACCAGAGGCCGTCGTCACCCACGTCGGGATCCATGTTGATCGGCCCCATGCGTTCGGCAAGAACGTCCGGCGAACGCGGCAGCCAGCGCGGTTGCACCGTGCCGGTGTCGAACTTCTCCCAATTCATGGTGAAGCCGCCGCCGGTCTTCGGGTCCTGTGTGTAGCCGCCCGTGTAGCGTGCACCGGCCGACTCAGGCGCCGCGCGGGGAGGGCCGAAATAGTTGTCGTCGATCTGGCCCAGCGGGCCGACGCGCACCGACTTCCAATGCCAGACGTCCACGACGGAGTTGTCGGTCGTATAGTGCAGGCCGCGTCCGCCCTTCGGCCCCGGAAGATCGTCGAGCGGGCGCGCGCCGAGATGGGATGTATGCAGGGCCGCAAGCTGAGAGTCGCGCGACAGCATGACCGCAAACTTGTCTTCGTAATACCGGTCTTCGTCGGCTCTCGCGAAATCGGTCTGGACGACGCGCCAGCCCTCGGCCGTCTTTTCCAGCGGCAGGTGTTTCTGGCTGCGCGTTGTGTCGGGCCATTCGAACAGCATGTAGGCATGGGTCCCGTCGTGGACGGCGCGCAGGTGGACTGGGATGCTGCCGTCCGGCAGGTTCGCCCCCTTGTGCGTATCGATCACCACCATGCCGGCCGTCCGCCAGGCGGCATCGTCAATCTCTCCGTCAAGGCTGGGCGCCTCGCTGACTTTGGCAACCACCAGTTTGGGCAAGGTCATCTGGTCGAGCGCAAACAAGCCGGCCGCAAAAGCCCCGGCACCGGCAAAGGCGATGACCGCGGCCGCCATGTAGGCGAGGCGCGGGGTCACGATCTTCAACAGCCCGCGCCAACCGGCCATGGCCCATTGCGCGATCACATGGAGGAAGATGTAGGCGAAAAGCGTCCAGGCAACCACGCGGTGGAGCGTCGTCACCAGGCTTTGCGATTCCGGCAGCAGATGAAAATACATCAGGCTGCCGGTGACTGCCGCAGCGCCGACCAGGAGGAAGGCCAGCCAATAGATGAGAACGTTGATGGACTGCCAGCGCGTCCGCCGGTCATGCGAGGAGAGGGCGCGAAAGCGGCTCGCGTCCAAGGCAACGCGTGGCCCCAGGTGGGCGGCCAGCAGAAAAATTATGTAGGCGATACAGGCGGCCGTAAGAGCCCAGGCCGACCATATATGGAGAACGTAAACGTCGCCCTGCAGCAGAACTGCGTCTACTGCTGAAGACCAGGATGCATCCGAAGCGTCGCTGGCAATCCGCAGGCCGGTGGTAAGGTTAACGAGGAAGAGAGCGACGATGGTCCAGTGCAGGGCGGCGGTTGCGAAGTCACTTCTAAGCCGCTGCTGCCAGCCGGGCGGAGCCGCCGGCTCAGAAGAGTCTAGTTGCTGCACAGTCAAGCTCCCTGCTCAATCACCCCCCCAGGCGGCTTAGCTGCGCCACCTTTCTTTCCGGCGGATGAGCCTGTTGATCCTCTTGTTCTTCGATCTCTCCTGATGCAACCGGGAGATTAATACTTGCTGTGGTACCGACCCCCCTTTCGCTTTGCAAGCTTAACTTACCGGAGTGCAGTTCGACCAGCGCCTTTGTCAGAGGCAGGCCCAAACCCGTGCCCTCAAAGCGCCGCGATAGTGAATGTTCAATCTGCGTAAAGGGTTGCATGGCTAACGCCATTTCCTTCTCAGTCATGCCGATGCCGGTATCGACGACATGCAGCTGGCTGATTCCGTTTTCCAGCATGTTTGAGCGCAGAGTGACGCTGCCGCCGCTGGGCGTGAACTTGATGGCGTTGGAGAGAAGGTTAAGGATGATCTGCCGCAGACGCGTCTTGTCGGCGACCAGGTCGGGCATATCGATCGCCGGTTCGATCTTCAAGGCAACGCCGGCGCTGGAGGCACGCTCGGCCATCAGGCGGCCGCAGGAGCTGAACAGGTCGTCTATGCTGATTCGATCGCGTCTCAGGTCGAGCTTGCCGGCTTCCACCTTCGCGATGTCGAGAATATCGTTAATGATTTCGAGCAGGTGCCGGCCGCTCTGATGAATGTCGTTTGTATATTCCTCGTAGCGCGCGTTGCCGAGCGGGCCATGCAGACTGCGTTGCATGATTTCCGAGAAGCCGATGATGGCGTTCAGCGGCGTGCGCAGCTCGTGGCTCATGTTGGCGAGGAATTCCGACTTTGCGCGATTGGCCGCCTCGGCATCGTCGCGCGCCTGCGCCAGTTCGACACCACGCTTGGCCTCCTCTTCCTGCAGGCGCTGGTTTTCGATCGACTTTGCTTTGAACACCTGAACGGCGCGCGCCATGTCGCCGACCTCGTTGCCGCGGTCGAGGTTCGGCACCTCGGTGGAGGTTTCTCCGGTCGCGATGCGGCGCATAGAGGCGACCAGCGCCGTCACCGGACGGGCAATGCGGAAGATGAGAAGATACCAGGTGACGGCGAGCGCGATCAGCCCGCTGGCCAGTGCTGTTGCCGACCAGGCCGAGAGCTTGGACTGAATGTTCTTCAGCTCTTCGAAGTTCTGGGCGGAGTGTTCGGCCACGCGCAGGCGTACGGTTTCCGTGAAGACATTCAGCGCGCCGCGATAATCCAGCCACTCATCGTGATTGCGCTCCAGCTGTGCCAGCTCGCTTGGCGAAGGCACGGGGCCGGTCGCTTCGAAAAGCAGACGGGTCTTTTCCAGGAAGCTGGGCAGCCCGTTGATCGCTTTTGCGGCACGGGCCTTGGTTCGCTCGTCCGAGAAATCGGAGAGACGTTTGTCCACCAGGCTCCAGTGCTCGACGATACGGTTGCCGAGACTGGGCAACTCGTAGGCGATGCTTTGCGCGGCATAGATACCGCCGCTGACGCCGATGATCCGGTAACTGAGCAGGGCGAGGTCATCCGCCAGGGCGTCGATGGCGCGCCGCGATGCCTCGTTTTGCTCGACGATATCCTGCATCAGCGCCTGATCGCGCTGAAGGGCGTAGGTCAACGCCGCAAACTGGGCGACGAGAACAATCAGGAACACCACCAGGGCCGCCTGGGCCTGGGTCCTGATCCTTCCGAACCATCCTAACCGTCGCGCCCGACGAGCCAACAGGCGAGCCCCTTTATCCTATGGTCGACGCAAACCCCACATTGCGTCAGCGGGAAATAGGAAGCTCGCTTGCCGCCCATTCAGAGAATCCGCCACGCATCCACATTACATTCGTGTAGCCGGCTTCGACTGCACGCTTCGCGGCCCAATAGCTTTTCCAGCCCGTTGTACCGTGGCTGTAAAACAAGACCCTATCCGACTTGTTGGGCCCAAGGAAGCCAGTATCCAAGGTTGTTGTCTGGGCATTGTAGTAGGCCGCTGCCGACTCGGCGCCCGGCACGTGCCCATCAACGTAAGACGCTTTTTTGCGCAGATCGTAGATGAAAATGCCCTGATTCAGCATCGGTTCCAGTTCCTGAGCCGAAACGATGGTCACACCCTCAAGCTGCAAAGGAGTTTCCTCGGCTGCGTTCGCTGCTCCGGCAAGTCCCAGGCCGAGAATGAGCGCGCAGATAATCCTCTTCATGATGAGTTGCTCCACTTTGTTAACCGTAGTTTAGCCCACAAACTAGTAACTGGAAACTAATGACGCATTAACAGGAGCAATAGATAAAACTGAAAGTTGACAATGCTTTGTAGCTGTCCAAGTAAAGCATTCTTCTGACTGAATTTCTGGGTTTTTGCTCACTGATTCACCGTGCCGCATCATACGCCTGAAAAGAGAATCTTGCGTTGCTAGTGTCGTTTACGTTGCATCATCGCGCGGTCCAGGGCCCGGGTGTCGATGTTCGTGGGCAGCCCGGATTGAGGACTTTCGCCAAATCTGGCCATCCCGAGGCTGACGCCTGAGAGGTCCGCATCGGCCAGATCGGTGCCCCGCAGATCAGCCTTCTTGAAGTCCGAGCGGGAGAGGTTGGCCCCCGATAGATTGGCGGCCTGCAGGCGGCTGTTTTCAAAGCGGCAGCCGGCGAGGGTGGCGTTCTCCAGCTTGGCATGGGAGAGGTCGGCGCCGCTAAAGTCGCATTCGATGATGTCTGCGCCGCTGAGGTCGACTCCCTGCAGATCGAGGCCCGAGAGGTCACAGCGCAGCATCACGGCCCGCCGCCCGCCGCGGGCGCCTTGGCGGAACTGCGCATGGGTGGAAAGCAGGCGTTTGAGCTCCTGCGGGGTGACACGGCGGCTGCGGAGCACGCGCTGGGGCGGCCGCTCGCGGGTCAGAAAATCTGGAAATCCGGACATCTCAGGCTCCTATGCAGGGCGACACTTTCAAAGGGACCAAGATAAAAAAAGGGGGTCGAAGTAATTCGACCCCCAAATATTGAATATGCAGCAACAGTCACAATCGTCGGAGAGGTTTGTTTGCGATGCGAAGCGCGTAGATCAGGAACGTAGGAAGTGCGATCTCTCTCTGAACGATGATGAGAATATACTTTTTCTCATTTCTGGAGTCAACAAAAAAACAACTCTATTCTATAAATCTTGAGGAATATAAAATTTTATAGACTAATTATTAGGGCATAATGGCCTTTTTAGCCGAAACATTCACTGACTTTGCCTGAGTTAAGGGCATTTTGCCCAATGCAGGTTACAGTGATGGGGCATATTGTCCGTTTCAGTTTTGACGCAAAAGGCAAATTGCCCTATTATTCGCGAATCGAAGCGAGAGACCAGGAGAAAGCCATGGCAGAATCCATCGAGGGCGAGATGGCCGCGGAAGAGTTGGATCGAATTTGCACACAGTTGTATGGGACGCCGCGGTGGCAGACGGCGTTGTCGCGAGAGTTGCGCGTGAACGACCGTACGGTGCGGCGCTGGGCGTCGGGGGACACGGCGATTCCGCACCCGGTGGCTCTCTGTGTGCGGCTTATGGCGTTTCTGGACGAATTGAGCTGGCTTGGCGAATGGCGCCAGTTAATGGCGGAGGAGAGCTGACAGCGCGGAGATCCATGGGGCGCCGCGGGAGCGGCGTCAATAGGCCCGTTCCACGCAGAAGTCGGCAATGTCGCGGAGCGCGGCTTTGGCCGGGCTCTCCGCAAAGCCTTCGAGGGCCTGGCGGGCAGAACTGGCATAATCCCGGGCCTTTGCCATCGAATCCGTCAAGGTGCCGTGGCGCTGCATCAGACCGATCGCTTTTTCCAGATCGCCCTCCTGATGGTCCTGATCCTCCAGACAGCGCCGCCAGAAGACTTTCTCCGCCTCATTGGCGCGCTGAAAGGCGAGCACCACGGGCAGGGTGATCTTGCCGTCGCGGAAGTCGTCGCCCACCGATTTGCCGAGATCGGCCTGCAGGGCGGAATAGTCGAGCACGTCATCGACCAGTTGGAAGGCGATCCCCAGATCCCGGCCAAAGCGCTCCAGGGCCAGTTCTTCGGCTTCGGGGCGTTCTGCCACCACCGCACCGATGCGGCAGGCGGCGGCGAAGAGCGCCGCCGTCTTGGCCTCGACCACCTCCATATAGGCATTCTCGTCCGAGGAGGTGTCGTTGGCGGTCATGAGCTGCAGGACTTCACCCTCGGCAATCACCGCAGAGGCATTGGAAAGAATGCGCAGGACATCCAGGCTGCCGTCGGCGACCATAAGCTGGAACGCCCGGCTGAACAGGAAATCGCCCACCAGCACGCTGGGCTTGTTGCCCCAGACGGCATTGGCCGTAGCCAGGCCGCGGCGCAGGTCGCTGGCGTCGACGACATCGTCGTGCAGCAGGGTCGCGGTGTGAATGAATTCGACGCAGGCTGCCAGTCCCAGATGACGCTCGCCGCGATACCCACAGAGCCCTGCGGAGGCGAGGGTCAGCATGGGCCGCAGACGCTTGCCGCCGGCGGCGACGATGTGCCCGGCCAACTGCGGTATCAAGGCGACCGGAGAATCCATGTGCTTGACGATCAGCTTATTGACCGCCTGTAGGTCCTCCGCCACAAGCGTTGTCAGGAGTTCGACACCGGTTCTTTCCGGGTTTTTCTCCTCTTTGCCGATTTCGGCGACTAACGCCACGACGGACCTCTCACGCTTAAGCAATCCCTTAACATAGGCGTGCCCTGACGGCCGCCGTTACGGGTCTCCGGACTTGTTTCGGACCCTGCAAGGCAGCATAGGTTTAACCGCCGGGCGGTCAAGTCCGATACCCCGGGTGCGACGAAAGGCGTTATAAATGGCGAGGATATGAAAGAACTGCTGCGCACGAACGACATGGTCAAGCTCTCCTGGCTGGAGGCGCTTTTGGCTGATGCCGGTATCGAAACCCTGGTCCTCGATCAGCATACATCCGTGCTCGAGGGCTCCATTGGGATTCTGCCCCGCCGATTGATGGTGAGTGACCAGGATTACCAGCGCGCCAGGCATGTGATGTCGGAGGCGGGGGAGGAAACCAGCCTGTGACGGCTCCGACCGTGATGACAGAGGACAGCCTGCTCGGCGGCGGGGTGCGCCTGCGCCAGCCGGCGGAGGGATATCGGGCGGCCATTGACCCGGTTCTGCTGGCGGCTGCGACGCCGGCCTTACCGGGCGAGGTGGTGGCGGACCTGGGCTGCGGAGTTGCCTCCGCCAGCCTTTGCTTGCTGCACCGGGTTCCGGAGACTCGCCTCGTCGGCCTCGAACTGCAACCGCTGCTCGGCAAGCTGGGGCAGGACAACGCGCGTCTGAACGGGGTCGAGGATCGTCTTTCGGTCCACATTGGCGACGTCGGCGCCCCGCCTGCCTTGGTTGCGGCGGGCAGTTTCGATCACGTTATGATGAATCCTCCTTACCTCGACCCGGCGGCAGCACGCCTGTCGCAACACGAGGTGAGGCGTATCGCCACGGTGGAGGGCGAGGCGGGACTGAATGCCTGGGTCGATTGCGCCCTGGCCTTGTTGCAGCCGCGGGGCAGCCTGACGCTGATTCACCGTGCCGACCGCCTGAACGAGATCCTGACGCTGTTCTCACAGGACTGGGGCCACCTGACCGTCCTGCCGCTGTGGCCGCGCCGGGGGCAGCCGGCCAAACGGATCATCGTTCAGGCCCGCAAGGGTACCGGGGCCCCGCTGCGCCTGTTGCCTGGACTGGCTCTGCACGGTGATGACGGCAGCTACAGCCCGGAAGCCGAAGCGGTGCTGCGCGCCGGTGGCCCTCTGGTCATGTAGCCGCTTTGCGGCAACCTTCAGGCCTTGCGGCAGGCAACGGCCTCAGGCGCTGGATTTGGAAAGCGCCGCTTTAGCCCTTATGTTTCTGGGATGGCTATGCGATCGATTATAGATTTTGTCACATTCCGTTGGCTGCGGCCGCGCCGGCCCGAGGTCGCGGTTTTACGTCTGGCCGGCGTCATCGGCGGCTTCGGCCCGCTGCGCAGCGGCATGAGCCTGGCCAGCACCGAAGCGCTGATTGAGCGTGCCTTCGCGGTTCCGCATCTGAGCGCGGTGGCCCTGGTGATCAATTCACCCGGCGGCTCGCCGGCTCAATCGGCGTTGATTGCCAAGCGGGTGCGTGATCTGGCCCATGAGAAAGAGGTGCCGGTTCTGGCCTTCTGTGAGGACGTCGCGGCCTCCGGCGGCTACTGGCTGGCTTGTGCGGCGGACGAGATTTTCGTCCAGCCGACCTCCATCGTCGGCTCCATCGGGGTGATCACCTCCGGCTTCGGCTTCACCGAAGCCATGGAGAAACTGGGTGTCGAGCGGCGCGTCTATACCGCCGGCGAGCACAAGTCGACCCTCGATCCCTTCAGTCCGGAAAACGCCGATGACGTGGTCCGACTGAAGGCCCTGCAGGAAGACCTGCACGATGTGTTCAAGAAAACCGTGCAGGACCGCCGCGGCCAGCGTTTGAAGGCGGCAGAAGACGTCTTGTTCAGCGGCGAGTTCTGGTCCGGCCGCAAGGCGGTCGAGCTCGGCCTCGCCGACTCCGAGGGCGACCTGCGCCAGGTTGCGCGTGACCGCTTTGGCAAGCGGGTGCGTCTGCGCCGCATTCAAGGGCCGAAGCGCCTTCTGCGCCGTCTCGGACTAGGCCGGGGCAACGCGGCCGACAGCCTTTCTGCCTCCACCGAGGGGCTGCTGGATCCGGCGGATTGGGCTGCCGGGATGCTGTCGGCGGTGGAGGAGCGGGCGATCTGGTCCCGCTTCGGCCTTTAGGCGAATGCGACGTCCCGGCTCCGTTTGCCGAGCCTGCTTGACCGATGGGGCTGCGCACCGCTAAATGCCGCCATGTTCGGACTTCCTTCGATTCAGAAACTCATCGTTCTCGGTCTGGTGATCGCCGCCGTCTGGTACGGTTTCAAGTTCCTTGGCCGGCTGCAATCCGCCCGCAAGGCGGAAGCCAAGCTGCGCGCTGCCGAGAGCAAAAAATCGCCGAAAAAGACCCCGGAGCCGCCCTCGGCGGACAACAAGGTTGCCGATCTGGTGCCCTGTCCCATCTGTGGGGCTTACGTTGAGAGCGCGAATGTTCCCAGCGGGCCGGATTGCAGTTGTGGCCGCAAGGCCTGAATTCGGCGGATCGGCAGGCCTATTTGCCTGGCCGGTTCAGTGGCAGAGAAAGCCGATCCCCCGGCTTGATTCGGGTTCGGCGCCCCGCTAAGGTTCGCCCGCATTTACTGCGGTGCAACATGCCGCAGCACTAAAACCAGCCCAAAGACGATGTCTCACGCAAATCCGGACACCTGTTTTCAGCGTCTGATCCTCCGCCTTCAGGATTTCTGGGCGCAGCAGGGCTGTGTCATTCTCCAGCCCTATGACATGGAGATGGGGGCGGGGACCTTCCACCCGGCCACCACCCTGCGGGCGCTGGGCCCGGGCACCTGGAAGGCCGCCTACGTGCAGCCCTCGCGGCGTCCGACAGACGGGCGTTACGGCGAAAACCCGAACCGGCTGCAGCACTACTATCAGTTTCAGGTGATCCTGAAGCCCTCGCCGGCGAACAGCCAGGAGCTCTATCTGGATTCGCTGCGCGCCATCGGTATCGACCCGATGAACCACGACATCCGTTTCGTCGAGGACGATTGGGAGAGCCCCACCCTGGGCGCCTGGGGCCTGGGCTGGGAGGTCTGGTGCGATGGCATGGAGGTCAGCCAGTTCACCTATTTCCAACAGGTCGGCGGCATCGACTGCAACCCGGTGTCCACCGAGCTGACCTATGGCCTGGAACGTCTCATCATGTACGTCCAGGGGGTGGAGAACGTCTACGACCTGGATTGGGACGGCGTGCCCAAGGACCAGGGCGGCAAGACCTACGGCGACATTTTTCTGCAGGCCGAGCAGGAATTCTCCGGCTTCAATTTCGAGGTGGCGACGGTCGAGACGCTGTTCCAGCACTTCAAGGATGCCGAGGCGGAGTGCCAGACGATCCTGAAGTTCGGTGATGACAACGGACGGCCCATGCCGCTGCCCGCTTACGATCAGTGTATGAAGGCGAGCCATGTCTTCAATCTGCTGGATGCCCGCGGGGTGATCTCGGTCACCGAGCGCCAGGCCTACATCGGGCGCGTGCGCAATCTTGCCAAGGCTTGTTGCGAGGCCTGGGTCGCCACCCAGGGGCAGGGCGACAGCGGGAGCGCGGGCTGATGGCCGAGCTTCTGGTCGAACTCTTCTCCGAAGAGATTCCGGCGCGCATGCAGGCGCGTGCCGCCGAGGATCTGAAGCGTCTCGTGACCGAGGGCCTGAAAGCGGCGAATCTGACCTTCGAATCTGCGGCCGTCTATGCCACGCCGCGCCGCCTGGCCCTGGTGGTCGACGGCCTGCCGCTGCAACAACCGGATCTCTCGGAAGAGAAGAAAGGCCCCAAGGTCGGTGCCCCGGAGCAGGCGGTGCAGGGCTTCATGAAGGCCAACGGTCTGGCCTCCATCGACGATGCCGAGGTGCGCGAGACCCCCAAGGGTGATTTTTACTTCGCCGTGCGCCATGTGGCCGGGCGCCCCGCCGCCGCGGTCTTGCCGGAGGTGCTGGCCAAGGCCTTCAACGACCTGCCCTGGCCCAAGTCCATGCGCTGGGCCGACGACAGCCGCCGCTGGGTCCGCCCGCTGCATTCGATCCTGGCGCTCTTCGATGGCAAGGCCCTGGAAGGGGCTTTTGAGATGGCCGAGGGCCGCGCGGTTGCTTTTGGCGACAGTACAGAGGGCCATCGTTTTCTGGCGCCGCAGCGTTTCGCCGTCGACAGTTTCGCTGCCTACCGCGACAAGCTGCGCGCGGCAAAGGTGGTGCTGGCCGCTGCAGAGCGCCGCGACCTGATTGCCGAACAGGCGGCGGCCCTGGCCAAGGAAGCCGGGGTTAAGATGAAAGACGATCCCGCCCTGCTGGACGAAGTGGCCGGACTGGTGGAATGGCCCCAGGTCCTGATGGGCCGCATCGACAAGGCCTTCATGAGCCTGCCGGGGGAGGTGCTCTCCACCTCCATGCGCAGTCACCAGAAGTATTTCTCGACCGAGACGGCTGACGGCAGCCTGGCCGACCGCTTCATCTTCGTCGCCAACATGGAAGCCGAAGCCGGCAGCGGCCGCGCCGCCACCATCGTCTCCGGCAACGAGCGCGTCCTGAAGCCGCGGCTCGCCGATGCCCGCTTCTTCTACGACCAGGACCGCAAGGAACCGTTGTCGTCCCGGGTTCCGGCGCTGCGGGATATCGTGTTCCACGCCAAGCTGGGGACGGTGGCGGACAAGGTCTCGCGTCTGCAGAGCCTGGCCGTGGCGATCAGCGCATTCGTGCCCGGCGCCGGGCGCGACGAAGCCCGTTCCGCCGCGCGCCTCTGCAAGGCCGATCTGGTGACCGGCATGGTCGGCGAGTTCCCGGAACTGCAGGGCATCATGGGGCGCTACTATGCGCTGAACGACGGCGAGACCCCGGCGGTGGCCGAGGCGGTAGCGGAACACTACCAGCCCCTCGGCCCCAACGATGCCTGTCCTTCGGCGCCGGTCAGCATCTGCGCGGCTTTGGCCGACAAGATCGACACCCTCGTCGGCTTCTGGATGATCGACGAAAAGCCGACCGGCTCCAAGGATCCTTACGCGCTGCGCCGCGCCGCCCTGGGTGTGATCCGCTTGATTGTCGAGAACAAGCTGCGGGTCAATTTGGCGCGGGTTTTCGCGGCAGCGCAGTCGGAATACAGCGGCCTCTCAGCGGCGCCGGTTGCTGAGGACCTGCTGGCCTTCCTCGGCGAGCGATTGAAGGTGGTGCTGCGCGATCAGGGCGTGCGCCACGATCTCATTACCGCCGTAATGGCCCAGGGTGGCGAAGACGATCTCGTCCGCCTCCTCGCGCGGGTCGAGGCGCTGAAGTCCTTTCTGGACAGCGACGACGGCGCCAATCTGCTGGTCGCCTATCGCCGCGCCGCCAACATCGTGCGCATCGAGGAAAAGAAGGACAAGCGCCGCTATGGCGGTGAAGTCCGTTCCGACATCGTGGCGCAACCCGAAGAAAGCACCCTCGCGGAACACCTCAGCAAGGCGGCGGGCGGCGCGAAGGCGGCGCTGGGCGGCGAAGACTTCACCCAGGCCATGCAGGCCATGGCGCAGCTCCGTCAGCCGGTTGATGCTTTTTTCGATGAGGTGACGGTGAACGCCGATGATGCAGCCTTGCGGGAAAACCGCCTGAACCTTCTCAGCGCCATCGGCGCGACACTCTCGGAGGTCGCGGACTTCTCGAAGATCGAAGGCTGACAACAAGTGGCGGCGCGAGAAGCCGCCCGGTAAGCAGAGTGATTTCGACAGACAACAACAGGCAGGGAACGGAAAGCAGACGATGACCAAATGGGTCTACAGCTTCGGCGGCGGAACGGCTGACGGCCGGGCCGAGATGAAAGAGCTGCTCGGCGGCAAGGGCGCAAATCTTGCCGAGATGTCCTCCATCGGTCTGCCGGTGCCGCCCGGCTTTACCATCACGACCGAGGTCTGCACTTACTTCTATGACAACGAGCGGCGCTATCCCGACGATCTCGGCGAGCAGATGAATGCGGCGCTGACGAAGATCGAAGAGGAGGTTGGCGCGAAGTTCGGCGATCCCGAAAATCCGCTGCTGATTTCCGTACGCTCTGGCGCCCGCGCCTCCATGCCCGGCATGATGGACACGGTCCTGAATCTCGGCCTCAATGACGAGACGGTGGAAGGTCTGGCCAAGCGCGCCGACGACCGGCGCTTCGCCTACGACAGTTACCGCCGTTTCATCCAGATGTTCGGTGACGTGGTTCTTGGGGTCGATCACCATCACTTCGAAGAAATCCTGGAACTGGCCAAGGAAGACCGCGGCTACATGCTCGATACCGAGATGACGGCCGAGGACTGGGCCGGGGTCATCGAGCAGTTCAAGGCCAAGGTGGTGGCGGAGACCGGGGAGCCTTTCCCCCAGTCGCCCAAGGATCAGGCCTGGGCCTCGATCGGCGCTGTGTTCGGTTCCTGGATGAACCAGCGCGCCATCACCTATCGCCGCCTTCACGGCATCCCGGCCGAGTGGGGCACGGCGGTGAACCTGCAGGCGATGGTCTTCGGCAACATGGGCGAGGACTGCGCCACCGGCGTCGCCTTCACCCGCAACCCTTCCACCGGCGAGAACGCCTTCTATGGCGAGTACCTGGTGAATGCCCAGGGCGAAGACGTCGTGGCGGGCATCCGCACGCCGCAGAACCTCACCCTGCGCGGCAAGGAGATGAACAACTCCAAACTGCCGGCCATGGAAGAGGTCATGCCGGAGGTGTTCGGCCAGCTCGATGGCGTGCGTCATGTCCTTGAGAAGCACTACAAGGACATGCAGGACATCGAGTTCACGGTGCAGAGCGGCACGCTCTACATGCTGCAGACCCGCAGCGGCAAGCGCACCGCGCCGGCGGCTCTCAAAATAGCCGCCGACATGGTGGGCGAGGGTCTGATCGACGAGGCGGAGGCGATCCGCCGCATCGACCCCAACGCCCTGGATCAACTGCTGCACCCGACCCTGGACCCCAAGGCCGAGCGCAAGGTCATCGCCCGCGGCCTGCCTGCCTCGCCGGGCGCGGCCTCCGGCAAGGTGGTCTTTACCGCCGACGAGGCCGAGGCGCTGGCCGCCGACGGCGAGAAGGTCGTCCTTTGCCGCACCGAAACCTCGCCGGAAGACATCCACGGCATGCATGCCGCCGTCGGCATCATCACCACCCGCGGCGGCATGACCAGTCACGCAGCGGTAGTCGCCCGCGGCATGGGCCGGGCCTGTGTTGCGGGTGCCGGCGAACTGCGCATCGACCACAAGAGCGGCGTCATGCGGGTGCGCGATCTGGAGTTGCATGCGGGTGATTTGGTGACCCTCGACGGTTCGACCGGCGAGGTCATGGCCGGTGCCGTCGACACCATTCAGCCGGAGCTGTCCGGCGACTTCGCCACCATCATGGATTGGGCCGACAAGCACCGCACCATGGCGGTGCGGGTGAACTGCGACACGCCGCAGGAGGCCAAGATCGCGGTGCAGTTCGGCTGCGAGGGCATCGGGCTCTGCCGTACCGAGCATATGTTCTTCGACAGCGAGCGCATCGTCGCCATGCGCGAGATGATTCTGGCGGATTCCGGCGAGCAACGCCGCCGCGCTCTCGAGAAGCTGCTGCCGTTCCAGCGCGACGATTTCATCGCCTTGTTCAAGGAGATGGCGGGCCGCCCGGTGACTATCCGTCTGCTCGACCCGCCGCTGCACGAGTTCCTGCCCCATGAAGACGGGGCCGTGGCAGAGGTCGCCAAGGCCTCGGGTCTTTCGGAAGAGCAGGTGCGGGCCCGCTCCCTGAAGCTGGTCGAGACCAACCCCATGCTCGGCCACCGTGGCTGCCGCCTCGGCATCACCTATCCCGAGATCTATGAGATGCAGGCCCGCGCCATCTTCGAAGCGGTGGCGGCGGTGGAAAAGGAAACCGGTGAGACCGTGGAGCCGGAGGTGATGATCCCGCTCATTTCCATGGAGCAGGAGTTCCCCGTCCTCCGGGCACTGATCGACAAGGTGGCAGAGGCCGTGCGCAAGGCCGAGGGCGTGGAGATCCGCTATCTCGTCGGCACCATGATCGAGCTGCCGCGCGCCTGCCTGCGCGCCGGCCAGATCGCCGAGGGCGCGGAGTTCTTTTCCTTCGGCACCAACGATCTGACCCAGACTGCCTTTGGCCTGTCACGCGACGATGCCGGCAACTTCCTGGGCGCTTACGAGCAGCATGGCCTGATCGAGCAGGATCCCTTCATCTCCCTCGATCCCGAAGGTGTCGGTGAGTTGATGAAGATCGGCGCGGAGCGGGGCCGCAAGACCCGCTCGGACATCAAGCTCGGTATCTGCGGCGAACACGGCGGCGATCCGGCCTCCATCGCCTTCTGCCAGACCGTGCCGCTGGATTACGTCTCCTGCTCGCCCTACCGCGTGCCGATCGCCCGCCTCGCGGCGGCTCAGGCGGCCCTGGCCAGGAAGAACGCTTAGGGGACGGCGCTTACACATTTGCTCAAGATGAGGCGCCGCCGATTGCGTCTGTTTTCGGTCAGGAGAACGACCTGGCGACCTACGATTGAGCAGAGTCGATCTCGGCGTAGATTTCCAGGACGTTACCTTCCGGGTCTCTGAAAAAGAGCGTTCGGTGGCCGAAGTGCTGATCCTTGGGGCCTTCGATTACATCCACATTCTTTTCGATGAGCTCTGCATGGCAGTTGTCGACCTCGTCATAGCCGACACAGAAAGCCAACTGCACAGCGGCCGAGTCTTTCGGGACCGGGCCGTCCTCCCACCCAAGCCAGGGACCGCGCGGGCGGAGTGTCAGGGCACAGCTGCCTACCCTGAACTTGACCCAGTGCGGATTGTCCTCCTCTATCCGGAATCCCATCCCGTCTTGATAGAACCCCTTCATCCGCTGGACGTCATCGCACAGCAGAATAACGTAGTCGAGGTTCCGGATCGCACTTAGGGCCATCAAACCAGTGTTGCTCAGGCGCTTTGCTTGAGTCCATCCGGTTCTTGCGCACTTTCCGGATCGATTTGACGGCAGCTTTGGGCTCAAGCACGGTCCGGTGCAAAACAGCATCACAGCGCCTGTAGTGGCCGCAGTAGCTCCCGCAGGCTAAGTGGACTCCGGCGTCCCCAGTTCCTCCTTGTCTTCCCGCTGTTCGAGAATGCGGTCGATCAAGCCCCACTCAAGGGCCTCCTCCGCCGACATGAAGCGGTCCCGGTCTAGGGTGCGTTCGACTTCTTCATAGCTGCGCCCGCAGTGTTCGGCATAAAGGCGGGTGATACGCTGCTTGGTTTTTTGCATCTCCTCGGCATGGATCAGCATGTCGGAGGCCTGACCCTGAAAGCCGCCCAGTGGCTGATGGACGTGTAGGCTGGCGTTCGGCAATGCCGCCCGCTGGCCCGGCTCTCCCGCCATTAAAAGGAAGGAGCCCATGGAGCGTGCCGTGCCGATGCAGACCGTCTGCACCGGCGCCCGGATGTATTGCATCGTGTCGTACATGGCGAAGCCGCTGGTCACCACGCCGCCGGGTGAGTTGATGTAGAGATGGACCGGCTTCTTCGGGTCCTCGGCCTCCAGGAAGAGCAACTGCGCACAGACCAGGGCGGAGACTGTGTCGTTGACCTCTCCGTTGAGGAAGATGACCCGCTCGCGCAGAAGTCTTGAATAGATGTCGAAGGAGCGTTCGCCCCGACTGGATTGTTCGACCACCATGGGGACGAGCTGCATCGCTTCGCGCATCGGCGAACTCCTGTCTTCCGGTTTTGTGTTTCAGGCTGCGGTGTCAGGCAGCCAGCATCATCAGGGTCTGATTGCTGTTGGCGGCCGAAGGCTGCTCTATCGGCTCCGTCTCCACCAGCCTGTGGATGACCCTGAGGGTCGTACCGCCCTCGGCATTGGGATCGATCCGAAAGGCAACGACGCTCTCCAGGAAGGGTGGTTCCTGCTCCCGCATTCTGTAGCGGATTTCCTCACCCGCTGTCGAAGAGACGGGTTCGGCATCGGCCAGGTCGCCCGCCGGCAGCCACTTTTCGCGGAACGAGGCGATAGAGATGGCCCGCCAGACGGCCTCGGGCGATGCGTCGAGTTCGTACTCGAGCACCACGCCCTTTGCCTGTTTCTCGGTTTTCAGGTCATTCATCAGTCCATGTCCTTCAGCAAAGCCTTCAAGGCGTCGATCCGCGCCGGCCAATAGGCGCGGTACTTCGCAAGCCATCCGGCGATCAGCGCCAGACCGTCCGGATCGACCTCGTAGTTCATGAAACGGCCCTGCCGCTCTTCGCGCACCAGTCTCGCCTTGCGCAGAACCGCAAGGTGCTGGGACATGGCCGGCTGACTGATCTCCATGCCGTTGCGCAGCGCCGAAGCGTTCATGCCGCCGGAGGCCAGCTTCTCAAAGATCGCCCGGCGGGTCGGATCGGCAAGGGCCCTGAAGATGTCGTTCTCGATCATGAAATAACATAAGTGCAGACTTATGTGATTCGCAAGCTATTTCCTTGCTGTCTCCAGGAGCATTGGAAGATCCCAGAATCTAGAGAGGCCGCAGGTCCGCCAGATAGGTGTTGGCGCGGCGGCTTTCGTCGAAAGCGCCGGGATCGATGTCGGCGAAGAGGAGTTCTGCCGTGTCTGTGTCCGAGGCGGCGAGGCTCTGACCGTCGGGGCCGATGGCCCGTGACAGGCCCGCATAGCTAAAGTTTGCATCACCGCCGCCGTGATCGGCGTAGACCACGAAGACCTGGTTCTCAAAAGCCCGGACCGGGACGACCCGGGTGGCGATGAAGCGGGCGAAGCTACCTTCAGGCAATGCCGTGGGCACCAGCACCACATCGGCGCCGGCCCGGGCGAGGCGGCGGACGTTCTCCGGGAACTCCACGTCGTAGCAGATCAGGAAGCCCAGTTTCAGGCCCTTGAAGGCGCGCAGGGCGCTGTCCGCTTCCCCGGGCGTGAAGAGTGCGCGCTCGTAGTCGCCGTAGAGATGGGTTTTGCGGTAGATGCTGGGTGTTTCAGAAGCTTCCACCATGACGAGGCTGTTGAACACCTCCTCGCCGTCGCGCTCGGCGAAACCGGCAACGAGGGCCAGGCCGTGCTTTCTTGCGATTGCCGTCAACGCCTGAACCTGCGGCCCCTCCGCCGTTTCGGCAAGATCGCGGATGACGTCGCCGGCGCCGTAGCCGGTGGTGGCCAGTTCCGGGGTGATCAGGAGCGCCGCACCGCCGGCTGCCGCCTTCTCCGCTGCCGCCTCGATCTGCCTCAGGTTGGCGGCGACGTCTCCCGGCACCGCGATCATCTGCAGGATGGCGATGCGCATCACTTGTCCTCCGACGACCAGGCGCCGAGCAGGCGCGGCAGGTCGCCGTAGCGGGCGACGAGGCCGAAAACGACCGCAGCGATGACCACGAAGAAGATCGAGACCGCCGCCATGGTCGGCGTATAGCCATAGCGCAAGGCATTGAAGATCTTGATCGGCAGGGTTTCCAGGGTGAAGCCGACGGTCATGTAGGCGACGATGTACTCGTTCAACGACAGCACGAAGGCAAAGGCGTAACCGGAGACCAGATAGGGCGTGATCAGGGGCACAACCACCGTGCGGAACACCCGGGCGTCGTCGGCGCCCATGGTCGCCGCCGCCTCGACCAGGGAGCGGTCGATGGAGGCGAAGCCGAGCGAGAGCGTCACCAGCGGCAGGGTGACGAAGAAGATGGCGTGGCTGATGACGGCGGTCCAGGGTTCGCCGTAGAAGCCGCCGGTTGCCCAGAACGACAGGAAGCCCAGGGCGGTGATCACCGGCGGCAGCAGGAAAGGCGCGACGCCGAGGAACTGGAAGACACGGGCCCAGGGCGCGACCCGGCGCCAGAGAAACCAGGCCAGCGGCAAAGCGATCACCACCGCCAAGGCCGCCGAGAGCGCCGCCAGCCCGACCGAGGCGAAGAGGGCGCTGCGCCAGTCGTTCTGGGTGAAGATGTCGGTGTACCAGGTAAATGAGAAACCCTCCGGCGGGAACAGCAGGGTTTTCTTGGCGTTCACCGAAACCCCGGCCACTACCACCAGGGGGGCGGCCAGGAAGAGGGCGATGAGGGCCATGTAGCCATTGCGTATCCAGGCCGGGGTCATGCCGTCAGGTCCTTGCGGCCGCCGACCAGCAGCGTCAGGCCCACCAGGGCGAGAGAGATCAGCACCAGGAAAACCGCCATGGCCGCGGCAAAGGGCATGTTGGACTGATAGATCGCCTGATCGGTGATCAGCACCGAGAGGGTCCAGTGCTGCGGGCGGCCGAGGATCTGCGGCAGCAGGTAGGAACCCAGCGCGAAGACAAAGACCATGATCAGGGTGGCGACGATGGTGTTGCGCAGCGCCGGGATCACGATGTCGAAGAAGCCGCGCAGCGGCGAGGCGCCAAGGGTGCGGGAAGCCTCCAGCAGGGTCGGCTCCAGCCGCACCAGGGCGGGGTAGAGCACCAGAATGGTGTAGGGCAGGGCCTGGTAGACCATGCCGGTCAGCACGGCGCCGAAGCCGGGCAGCAGCGCCGTCGGCTGCTCCATCAGGCCGAGGGCGACGAAGAGGTTGCTGATCCCCGCGGTGCGCGAGAACAGCGTCGACCAGGCAAAGCCGATGATTACCTCCGACAGCGAGAGCACGGATAGCAGGCCGACCAGCCAGGCGATCTGTACCCGCCGCGTCCGGCAGGTCAGGAAATAGGTGAAGGGAAAAGCCAGTACCACGCAGCAGACCGCAACCGCCATCGCCAGCAACAAGGAGAAGCTGAGCACGCCGCCGAAGAACGAAGACAGGAAGCGCGCGTAGTTCGAAAGCACGAAGTCCGGGGTGTAAAAGCCGCCCTGTTCGCGCTGGAAGAAGGAGACGGCGATCATGATGCCGAAGGGGATGACGAAGAAGACCAGCAGCATCAAGGCCGGAAAGATGACCGGCAGGTGGTCGCTCAGGGTTCGTGCCGGCTCCCGTCTCATTCCTTGAGCACCACGCAGGCTTCGGCGGGCAGGGCGACGCCGATGTCGTCGCCGGCAGTGACGTCCGGGCGTTCGCGCGGGGTCGAGACGGCGGTGAGCGTGGTGCCGGCAACCTTGATGAAGGTCTCGACAGTGCCGCCGAGGTCGCGCAGGAAGGTGACACGCCCGGTCAGGCTGCCGTTCCCCGGCGCGGTCAGCTGGACGTCCTCCGGGCGGATGGAAAGGCGCGCCCTGTCGAGGCCGCTGGGCAGGGCGAGGCCGGGGATGGCCTTGCCGGCGAAGATGGCACCTCCGCTGCCGTCGCGCGCGATCTCCAGCAGGTTGGTGGAACCGATGAAGTCGGCGACGAAACTGTCGGCGGGCTTGCGGTAGATCTCGACCGGCGGCGCCGCCTGTCGGATGCGGCCCTCGCCCATGACCACCACCAGATCGGCCATGGTCATGGCCTCGCGCTGGTCATGGGTGACCACGATGGTGGTGATCCCAAGTTTCTGCTGCAACTGGCGCAGTTCGACCTGCATGGCTTCGCGCAGCTTGGCATCGAGGGCGGAAAGCGGTTCGTCGAGCAGGAAGAGACGCGGCGACACGGCCAGGGCGCGGGCGATGGCGACGCGCTGGCGCTGACCGCCGGAAAGCTTGCTGACCGGCCTGTCGGCATGGCCGGGCAGGTGCACCAGCTCCAGCAGCTCTTCAACGCGTTTCGCCTGATCGGCCTTGGGGGTGCCGCGGATGCGCAGGGCGTAGGCGATGTTTTCACCGACGCTGAGATGCGGGAAGAGCGCCAGGGACTGAAACACCATGCCGAAGTCGCGCTTGTGGGTCGGCACCGCGGTGATGTCGGAATTGTCCAGCACGAGACGCCCGCCGCTGGGGTCCTCCAGGCCTGCGATCATGCGCAGCAGGGTGGTCTTGCCGCAGCCGGAAGGGCCCAGCAGGCAGACGAAGGTGCCGTGCGGCACGCTCAGCGTGACGTCGTCGACCGCGGTGAGGTCTCCGAACTGCTTGGAAACCGCCTCAAGTGTCAGGCCCGACATGGATCACCAGCCGTTGGAAAAGGGGGAATCGGCCGCCGGCGGAACCGGCGGCCGTAGGATTGCAGATCGTGGACTATCTGCCTAGCCGACGATCAATTCCGTCCACTTCTGGTTCAGCCAGTCGGACTTGGTCTGATAGAGATCGTAGCGCGGGATGATCGGATCGATCTCCGAGGAAACGCTGGCGAACTCGTCGTCGCTCAGGTCGAGAAGCTCGCGTTTCACCGTCGGGGCGGTGCCGACCTTGCGCGACATCTCCGCCTGGATTGCCGGCTGGCTCATGTAGTCGATGAAGATGTGGGCTTCATCGGTCTTGGCCGAGGCGCGTGACAGGGCCCAGCAGCCGCTGTCGAGAATGCCGCCCTCCTTGGGGAAGGTGGAGCGCACGGGGTGGCCGTCGGCGGCGGCCAGCCCGGTCACGTCGTGATAGTACTGCCCCATGGGAATCTCGCCGGTCTTCAGCGCCTGTTCGAACTGCGCTTCGTCGCGGTACCAGAGACGCACGTTGGGCTTCACCTCGGCCAGTTTGTCGAAGGCCTTCAGCAGGCCCTCTTCGCTGTCCAGGGCATCGGTGCCGCCCATGAAGGTCTTCGCCGTCACCTCCAGCAGGAAGGAGTTGGAGACCAGGGCCAGCAGGCCCAGCTTGTCCTTGTTGGCGGGATCCCATAGCGCAGCCCAGGAGTCCGGCGCCGCGGCAAAGCTTTCGGTGTTGGAGACCAGGGTGATGTACCAGGCAACCGCGCCGATGCCGGCGATGCGGCCGTCGGGATACTTGTTGACGAACTGATCGACCAGGTTGCCGGCATTGGGAATGCGGGCAAGGTCCAGCGGCGTCCAGAGGTTCGTCGACTGGCCCTTCAGCATGGCGACCTGGGACATCATGGAAATGTCGGCCGGGGCGCGGCCCGCCTTTGCCGCCTGCTCCAACTGTACCAGCCAGGCTTCACCGGTCGGCTCCGCCACCGATTCCACGGCGATGCCGCTGGCCTCGGTAAAGGCCGGGAAGATGTGTTTGTCGAAGGAGTCCTTGAAGTAACCGCCGTAGACGCCGACTTTCAGCGAGCGCTCCTGCGCCCGCAGCACCGTCGGCATGGCTAAGACACCAGCACCGAGGGCGCCGGCGCCCGCAAGGCCCGCCGCCATCAGGGTTCGGCGGCTGATGCCGCTCTTGGCAATTCGCTTATTCATCTCTCACCTACCTCCACTGTCTTTGTTGCGGCCGTTTGTCCTGGCCGGATTGATTGGACCTTCCCCCTTTTCGGTTGGGTTTGCCCCAACGCCAGCCGTCACGAAAACCGCGGGCTGTAAACCATCAGACTGAGAATCTCGAAGAGTACCTGAGCGCCGACCTGGGCGGTGTTGGTGGTGGTGTCGTACTGCGGCGCCACCTCCACGACATCGCCGCCGATGACGTTGATGCCCTTCAGGCCATGCAGGATCGCCAGAACCTCGCGGGTCGTCAGCCCGCCCACCTCCGGCGTTCCGGTGCCCGGCGCAAAGGCCGGATCGATGCCGTCGACGTCGAAAGAGATGTAGGTCGGGCCGTCGCCGACCACCGCCAGCGCCTTTTCGATGACGGCGGCAATGCCCAGCTTGGGGACTTCCTCGGCATGGATCACGGTCATGCCGCTGTCGAAAGAGAACTCCCAGAGGTATTCGGCGGAGCCCCGGATGCCGATCTGCACCGTGCGGGTCGGGTCCAGCACGCCGTCGAGCACGGCGTTACGGAAGGGGCCGCCGTGATGGAACTTGGTGTGATCGAAGGAGCCGCCGGTATCGCAGTGGGCATCGATGTGGACCATGCCGACCGGTTCTTCGCGGCCGATGGCCTTCATGATCGGATGGGTGATGGAATGATCACCGCCCACGGAGAGCGGCACCACCCCGGCGGCAAAGACCTTCTCGTAGTACCGCTCGATGTCGTCGAGGCTGCCTTCCAGGCGGTAGCGGCTGTTGAAGGGCACGTCGCCGAGATCGGCGACCCGCAGATCGTAAGTCGGCGCGCAGGTGAGGACGTGATTATAGGGCCCGATGCGTTCGATGCCGCGCAGGGCGCGGGGGCCGAAGCGCGCGCCCGGCCGGTTGGTGACGCCGAGGTCCATGGGCACGCCGATCAGACCGACCTGCAGGTCGCCGAAGTCCGGATTCTCGGGATCGAGTTCGCGCAGCGGCGCATCCAGAAAGGTCGAGACCCCGGCATAGGGCGCCATGCGGGTGCCGCTGGCGTCGAAGATCTGGTCCGCGACCTTGCGAAAGGCCGGATCGACGAAGTCGCCGCCCTGGCCTTCGGTGTACTTGTCGCGCAGCGCCGCCAGCTTGTCCTTGTCCCAAGCCATGATCCCGCCTGTCCCCCGTCCTTACTTCGGTGTCTTTAATCCGACTTTCTTAGGGGCAGTATCGCGGAAACCGCGTTGCGAGGGCAATTGACATTGTTGTAGCATTTATTGTGAAAATTTCTCACAAAGGATCGCCGCATATGTCGACCCGCCTGCCGCCGCTCAACCCTCTGCGCGCCTTTGAGGCCGCGGCCCGACACGGCTCGGTTTCCAGCGCGGCCCGGGAATTGAACGTGACTCACGGGGCAATCAGCCACCAGATCCGCAGCCTTGAAGCGGCCCTGGAGGTGACGCTGCTGGAACGCGGCGCCCGGCGGGTCAAGCTGACGCCCCATGGGGCCGCCTTGCTGCCGACCCTCTCGACGGCCTTTGAGGACATCGCCACGGCGACGGCCCGCATGACCCGGCCCTCGACCGGCGGCGATCTGGTGGTGAGCTGCGTGCCGGCCCTGCTGTCGCTTTGGCTGATCCCCCGCCTCAACCGCTTCACGGAGCAGTTTCCGGGGGTGCGCCTGCGCCTGACCGGCGGCAACGACCCGGAGGCGGTGTTCGATCCCGATATCGATGTCTGTATCCGCTACGGCCAGGGGAACTGGGGCGACTGCTGGGTGCGGCACTGGTCGGATGTCGAGCTGTTCCCGGTTGCCAGCCCGACCCTGTTGAACAGCCGCCCGCTGCGCTCGGTGAAGGACCTTGCGCACCATGTTCTGCTCCATGCCGACGAAGGGCGGGAATGGCAGACCTGGCTGACCGCCGCCCGGGCGCTGGAGTTGAGCAAGGGGCCGCACCACTTCATGAGCGACGCCCGCCTGGCCGTCGAGGCGGCGCTGCACGGCAACGGCGTGGTGATCGGCGACAGCCGTACCGCCAGCACCCTGATGGCCAGGGGCAGCCTGATCGCACCCTTCGATCTTTCGGTACCCGCCGTCGACAGCTTCTACGTTGTCTGCCGTAATGAGGTAAAGGCTGCGCCCATTGCCAGCGTATTCATCGACTGGCTCTTCGCCGCCCGCGACGAGGAAGAGGCCCGCACCGAAGTCCAGACCGCCGCTCGGCGTTCCCTCAGGCGCGGCCGGAAGACGGGGTAGGGCGCTTCTTCCGCTGCGCGGAATCCCCCTCACCCCGACCCTCTCCCGCAAGGGGAGAGGGGGAACCAAAAAACCTCTCCCCTCGTGGGAGAGGGAGGGGCCCGCGTCAGCGGGAGGGTGAGGGGGACTCCGCGTAGCGGAGAAGAGAAACCTTCCTTCAGCCCGGCTTGTCGAAGACGCCCTGGACCACGGTGATGCGGTCTTCGAAGAGGCTGCGGCGCAGGTTGGCGACCATCTCGGCGAAACTCGGTCCCAGGATGATGGCCGGACCGGCAGTCGTCTGCCCTGCCTCTTGCGCCGCGACGGCCTTTTCGCTCCAGGCCTTGGCCTCGGCGGTCAGGTCGCGCCAGTGCCGTTCTTTCAGGCCGGTGGCGAGAATGGCCTCGCGCACCGCTTCGGGGGCGGTCAGGTGGCTCCATGCGGCCTTGCTGGACCAGGGCAGGGGAAAGTGCGGGTCGCCGCCGGGGCCGGCCATCACGTCATAGAGGCCGAAGCGCCCGCCCGGTTTCAGCACCCTCGCCACCTCGCGATAGAGCCGTGCCTTGTCGGCGATGTTCATGGCGGCGTGCTGGGTCCAGACCTGATCGAAGCCGGCGTCGGCGAAGGGCAGGGCGAGGCCGTTGCCGCAGACGAAGCTGCTCCGGCCCTCCAGGCCGACCCGCGCGCTCAGTTCCCGTGCCGTGGTGCAATAGACCTCGGTGAGGTCGAGGCCGACGACCCGGCAGCCGCGTTGATCGGCCAGCCAGCGCGCCGGCCCGCCGATGCCGCAGCCGAGATCCAGCACCAGCGCATCGCTTTGGGGCGAGAGCAGTTGTGCCAGTTCTTCCGTGGCGCGGTGGCCGCGGCTGTGAAATTGATCGTAGGGCGTGAGGTCCGCCGCGCTGAGGCGGCTGAGGTCTTTACCGGCGGCCGTAAGCGCGGAGAGGATGCGGCCGGTCAGTGCGCCCTCCCGGGCGTAGTGCGAGGCGACGTCGTGTGATGGGCTCATATGGGTCGCGAGCATGGCACCGGCGGGGCTGCGCCCGCAAGGGCCTTCGCTGGGTGGCGCGGCGCATCATCGGCGGATCCTCACAGGTCTTCGGCGAGAGTGTTGGTGTTGTTCTCCGCCAGATGAATGGCGTCGGTCAGCAACTGGGCGATCTCCAGATTGTTTTCCATCACCGTCTTGGCCTCCGGCCGCGGGTCTTCGCCGTAGGCGGCCATGCGCGTCAGCAGTTCGGCGCGGATCTCGCTCAACAGTTCCTCGGTGCGCTGGCCGCCCGGATTGTCGGCCGATACCAGATGCTTGCTCATGGGGTCCCATCCCTCGTCAGGGTTGTTTCACCGCGCCAGTATTGGCGGAAAATACTTAACAAGGGTTAACGGTGGCGATCGGATTCAGCGCAAAAAGAAACCCGGGTCGCACGTCTACGGCCCGGGTCTAGGAAGATCTGGAGCAGTCTTGGTAGGCCGCTTACTTGCCGCGCGAGATGGTGATTTTCTTGGCCTTCTTCTGCGCGGTCTTTGTCTTTGGCAGGTCGATGGTCATGACGCCGTCCTTGAAGGTGGCGGCGATTTTACCTTCGTCGACTTCGCTGGGCAGGGTGAAGGAGCGGCGGAAGCTGCCGAAGGAGCGTTCGCGGCGGTGCAGGTTCTCTTCCTTCACCTCTTTCTCTTCCTTCTTCTCACCGGAAATCGTCAGCATGTTGTCGGCGAAGGTGACCTCGACGTCTTTCTCGGTCATGCCCGGCAGTTCGGCAACGACGTGATAGGCCTTATCGTCCTCGCTGGTGTCGACGCGGACGTCAAAGGTCATGGTACCGCCGTTATCGTTGAATAGGGCAGGGCTGGCGAAGCCGCGCCAGAAGTCTTCGAAAACGCGGTCGACCTCGCGGTGCAGGTCGGTCATCGACGGCACGGTGCCGCCGGTGCCTTTGCCGTGGTGCCAGGGGGACAGGTCTTTAAGAGCCATTTTGGGATCTCCTCTTACTGACATGACGCCCGGGATCGTTGTGCCGGGCGATCCTGGGCAAGAAGTTACCCGTGGCAGCGCCACTGTGCGTTGAGGCAGATCAAGCCTTTCCTTTGGAGAACCTCGCCGGGAAAGTCCTGGCTTGAATGGCCGAGGCCGGTAAACCATGGGGTTTCACCCTCTTCGCCCTTGACCGCGCCGTCGCGAAGCGGCCAACTATCATCATGACTCTCGGACACCCGATGACGCTGAAAGATCTGCTCGCCGGTGGCAAGGCCGCCATGGCGGAGGCGCTGGCGGTGCTCGAATCCTCCGCCGAGGCGGGGGAGACTGTTGCCCTTCTGGATCAGGCCTTCGCAGCCCCGCAAGGCCACGTGATCGGCGTGACCGGCCCGCCGGGTGTCGGCAAGTCGACCCTCTTGGGCGCCTTAATCCCTGAACTGCGCAGTGCCGGACGTTCTGTGGGGGTGATCGCTGTCGATCCTTCCTCGCGGCGCAGCGGCGGCGCGTTGCTGGGTGATCGCCTGCGGCTGATGACCGATCCGGAAGACAGCGGGGTCTTCGTCCGTTCCATGGCGGCGCGCGACCGACTCGGCGGCCTCGCCGAGCTGACCGTCGCCGGCATGCTGCTGATGCGCGCGGTTTATGACGTGGTCTTGATCGAAACCGTGGGCGTGGGCCAGTCGGAGACCGACGTCGCCTGGGTCGTCGATACGGTGGTCTTCTGTGTCCAGCCCGGCTCAGGCGATTCCCTGCAGTTCATGAAAGCGGGAATCATGGAGATTCCAGACCTCGCGGTGGTCACAAAGGCGGATATGGAGGCGGCCCAGCGCAGCCAGGCCGATCTGCGCGCCGCCCTCACCCACCAGCGCCGCAGCAGCGGCTGGAAAGTGCCGATCCTGCCGGTCGCCGCCCAGCGCGGCGACGGCATTGCGCCCCTGGTGGCGGCCATAGACCGCCACGCCGCCTGGCTCGCCGATGCCGGGCGCCTGGAAAAGCGCCGCCACACCAACGCCCGCATCTGGTTTGCCGAGGCCCTGCGCACCCGTTTCGGGCGCGAGGGCGTGAAGCGGGCGGAGGTCATCGGCTGCCGCCTCAATCTCGACCGCGGCGACGCCCCCTACGAACGCCTTGCCGATCTTTCGGCGGCCATCGCGGACTGAAGCAGCGCACTCAAGTCGTCATGCTTGGTGCTTCGAGACGCGGCTTCGCCGCTCCTCAGCATGAGGTTCCTGCATGCCTCACCCTGAGGAGGTCGCAAAGCGACCGTCTCGAAGGGTGGACCCTCGGAACAAGTCCGAGGGTGACGAGAGAGTTCTTAAGAGTTTTCAGAAATCCGCCCAGTCGGGCTTCTGCGCGGTTGCCTCTGCATCACCAATCATCAGAGGACCGTCGAGGCCTTCGCCCAGGGCATCCAGGCGGATCAGGGCGAGGCCGAGGGTCTTGCCGCCTTCGGTGGCAACGCCGGAGCGCAGCACGCCGGCATTTTTGCCGTCGCGGGTGACGGCGCTACCGCTCTCCGGCAGGGGGCCGTCGATTTCCACCGGCATCAGGCGCTTTTTGATGAGGGCGCGGTACTTGGTGCGGGCCGTCAGTTCCTGGCCCATGTAGCAGCCCTTGTCCCAGTCGACGCCGTGCAGTTCGTCGAAGCCGCTTTCCAGCAGGGTCGATTTTTCGACCTCCAGATCGCGGCTGCCGTCGGGAACGCCGGCGGCAATGCGCAGGCGGTCGTAGTCTTCGAGGCTGCCTTCGGTGAAACCGGCGTCGGCCAAGGCCTGCATTGCGCCGTCGCGCGGCAGGACGGCGCGGGCGCCGAGGGCGGGAAGGCGCGGATCGGTTAAGACGAAGCCGCCACCGAACGACCGCGTCGCCCCGGCCTCCGCCGGCAGGTCGAGCCGGGACAGTGCGTCTTGCCCGATCAGGGCGACAGAGACGAAGGCCGCCGTCGCGTCTTCCACCGTGACCTGGGAGCGTAGCTTATAGAGCTTGAGACGCCGGGCGAGGTCGGCGCTGCGCGCCGCTTCGCAATCCAGCAGCAGGCTGTCGCCCTCGGCAATCAGGAAGAATTCGTGCAGGAACTTGCCCTGGGGCGTCAGAAAGGCGGACCAGAGGCTTTGCGCTGCCGTTACGCGGGCGACGTCGTTGGAGACGATGCCCTGCAGAAACTCGATACGGTCGGCCCCGCCGACCCGCAGCAGTCCCCGGCTTTCCAGGGTGATCGCCTTGGCCTCGCTCATAGTCCCCTTATTCCTTCCACAACGTCCAATGGCATAGAGGTGGCATCCTCCGCCGCCGGGTACAAGGGGCTTTGCCAAGGGCCGGATGCGGCTCTATAAGCGGCCTTTGTCGCATCTCTCGTGAACCTGGGCCGGATCAGCGCCATGCGCCTGCTGTTCATCACCGCCACCCGTATCGGCGACGCCGTGCTTTCGACCGGTCTGTTGGCCCAATTGCTGGCCCGGCACCCGGGTATCCGGGTCACGGTCGCCGTCGGCCGCCTCTCGGCCCCGCTGTTTCAGGCGCTCCCCGGCCTGGAGCGCCTGCTTCCCGTCGACAAGCAATCCTACAGCCGCCATTGGCTGAAGCTCTGGGGGGCCGCGGCCCTGACCCGCTGGGACATCGTCGTCGATCTGCGCGGCTCGGCCACCGCCTATCTGCTCTGGACCGGGCAGCGCATCGTCATCGGCAAGCGCCGGCCCGGCCGCCACCGGGTCGAGGAGCTGGGCGATCTGCTGGACCTTTCGCCGCCGCCGGGTCCAAGAGTCTGGCTCTCCGAGGCCGCCCGGCGGCGGGCAGCGGAATTGCTGCCGCAGGGGGCGCCGATCCTGGCCGTCGCCCCGGCGGCCAACTGGATGGGCAAGCAGTGGCCCGCGGAACGTTTCGCCGCACTGGCCCAACGCCTGAGCGGGCCCGAGGGTATCCTGCCGAATGCCCGCATCGCCGTCTTCGCCGCGCCGCATGAGCGGGCCCAGGCAGCCCCGGTCCTGGAAGCGGCGGGGGACCGCGGGATTGACCTTATCGGCAGCGGGGATCTGTTGGATGTCGCCGCTTGCCTGCAGCGGGCGGATTTCTTCTGTGGCAACGATTCCGGGCTGATGCATCTGGCCGCGGCCAGCGGCATTCCTACGCTGGGTCTGTTCGGCCCCAGTCCCGATGCCCGCTATCGTCCCTGGGGAGCGAGAGCGGGATTTGTGCGCACGCCGGAAAGCTTCCTGGAACTGACCGGCGACGGTTTCGATTTCGCCGCCAAGGCCTGCTTCATGGAGAGCCTCACCGTAAACGCGGCGGAAGCGGGCGCGCGGGAGCTCTGGGCCCGGGTCTCGGAAGACTAGGTTTCGGAAGGCTAGGTTTCGCCCGGAAGGGCCGTCAGCACCTCTTCCAAGGTCAAATCACTGAGGCTTTCGCGCCGCAGGGTTTTCACGACCGGACCGCGCGGGGCGATCTTCGCCGGGTCGGACTCCATGGAATAGAGCACCAGGGAGGGGGCGCCGGCGGCGGCAATCATGTGCATCGGTCCGGTGTCGTTGCCGACGGCGAGGCGGGCGCCCCGGCCGAGGGCGGTTAGGGCCTCCAAACTGGTGCGGCCGCAGAGGTCGCGGGCGCCGGGGGCGGCTTCGGCGATTGCGGCGATTTCGGTTTGTTCCGCCGCCGCCCCGAGTAACAAGGGAATGCTTCCCTGATCCAGCAGATGACGGGCGAGGGCGGCGTAGCGTTCCGCCGGCCAGCGCTTGCCCGGGCGATGGGCGGAGCCGCCGGGAACCAGCAGGGTGTAGTCGGGCGGCAGGTCCAGGGGTGTCAAATCGGCAGTCAGAAAAGATAGGTCCGGCAGGCCCGGCCGCGGCACGCCGGCGAGGGCCAGCTGATCGGCCTCCCGCTCGCAGATGTGCCGCGCCGGCCCGCCCGGCATGACATAGCGGTGGGAGGCGCCGGCCACGGTGCCGACCCATTCCGGCTTGGGGCTTGGCAACAGCCGGAAGTAACCGCCGCTGCGGTCGGAGCGCTGCAGGTCGTAGACCCGCGCGAATCCGCCACCGGCCATCCGGCGCTTCAGCGCCAGCCAGCCGCCGAGCTGCCACCAGGCCGGGCGCTTGTCGATCCACACGCTGTTGAAACAGCCGCTGGCTTCGGCCATTGCCCGGTAAGGCCTCGTGGTCAGCAGGGTGATCTCGGCCTCGCGGTGGTGCGCCCGGATCGCCTGAAACGAGGCAATCGACAGGATGAAATCACCGAGCGCGGAAAGCTTGATGACGAGAATCTGTTGCGGGCGCTGTTTGGTCATCTTGATTGGATCATCTAGCTTGCCTGCCGCTGCCGCTGCAAGCAAAGCCTTGCAGACGCATTGAAAAACACACATCTGGTCAACTATAAAGAGGCCTCAAAGTTGGCTCGTGGTGGTAAACCGCCGGGCTGTCGCTATCCTCCGAAAATCGTCGCCAGGGCGTGATGTCTCAAAGAAATGAACCCAAGCAGGGCGCTGACGTGGCGCCGCGGAAGGCTGCTGCCAGCACAACCGGCAATGCCTCCGCTGAAACGTTGCCGCAAGTGCTGTACCTCTGGATGCCGCTGGCCGTCGCCGCTGTGCTGATCTTTCTGGCCCATTACGACCTGGCCTTCTATCGGGAATACATGGGCAGCGAGGAGATTGGGCTTCTCGAATTCTCCCATGTCCTGGTCCCCTTGATCAGCGTGTTCTATTGCCTGCGTATTCTGAGAATGTCCGAAGCGCGGGCGGACCGGTTGATCGTTGTCTGGATCGTGCTCGGCATGCTCGGCTGCATCTATATCGCCGGGGAAGAAGCAAGCTGGGGCCAGCACTATGTCGGCTGGTCGACCCCGGAGTTCTGGAAGGCCGTCAACGATCAGGGCGAAACCAATCTTCACAACATCTCTTCCTGGTTTGACCAGAAGCCGCGTACCCTGTTGGAATTCGGCGTTATCATCGGCGGCATCATCATTCCGCTTGTGGCGCTGCGCCGGCCGCAGATTCGCGAGGGCCGATTTGCCATCTTCCTGCCGCCGCTGGTTTGCCTGCCGGTGGCGGTCATCGCCGAGTTCGCGAGAGGCTGGGAGCGGCTGCAGGGCCACGGGCTCTGGGACATCATGATTTTCTATCGTGCCAGCGAGGTTCAGGAGCTCTACTTCGCCTTCTTCATCCTCTTTTATCTGATCGTGTTCCGGCAGCGTTTGCTGGCGCGCCGATGGGCTGTGCGTTACTGAGTGCAGCTCGCTGAAACCGTTCAAGGCAAGTGCGTCCATTACCTGGGTTGTTGCGCTTGCCTGCCGTTGCCGCTGCAGGCAAGGCCTTGCAGCCGCATTGAAAAACCTGCATCCGGTAAACTATAGTAACGGCAGAACGTTAGCCCGCGGTGGCAAGTCGCAGGGCTCTCAGTATTCCCTGAAAATCGCCGTCAGGACGCGATGTCTCAAGCAAATGAACCTAAGCAAGGCGCGGGTGCTGCGCCGCAGACGGCTAAGGTCGTGCCAAACGGTAGAGTCTCTGCCGAGTTGCTACCGGCTTGGCTTTATCTCTGGGTGCCGCTGGCTGCCGCTGCGGTACTGATCTTTCTGGCCCACTACGATCTGGCCTTCTATCGGGAATACATCGGCAGTGAGGAGGTTGGGCTTCTCGAACTCTCCCACGTCCTGATCCCCCTGATGAGTGTCTTCTATTGCCTGCGTATCCTCGGCATGCCCGAAGCGCGGGCGGATCGGCGGATCGTCATCTGGATTGTCCTCGGTATGCTGGGCTGCATCTACATCGCTGGTGAAGAAGCGAGCTGGGGCCAGCATTACATCGGCTGGCTGACGCCGGAATCCTGGCAGGCCTTCAACGACCAGGGCGAGACCAATTTCCACAACACTTCTTCCTGGCTGGACCAGAAGCCGCGCACCCTGCTGGAGTTCGGCGTCATCATCGGCGGCATCATCATTCCGCTTCTGGCCTTGCGACGCCCGGGTATCCGCGAGGGCCGCTATGCCATCTTCCTGCCGCCGCTGGTCTGCCTGCCGGTTGCGGTGATCGCCGAGTTTGCCAAGGTCTGGGAGCGTCTGCAGGGCCACGGGCTCTGGGACATAGCTATTTTCTATCGTGCGAGTGAGGTTCAAGAGCTTTACTTCGCCTTCTTCATCCTCTTTTATCTGATCGTGTTCCGGCAGCGTTTGCTGGTGCACCGGAGCGCTGCGACGCCCTAGGCCCCGCCTGCTGAAAGTTCTTCCAAAGGAGTATCTCGGTTCCATGCCGCGCTTGCTGCAGGCCCTGGCGGGCGCCCCGGAAGGGGGCGCCGAGATGCATTTTCTGCGTCTCTGCTTGGCACTGAAGCGTGCCGGGGTGGAGCAGCGGGTGGTGATCCGCCCCCATCCCAAGAGCCTGGACGTCCTGCGTGGCGGCGGCATCGAGCCGGTCACCGCGCCCTTCGGCGGCCTGCTGGACATGAAGACCAGCCGCATTCTGAAAGCCGAGATCGCGGACTTCCGGCCCGATCTCGCGCTGACCTACATGAGCCGCGCCTCGGCCGCCATGCCCAAGGGCGACTTCCTGCATCTCGCCCGCCTGGGCGGTTACTACGATCTGAAATACTATAAGCGTTGCGATCATCTGATCTGCATCACACCGGACATCAAGGCCTACTGCGCGCGCGAAGGTTTTCCCGAACACAACATCCATGTGATCCCGAATTTCGTCGAGGACCGCCAGGCGGAACCTCAAGACCGCGCCGCTTTGGATACGCCGGAAGATGCGCCGCTGGTCTTTGCCTTGGGCCGCCTGCACGAGAACAAGGCCTTCGACATCCTCCTGCAGTCGGTGGCGCAGATACCCGGCGCCTATCTCTGGCTCGCCGGCGATGGCCCGCTGCGCCAGAAGCTGGAACAGGAAGCGGTGCGTCTCGGCATTGCCGAGCGGGTGCGCTTTCTCGGCTGGCAGCATGACCCTGCGCCCTTCTTCGCCGCCGCCGACATCTATGTCGTACCCTCGCGCCACGAGCCGCTGGGCAGCGTGGTGCTGGAAGGTTGGATGTATCGCGTGCCCATGGTGGCGGCGGCGGCCCAGGGGCCGGGATGGCTGGTGAAGAATCAGGACGACGGCTTGCTGGTGCCGATCGACGATGCCGATGCTATGGCCGCCGCCATCGGCCGCCTGATTGCCGAACCCCAGACCGCCGAGCGCCTGGTGCAGGCCGGGCGCCGCCGTTTCGAAGAAGGCTTCACCGAACAGGTTGCGGTGGCCCGCTATCTTGATCTTTTTGACCGCCTTCTGGGCGGCCCCGCCCAAGTGTCACGCTCCGCCGGATAACCCGGCAACACCTGAGGCCTGCAACAGTTAGGGCCGGTAACACTTAAGGAACGACCGCTATGTCCAAGGATTGGGATCTCATCATCACCGGTGGCCAGGTTTTCACGCCGGCCGGGCTGGCGCCGGGCTCGGTGGCCGTAAAGGACGGCAAGGTCGCCGATATCGGCGATCTGGACACGGGGCAGGCGGCTGAGGTTTTCGATGCCTCGGGCCTGACGGTCTTGCCGGGTGTGATCGACACCCAGGTGCATTTCCGCGAACCGGGTCTGGGTCACAAGGAGGACCTGGAAAGCGGTACCCGGGCGGCGGTGCTGGGCGGGGTGACGGCGGTCTTCGAAATGCCCAACACCAATCCGGCCACCATTGATGAGGCGGCGCTGAACGAAAAGCTTTCGCGGGCCAAGGGACGCGCCTGGTGCGATCATGCCTTTTTCATCGGAGCGGCGGCCGAGAATGCCGACAAGCTGGGCGAACTGGAGCGTCTGCCCGGCTGTTGCGGGGTGAAGATCTTCATGGGCTCTTCGACCGGTTCGCTGCTGGTGGAGGATGACGATACCCTGCGGGCGGCGTTGCGCAGCGGAACGCGCCGCGTGTCGGTTCATTCCGAGGACGAAGCAAGGCTTCGTGAGCGCTTCGAGTTGGTGCGCGACGGCGCCAACGTTGATCAGCATCCCGTCTGGCGCGACGAGGAAACGGCGATCCGGTCGACCAAGCGCATCCTGAAGATCGCGCGGCAGGCGGGGCGCCGCATCCACGTGCTGCACATCACCACGGCGGATGAAATGCCGATCCTCGCCGCCAACAAGGATATCGCCACGGTGGAGGTGACGCCGCAGCACCTGACCCTGGCGGCGCCTGATTGTTACGAGCGCTTGGGCACCCTGGCCCAGATGAACCCGCCGATCCGCGCCGAGCATCACCGCGCCGGCCTCTGGGAAGGACTGCGCCGCGGCATTGTCGATGTCGTCGGTTCAGATCACGCGCCCCACACGCGCGAAGAGAAGGCAGGGGATTATCCGCGGACCCCGGCGGGCCTGCCCGGTGTGCAGACCCTGCTGCCGCTGCTGCTGGACCATATGAACGCCGGGCGCCTCACCCTGCCGCGCCTGGTCGACCTCACCTCGGCGGGCGCCCAGCGCCTCTTCAACATCGCCGGCAAGGGCCGCATCGCCGTCGGCTATGACGCCGACTTCACGCTGGTCGATCTGAAAGCCAAGCGCGAGATCACCGGCGATTGGCTGGCCTCCAAGTGCGGTTGGTCCCCTTTCGAGGGCATGACCGTGACCGGCTGGCCCATGGCGACCATCATCCGCGGCAGCATCGTCATGCGCGACGGTGAGCTGCCGGGCCAAGCCGCCGGCAAGCCGGTGCGCTTCACGGAGACCATGCCGCACAGCGCATGACCGAGACGCGGGGAAGAAGCGGACCCTCCGAGTGGGAATCGGGTCCGATCATTGCGTGGCTGCTGGAAGAGGGCCGCCTGCTCGGCGGTGTTGACGAGACGGTCGACCAGCTCGGCCAAAGGCTGCTGTCCGCGGGTGCGCCGCTCTGGCGCCTGCGGCTTTCCATGCGCACGCTGCACCCGCTGATCGCCGCCTTCAGTTCGGTCTGGGAACGCGATACGGACGACACCGCGCATATCGAAACGCCCCACGGGCTGGAGGGCCGATCCGGATACATCGGCAGTCCGCTGGAGATCATCGGCCGTACCGGAGCCGCTTTCAGAAAGCGGCTTTCGGAAGCGCTGTCGGCTGAAGACCACAACGTTCTGCACGAACTGAAGGCCCGCGGCGCCACCGACTATTTCGGCCTGCCGCTCCGATACAACAGTGGGACCAGCGCCAGTCTCGTGTTTACAACGGATACCGCCGACGGCTTTTCGGCGCATGACATCCGGCAATTCACCGAGATCGCCGCCGTTCTGGCTCCGGTCGCCGAAGTCTTCAGCACCCAGCGCATCGCCCGCGCGGTTGCCGAGGCCTATCTCGGTCCCCGAACCGGGCGGCGGGTGCTGGACGGCCAGATCACCCGGGGCGACATCGAGAAAATCGACGCCGCCATCCTGGTCGGCGATATCCGGGACTGGTCGGGTCTGAACGCGCGCCTGCCGGCGGAGGAGGCCGTGGCGCTGGCGAACCGTTACTTCGAAATCGTCGCGCAGGCGGTCGAGGCCGAGGGCGGCGAGATCCTGAAGTTCATCGGCGACGGCGTTCTGGCGGTCTTTCCCGCCGAAGAACAGGGCGTGTCTCCGGAGGCTGCCTGTCAGAATGCCCTCTTGGCGGCCCGCCATGCCTTGCGGAACGCTCAGACCGCCGAGCCGCCTCTCGACCTTCGCTTCGGCACCGGCCTGCACTTCGGCGAAGTGCTCTATGGCAACATCGGTTCTGAGACCCGAATCGACTTCACCGTGCTCGGTCAGGCGGTAAACATCGCGGCCCGTATCGAAGGACTCTGCGGTCGGCTCGACGAACCGATCCTGTTCTCGGAGGCCTTTGCCGCGCGATTAGGCGAACCAAGTTCGGTCGTGGCCGAAGAAGCCCTGAAAGGCCATGATGGGGCGTTCAAGATTCTGACGGCGGCGTCATAAGCCTAAGAACTTTATCCGCCCGGCTTTCTTTCACCTGCTTCTTCATTTGAACAAACCGACGAAGTCCTTGCTGTTGCTCGGGTCGCCGACGCTCCAGGCGGTGAGGCTGGCCAGCAGATTTATCTCGGCGGCGGAGAGGTTGGTGTCGAGCGTGCCGTAGTGCGGGAAGTCGGCGCTGGCGGCGACCAGCTTTTTCACGTCCGGCCGCAGCAGGGAAACCCAGGTCTCCACAGCATTGGTATAGACCCAGAGGACGGTGACGTCGCGCTTCGCGACGCCGAACCAGTCGTTCTTCTTGGTTTTCAGTTTCTGCAGGGCATTGGCCGGACAGGTATTCTTGCCGGAACCGCTGTTCTTCCACAGCGCCTTCAGCAGGGCGGGAAAATCGCCGGCCGGGAAGACCTGGGACTGGCTCATGAAGAGGTTGGCCTTGGCCGTCTTCTTGCCGAAAGGAACGTAGCCCTTCTTGGGGTCGTAGGGCTGGTAGCCGAACAGCGGCGGGATCTGGCCGTCGACGATGATTCGCGTCTTGGGGATCTCCTTGCCGCTCTTCGGGTCGATGACGCCCTTCTTGCCCTTGGTCATCGGCGTCGCGCTGTTGACGCAGGCGATCACCGAGTCGATGTCGCCGTAGGACAACATGCTGGCGACACCGGTATTCTCCAGATTGCCGCCGTCGGCAAAACGGGTGGACTTCAGCTTCGCGTTGGGCTTGACGTTGCGGACGGGCCAGTAGTCGTAGGCCGGAATGAGCGCGCCGGGGTCGAAGATGGCCGTATCGGCGGCGACTTCGGCGAGGGTCGGCGCCTTCACAAATGACTGAATGCGCGCTTCGTCCACCTTGGCCAGGTCGGCGCTCGACAGGTGGCTCTTCAGCCACTTCCAGATTTCGGCGGCGAACTCCTTGAGGTACTTCAGCAGCAAGAGCGGGTCGTTGATGATCTGCTGAAGCTGGCCGGCAAAGGCGGCGCTGGAGGCGCCGACGATGTCGGTGAGCGACCACTGGCGCGCCTGGGCTACCGTTACGTCGGCGCCGGAGACGCTCTGAAGGGCGGAATTGAAGGCAAAGGAGGTGACGCCGCCGCCACCGACCTTGCTGCCGTTGGCATCGACGGCATCGGGCGTGCCGACGATGCCGGTAAAGAAGGGGGTCGCCTGCACCGGGGCCAGCAGTTGGGTCTTGCCCTTTTTCACGAACATCGCCGTGTTGCAGAGGATGTAGGGGCGTGATGTGCGGCCGGCACCGCTGGCCACCAGATGCGCGGTCTCCTTGGCGAGGGAGGGGTTGGGCCCGACCACGGCCTGTTTCAGGGTCTTCTTGTCCCAAGAGAAGAGGGAGGTCGGCAACGCCTTGGCGCCCGGCGAATAGAGGTTGTGTTCGCTCATGATGTGGAACCCCATCAGCACCTGCCAGAGCATGTTGGCGGGCGTGCCGAAGAACTTCCACAGGATGTAAGCCTCGACCGCCAGGGCCGGCACCGAGAACAGGCGCGACGTCGAGGGCACGCCCATGTTGCCGCGCGGCAGCTTGTCGAGGGTTACGCCGATGCTGCTGCCCTTGCTCGGCACCAGATCGTGGGGGTTGGCGATATAGGCATTGAGGAAGTCGGTGTCGCTGGTCCTGCCGCTGAGGTAGGTGAAGCTGACGCCGAGCCAGGACCCGCCGGAGACGGTCGAGACCGCTTTCACCTGGCTGAGCAACGAGGGCCCGTTCTTCTTCGTTGTCAGATGGTTGAGCGCACGCAACTGCCCCATGCCGGCGGAGAGGGCCCGCGATCCGCCGCCGGAGAGACACAGCCCGACGTTGCCCGGGGTTGTGCGGCCCTTGCCGACGAAGCGCTCGACGGTAAGCGGCGTTGAGACTGTATCGCTGGTTGTGGCGTTGTAGGTCATCTCGAAGCCCTCTTGTGGGGGGATGGCGCCCCAGGTGCTAGACGCGTCGTCGAGAATACAACCTAAAGTATCGGGAGTCTTTGAGAATCGCAGCTGCGCTTCGGTGAGACTCTTCCGGCAATTAGCGGATAAGTCCGACTGACCCGGCCGGGTCTTGGCTCAGGTCGTGCCGCGTTCGACGATCTCGAAACCGAGGTTCAGCCTTTCCTTCGCTTCCGGCTCTCCCCGGCCGCGGGCGAGCAGCAGGCGGGCCGCCTGTTCGCCAATGCGGTAGCGGGGGATACGCACGGATGTGAGGGCCGGGTCCACGTGGCAGGCGATCTCCAGGTCGTGGACGCCGACCAGGGCGAGGTCGTCGGGGTACTTTAGGCCCATGGCCTTGCCGCGCAGGTGGGCACCGATAGCCAGGGTGTCGCCGTTGAAGAAGATGGCATCGGGCGGCTGCTCCAGGGCCATGAGCCGCTCCAGGGCCTCGGCGCCACCGCTCAAGGTCGGCGCGCAGGTGATTTGCAGGGCCGGATTGGCGTCCAGCCCCTGGGCCGCCAGCTCTTCGCGGTAGCCGGCCAGCCGCTCGCGACCGCGGCGGCGTCCGGCAACAGTCACGAAGGCGATCCGGCGATACCCTTTCGCGCTGAGGAACGCCGTAACGGCGCGCGCCAGGGCGAGGTTGGAAAAGCCCACCAGCATGTCGATGGCCGGATCGCCATAGTCCCAGACCTCGACCACCGCCGTGCGTCCACCCGCCAACAGCCGCTCCACGCCGGGGTCGTGGCTGCGCCCCGTCAGAATCAGCCCGTCGATCTGTCGGCCGTAGAAAGCCCGGATCAGTTCCGCCTCGCGTTCCATTTCATAGTTGGAAAGCCCAACCAGAAGCTCCTGGCCGGCTGTGTGCAGTACATCGGCAACGCCCTGGATCGTGTCGGCAAAGATTGAATCTTCAAGGGTCGGGACAATCGCACCGATGACGCCGCTGGAGGCCGAGACGAGGCTGCGGGCAACGGCATTGGGCACATAGCCGATGTCTTCGACCGCGCGGCTGACTTTTTCGCGGGTGCGGGGACTTACCAGATCGGGGCTGTTCAGCGCGCGCCATGCGGTGATGTAGGAAACGCCCGCCGCTCTGGCGACTTCCTGAAGGCGTGCATTCTTAGCTCGCATCGTGGCCTCAGTATGGTGGTGCACCCATCACTCCGCCAGCCGATTTTCGGCGCTGTGCCGCTCGTCTCGGCAGGGCTTGCGTTGGAAATGATAAACGTTTATCATTTTCTGTGTTCGCCGAGAAGGACCGCAGCAATAAGCGGTCGATTGACGTTGTCGAAAGAGACGGCGGCCCGCGCGGACGGGGAGGAACGAGCGTTTGATCGACGAAGCCCAGCTGTACAGTCTTCGGGTCAGTGACAAGACCGTCTGGCGTTTTATCGCGGTGACTTGCGCCGACGGGCGCCAGGGGCTCGGCGAATTCACGCTGGATGCGGCGCCCGACGGGCTGGAGGCCTGGGTTGCGGAGGTCGGCGAGTCCTTGCTGGGCCACGAGGCGACACCCGGTTGCCTGCACGACCTGTTACCCCTGCCGTGCGGGGATCTCGCCAGGGCGGCGGTCTACTCGGCCTACGACCAGGCGCTCTGCGATCTGGCAGCGCAGGCCCGCGAACAGTCCCTCGCGGCCCTTCTGGGCGCAAGGAATCCGGCTTCTTCGGTTCCGCTCTACGCCAACGTCAACAGACGCACGCGCGACCGGAGCCCGGAGGGATTTGCGCTGAGCGCCGCGGAGGCCGCCGCGCAGGGTTTTGCTGCGGTGAAGATTGCCCCCTTCGACGGCCTCGATCCCAAGAGCTGTGCGACGCCTGCGGGACAGCGCGCCATCGACGCGGGCCTGGAACGGGTGGCGGCGGTGGCCGAACGCCTGAAGGGCGCGGCCGGGCTGATGGTGGATTGTCACTGGCGGTTTTCCGCCGAAGCCGCCGAGGCGCTGATCGGCCCCCTGTCTTCCCTGGGCGTGAGCTGGCTGGAGTGCCCGCAGGAGGAGTCGGTCGAAGCCGTCGATGCGCTGCGCCGCGTGCGAAATCTTGCCAACGACGCCGGCATGCGTCTGGCCGGCTGCGAGACGATGATCGGGTGGGAGGGCTTCCGTCCCTTCGTGGAGGGCGGCGCCTATGACGTGGTGATGCCGGACGTAAAGTATGCCGGTGGGCTGGCGGCCATCGTCGAGATCGCCGCGCGCGCTTCGGCTGCCGGGGTCGGCGTCTCCCTGCACAATCCCTCGGGGCCGGTTGCGCATCTCCACAGTCTGCACGTCTCGGCGGCGCTCGAGAGTGCACTGCCTCTGGAACTGCAGTTCGACGAATCGCCGCTGTTCAATTCGATCACTCGGCCTGCCTGCCGTTTCGAGGGCGGTCGGGCGCTGCTGCCGGACGGTCGGGGCCTGGGAGCCGCGCTGGACACCGCGCGGATGGATCAGCCCGCTACGAAGCCGCGCACCGCCGCCGCCGGCCGCAACTAGAAGCGCGGAGGCCGTCCGGAGAAAGAGGCGGCCCAAGCAAGAACGATAAGAACCGCATCATGAGGAGGAAAGGAATGAAACGAACCTATGCTGCCTTGACAGCCTGTGTCGGCGCCATGCTGGCCATGGCCGCCCTTGACCCGTCGCCAAGCCTTGCGGCGTCCTACCCGGAAAAGCCGATCAAGGTCATCGTGCCCCATGGGGCCGGCGGGTCTACCGATATCACCACCCGCCTGGTGGCGGAGCCCTTTGCGCAGAACCTCGGTCAGAGCGTCGCCGTGGTCAACGTCAAGGGCGGCGGCACTGCCATCGGCGCCCAGGAAGCCGCCCGCTCCGCCCCTGACGGCTACACCCTGGCAGCGACCCATGTCGCGCTCTTGACCTCTTCGGCCATGGGCGCCAACAAGATGGGTCCCTCGAGCCTCAGGCCCATTGCCCAGGTCGGCTTCGAGACGCAGTTGATCGCAGTGCAGTCGAGCTCAGCTATGAACAGCCTCGAGGACTTCTATGCGGCAGTAAAAAGAGGCACCGCGCCCAAGCAGAAGCTCGGCATCAATGCCGGTGCCGCCAACCACTTCGCTTTTCTGCGAATCATGCAGCCCATTGACTGGGACGTGCTATTCGTACCCACCGGCGGCGGGGGCCCATCCCTGACGGCGCTCTTGGGCGGTAGCATCGATGTCGGCACCTTTGTCGTCTCGGAGGTGATCGATCAGATCCGCGCCGGCAACATCAAGGCTCTCGCGGTTTTCGGTCCCAACCGCCATCCCGATCTGCCGGATGTGCCGACGGCACGGGAGTCGGGCTATGAGATCGACGTCGGCCTGCACTACGTCTGGTACGCGCCGAAGGATACCCCTGACGAGCGGATCGTGGTGCTGGCGGATGCCATGGAGAAGACCATCGCCGACACAGTCTTCCAGAAAACCATGCTGGAGCGCTCGATCGAGCCGGCCTTCATGCGCGGGCCGGGTCTGGTGACAGTGTTGGACGAACGCTACGAGACCATCAAGACCCTGGCGAAGGAGGTGGTAAAGTAACCCGGGTGTCGTCTTTCGGGGCACGAAGGTTTGGAGAAAGAGGTTTTGGCCGAAGCTGAGCGCCGTCTGGGCCGCTGGGTCGACCGGGGCGTCGCCCTCGGTCTGGTTGTTCTGGCCGCCGTTGTCTGGAACTCGGCGGCGGCTATCCCCCCGTCCTTTCTCGACACCGGTTTCGGCGCAGATTACCTGCCGAAGCTTTTGGCGGTGGTCCTTGTCGTGCTGGCGCTGACCTTACTCGCGGAGACGCGTAACAAGGATGCAGAGACACGAACCGGGACTGAGCCGTCCACGGTGTTGGATGGTGGCTTGGTCGCGCGTTGCTGGGCGATCGCCCGACGTCCCCTGGCTCTTGCCGTTTTGCTCGCCGCCTTCATTCTGGCGATCGATCTGGGCTTGCTCGGTAGTTATCCCGCCGCGGCGCTGTTCCTCTTTGCGGCGGGATTGCTGCTGGCCGGGGTCAGTCGCCGCTCGTTGCTGCTGTCGGCGGCCTGCAGCCTGCTGGTGACCCTGGCGGTGTATCTTCTTTTCACCCAGGTCTTTACGGTGCTTCTGCCATGAGCGGGGAACTGCTCTCCTCCTTTGGCGACGTTCTCTCCCTGACGCCTCTGGCGCTTATCGTCCTGGGCACGGTGCTGGGTATCGTCGTCGGAGCGATCCCGGGCCTCAACGGCGCGATGCTGGTGGCGCTCAGCCTGCCGTTGACCTTCGGCTGGCCGCCCCTGAATGCCATCTGCTTTCTGGTCGGTGAGTACGTCGGATCGATTTCCGGCGGCCTCATCTCCGCCACGCTGCTGAACATTCCAGGCTCGCCCTCCAACCTCATGACCACCCAGGATGCCATGCCCATGGCGCGGTCGGGCAAGGCGGGTCGCGCCCTGCAGCTCGGCATACTCTCTTCCTTTGTCGGCGGGATGGTATCCTGGCTGGCGCTGGTGACTCTTTCGCCGCCGCTGGCTGCCTTTGCCCTCTCCTTCGGCCCACACGAGTACTTTGCCCTGGTGCTGGTGGCCCTGGTGCTGATCTCCAGCCTGAATGAAGGGTCTCAATGTCGCGCGCTGCTTTCGGGCGCGCTGGGCATTCTGGCGGCCTTGCCGGGCCTCGACCCGGTCACTGCTCAGCCACGCCTCGACTTCGGCTTTCAGGCCATGCTCGGCGGCTTCGATCTGCTGGCGGTTCTGGTCGGGGTCTTCGCCGTGTCCCAGTTGCTGCAGGACGCTGCGCCGGCGCGCGTATTCGAGCGCATCGCCGTCCAGTCCTCACGCCTGCAGGTTGGGCTCGGCGAGTTCGTCCGCCATTGGGTAAACCTGCTGCGCTCCGCGGTGATCGGCACGGTGATCGGAATCCTGCCCGGTGTCGGCGGATCGGTCGGCTCCATCGTCGCCTATTCGACGGCCCGCAGCCTCTCCAAGGCGCGCGCCAAATTCGGCAAAGGGTCGGAAGAGGGGGTGATCGCCTCTGAGACTGCCAACAACGCCACCGTCGGTGGTGCCATTATCCCGATGATCACCATGGGGATTCCCGGCTCCATCATCGATGTCATCCTGATCGCCGCGCTAACCCTGCATAACCTGCGCCCCGGACCGCTGCTGTTCAACACCAACCCGGAAATCGTCTACGGCTTCATGTCGTCTCTGCTGGTGGCCAATCTGGTGATGCTGGCTGTCATGCTGGTTTCGATCCGCTGGCTGGCGCGGCTGATGGAGGTGCCCAAGGCCTACTTGGTGCCGGCGCTGCTGGTCTGCTGTGTGGTCGGTACCTATGCGGTGAACAACCGCCTGTTCGATGTCTGGGTGATGTTCGCCTTCGGGCTTGTCGGCCTCCTGTTCAAGGGCCTGCGCTTTCCACTCGGCCCCTTCGTCATCGGTTTCATCTTGGCGCCCATCGCCGAGTTCAACCTGCGCGCCGCGCTGATCGCCGAGGAAGGGCGCTGGGCCAGCTTCCTCGAGCGTCCGATCTCTCTGGTCTTCGTCGCGGTCGCAGCCCTTGTCCTGGCCGCCCCGCTGCTGCGCCACCTCGGTGCCATACGCAAGGGTAGCGCCATCTGAGCCGCGGGCTCTCGTCCCAATCCCAAGACTCCACCCAATCCGCCGGCTTTCAGTGGTTGCTGTAAGCCTTAAAACCGCACCGACATGCTGAGGGTGCCGAACTGGTCGGGTGCGTCCTGCTCACGGAACTCCTCGGTACGCCAGAGGTGGGTATAGGCGAGGCGCACGCGCTTGCCCAGGGTGATGGCGAGCCCGGCTTGCAGATCCCCGACGAGGGGGCGCTTGTCGACGCTATGGCTGTCTTCGAAGGTGTTGCCGTCGAGGAAGATGTTCTGCAGCACCAGCCGGCCCTCGACTCCCGCGAAGAGATACCAGCCGATCGCATCGTCCGGCCGGAAGTAGTCCGAGCCCGGCAGGTTCGGGCGCAGCTTCGGCGGGCCGTAGTCGCTGGGAAGATCCTCGCCGATACGCAGGGTCAGGCCGCCCGCACCATAGGTGTAGACGTTACCCAGCGCGCCGCCCAGGTGGGGCGTAACGTCGAAGGCCAATTCGTCGAGTATTTCCAGGTCGGTGACTTCGGTTTTCCAGAGATTGCGCCACTTGCGCTCATAGTAGAGGACAATGCCGGGCTCGTTTTCGAGCTGGTTGTCCCAACCCTCGGGCGTGGTGATGTCGAGCAGCCGGTGCCATTCGGTCTGGACCTGCTCTGCCAGGGAGGCCGGACCGACGATGCCGACGTTCAGCTCCAACTGATCGAGGCGGCTGCCGTTCTCGGAAACCAGGCCGATCCCGCCATAGAGCCATCCGGCATAGGGCCTGTCGTCCTCAATCAGATCGCGTTCCTCGATGCGCTCCGGCGTAAAGATGTCCTGGCCGAGGCTGTAGCTGACCCGAAGATTGCCGTCTTCCGGGAAAAGCGGCAGGGCCTTTGCGGCCGATTCGATAAAGTCGGGTACATGCCCTTCCGGCGAGAGGGCGGAAAACCGTGTTCCGTGGGTAAAGTGACGGTCCGATCCGCCGAACATGTCGTTGCTGAACTGCAGGGAAATGATCCAGGATTCGTCCGGTTTGTCGGGTTCGTTTTCCTCCGGGTCGGACTCCTGGGCAAAGGCGGGCAGGGAGGTCGCCGGCGCCAGCGCCAGGGCGATCAGGCCGGCGAGGACAAGGCCGTAGAAGCGCCGCCGTGGTGCGTCGTATTCTCGGATCGGATTCATGGCAGACGACCCCATCTCATCATCAACGTCTCCCCGACAGAAGTCCTAACTGCCGCCGGGCCGCTTGGCCAGCCCTTCGCTGCGCTGGCCCAAGAAAGCCACGGAAGAGGCGGCCAGCCGGGCGCCCTCGCGCCTGTACGCCCCGCCTGTACGCCAGGGGGCGGGTTTGCTATTGTGCGCCGCGAAAACTCACGGGAGATATTGAGATGACCGCCTGTATCGTCGGCTGGAGCCACACCCCCTTTGGCAAGCATGAGGGTGAGGATGTCGAATCCCTGATCGGCCGGGTCGCAACCCAGGCGTTGGATGATGCCGGTCTGAGCCCGGATGAGGTCGATGAGATCGTGGTCGGTCACTTCAACGAGGGCTTTTCGCAACAGGCCTTTCCGTCATCCCTGGTGCTTCAGTTCGATGAACGCTTTCGCTTCAAGCCGGCAACCCGCGTCGAGAACGCCTGCGCGACCGGTTCCGCCGCCATCCACCAGGGGCTGAAGTCGATTGCCGCCAAGTCGGCGCGCTTCGTGCTCGTCGTCGGCGTCGAGAAGATGACCGGCATACCCGGCAAGGAAATCGGCGAAGTGCTGTTGAAAGCGTCCTACCTGAAGGAAGACGGCGGTATCGAAGGCGGATTCGCCGGGGTCTTCGGCCTGATCGCCCAGCAATACTTTCAGAAGCATGGCGACCAGTCCGATGCGCTGGCGCGGATCGCCGCGAAGAACCATCGCAACGGAGTCGCCAATCCCCTGGCGCAGTTGCGCAAGGACCTGGGCTACGACTTCTGCCGCGAAGTCTCCGAGAAAAATCCGCTGGTGGCCGGCCCGCTGAAGCGCACCGACTGTTCGTTGGTGTCCGACGGTGCGGCGGCGCTGGTCCTGACCGATGTCGAGACGGCGCTTTCCATGAACAAGGCCGTCGTCTTCCGCGCCGCTCAGCAGGTGAACGACTACCTGCCGATGAGCAAGCGCGACATCACGCTTTTCGAAGGCTGCGAGCAGGCCTGGAACCAGGCGCTCGAGGCGGGGGCGGTGAAGCTGGACGACCTGAGTTTCGTGGAGACCCACGACTGCTTCACCATCGCCGAGCTGCTGGAGTACGAGGCCATGGGTCTCACCAAGCGCGGCCAGGGTGCGCGGGCAATCGCCGAGGGCTGGACCGAGAAAGACGGTAAGCTGCCGATCAATCCTTCGGGCGGCCTGAAATCCAAGGGCCATCCCATCGGGGCGACCGGGGTTTCCATGCATGTGATGACGGCGATGCAGCTGACCGGCACGGCGGCGGATATGCAGGTGAAGGACGCCAAGCTGGGCGGCATCTTCAATATGGGCGGCGCTGCTGTCGCCAACTACGTTTCGATCCTCGAACCGCTGCGCTGAGGCCGGGTTTCCGGGGAGAGCAGTCTATGGGCAACGTGATGAATCTCGGGCGCCTGCTGTCCGATACGGCACGACGTCTGCCCGGCGGGACCGCCCTGGTCTGGGGCGCGCAAAGCTGGACCTGGGCGGAAACCGATGCCCGCGTGAATGCCCTGGTGGCGGCCCTGTGCAAGCGCGGCCTCGGCAAGGGCGACCCGATCCTGGTGCAGGCCCGAAACAGCAATCAGCTTTTTGAATCGCTCTGGGCAGCCTTTAAGCTGGGCGCCGTCTGGGTGCCGACCAACTATCGCCTGACCCCGCCGGAAGTGGCTTACCTCGCCACATCATCGGGCGCCAAGGCCCTGATCTACGACGATGCCTTTCCGGGCCATGCCGATGCGGTTCAAGCAGCCTCCGAAAACCTCCAGGTGACCCTTGCCATCGGCACGCCGCGCGATGGGGAGTCTTCCTTCGATGCGCTGATCTCGGAAGACTTGGGCGCCATAGAGATCGAAGCCGAGGTCGATCATGACGATCCCTGCTGGTTCTTCTACACCTCCGGCACCACCGGCCGGCCCAAGGCGGCGGTGTTGACCCATGGTCAATTGGCTTTCGTGGTGAACAATCACCTGGCCGATCTGATGCCGGGCACCGGGCCGGAGGACGCGTCTCTGGTGGTCGCACCGCTCAGCCACGGTGCGGGGGCACACGCCTTGTCACAAGTTGCCAAGGGCGCCAAGTCCGTGCTGCTGGCGGGCGACCGTTTCGACGAGGAAGAAGTCTGGCGGCTGGTCGAGGAACACCGCATCACCAACATGTTCACCGTGCCGACCATCCTGACCCGCATGGTGCGGCATCCGGCGGTGGACCGTTTCGACCATGCCTCGCTGCGCTATGTCATCTATGCCGGGGCGCCGATGTACCGGGCCGACCAGAAAGAGGCGCTGGAGAAACTCGGTAAAGTCATCGTGCAGTATTACGGCCTGGGCGAAGTGACCGGCAACATCACGGTGCTGCCGCGCGAAGATCACAGTCTGGACGATAAGGAGATGCCCGTCGGTTCCTGCGGCTTCGCCCGCACCGGTATGGAGGTCGCCATCAAAGACCTGGAGGGAAGGCGGCTCGGCCCGGACGAACAGGGCGAGATCTGCGTGCGCGGTCCAGCGGTCTTCGCCGGTTATCACAACAATCCCGAGGCCAATGCCAAGGCGCTGAAAGACGGCTGGTTCCACACCGGCGATCTTGGCCGTCTGGATACCCGGGGCTTTCTTTACATCACCGGCCGCGCCTCGGACATGTACATCTCCGGCGGCTCCAACGTCTATCCGCGCGAGGCAGAGGAACTGCTGCTGACCCATCCGGCGGTGGCCGAGGTGGCGGTGCTCGGCATACCCGACCCGGATTGGGGCGAAAGCGGTGTCGCCGTGGTGGTGAACGAGCCCGGGCAGGCGGCCGACGAAGCCGAGTTGCTGGCCTTCCTGAAAGACAAGCTGGCCCGCTACAAGCAGCCCAAGCGCGTCTTCTTCTGGGATGAACTGCCCAAGTCCGGCTACGGCAAGGTGCCAAAACACCTGATCCGCAACGAGCTGTTCGCGCGCGGCGACCTGACCGAGGTGGCAGCCCAATGAGAACCCTGGTTCAGCCCGGCGCCGCGCTGCAACCGCGCCGCATGCTGGAGTGGGCGGCGCCTGCCGGTGATCTGCGCGTGGAACTGAGCGCCGGGCAGGATCTGCTGCGTGGGCTCGTGACAGCCCTGGCGGCGCGGGAAGTGACTCACGCGGCGGTTCAGGTGCTTTCCGCAGACATCGCCCGTATGGCTTATCTGACTGGGGCGGAGGATGAGACAGGCGAACGCGTGGCGACCTATGGAGCGCCGACCTGGCTGGAAGGCCCGGTCGTCTTGCTCGGCGCCAACGGCATTCTGGGGCCCGGGCCCGACGGCGACACCCTGCTGCACTGCCATGCGGTGGTGGTCGATGCGGAGGGCCGGCTGCACGGCGGACATCTGCCGCCCGGTGACTGCCTGCTCGGGCCCGGTGGCGCCGTGGCGCTGGCGACGCCGCTGCGCGAGGCGGCCTTTGCTGCTGCCTTCGACAGCGAAACCAACTATCCCCTGTTTCAGCCGCGAAAGATCCCGGCATGAACGAGGGCGCTGTTTTCGAGGAAGGCCGGCTCGGACGCATTGCCGTGGTGCGTCTTCGGCCCAACGAGGACCTGGTGACGGCGATAGAGACCGCCTGCCGGGAGCACGGGCTGCGTCATGCCATCGTACGCTCGGCGGTCGGCAGTCTCGTTGACGCGGTGCTGGAGACCGGCGAGCGGACCGTGGCGGTGCCGGGACCGGGGATCGAGATCCTGACCTTGAGCGGCGAGCTGCGCTCTGGAACCGATGGCGGGATCGCCGCCGATCTGCGCGGCACCATTGCCGATGGCAAGGCGCAGGTCTACGGCGGTCGCTTCCGCCGCGGCGAAAACCCGATCTGCATTACTTTGGAACTGGTTCTGCAGGAATGGTTGCCGGCTTGACCTTGAAGCCGTTCGCGCAACGGCAGAGCAAAAAACAGGAGTGACTGGGCGTGTTCAAGGCGATTCTTCTACAGGAAAACGACGGCAAGGTTTCGGCGGAACTGGCGGAACTGGATGACAGCCGGCTGCCGGACGGCGATGTCACGGTGGCCGTCGACTATTCGACCCTGAACTACAAGGACGGGATGGTGTTGAACGGCATCGGCCGTCTGGTGCGCAACTATCCCCATGTGCCGGGCATCGACTTCGCCGGTACCGTCGAGGAGAGCAGCCATCCCGATTACAAGGCCGGCGATGCGGTGGTGCTGACCGGCTGGCGGGTCGGCGAAATGCACTGGGGCGGCCACGCCGAAAAGGCGCGGGTGAAGGGCGACTGGCTGGTGCCGCTGCCCGCCGGGCTCACTGCCAAGCGCGCCATGGCCATCGGTACGGCGGGTTTCACGGCCATGCTGGCGGTCATGGCTCTGGAAGATCACGGCCTCGACCCGGCAAAGGGCGAGGTCCTGGTGACCGGGGCCGCCGGCGGTGTCGGTTCGGTCGCGGTCGCGGTTCTGAACAGATTGGGTTATCAGGTGGCGGCCTCCACAGGGCGCGCCGAAACCCACGACTATCTGAAAGGGCTGGGGGCGACGACTCTGATCGACCGCGGCGAAATTGCCGAGCCTTCCGGCCGTCCCCTGGACAAGGAGCGCTGGCAGGCCTGCATCGACTCCGTCGGCGGCTCCACGCTGTCCTGCGTGCTGCCGCAAATCGCCTACGGAGGCTCGGTGGCGGCTGTCGGCCTGGCCGGGGGCAGCAATCTGGAAACGACGGTGCTTCCCTTTCTGCTGCGGGGCGTAAATCTCTTGGGTATCGACTCCGTCATGTGCCCGCTGGCGCGGCGCAAGGCGGCCTGGGCGCGGCTGGAAAAGGACCTGCCGATGGACAAGCTCGACGGCATGATCAACGAAGCCGGACTGGCTGATCTGCTGACCCTGGGCGGCGACATCCTGAAGGGGCAGGTGCGCGGGCGTGTCGTTGTGGATGTGAAGGCCTAGGTGCGGGATGACTGAGCAAGTGGAAAACCAAGCGGCAAGCGTCAGCGTTGAAGAAGCCCTGCCCGGACAGGCGGTCTATACGCCGGCCAGTCTGCGAATCTATGACTTCTTCGTACTCAGCTTTTCTAATCGCTTTCTTTGGAACTGTCCGACCCCAGAGCTTCTGGCACACTACGATGCCAACGTCAGCGGCAACCATCTTGATGCCGGCGTGGCCACAGGCTTCTTTCTCGATCGCTGCCGCTTCCCGACGGCGGAACCGCGCCTTGGCCTTCTGGACCTCAATCAGACCTGTCTGGAGACGGCATCGCGGCGAGTCGCGCGCTATGCGCCCGAGGTTTACAGGGCCAATGTGCTGGAGCCCATTGCCATCGATGCACCGGCTTTCGAGAGCATCTCCGTGATGTACCTGCTGCACTGCCTGCCCGGGCCCATGGCGCGCAAAGCGGTTGCTTTCGGCTACCTCAAAGCCCATCTGGCACCGGGCGGAAGGCTGTTCGGGGCGACCATCCTGGGCCGCGGCGTCAAGCACAATGCGCTGGGCAGAAAGGTCATCGACATCTATGCCTCCAAGGGCATCTTCGGCAATGCGGAGGACGACGAAGACAGTCTGCGCCAAGCGCTTGCCGATCACTTCGCCAAGGTGGACCTGCGGATGCGCGGCCGCGTGGCGATTTTCTCCGCCTACGACTGAGCGGCGGCCTCATAGCCGCCGCCTTGGTTGCATGCCGTAAGCACAGAGTTCATTTTCTGAAAGAAGGGTAGATTTATGGGTATTGAAGTCGGCGGAATTTTTGGGCTTTTGCTGTTGGTCGCCAACATCTGGGCCATCGTGAAGACCGTGCAAAGTGGAGCTTCGACCGGTGGCAAGGTGTTCTGGATCGTTCTTATTCTGATTTTGCCGTTGCTGGGCTTTATCATCTGGCTGCTGGCCGGGCCCAAGGGTTAGTGCCCCGGGGTTGTCATTGGGGAGCCATTACCGGTCTCCATGGTTGTTTCGCACTGGCCTTTCCTTGACGGTCTGGCTAGTCTTTTGCAGCAGGCAGTGAGGATTAGAAGGGCGTAATACCTTTGACCAGCCTGCACAGCAGCACAACGGCGCGCCAGAACGCAGAGCGCCATCAACCAAAGGGGAAGCGCGTGTTCAAGACTTTTGCCCTGGCCGCCCTGGCCGCTCTTTTCGTGACAAGCCTGACGCTGCCGGCCCAGGCACAGTTCAATCCTTTTCAACGCTCCGGCTTTGAGCTGACGGACAAAGACATAGAGCTGCTCGTGGCTGCCGCGGCCAAGCTCTACCAGGGGGAAACGGCCGAGGTCGGAACCGTCGAGACCTGGTCCAACGAGACGAGCGGCAACACCGGCGCCGTTCAACTGATCAGAGTCTTCGAGCACAAGGGGCTGACTTGCCGGCGGTTACAGCACGACATCCAGGTCAGCAAGGTCGCCAATACCTTCCGCTACATTTTCGACCGCTGCAAAACAGAGTCCGGTGAATGGAAGGTGCTCTGATCCAGCGCTGGGAGGGATCTGCCGGACGACTAGTTCTTCAGGCCGATCAGCCCGCGCGCGTAGGCCAGATCGACGCTGTCGAAGCCTTCGGTAAAGCGTCTGTAAACGCCTTCTAGAAGTTCGCCCGCCGGCGCCGCTTTTCCTTTCTTCTGCCACAGCTTTGCCTGGCTGCAGGCGGCGCGCAGCTCCAGGGACATGGCGCCCTGTGCCACGGCGATCTTGCGGGCTTCGAGAAAGTGGTGTTCGGCAAAGGCGTCCTGGCCGCAAGCGGCGTTCAAAAGGATCTCTCCCAGCATGCGGTGCGCCTCGCTCTTGGCCCAGTGATGCTGCCGCCGCTCGCTGATCTCTTCAAAGACTTCGTTGATCACGCAGCGAGCCTCATTGTGAAGGCCTGCTTCGGAGAGGCATTCCGCGAAGAGCGCATAATGATAGGGCTCCCGCGCCGTGCCGCCGCTGCGCTTGGTGAGATCGAGGACACGGCGCATTTCGTTGAGCGCCTCGTGCTCTCGGTTTTCCTTGAAACGGCACCAGGCCAGGGAGAAACGGCCGATGTTGGCGTGCATGGCAAACCCGAGTTCTTCGCCCAGTCGGCGCAGCTCTGCGGCGACAGCCTTCAGCGCCGGCCGGTCTCGGGCGGCAAGATAGAGGTCGGTCGCATTCAGATAGGCGCTGGCAAGGCTGGGTCGGTGATTCAGGCTTTCGGCCAAAGCAATCGTGGCCGTCATCTCACTGACCGCCGAATCAAGCGCGCCCTGGAGCCCCAAGACGATGGCCCGGGTGCCCCGGGCGCAACAGATCGGATCGTGGCCGCCGAACAGGTAGTGCGGGGCGGTGTGGAAGCTCTGATCGGCGAGGGCCATGCCGGCTTCGGTATGGGCCATTGCCTGCGCCAGCGAGCCCGTGAAGCGGGCCGTCGTCCAGATCGCCTGATGGGCGTGGAAATTCAGCTCCACGTCCGGGTCCTTACCTGCCAGATCGAGTAACTCGTCGGCCAGATCTTCCGACGACTGGAACCGCGCGTTCATGACCGTATAGTGCCAAAGGCCCCAGAGGGCGACGAAACCCTCCCGCGCCTCGGCGATGCTGCCGCTGATTTCACGGGCCTGACGATAGACCTCGCCAACCGCCGGCGCGCCCGCACCCTTGAGGTTCTGCAGGACGGCACCGAGATCGATGAGGATCGCCAGCTTGGCTTCCGCCAGGCTGTTGTCCGATGGTTGCCGGTCGATCAGCTCGATCGCTGTCTCATAGTGTGCGACCGCCTCGACGCCGGTGGCCTTGGCCGCCGCCTTGCGCCCTGCGGCATGCCAATGGGTGACGGCCTCCAAAGTCCTGCCGGCTTCGGTCAAATGGCGGGCGAGAATTTCCGGACGCTGATCGACGAGATCGGCGAAGTCATTTCTCAATGCTTCGGCAATGTCCAGGTGCAGCTTGCGGCGCGCCTTGGCGACCAGTCCGAGGTAGGCGACATCCTGGGTCAGGGCGTGCTTAAAGGCGAAGATGTGGTCGGGCGCGCCATGACGCTGGTAGAGCAGTTCGGTCTGCTGAAGGCGTTGCAGAGCCTCGCGACGCGATGAGGGGTCCAGCCTGTCGACCTTCTCCAGAAGCTTCAGGGGAATGCGAGCACCGATCACGGCCGCGATTTGCAGGAGATGCTTGTCGAGGTTCGGCAGGCGGTCGATCCTGGCGGCAATGACGGCCTGTACGGTGTCGGGAATGCTGCGGGTCTCTGTTGACTCACCCGGGTAGGTGAATGCCAGTTCCTCCAGAAAAAAGGGGTTGCCCTGGGCCCGCGAGACGACGCCCGCGAGGGCGTCCGGAGGCAGCGCCGACTTGCGGGGAACCGAGCGGATCAATGCACTGCTGTCCGCCGGGTCGAGCACCGGGAGAGCGATCTGAGTCGCCGTCGAGTGGCTTTGCCATGGGGCATGATATCCCGGCCGATGGGTCACGAGCATGAGCACGGACTTGCCGGTCAGGCGCATTGTCTGTTCCTTCAGCCACGCCTCGGAGGTCGCGTCGATCCAATGAAGATCCTCGATCAGCAGGACCAGGGGCGACCGTTCCGCCGCCTTGGCCACCAATCGGTGCAAGCCTTCGAAAATAAGCTGCTGTTTCTGCTCGGCGGCAAGGCTGTCGGCAATCCTGCTGTCAACGGGCAGGCCCAGGATTTGCAGCAGCAGCGGCTCCGTTTCCGTCTGCTCCAGACCGACCTCGCCCAACTTCTCGGAAAGGCGCTCGGCCAGCGTCCTGTTCTCGACGCCGGAGTCCTTGGTGCAGATTTCCTGTAGCAGGCGGGCGAGCGGAAGGTAGGGGCTGCTTCGGCCATGCGGCAGGCAATGGGCACGCAGGACCCGGACTTCGGTATCGGCGAGGGCTGTTTCCAGCTCCGAGGTGAGCCGCGACTTGCCGATCCCCGGATCGCCGGTCACGTTGATGACCTGTCCCCCGCTCAAGGAGAGGGAACCGATGCGCGCGAGCAGCATGTCCAGTTCCCGTTCCCGGCCGACAAACTTGCTCAAAAAGGGCTGGCCGCGCCGCGGCACGCCTGACCGGCGGTCGGTGAAGGCGTGGACCTGAAAGGCCCTCACCGCATCCTCTCCAAGGCCGAAGCGGCTGGAGATGATTTCCGAGCCGACCATAGCGCAGGTCTCGGCACTGGCCAGCAACACACCGGCGGGGGCGCCGATCCGCAGTTGCTTGGCCGTCTCGGTCGTCACCCCAATGGCGGTGAAGATTTCCTGCGAGCCCGCTTCACGGAGGCCGACAACGGCCGGCCCGGTATGAATGCCCACGGAGAGCCGCAGCTTCTCAGTACCGTTGAACAGCGGTATCGACTCTGCTTCAAAGCGGCGCATCAGCTCACGTGCCGCGCCGATAGCGGAGCGGGAATGATCCTCCAGCGCCCGCGGCGCGCCAAAGAGTGCGACCAGACCGTCGCCGAGCCACTGCGCCACGGTACCGTCGTAGCGGCCGATAACCTCTCGGGCGATGTGATGCAGATGGTCGATGCTGTCCGCCATCGCCTCCGCGTCCAGCCGTGCGGCCAGGGTGGCTGCGTCGCTGATCGCGCAATCCAGAACTGTCACTTGTTTGTGCTCGCGCCCGAGAACGAAGATTGCCGGCTCGTCCGATGATGGGGCCGGGTCATCCGGCTGCCTCGGCTCTGGGGTATCGGGGGCCGCCTGTTGAAGCGCCGGCAACAGCCGATAGCCGGCTTTGGGCACGGTTTCGATGTAACGCGGCCTGCGCGCAGAGTCATTGAAGGCGCGACGCAGCTCGGCGATGGCCTGGGTAAGCACTTCCTCGCCGACCGTCACTTCGGGCCAAACCTGGTCCAGCAGGTGTTCGCGGGGCACCACTGCTCCCCGGGCCTCCGCCAGGATCGTCAGGACCAAAGCGGCTTTCGGCGAGACCCGCCGTGCCTCGTCGCCCCGGCTGAATCGCCTGGTTGCCGGGTCTATCTGCCAGTCACCTACCTGAAAGGAAGCTGCCGGGGCCGACAGCCTCGCTAAGTTTGATCGCTCTCCCACGCGTACTCCCACTCCCACTGAACGCTCACCCCTTCCTAGCGCCTACCCAGGGAGCGCTCCCACATTCCGTAATGGGTCCGGGATCATGATGAGGCTTTGTTTCAGTCGCATTTCGCTTTGACACTGAAGACCCGCCCCGGATCACATCTTCGTGAGAGCGATCACGCGCGCCGGGGCGCCCGGCCAGCCGTGGATGGAAGTTTCACATATTTCTTTTCTTTTCCTCAGGTCTTCGCCGCGCCGTGACGATTAGCGTCGCGCCGAATGGAAGGCCGGAGCCCAGCCGTAGCCCAAGGGCGCCACCGGCTGACGGATTTTCCCAGCTATTTCAATGACCAGAAGCTTACAAGAAAGAGGTATAATAATGGCGTTACAGCTTAACCAAACCGCTCCCGACTTCACCGCGCAAACGACCGAGGGGTCGATCAGCTTTCACGACTGGATCGGCGACAGTTGGGCGGTGCTGTTTTCTCACCCAAAGGATTTCACGCCCGTCTGCACCACCGAACTGGGCTACATGGCCAAGCTGAAGCCGGAGTTCGAGAAGCGCAACGTGAAGGTGGTGGGTCTCAGTGTCGATCCGATCGAGGATCACGAGCGCTGGGCCGACGATATCGAGGAAACCCAGGGCTACGCCCCCAACTTCCCCCTGATCGGCGACGCCGACCTGAAGGTCGCCAAGCTCTACGGCATGTTGCCGGCCACGGCCGGTGATACCGCCAACGGCCGTACGGCGATCGACAACGCCACGGTGCGGACGGTTTACGTCATCGGGCCGGACAAGAAGATCAAGCTGATGGTCGTCTATCCCATGAGCACCGGCCGGAACTTCGACGAAATCCTCAGAGTCATCGACTCGCTGCAGCTCACCGCCAATCATTCCGTCGCCACGCCGGTGAACTGGAAGCAAGGCGAAGACGTGATCATCGTTCCGGCGCTGAAGGATGAAGAGGCCCGCAAGAAGTTCCCCGACGGCTGGCGGGCGCCGCGCCCCTATCTGCGGATTGTCGCCCAGCCGGATTGACCCTCTGTTCGGCCCGGTCGGGCAGGGAAGTCGCCGCCAGGCGGACCAAAGGAAGTTCACGACAATGCAAAGCGACTTGGAAGCGGCCAAGGCGAAGGCCGAGGCCACCTATAACTCAGCCGCCGATCTCTTTGATGCGGGTTCCAACGGCTTTTGGGCACGCCACGGCCAGGGAACCGTCGATCGGCTTGATCTGGCGCCCGGCGCCAGCGTGCTCGACGTCGGCTGCGGTACCGGCGCTTCGGCGATCCCGGCGGCCGAGCGTGTCGGTCCGCGTGGGCGGATCATCGCCGTGGACCTGGCCGAGAACATGCTGGCCCAGGGCCGCCGGGCCGCGGAGAAGAGAGGTCTGACGAACATCCAGTTCCGCCGCGGGGATATGACCGGCCTCGGCTTCCCCGACATGCATTTCGATGCGGTGGTCAGCGTCTTTTCGGTCTTCTTCGTTCCCGATATGGAACGCCAGATTGCCGAGCTTTGGCGCATGCTGCGCCCAGGAGGGCAACTGGCCATCACCTCCTGGAAAGCGAGTTTCCTGGCGCCCTGTGTGGAACCCTTTTGGGACGAGGTCGAGCGGCTGCGCCCCGACCTGCGCCGTGCCTTCAACCCCTGGGAGCGGATCGATAACCGCGACAGCTTTCACCGGGTGCTGAAGGCCGGCGGTCTGTCGAACATCGAGATCGAAGATCACCCGGACCGCCAGGAACTGGCCGATGCCGAGGACTGGTGGACCGTCGTGCTGGGCTCCGGTCTTTGCTGGACGGTCGATCAGATGCCGCAGGCAGAGGCGGAAAGCCTGTGCCGGGCAAGCGTCGCCTGGGTCGAGGACAACAACGTCACATCCTTCGATACCTCGGTTTTGTTTGCCAGAGCCCGCAAGGCCCAGGCCTAGGCCGGGGTCCTTGCCGCAGGGCCCAGGAAGGGCGCAGCGGAATGCAAGAGTGGTGGGGCGACGGCAAGACGCTCCCCCTTTTATTGACGAGCCGGCGGCCGCTCAGGCCGCCTCATTTTGACGAAGAGGAAGTATACGATGACCATATTCAGTTTCAGGCTTAGTCGCTTTCTGGCGCCCCTGGCATTGGCAGGGCTGACCGCCTGCGCCAGCCATGCGGCCGACCAGGGCTATGCCAACAATGATCTTCTGACCGATACCGAGGGCCTTCGGGTGATGATGGAGACGGGAGCCGTCAATATCGTCGATGTGCGCCCGAGGGAGGCTTACGATGAGGGGCATATCCCAGGTGCCGTTCATCTGGGTGCCGACGATGTTATCGATGCCGACAGCCACGTTTCCGGCGATCTGCTGCCTCACGAAACCCTGGTTCGGATGCTTGGCGAGCGCGGGATCGATAAAGACACGCCGGTCGTTTTCTACGACGACAAGGGCGGCTTCCACGCAGCCCGGCTGTTTTGGATGGTCGAGTATTTCGGCCACCGCCAGGCCAGCGTGTTGAACGGCGGGTTTCCGAAGTGGGTCGCGGAAAAGCGGTCTGTTACCAAGGAGGTTCCCCAGGTGACCGCCCGGACTTTTGCCTATACGCCGACCCCCCGGCGTCTGGCGACGGCGGACTGGCTGTTGGACCGCCAGGATGACGACTCGGTGGTGGTGATCGACGTGCGGCCGTCGAAGCTCTACGAAGCCGGTCACATCCCCTGGGCCAAGTCCATTCCCTGGAAGCAGAATCTGGCCGCCAACGGCACGATGAAGCCGGCCTCGGCACTGTTGAAGCACTTTTCCGGCCTGGGCGTGACCCGGGACAAGAACGTCGCCGTGCACTGCCAGAACGGCAAGGCCGCGGCGCATTCGTACTTTGCCCTGCGTCTGCTCGGCTTCCCCCGGGTTCGCAGCTACGACCGTTCCTGGGCGGAATGGGGTGCTGCGGAGGATCTTCCGAAGTCGGCCGTCACCACCGGCGGCTGACGCGTGGCGATCAGGCGACCTCTCCATTGTACGGTGTCCCCCGTGTACCTTGGCCGGAGAGGTTGCCTGGCTCGCCGCGTTTAAAGAAGCGGAGGCAAGATTGATTTTCCGTCAGATCTTCGACCCGACGTCCTGTAGCTATACCTACCTCGTCGGCAACCAATATGGCCGGGAGGCGATCCTGATCGATCCGGTCCGTGAACTGGTGCCGCAGTATCTGGCCCTGTTGAGCGAGTACAATCTGAAGCTGGTCCAGGCCGTGGACACCCATCTCCATGCCGATCACATCACCGGCCTCGGCGAACTGCGGCGGACCACCGGCTGTCTGACGGTGATGGGCGAGCAGAGCCGTTGCAAGCTGGTCGACGTCAGACTGCGCGACGGCGACCTGATAAAACTTGGAGACTTGGTTTTGCGGGCGGTGCATACGCCGGGCCATACGCCGGACTCGCATTGCCTGGTGATGCGGGACCGGGTGTTCACCGGCGATACGCTGCTGATCGGCGCGACCGGTCGGACAGATTTTCAGGGCGGTGACGCCGCCGCCCAGTATGACTCGCTCTTCGAACGCCTCCTGATTATGCCGGATGAAACCCTGGTCTATCCGGGTCATGATTATAAGGGGCGCTGGGTCAGCAGCATCGGCGAGGAGAAGGCGCTCAACCCCCGCCTTCAAGCCGCTTCCAGCGACGAGTATGTGGAAATCATGGCGAACTTGAAGCTGGCGCCGCCGAAACTGATGGCAGAGGCCGTGCCATCCAATATCGCGCTTGGCATGCCTCCCGGCGGAGGGGAGAACTTGACGGCCAGAGACAGGGCGGCGCTGGTTCCCTTTTCGGGGCTTTAGCCTTCCGCGCTGGCTCCGGAGTCAGCGCCGAAGCAGAGGATGTTGCCGTCGGGGTCGGTTATCTCGAACTCGCGCATCCCGTAGCTCGTGTCTTCAAGCGCCCGGGTGATGGGCGTGCCCACTGTGGCGAAGGAAAGATGAAGCGCGTCGACATCCTTGGTGTGGAAGTAGGCAACCCAACCGCCGTCAGAAGGCTTTGGTGCGCCGTGCCAGCCGTCCACAAAGATGGTGGCCTTGTCCTTTTCGAAAATCCCGAAGCGCGGCGGATCGCCACCTTCTTCGACCAGCCGAAAGCCCAGGACATCGGTATAGAATGTGCGGGCGCGCTGGTAGTCGCCGGTTTTCAATACCGGTGTTGCCCGCAACAAAGCGCTGTTTTCTGAGTCTTTCATGATACCCGGCCTTACTGCGGCGGTGGGGCGGTGGGTGAAGATACATCGATCATAAGGCCGTCCGGGTCGAGGGTCAGGAAGCGTCGCTGCCCGTAAAACTCATCGCGTGGCTTCTGTAGTATCTTGCAACCCTGCTCAAGCGCGCGCTGATAGACCGCATCGGCGTCCGGCACGACGAAAGTCAAATAGGCTCCAGCGGGCTTGCTGCGATGGCTCTCAGGGATCAGCTTACTGTTCCGTTCGATCAGCCCGAGCTCGAAGCTCTGGGCCGCATGATCTGTCAGAATCACATACCAATCGCTCTCGAAATGCCGTTTCAGGTCGAGCAGGCCGGCGTAGAAATCGGCGCTTGCGCCAAGGTTTTCGACCATGATGTTGGTTAACAGACGATCGGCCATTGCGGCGGCTCCTTTGCGGCTTTGTATGGGGCGATGGCGGGGCTATGCTGATCCGCGTTGCGCCTGCCCTAATGGCGTAACAAGGGAGGTGAAATCATGCAACGGGCAATTCCCGGCTTTCGTCTTGTCTTTCTCGGCCTGCCCCTTATGGCGGTCTTGACCGCCTGCGCGGCCGATCCGCCGCCACGCCTGACCTATGCAGAGCGCGACTGCTACCGCACCCTTGCCGAGGTCGATTGCCATGCGCAGGCCCTGCCGGATGAAGAGAACCGCCGCGTCGGGTTTTATGACGAACCGGTAAAGGTTGAGCAGAGGAAGGCATGGCCGCTGAGCCTGTTCTACTAGCGGAACGGAAGATCACCACGGTCGAGATGCACACCGGTGGCGAGCCGGTGCGCATTGTCACGGTGGGATATCCGGCGCTTGCCGGCCACAGCCTTCTGGACAAACGCCGCGACGCGCTGACCCATCACGACTCGCTGCGCCGCCTCCTGATGTATGAGCCCCGCGGCCATGCGGACATGTATGGCGCGGTCATTGTCGAGCCTGACCATCCGGAGGCGGATTTCGCCGTCCTGTTCCTGCACAACGAAGGCTATTCCACCATGTGCGGCCATGCGGTCATCGCGCTCGGCCGCTGGGCTGTCGACAGTGGCCGGGTCCCGGCGCGGGAACCGGAAACCGTCGTCAACATCCAATGCCCCTGCGGCCTCGTGCGCGCCGTGGTGGCTGTGGAAAACGGCAGGGCAGGGGCAGTGCGCTTCCGCTCCGTGCCGGCTTTCGCCTTTGCCCGCCAGGCGATGATAGCAACGCCGGACTGGGGCCCCGTGGAACTGGACATCGCTTATGGCGGGGCCTTCTATGCCGTGCTGGCCGCCGACGGCATTGGTCTGGAACTTGATGCGGGTTCGCTGCGGGCATTGAGAGACGCAGGGGAGGCGATTACCCAGGCAGCCGCGGCGCAGATTCCGCTCGAGCACCCCGATGATTCCGATCTCGGTTTTCTCTATGGCACCATCTTCACCGACGGCCGCGATGCCTTCGAGGAAGCGGCGAGCCGCAACGTCTGTGTCTTCGCCGGCCGCCAGGTCGACCGCAGCCCCACCGGCTCCGGCGTGACCGCCCGCATCGCCGTGCAGTGGACCCGCGGTGAGATCGCTCTCGGCCAGCCCCGCGCTTTCGAGAGCATCACCGGCGCCGTCTTCACCGCCACAGCGGTGGAGGAAACGACGGTCGGTCACCACCGCGCCGTCGTGGTCGAGGTCTCCGGCAAGGCCCACTACAGCGGCGAAGCCTGCTTCACACTTGAACCTGATGATCCCTTGGGCGAAGGGTTTCTCTTGTAGGGCGGTAGAAAAGAAGTCCCCGGCGACTGGCGCCGGGGAAGTTTCGTAACAGGGAGTGTCAGGCAAAATCGGTTGCGCCGAAGTGGGCTTCGATGGGGTGCATCGATGTTCGGCGCAGGGACACCCTGCCTGGGTCACCCGCGCATCACAAGCCGTACAGAAGAGGTAGCCCGATTAGCCCGCAGCGGCGAAAAAGAGTCGAAGCGGCCCGGTCCCTTCATCAAAGACAGAGCTAAGAAATGTCGATGTTCACCTTGATGTCCAGCAGGTCCTGAAACGAGTCGACGCTGCTGCCGTTGAGACCTTCCAGGGTCAGGCTGCCGCCTTGTTCAAAGGTGATGACGACGGAATCAGCGGTGCCGCTGACCGTGTGACCGCCGGCATCCAGGTCCGCGATATCGATGTTGCTGTCGCTGTTGACGTCGAGCAGATCGGTCAGCTCCAGGCGGTCGCCGCCGTTGCCGGTCTTGAAGTCAAGGATCAGGTCATCGCCCTGGTTCTCAGCGAGCGAGAAAGAGAAAACATCGCGACCGTTGCCGCCCTCCAACACGTCGTTGCCGAGGCCGCCTTCCAGGGTGTCGCGGCCGTTGCCGCTGCCGCCGACCAAGGTGTCATCGCCCATGCCGCCGAGCAGAAGGTCGTTGCTGCTGCCGCCGTCGAGCAAATCGTTGCCCAGACCGCCGTCGAGCGTATCGCGCCCGCTGCCGCCGCTCAGGATGTCGGCCTCGGCGCCGCCCAGCAGGCTGTCGTTGCTGTTGCCGCCAAGCAGGATGTCCTGACCGTCGCCACCCTCCAGAGTGTCGCGCCCGCCGCCGCCGGAAAGGGTGTCGTCACCGACACCGCCGAGCAGCATGTCATTCCCGCTGCCGCCGGCCAGCAGGTCCCGGCCCTCGTCGCCCTCCAGGGTGTCGCGGCCATGGCCGCCAATAAGGGTATCGTCACCGGCGCCCCCGAGCAGGATGTCGTTGTTCCTGCCACCGTCCAGCAGATCGTCGTCGGCGCCGCCGACGAGGCTGTCGTTGTTGTGGCCGCCGAGCAGGGTGTCGTCACCTGCGCCGCCGAGCAGGGTGTCATGCCCCCGGTCGCCGTCGACGAGGTCGGCGAGACTCCCGCCGGTCACCAGGTCATTGCCTCTTCCGGCGTCGAAAAGCGTGCCCTCGGTAAAGCCGGCTTCCAGCGCCTCGCGGGCGTTGCCGGGTAAGACCACGGTGTCATTGCCTCTGCCGGCGTCGTATTGTGTGCCGTCCTGATAGCCGCCGACGTCGATGGCGTTCAGGTCGACGTTGTCCGCAGAATTGCTGAAAAGCGCCTGGTCCGCGCCGGGGCCGACCGGATTGACCGGCGGCACGAAAACCGCTGGCTGGGTCTGGGGCGCCGGTCCCGGGTCGCCGCTGCGCAGGGCCAGTAGAGCCTCTTCGGTCGTCCGCGTCTCGTCGGATTCCTCCGCCGGCGGCGTGGGCGCGCCGGGGGTCGAAACACCCGCGTTGCCGCCGCCTGCGGTGTCTTCGACGCCGCCGCCGCCCGCGTTGCCGGTGAGGCTGAAAAGCAGGTTGCCGAAGTCACTCTGGTAGACCGAGGTTCCACCGCCGCCGTTCGAAGGGTTGCCGCTATTGCCGTCGGGGCCTGCAGCGGTCTCAAGGGGGGGCAGGGCCTGCAACTGCTGCAACAGGTCGTCGCCGTCGATCGGCGTGCCGTCGGGCAGGACGATCTGAGGTGCGTCGCCGTTTTCTTCATCGAAGCTGCGCAGCGCAACCTGGCCGCCGTTGGGAAAGTGCAGAAGCAGATCGCTGTCGACCTGGGTAACCTGGATCGCTGTAGGCTCGAAGCGGAGCTGCAGGTTGGCGCTGTCACCGACAAAGACGGCGATTTCTTCACCCGGCGGGGGCGGATTGATCACGGTCGTGTCCTGCTTGCCCAGCGCCGCGCCCGACTCTTCAGGCTGGTTCGAAGGGATGCCGTCCTGGCTGTTCTTCGTTGCCATTGTCTGCTCCTCAAATGCCGATCGGCCGCGCCCCGGGAAGGGGCGCGGCTTCAGTGTGGACGCGGAGTGTGACGGGTGGGCCTTAACAAGCCTTTAGGAGTTATCGTAAACGCCGCTGATATTGCGACGGATCTTTATCATATTGATATATATATGAAATAACGATGCGATTTGACCGAACTGCGCGGAGAATTGCCGCTTGAAGCAATACCGATGTCGCCGTTCTAGCGCCGGGCGCGCATGGCCTCGATCTGTGCCAGGACGCCGCGCCAGCCGAGGCTGTGGCAGTAGCGGATAGCGCCTTCGACGCCGACTCTGTCGACCAGTTCCAGGGCGAGGTCGGCGAGATCGCGTTGGATGGTAACCGCGTCTTTGGCAGTGCCGGATGTGAGGGTCATGGTGTCCTAGCCTCCGTCTCGGGCACGGCATAATGTCCGTGCTCTTCTCTTTCAATAACGGTCCGGCAGACCGCTTATTCCACCCTCTCTCGGGCATTATCTCTTAGTCGTGCCGGGCAAGGCGAAGGTTCAACGGAACTAACCCCAGAGAAACCGCGGACTGCCTCCCTTGGCTTAGCCAAAAGAAGGCAGCTTCGCCCCAATGCAGCCCAACCGATATCACGGCGGAACTTAACAAGGGGCAAAGGGCGGCTGTCTATTTCGGTGATGACGCGAGATGTCTGCCCGCTGTTTCGACAACGGACTCGACAGTGCCGTCCGCATCGATAGCGGTCCAGGTCAGGCAACCAAGGTCATAGTCCAACTGCCGATCGACCACATCGGTCGTGGCATCGGAGGCATCGTGATGCCGGCTTTCGACTCGTGAACGGAGGTTCTCCGGACGCGCCTCGAGCCACAGGCCCGAGAAGGCGCACCCGCTCACCCGGGCCACCCGCTCCAAGGCCGCCCGTTCTTCGGGTCTTGCGAAGACTGCGTCGACGATGACCGCCTGCCCGGCGGCGAGCACAGTTGCCGCCTTTCGAAGCAGGTCGTCATAGACGGCTTGATTGGCGCTGGGGTTGTAAGCCTCCGGCGGCAGGTGGGTTTCCTCATCGACCCCGGCGAGGGCCTTGCGCAGGATGTCGCTGCGCAGATGAACCGCACCGGGGGCGGCACCCAGCCGCGGTGCGAGGTGGCTTGCCACGGTGGTTTTTCCGCTCCCCGACAGGCCGCCGACGGCGACCAGCCGGGGCGGTGGCGGGGTCAGGAAGGCCAGGGCTTCGCTGAAGTAGTTCTGCGCTTCCGCCCGCCGTTTGGTTTTCTGTCCGGGCTCCTGCGCCAGTTTTTCCAGGCTGGCGGCCACCTTGGCCCTGACGCAGGCGCGGGCGGAGAGAAAAAGCGGCAGCAGCGGCAGGGCCTCCAGCGCTTCGCGATGCTGCAGATAGCGGTTGAGCACCAGATTGGCAAAGGGGCGGAGTCCGCGATGCTCCAGATCCATCAGCAAGAAGGCGAGGTCATAGACGACGTCGATGCAGGCGATGGCGTCATTGAACTCGATGGCGTCGAACAGCCTGGGATGGCCATCGAGCAGGACCACGTTGCGCAGATGCAGATCGCCATGACAGAGCCGGACCTGACCGGCCGCCGCCCGGGCTTCCAGCAAGGTCTTTCGGTCGGCCAGTTGCGCCAGTGAAAGCGCGGCCAGCCGCGCGACCTCCGCGGCCGGAAAAAGGTCGCTGCGGTCGGTCAGTTCTTCGATGTTTTCGCGCACCACCCAGTCGAAGGACTCTGTGCCGGCCGAACTTTCTGCTTCCGTTGCGCCGGGCGGCGGCGGTGCGGTGTCGTGAAACTCGGCGACCACCTCCGCCAACGCGACCATGGTCTCGCGGGTCAGTTGCCCGCGGTCCGCCTGGTTGCTCAACAGGTCTTCCTGGGGAAAGCGTTTCATGACCAGCACCCATTCCACGGTGGTGCCGCCTTCATTGCCTTCACCGGCCAGGGCGAGGCGACCGTCTTCGCTGCGGGTTACCGCTATAACCTTCAGGTAAAGCGAGGGTGCCGTGCGGGCATTCAGTGAAAGCTCCCGCGCGCAAGCCTGCCGCCGTTTCTCCAGGGTCGAAAAATCCATATAGGGATAGCGCAGCGCGCGCTTGACCTTGTAGGCGAAATCGCCGGCCAGAAAGACGATGGCCCCGTGGGTGTCGATACGGGTGACATCCTCAACCTCCGTGCCGTAGGTCGCGGGGTCGCCGAGAAACCGCAGGATGGAATCCTGATCGGCGCCCTCAGGCATGTCGCTCAAGCTTGGTTCCGAGATGCTCATCCGGTGTCGCAAACCATGGTGATTTCAGGTCCGCAGACAGCCTAACGGGTGGGCTGGCCGCCGCATTGAGATGGCTCAACGCGGCGGCATTGTTCGACAGGCCGGCTTGCCTGTCGGCACAGCAGGATCAGGCGTTGGCGGCCTGTTTCTGGGCGTCGTTCAGGTAGTCGAGCATGGTCACGGCATCACTGACCGCGAAGGGGTCGCCTGTTGCCGCGCGGTCTTCGACGAAGATCTTCTGTATCACCCCGTCGGCGACAAGCATGGAATACCGCCAGGACCGCTCGCCGAACCCCAGCTCGTCCTTGTCCACCAGCATGCCCATCGCACGGGTGAAATGCCCGCTGCCGTCGGGCAGCATCGTGACCTCCTCTTCAACGCCCTGGTCCTTGCCCCAGGCGTTCATGACGAAGGCATCGTTCACGGAGAGACAGATGATCTCGTCGACCCCCATGGTCTTCAGGTTTTTCGATAGCGCCATATAGCCCGGCAGGTGGGTCGAGGAGCAGGTCGGCGTGAAGGCCCCCGGCAGGGCGAAGAGGACGACGTTGCGGCCCTTGAAGTAGTCCTGGGATGTCCTTTCAAGCCACTCGCCGCCTTTGCGGAGTTTAAAGGTTGTCATCGGAACAGCATCGCCGACACCGCGCATCGCAAGAGATCCTTTCTGTTTGACCGGCCCGGAATGGCCGGGTTGATGAGTTTGTCTGTGAAAGGGCCGGCAGGCTCCTGGCCTGCCCCGGCCAGGCGTCAGTGCAGGGTGGGCGAAGCTGCTGCCTGGCGCTTTGCCGGGTCACGGTGTTCACCGAGATCGACCACGATGTCGCTGGCCATATTGCGGACCCGATCACTTGTGGTCGGCGGGTGGGCGGCTGATTCCAATGCCGCGTAATCCCAATCACGAAGGGGCAGGATCTGGCCGTCCAGCATCAGACCGCTTGCAAGCCCCCGTGCTGCATCCAGCGAAAGCCGCAAAGCCGCCGGCGGCATCCAGGCGGCGAGGGCGGTCGTAGCAGGCTCCGGCATTTCGCGTTGCAGCCAGGCAATGCAGTCCAGCAGCCGGGCCTCATCGGGCGAAAGGCCGGGGCATTTGCGGCAGCGCACATCGATGGGACGCAGGGCCGAGAGGGTCGTGTTGCGCAGAATGGTATGCAGGCTGAGGGCAGGGTCGGCCGCGCCGGGGCGCCCGAAAAGCCTGCGCAGAGAGCCTAGAGGGTCCTGATCGCTCTTGAAGGCGTCGACCCAAAGGCGCAGCCCGCTCACAAGGTGCCGCTCGGAAGCGGTCAGACCCTGCCAGTCTTTGGCCCCGGCAATTTCACTTTGCCGACCGAGAGGCTGGGGGCGCGTTGGGTCGTGGGGAATGAACTGTCCCGCTTCGGCCATGATCTCGGCAAGCTGCCGCGCCGCCGCCGCGAAGCGACGCTGTTCGCTGCGCCGGACCAGCCATTCGCTCAGGCGTTGAGCCAGGGCAGTCTCGCCATGTTGAAAGGCCGAGAGGGCCGCCAGCACCGCTTCTTCCCTTGCGGTGACCCGGTCGTCGTTGACGGCGGCGG
>JANQMC010000086.1 GCA_028280305.1 Pelagibius sp. | reverse complement strand
TCGAAAGAGGGCGGGCCGGTGCCGTGTGGCGCCGGCCCCCTTGGGCAAAGCCACTTGTCTCCGGGTCAGACCCAGGGACAGTGGCTGTTGGAGGCGCCGGAGGTGCGGCCTTCGGCGAAGCGCGAGAAGGCGAAGGGCTCCAGCTCTGCCACCCGGTTGTCGCCGGCCAGGATCTTTGCCACCAGCTTGCCGACGCCGGTCATTTTGAAGCCGTGGTTTGAATCGGCGATCATGTAGGCGTTGGGCATGATCCAGTCGAAGATCGGCACGTTGTCCGGCGTGAAGGCGCCGATGCCGCCGTTGGGCCGGTCCTTGAAGTTTTTCCGGTGGTTTTTGAAGCGCGGCATGAGATAGCCCATGGAGGCGGTCAGGTAGTCGGCGAACCAGTCGTCGGCCTGGTACTCCTCATTGTCCCAGCCATAGGGATCGAGCTTCGCCTTGGGCCCGATCTTGATGGGGATGGTGCCGCCCTGCACGCCGGCGCGCTCCATGCGCTCCGCGCCGTTCTTCCAGTAGACATAGAGATGGTCGGAAATCTCGGCGCCGGTTTCTTCGTTCAGCACCGGGGTGTTCATCATCTCGACATGGAGGACCGGCGGATCGAGGTCGCGGTTGTCGCGGTAGGGCTCGTCGACATAAACCTCGCCTTCCAGAAGCCGCCAATAGGTCCACATGTCGAGACTGTTGGTGCCGCCGTCGGGGTACTTGGCCTCGATGGTATCGGGCTTGCCGAGCATTTCCCAATGCTTGCCGATCCAGGCGCCGTAGCAGAGCACCGCCACTTCGCAGGCGATGTCGCCCTGGTTGGTGTGCAGTTTGGAAATGCGGCCATTGGTGACGTCGTAGCCGGTCACCTCAACGCCGGAGAGAATCTCGACGCCGTGTTGGGCGCACTTCTCGGCAAGGCCGGCGACGGCCTGCCGCGTACCGGCGTAGCCCGAAGGTTTTTCATGGAGCACGACGCCGACGTTCTCGGTATTGAAGTCCGGCCAGTAGCCTTTCAGGAAAGACTTTGCCTCCTTGCCGACATAAACGTCGGAACGGTAGTCGGCGGCGTTCTGGCTCTTGGTCATGCGCTCGTAATCGGCGATCTGGTTTTCTTCGCCGACGGAGATGTAGCCGACCTGCTGAAAGCCGAAACGCACCGGGTCTTCCATCCAGACATCGACGGAGTGGCGCAGGATCGGATGCAGCGCTTCGGTCATGTAGAAGTTGCGCACGCAGCCGCAGGCGATGCCGGTGGCCCCGGCGCCGGGCGCCGTTTTGTCGAGTACGACGATGTCCTTGCCTGAGCCCTTGCCGCGGGCTTCGAGTTCCTTGGCCAGGTGCCAGGCGGTAGAGAGGCCGTGAACGCCGGCCCCGGCGATGACATAGGTTTTTGAATCCGGAAGTACGGTCATGGTGGTGTCCTTGTCAGGTCTGATCGACGGATCGTTCCCCCCTGGCGCCCACCTTGACCGTCTGGCCCGCTAGGAAGACCGCGTCTGCCTTCCCGTCTGCGCCGGGCGGAATCGATCCGACCCTTTTCGGGTGCCGCCGGGGCGATGATTAATCGCCTGAACCCTGCGCGTTTAGGCCGGAAACGACACCACCTGTCGTCTATACACGAGACATTCCGCGCTTGTATAGACAATTTGAAAGGAAGGCAGCGAGAGCGCTGCGGCCCCCGATAATCCTGGTGCGACATCGCCTTGGGGCCGCGGATTTCCTTGCCTGATCGCAATTTGTAACGGCCTCGTCACGAAGGCCGGGGAGGTAGCATGGCACGGGATGCAGGGCGCCGCGGCGGCCGGCGCGGGCAGGGGGCACGCAGGCCGTCGTCCGGCTTGAAACAGCTCGACTGGCGGATGCTGGAAAACCCCTACGATCCGATCAAGGTCTTGCGCGACGACCAGGTCGAGATGATTACCGACACCGCCTTCCGCATTCTGGAAGAGGTTGGGATGGACTTCCTTCATCCCGAGGCGCTGGAGATTCTGGCCAAGGCCGGCGCTCGGGTGGAGCCGGGTAGCGAGCGCGTTTACATGGATCGGGGCCTGGTGAAAGAAGCGCTGGCTTCTGCGCCTTCCAGCTTCACCTTGCATGCGCGCAACCCTGCGCACAACTTGAAGATCGGTGATCGCAACATCGTCTTCGGCTGCGTCGGTTCCGCGCCGAATTCTTCCGACACCGACGGCGGGCGGCGTCCCGGGAACTACCGCGACTATAAGAACTTCCTGCGCCTGACCCAGGCTTTCAACATCATTCATTTTGTTGCCGGTTATCCGGTGGAACCGGTCGACCTGCATCCCTCGACCCGGCATCTTGATGCGCTGCGCGATTGCGTGACCCTGACCGACAAGGCCTTCCATGCTTACTCCCTCGGCCGCACGCGCATCCTCGATGGCCTGGAGATCGTGCGCATCGGCCACGGCATGACGGAGGCCGAACTGGCGGCCAAGCCCTGCCTCTTCACCATCGTCAACACCTC
>JANQMC010000051.1 GCA_028280305.1 Pelagibius sp. | reverse complement strand
CCGGCCTCTGAGAGTTCCCGGGCCAGGGTCTCGGCGAAGCGGTGGCCGTTGGCCGAGGCATTGCGGGCGCCGACGATACCGACAGCCGGCAGCGAAAGGACGGCTGGGTCGCCGAGCACGGCCACCACCGGCGGCGCATCGTCGATGCTACGGAGCAGCGCTGGATAGTCGGGCTCGCAGAGAGCAAGAAGTCTCACGCCCGCCTTTCGGGCGGCGGTCATCTCGGCTTCGGCTTGCTCGTTTGTGCACAAGCGTATGCGCCGCCGGGCGCCGCCTCGGCCCGCCAGAGCAGGCAACTCCGCCAAAGCCGCGCCCGGCGTGCCGAAACGTTGCAAGAGTTGCCTGAAGACAACCGGGCCGACGTTTTCCGACCGGATCAGGCGAAGCCAGTCAAGCCGTTCTCTGTCGCTCAGAGGTTTAGCAGTCTCGTTCTGCATCGCGCTAAGATCGTCACGAGCAGAGAGGGAGGTCAAGGCTTTCCCGAACTCTTACCGCTCTTGTGTCTGTCAGGACGATGCTTTGCCGCCGCCGATTTTCGGCTCTTCGCCCTTCAGCAGCCGGCGAATGTTGGGATGGTGGCGCCACCAGACAAGGACCGCAATTGCGGCTGTCAATTCCACCATCTGCAGGTCGGCCAACACAAACCAGGCGAGCAGGGGGGCTGCAGCAACCGAGGCCAGCGAGGAGAGGGAGGACATCCGAAAGATCAGAGCGACCAGCAGCCAGAGGCCACAGCAGGCGGCGCCTATGGGAAAGGAAAGAGCCAGGAAAACGCCCAGTGCCGTTGCGACGCCCTTGCCGCCTTTGAAGCCCAGCCAGACGGGAAAGAGGTGTCCGACCACCGCGCCGAGTGCGGCAACCAAGGCCATGTCCGGTCCCCAGAACTGCGCAATCAAAACCGCGGCGACGCCCTTGCCGGCATCCAGCAGCAAGGTAGCGGCGGCCAGACCTTTGCGCCCGGTGCGCAGAACATTGGTGGCGCCGATGTTACCGGAGCCGATACTGCGAACGTCGCCGAGCCCGGCGAGACGGGTGAGAACCAAACCGAAGGGCAGGGAGCCCAGCAGGTAACCGCCGGCGAGGGCGGCTGCCAAATAGGGCCAGGCAAATTCCCAGGATATCGGATCGGGCATAGCCTGCTGTCCGCTCAGGCCGCTTCGAAGAGGCTGCGTCCGTCGACCACGGTGCGACGCACACGGCCCTGTACGGGCAGACCTTCAAATGGAGTATTTTTCGATTTACTTTCAAATAGATCGGGGTCGATTTTCCCGGCTTTGTTGAGGTCGAAAATCAGAAGGTCAGCCGGGCTGCCTTTGGTCAGATGTCCGGCCTTGAGGCCGAGAATATCGGCCGGCTTCGCGGTGATGCGGCCGAGCAGATCGAGCAGGCCGATCTTTTCCGAGTGGAAGAGCTGCAGCGACAGCGGCAGCAGGGTTTCCAGGCCGACGATCCCGGGCTCCGCGATGGCGAAAGGCAGACGTTTTGATTCCTGATCGTGAGGAGCATGGTCGCTGGCGATGGCGTCGATGGTGCCGTCGATCAGGCCCTCCATCACGGCGCGGCGGTCGTCCTCGCCGCGGAGCGGGGGGGAGACCTTGGCGAAGGTCCGATAGTCGCCGACGGCTATCTCGTTCAGCGTCAGATAGTGCGGGGCCGTGTCGCAGGTCACGTTGAGGCCGTGGGCCTTGGCACGGCGGATCACGTCAACGGTTGCCGCGGTCGAGACGTGCGCGACGTGATAGCGGCCGCCGGTCAGCTCGACCAGGCGCAGATCGCGCTCGACCATCATGACCTCCGCTACCGAGGGGATGCCGGGCAGGCCGAGCCGGGTGGCCATCTCGCCGCCGTTCATGGCCCCGCCGGCGAGGCTCGGCTCTTCAGGGTGCTGTACGATCAGGTGGCCGAAGGTTTTGGCGTAGGAGAGGGCGCGGCGCATGACCTGGGCGGAGGCGACGGCCTTGGTGCCATCGGTAAAGGCGACGGCGCCGTACTCGCCGAGCATCCCCAGTTCGGTCAGCTCACGTCCTTCGGTGCCCTTCGTCACGGCGGCATAGGTGTAGACCTTGACCCGTTTTTCCTCTCGGGCGCGCCGCGCGATGTATTCCACGCCGGCCACATCGTCGATGACGGGATCGGTATTGGGTAGGGCGACCACCGAGGTGACACCGCCCGCGGCCGCGGCGCGGCCGGCGCTGCCCATGGTCTCCTTCTGCTCCTCGCCGGGCTCGCGGATGTGAACCCGCATGTCGACCAGGCCGGGTGCCAGGCAGGCCCCGGCACAGTCCACGGTCTGAATTCCCTCCGGAACACCATCAGCAAAAAGCTGGGGGCCTAGGTCGCTGATACGGCCGTCTTCGGCCAGGAGCGCACCCGGCGCGTCGAGGCCCGAGGCGGGGTCCAGCAGCCGGGCGTTGATGTAGGCGGTGCGGTGTTTGGCAGGCAGTCGCGTCATTGGGCCATCTGCTCCTGCGCGGCGTTTGCCGCTATCAGATTGCGGTTCAGGGTTTCGAGGCAGGCCATGCGCACGGCCACGCCCATCTCCACCTGTTCGCGAATGACCGAGCGGTTGATGTCGTCTGCCAGGTCGCTGTCGATCTCGACGCCGCGGTTCATCGGCCCTGGATGCATGATCAAGGCATTGGGCTTGGCCGCCTGGAGCTTCTCCTGATTAAGGCCGAAGAAGTGATAGTACTCCCGGGTCGAAGGGACGTAGCTGCCCTGCATGCGCTCGGTCTGAAGCCGCAGCATCATGACGATGTCGCAGCCCTCAAGCCCTTTGCGCATGTCGTGGAAGGTCTCGACCCCCAGACGTTCGACCTGCCCGGGCATCAGGGTGGGCGGGGCGATGAGCCGGACCCGGGCGCCGAGGGTATTCAACAGGTGAATGTTGGAGCGCGCGACCCGGCTGTGGGTGATGTCCCCGCAGATCGCCACCAGCAAGCCCTCCAGGGTTCCCAGGCGGCGGCGGATGGTGAGGGCATCGAGCAGGGCCTGGGTCGGGTGCTCATGGCTGCCGTCGCCGCCGTTGATCACCGCGCAGTTGACCTTTTCCGACAGCAGCTGGACGGCGCCTGAGTCCGGATGCCGGACCACCAGGACATCGGGGTGCATGGCATTCAGGGTCATCGCGGTATCGATCAGGGTCTCGCCCTTTTTAATCGACGACCAAGCCACCGACATATTGATCACGTCAGCGCCCAAACGCTTCGCGGCCAGCTCGAAAGACGTCCGTGTACGCGTTGAATTTTCGAAGAAAAGATTGATTACGGTGCGACCGACCAAGAGGTCTTTTTTCTTGTCGCTGCCGCGGTTCAGGTCGACGTAGCCGTCTGAAAGGTCAAGGAGGGATAAAATCTCGGGCGCCGTCAGCCCCTCGATGCCGAGAAGGTGCCGGTGCCGATAGCCGCCGAGGGCCGTCGTGCTGTGTGCTGAGGTCATTAAAGCGGTGTTATGACACCGGCCTTGTGCTTGGGCAAGCGGCTCTGCGCCAAGCATTTTTCGTGGCTTGGGAATCCTGGATTAAATGACGCCTTTTCCGCGCAGTCTGGCCCGCTCTTCAGGGCTGATATCAAGCAGTTCTTCGAGAATGGAGTCGCTGTCCTGCCCCGCCCGCGGCGGCGCGAATCGATAGTCCACCGGCGTCTCGGAGAATTTGATCGGGTTGCCGATCAGGTCCACCTCGGTCCGTTGGCTGCCGGGATAAGGCATGGTGATTTTCATGTCCCGGGCAAGCACCTGGGGATCGGCGAAGACCTGGTCGAGCGTGTTGACCGGTCCGGAGGGCACCCCGATTTCCGCCAGCCCCTCGACCCAGGCCTTCTGGGTCTTCTGCCGGGTGATGTCGGGCAGCATGGCATAGAGCGCTTCGCGGTTGCGAACCCGGGACGCGTTGGTCTGAAAGCGCTCATCCTCGGCAAGCTCCGGGCAGCCGGCGAAACAGCAGAAGCGGGCGAACTGAGCATCGTTGCCGACGGCGATGATGACGTGTCCATCGGCGCAGGGCATCACCTTATAAGGCACGATGTTGGGATGCTCGTTGCCCTGGCGCTTGGGGATTTCGCCGGAGGTCAGATAGTTCGACCCTTCGTAGGAGAGCCAGGCAACCTGGGTGTCGAGGAGGCCCAGATCGATGTGCTGGCCCTGGCCGGTCATGCCGCGGTGGTGCAGAGCTGCGAGGATGGCGGAGCTGGCGTACATGCCGCACATGATGTCGGCGATGCCGATGCCCACCTTTACGGGCTCGCCCGCCGGTTCGCCGGTCAGGCTCATCATGCCCCCCATACCCTGAGCCAGATAGTCATAGCCGGCCCGTGGTGCGTAGGGGCCAGTCTGTCCAAAACCCGTTATTGAACAATAAATTAGGCCGGGGTTTGAATCTTTCAGATCATCGTAACCGAGGCCGTAACGGGCGAGATTGCCGACTTTGAAGTTCTCCACGAGGATGTCGCAGAAGCCGATCAGACGCTTCGCGAGGACTTGGCCCTCCGGCTTCGAGATGTCGATGGAGAGTGACCGCTTGTTGCGGTTGGCGGAGAGAAAGTAGGCGCTTTCGGTGGTGTCGCCGCCATCAGGTCCCGGCACGAAGGGCGGCCCCCATTTTCGGGTGTCATCGCCTTGGCCCGGGCGTTCGACCTTGATGACGTCGGCGCCCAAGTCGCCCAGCAACTGAGTGCAGGTGGGGCCAGCCAGGATGCGGGTCAGGTCGAAGACCCGCAGTCCGGAAAGGGGTGCGGTCATGCGGCGAAGTTCCTCGGCGGGAGTGTACTGACCCTGGCTTTGTGCCGCCCCCCGCCTTCAGGGTCAAGGCGCGCTGCCGCTTCCGGTAGGGTCGCCGGCCGTCCGGGCCCGGGCAGCAATGGCGTCCAACGCACCCTGCAGGATGTAGGCGGCGGCCATCTTGTCGACTACCGCCGCACGCCTTTTACGGGTCATGTCGGCCTCGTCGATGAGGAAGCGCTGCACGGCGGCCGTTGAAAGCCGCTCGTCCCAAAAGGCGATCGCCTGTTCGAAGCCGGCCTTGTCGGCCAGGTTGGCGGCAAATTGGCGTACGGACTGGCAGCGCGGCCCTTCGCTGCCGTCCATGTTTACGGGCAGGCCGATCACCAGACCGCCGACCCGTCGCTCGTGGCAGATCTTGGCCAGGCTGGCGGCATCCTGGGTGAACTTGGTCCGTTGAATCGTCTCCAGCGGCGAGGCGATCTTCAGGGCTGAATCCGAAATGGCCAGACCGAGGGTCTTGCTGCCCGGATCAATTCCCAGCAAGCGTTGCCCGCGGCTCAGTCTCTCCGGCAGATCCAGGACCGATGTTTCCGTCATCGGCCCGTTATAGGCAGGCCTCGCCGGGGCGGCAAGTTGGCGAAGATTCCGGCCAGCGCGCTGCCGGGCGATCCTTGCGGGCGGCAAGGGCGGGTGCTAGGTTCCGGCGGTTTTTCAACGCCCTGACCCCCTGGGTTCCCGTTCTTTTGAGGCCGGGAGTGTCGGTGGGGCCGGGACTTCCAAAATGAGGGTCGCTGGCCGATGTCGGTCGATAAGGATACCGTCGCGAAAATCGCGAGCTTGGCGCGCATTCGCGTCGACGAGAACCAGAGCGAGGCTCTGGCTGGGGAGCTTTCCAATATCCTGGTTTGGATCGAGCAGCTGTCGGAGCTGGATACGGATGGCGTGGAGCCGATGACCTCCGTGGTCTCCATGACCCTGCCGCTGCGCAAGGATACGGTGACCGACGGCGGTTATCCGGACAAGGTCACCGCCAATGCGCCGGAAGCTGCGCATGGCTTCTACGCGGTGCCGAAGGTGGTCGAGTAATGAGTGAATTCACCAAGCTCACCCTGGCCTCAGCACGTGATCTGCTGGCGAAGGGCGAAACCTCGGCCAAGGAACTGACCGAGGCTCATGTCGCGGCGGTCGAGGCGGCGCGTCCGTTGAACGCCTTCATCACCGAGACGCCGGAAAAGGCGCTGGCCATGGCGGAGACGTCGGACCAGCGCCGCAAGGCCGGCGAGGCCGGTCTGCTGGAAGGTCTGCCGATCGGGATGAAGGATTTGTTCTGTACCGAAGGCGTTCTGACCACGGCGGGTTCCCACATCCTGGACGGTTTTCACCCGACCTATGAGTCGACCGTCAGCGGCAACCTCTGGAATGCCGGTGCGGTGATGCTCGGCAAGACCAATCTGGACGAGTTCGCCATGGGCTCCTCCAACATGACCAGCTTCTATGGCGGCGTGGAGAACCCCTGGCGCAGCGCCAGCGACAACCGGCCCCTGGTGCCGGGCGGGTCCTCCGGCGGATCGGCCTCCGCTGTCGCGGCGCGCTGTGCGCTGGCGGCCACCGGCACCGACACCGGCGGGTCGATCCGCCAGCCGGCGGCCTTCTGCGGCATCGTCGGGATGAAGCCGACTTACGGCCGCTGCTCGCGCTGGGGGGTGGTGGCCTTTGCGTCGTCGCTGGATCAGGCCGGGCCGATGGCGCGGAGCGTGCGGGACACGGCGATCATGCTGCGCGCCATGGCGAGCTATGACCCAAAGGATTCGACGTCGGTTGACGTCCCGGTACCGAATTACGAGGCGGCGATGACCGGCGACATCAAGGGGATGAAGATCGGTATTCCCAAGGAATATCGCCTCGATGGCATGCCGGATGAGATCGAAGCGCTCTGGCAGCAGGGCATCAAGTGGCTGGAAGAAGCCGGGGCGGAGACGGTCGAGATTTCCCTGCCGCACACGCACTATGCGCTGCCGACCTATTACATCATTGCGCCCGCGGAAGCGTCGTCGAACCTGGCGCGCTACGACGGCGTGCGCTACGGCCTGCGCGAGCCGGGTGCGAGCCTGGACGAGATGTATGAAGAAACCCGCGGCAAGGGCTTCGGCGCCGAGGTGAAGCGCCGGGTGTTGATCGGCACCTATGTGCTCTCCGCCGGCTACTACGATGCCTATTACAACAAGGCGCGGCGGGTGCGCAGCCTGATCGCGCGGGACTTTGCCAAGGCTTATGAAACCGTCGATGCTATCCTGACGCCGACCGCACCCTCACCGGCTTTCGGCCTGGGGGACAAGATGGACGATCCCATTGCCATGTACCTGAACGACGTTTTCACGGTACCGGCCTCGCTGGCCGGCCTGCCCGGTATTTCGGTGCCCGCCGGCTTGTCGAAAGACGGGCTGCCGCTGGGCCTGCAGATTCTTGGCAAGGCCTTTGACGAGGAAACAGTCTTCAAGGTCGGTGGCGTTCTGGAAGAAGCGGCCGGCTTCGATGCCCTGCCGGGCTTCCTGGCGGCATAAGAGCGTGGTTAGTGGCGTGGCGTCAGGGGAACTCATGGTCCGGCAGGCGGAGCCGTCGGACTTTGATCGGCTGCTGCCGCTCTTCGAGCGCTTCTATCGTGAAGAGGGCTTTGAAAGCGCTGTTGACGGCGTGGCGGGAACCCTGCGTCAGATTCTTCATCGGGACGATACTGCGGCCTTCGTCGCCTTCCTGGGCGAGCGGGCAGTTGGCGTAGCGGCGACAAGTTCCGCCTTCGGTCTGGAAGTGGGCCTCTATGCGGAACTCGAAGACCTCTTCGTCGAGCCAGACTGTCGGGGGCGCGGCGTGGCTTCTGCGCTGGTCGAGGCCGCTGCGGACTGGGCCCGGGCCAAGGGCTGTTCGGATATGGAAATCGTTCTGACGCCGCGCGGCCAAGCCGATGACAAACTTGTTCCCTGGTATGAGGCGCGGGGGTTCGCCGACACCGGGCGGGTGATTTACGAGCGGAGCCTTTAGGCTTCGAAACGGAGACGAAAGATGGCAACGATTCAAGGCAAGACGGGCGAGTGGGAAATGGTGATCGGGCTGGAGGTCCATGCCCAGGTGATCAGCAACTCGAAACTGTTTTCCGGCGCCTCGACGGCGTTCGGAGCCGAACCCAACAGCCAGGTCTCGCTGGTCGATGCGGCGATGCCCGGCATGCTGCCGATGTTGAATAAGGTCGCGGTGGAGCAGGCAGTGCGTACCGGCCTGGGGCTGAACGCCCAGATCAACCTGACCTCGGTTTTCGAGCGCAAGAATTACTTCTACGCCGACCTGCCGCAGGGCTATCAGATTTCCCAGTACCTGCACCCCATCGTCGGGGAAGGAACCATCATCCTGGATCTGGAAGACGGTGAGACGCGGGAGGTGGGCATCGAGCGCCTGCATCTGGAGCAGGATGCCGGCAAGTCGATCCACGATCAGCATCCGAGCCAGTCCTACATCGATCTCAACCGCTCCGGCGTCACCTTGATGGAGATCGTCTCCAAGCCCGACATGCGCTCGGCGGAGGAGGCGGGGGCCTATCTGCGCAAGTTGCGGACCATCCTGCGTTATCTCGGCACCTGCGACGGCAACATGGACGAAGGCTCTATGCGGGCCGATGTGAACCTTTCCATGCGCCGGCCGGGCGAGCCTTTCGGCACGCGCACGGAAACCAAGAACGTGAACTCCATCCGCTTCGTGCAGCAGGCCATCGAGATGGAAGCGCGGCGTCAGGTCGAAGTGCTGGAGGAGGGCGGCGAGATCAGGCAGGAAACCCGCCTCTTCGATGGGATGACCGGCAAGTCGCGTTCCATGCGCTCCAAAGAAGAAGCCCATGACTATCGTTACTTCCCTGATCCAGACCTGCTGCCGCTGGAACTGGAACCCGCCTGGGTGGAGGACATCAAAGCCGGGCTGCCGGAACTGCCGGATGCCAAGAAGGCCCGCTTCGTCGAAACGCTCGGGCTGTCAGCTTATGATGCCGGAGTCCTGGTTGCCGACCGCGATACCGCAGCCTTCTTTGAAGCCGTCGCCGAGGGGCGGGATGCGAAGCTGGCGGCCAACTGGGTGATCGGCGACTACTTCGGCGCCATGAACAAGAGCAGTGCCAGCCTCGATAGCGCGCCTGTGGATGCAGCTAAGCTGGGCGGTCTGCTGGACCTGATCGCAGACGGCACCATTTCCGGGCGGATCGCCAAGGAGGTCTTCGAGGAGATGTGGGAGAGCGGTCAGGCGGCCGGAGCCATCGTCGAGGCCAAAGGCCTGAAGCAGATCTCCGACAGCTCGGAGATCGAAACCCTGGTGGACGACATCATCGCCAACAATCCCAAACAGGTCGAGCAGTTCAAGGGTGGTAACGAGAAGATCCTGGGTTGGTTTGTCGGCCAGGTGATGAAAGCGACTCAGGGTAAAGCCAACCCGGGGATGGTCAATCAGGTGCTGCGCAGCAAGCTTGGCTAGAGCAGCTTATGCTTGAATGATGGAACTGCTGTCGGCAGCGCTGGGTTTTAGGTGAGGTCGGCGATCCGCCCCTAGGTTTCCGGTGCCATACGCTCAAACTGGCAGAGAACTCGCTCAAGGTTTTCCGGGCTGAGGGAGTCATAGGCATTGACCCAGCGGCGGATAATCCGCTTTTCGTGCGCGTCCTGCCACTCGGTCCCCTTCGTGACCCGCACATCGAAAACGACATCAAGAGCGATTTTGAAAGCCGTCGTCAAATGCGCGGGTATCTGAGACTTTTCAAAGAGCTTCCGAAACGCGGTCGTATCCGGGTTTGCGAGCACGTCGGCGGTCGTTTGGACCGGAACTCTCGCCAGGGTCGCGATAAACACCTCGAAGAGGTCCAGCCGTCCGAGACAAAGACTGCGCAAGAGCAGGGTGGGCGTTAGCGCGCCTTTCAGAAAGAGTCTCATGGCGGCCGACTCTATCTCGTGAACCGACTTGGCCGCCATCAGTGCCTGAACAAGCGCCCGCTCGCGCCCATGCAGCACCATCTGGTCGACCAAAACCTCGGGGACCGCATGTTTGTCGATCAGGTGGTTCCTCAGGTTTCCGGAGACTAGGTTGACAAGGCGCTCTTTCACGGCAATCGGCAGCGTCCATCGCTCGACCATCAGCGCTTGAATATCGGTCTCCTCGCCATGGGCATCCACAACAGCATGGAGTGACGGTTCAGAGATAGCCGCCCCCGCATTGGCCAGAAGTGTTCCGACAATCTCTTTGTCTCCGGTATCGATAAGGGCGCCGGACACCGCTTCGCTGACGGTCTGCCGTCCTGCAATCGCAAGCTGCTTCAAGTAACTGCCTTCGCCGATGATGGAGACAAGGTCCTCGTCAGTCAGAACGATCGAGTTCTTGAGAACGGGAACGGCAATGGCCTCTAAGTCGTCCGCAAGGCTGCGCGCAATCCTGTGCGGCAGGAATGGGCAATCCTTAATGTGTTCTGCGAGTGCCAAGCGCACTTCGACTTCCGCATCGAGAGCCAAGCGCTCGAAGGTCTCAATCGCCGCAAGTCGTTCGGCCTCATTGAGTTGGCCGCCGGCAAATGCCATGCCCAGGCGGGCGGCGGCCTCTTCGCTGTTTCCACCGGGCGATGCCGGGGCCAGATCATCGGCAACTGCCGCGACCGGGTATGCCTCGTTGCTTGCGTAGAAAGACTGCATCGCCAAGCGCCTCTATGGTCAAAGAAGTATTTAAGTGGCCAATCTAAACAAATTGTATAGTTTAGTCAATTATTATTGTTTTCTATTTTAATAAATATTGTAAAAAATACATCTATAATTTAGTCTGTATTTGATCTATTAAGTGTTTCGTAAATACATTCCGGTGCTGAGGTCATCCGCAGAATCGGGCGCGGCCAACGCTGCGCGCGCCGGCGAAGACCCCATGACCGCCGCTCAGCAGCGAAGGAGCTTTCGCAGAGAGGCGATCATGACGGTAAACGCAGAAGAGAGCTGGCTGTGGTGCCCAGCCTGTGCAGCGCGTCAGGCCAGATTAGGAGCGGTCATGACCCTGGCCGGGGGCGGCGGGAATCCGCACTCGGCTTCCAAACAGCCCAGTTGGCTGAGAGTACTCTCCAGGCTGTCCGGATTCAGACGATCATAGACCTGGACCAGGCGCCCGACGAGGCGGTCTTCGTGCTCGAACTGCCATGCAGTGGCCTCGCCGCGCTCCAGATCGAGTACCTCGTCGAGGGCAATTTGGAAGGCTTTTTGCAAGTGAAGCGGTATACGTGCCGTCTCGAACAACTCGCGGTGTTCCCGAGAATCCGGTTTGGCCAGCGCAGAGCGTGCTTCCGTCTCTGACACCCGGCCCAGTGTTGCGATACAGATGACAAAGACATCCAGCCTGCCAATGCAGAGTGTGCGCAGCAGCAGCATCGGTGTCAGCTTACCTGTCAGGTAAAGCCGCATGGCCGCCGCCTCGACCTCGTCGGCTGAGCCCGCGGTCGACAGAGCCGTGACCAAAGCTCGTTCCCGGCCCTGGGAAATCAGTTTCTCGACCAGAGCTTCGGGAAAATCGTGCTTGTGGATCAAGCGCTTCCGCAGGTCACCCGAAACGAGGGTGACCAAGCGTTCCTTGGCGGAAGTCGGCAGGTTGGGGCGGTCTATAAGAAGCTCTTGTATTCCCGGTTCCTCGGCAAAAGCGTCGATGACCGTTTGAAAAGAGCCAACGGAGATTTCGGCCCCACTGTTGGACAGTACACGATCGACAACCGCCCGCTTTCCAGTGTCGATCAAAGCGCCGGATACAGGTTCAGTGAGGGTGCTGCGCTGCGCGATGGCCTCTTGTTTAGCCGTGTTCCCGCTGCCGATGATCTGAACAAGGTCGTGGTCGGTCAAAACGATCGAAAACTTCAGTACCGGAACCGCGACATTCTCTATGTCCTCTGCCAATTCCCGTGCAATTGCCTGGGGAAGGAAGGGGCAGTCTTTAACGTGCTCGGCAAGGGCCAGGCGAACTTCGGCCTCGGCCTCGCGAAGCGTCAGTTTGAACACTTCAAGTGCGGCGCGCTGTTCGGCCTCCGAGAGGCGCCCTTGGGAAAAAACATCACCAAGAAGCGCAGCGGTTTCGGCATTTAGCTCGCCAAAGTTGGCCAAAGCCAGCTCTTCCGCGGTTTTATCAGCCGCTGCGGCGCCGGTTTGCGTCGTCTTTGTGCCTGGCGATCTTTTCATTGACCAGCCAATAATAGTTAATGACTATCAATGAATATAAATAAAACAGAAAAAGTCGGCAAGTTTTATTGTTTTTGTTTTATGAATATTAAATATAAAATTTAGGTATAAATGATTCCATTGACGTTAAGGCATTGGAATTCGTGATCTTCGGTACATGCAGCCTGCTTCCTTCCAGATTCCGGTGTAGTCCCGGTCTGTGGGAGGAGGTTAGGCAGCGAGGTGGTTGCGCTTGATGTAGAGCGTCGTGTCGGCTCGGGCGACGAAGGACTGGGTCAGGCCCTTGGGGCGGCGCAGCCAGGCGCCAGCGTCAAGTCGGGTCTCTCCATACAGCAGGCTGCCAGAAACGACAAACATCTCCAGCCCCCGCGGGGCAGCATCCGGGCCGACCAGGGCAAGCGGTAGTTGAACGCCCGCCGACAAGCGCAGTAAGGCGATGCTCTCCGGATAGTCTGTACTCTCGTAAAGGGTGATACGTTCAACGCCGGGAGCTGCGGCTTGCCAGTCGGCAGCGTTGGTGTCGATCGCCACGTGATCGCGTCCCTTGCCCGGGAACTGGCAGAGTTTCACGAAGATGATGCAGCCCGCATCAGAGAAGGGTGCGTGACGAAAGCCTTGAGGGTTGAGGAGGAAGGTGCCTGCAGGGTAGTCACCGTGCTCATCTGAGAATGTGCCCTTCAGAACCAAAATCTCTTCGCCCTGAGGGTGGTCATGGGCGTGAAAGGCTGAAGCAGGGTCGTAACGTACCACCGAAGTGACACGGCTGTACTCACCGTCCAGCAGATCCAGTCGCTTGCGCCAGACCGTCGGACTTGGGCTGGCTTGCCATTCCATCCCCGCCGTGTCCATGTCGGCTGGTTGGTTGAGGTCGGCATTCAAGCTTTCAGACATGGATTGCTCTCGATTTTTGGCTCTTCACTGTCTCTCTACCTCTAGGTAGGTATGCGTCTTCATCCTTGCAATCCCCGCCGTCTAACCGCATGTCTTGGGTCTTGGGATGATGGCGGCAGGGGTGCCGCCGGCGGCACTCGTGGCGGGTGCGGCTTCCCGATGGGGCAAGGGAGAAAACTATGACCATCGAGCTGTATTCCTGGGCGACGCCAAACGGGCACAAAGTACATATTGTGTTGGAGGAACTCGGGCTTGCGTACAATGTGCACGCCGTCAACATTGGTGCCGGGGATCAATTCGATCCTGAGTTCCTGAAGATCAGCCCCAACAACAAGATGCCGGCGATCGTCGACCCTGAGGGACCGGACGGAAAACCGATTTCGATTTTCGAGAGCGGGGCAATTCTGATCTATCTTGCCAACAAGCACGGCAGGTTTTTCCCGCAAGACCCTCGCAGCCGTTATTTGACGCTTCAATGGCTGATGTGGCAGATGGGTGGCCTCGGCCCCATGCTGGGTCAAGCTCATCACTTTCGCGGCTATGCACCGGAGCATATCGAATACGCATACAACCGCTATAGCAATGAGGCTAACCGTCTTTACGGCGTTCTCGACAAGCGACTGTGCGAAGCGCGGTTTCTGGCCGGTGACGAATACTCGATTGCCGACATGGCGGCTTGGCCCTGGACGCGGTTCCCGGACCGCCAGGGCGTTGAGCGCGGTGACTTCCCAAACTTCCAGAGATGGTTCGAAGAAATCGCCGAGCGTCCGGCCGTGAAACGCGGTGTTGAAGTGCTGGCAAAGGAACGCAGCGAAGGCTTCGATGACAAAGCCAAAGAGATCCTCTTCGGCGCTACCCAATACGCGAAACGGTAAGGCGCCCGATAGGTCTCGGCTTTTCAGCGTGACTGATAAGGCCGAACGGATTGACTTGGAACAAGGAGGATTATTAGCAGACCCTTAAGGTGGGTCTACTTGGTCACCCAGAGGGAATCTCCAGGCATATGATTCAAGATCCGCCGGAACCCACCGGCATTGATGCCTACAAGCCGATTGAGATCGCTGAGCGAATAGAGCAGGCCGGAGTCAGCAAGACCCGGCTGACCGTCACGCAGCTGCTCACCCTTAGCGTTCTGGCCGGTACTTTCATCGCCTTGGGCGCTGCTTTCTACACCGTCACCATGACGGGTGTGGACAGTACCAGCGGCCCTGCCCGATTGCTGGGCGGCGCAGCCTTTTCTCTCGGGCTTGTATTGGTGGTGGTTGCCGGCGCCGAACTTTTTACCGGCAACGTTCTGATGGTTATGGCCTGGGTCGACCGGCGTATTCCAATAGTCGCGATGTTGCGTGCTTGGGGGATCGTCTACCTCGGCAACTTCGCCGGTGCACTGGGGCTCGCCCTTTTGGTTTGGGCCTCGGGTACCCTGACTGGCGAGCACGGTTTGCTGGCAGCGAAGATCGCGACCGCGAAAACGATTCTGCCTCTGGACCAGGCCTTCGTCCGCGGTGTTCTTTGCAATGCGCTGGTTTGTCTGGCGGTCTGGTTGACATTCGCAGCGCGCAGTGTCGCAGGTAAAATCCTGGCAATTCTCTGGCCCATCACCGCCTTCGTCGCACTTGGGTTCGAGCACTCGGTTGCCAACATGTACCTGATTCCAGTCGGTATGCTCGCCGGGGCCGAGATTGGCGTCGCAGATTTTCTGGAAAGCCTGATAGCGGTCACCCTGGGCAATCTTTTGGGCGGGGCCGGAGGCGTCGCCTTGACCTATTGGTTGGCATACGGCCGTCGAAACTAGCCTGAGGATTTCCTCCGCCGGCGCTTTCAGTCAGTTTGCGCTGGAACTTTGCGGACCGGGGTCGGATATTGACCCCGGGGCCAGAACAGGGGGGCGGTGTGTGCCGGTTCTTCCAAATGGCAGGTCAAGCAAAGGGAGAACTGGAACGTGACCATCGACCTCTATACCTGGGGTACGCCGAACGGCAGGAAAATTTCGATCGCTCTGGAAGAGCTGGAATTGGACTATGCGGTTCATCCGATAAATATTCAAAAGGACGAACAATTCGATCCTGAGTTCCTCAAGATCAGTCCCAACAACAAGATCCCCGCTGTCGTTGATCCTCAGGGGCCCGATGGCGAGCCTATCTCACTCTTCGAGACTGGGGCGATCCTTGTCTATCTGGCCGAAAAGACCGGAAAACTGATGCCGGAGGATGTGCGGGGCCGGCATACAGCCATGCAGTGGCTGATGTGGCAGATGGGTGGGTTCGGGCCCATGCTGGGCCAGGCCCATCACTTTCGCCGTTTTGCGCCCGAGCAGATTCCCTATGCGGTCGACCGCTATACAAATGAGTCAAAAAGGCTCTACGGCGTTCTAGACAAACGTCTGGCTGAGGAGGCGTACTTGGCAGGCGACTACTCGATCGCAGATATTGCGGCTTACCCCTGGGCGGCACGGCATGAGTGGCAGGGGATTGCCCTCGAAGAGTTCAGTAATGTGAAGCGTTGGTACGACGCAATAACTGCCAGGCCGGCGGTTGTTCGAGGCATGGCGGTTCCCGCCTAGACCCGATTTTCAACCTCGGTTTCGACTGGGTTCAGGCAGAAGGACGACGGCCCCGGCGGCGGCCACGCTGGCGGATGGCGACGAGTTCTGCTGGGGCTGTTTCTGCGCGTCCGATCAGCCGCGCCAGTTCGTCCTTGCAGCGCTGCAGGTTCAGCAACTCACGGGAGTCGTCGCGGTCGTAGACCTCGACACAACTCAGTTTGATCTCAACGAGATCAATCAACGTTTCGACGGAAGCCTTAGACAGTGCCATGACGTTATTCCTGAATGAATTGATTAGCTCCAAAGGCATTTTTTAGTCAAATCAGTTAAGGGGACGTAAAGCCGGCGCAAAAGTCTGATCTGAATCCATCAGAAATCGCACTCTGATCTGGAACCAAGGCTCGCAAGGCCGCTTGGCGAGGCCGCTATGGACGAGCGCGAAGCCCGGCAAACGCGGATAAAGCGCGCCCGTCAATGACCGAAAGGCCGATGAAAATCAATAGCATGCCGGCAATTGCGTTCAAGGTGACCGTCTCGTCGAGTGCAAGAGCGCCAAGCAGGACTGCCACAACCGGGATAACAAAGGTGACCAGGAGTAGATTGGTTGCGCCTGCGGTGGCCAGAATTCGGAAATAGATGATGTAGGCGGCCGCCGTACTGACCAAAGCCAGCGTTGCGAGAGCAACCCAAGTCATACCATCTGGACTGGCGTTCCACGGACGCTCCAGGAAAAGAGCGGGTGGCAGTAGGATGATGCTCGCCGCTGCGGTCATGCCCGCTGCCGCAATCGTTGGGCTGAAGCGGCGCAGTCGCCGTCCGAAGATCCCGGCAAGAGCATAGGACAAAGCAGCACTGAGAACGGCGATCTGTCCCCAGGACTCGGCGCCCAAGCCGCCGAGCGCTGAAGGGCCGATCAGGACGACGGCGCCAAGAAAACCAATGCCCACACCTGCCGCTCCGCGGAACGTCATGCGCTCATCGCTTGTGAGCAGGTGTGCCAGGACAAAAGCGAAAAGCGGTGTTGTGGCGTTCAGAATTGAGGCCAACCCGCTATCGATGCGCGTTTGTCCCCACATGATCAGTGAAAAGGGCAGGGCATTGTTGATCAGACCCATAGCGGCCAGCGGTCCCCAGTCCGCCAGCCCTGATGGGAGCTGCTCGCCTTTCAGGACCGCAATACCAAGCAAGGCGAAGGATGCCAGTCCGACCCGCGCGCAAGCGAGGGTTACCGGGCCCAGATCGCGCAGGCAGATTTCCGTCAGGAAAAAGGAAATGCCCCAGACCGCCGCCAGAAGCAGAATTCGCAGCCATTCGCCGGTCGTCATCTGGGGCGTCTGCATTCCGTATCTCCAACGCGTGTTAATCGGCCTCAGAATAGCCGAATGACCGGCCTTCTATATCCGCTTCTTGTGGAAGGACAAGAGAGGTAGATCGCGTATCGGATGCCTATCCAAAGCGACGTGCGGCGACGGCCAGGCCGGCGAAAGTGGCGTCCGGACGGGTGATAAGCCAGGTTGGAATACCACTCAGATAACTGCGCAGGCGCCCCTTGGCCTCGAAACGCTCGCGAAATTCCGAGGCCGCAAGAAACTCGGGAAACCGCGGCAGAATGCCGCCACCGAGATAAACGCCGCCGCGGGCGCCGTAGCACAAAGCCATGTTTCCGGAGAAGCTTCCAAGGAAGGCGCAGAATCGCTCCAGAGCCCTGCGGCAAAGATCATCTGAGCCTTCCAGACCGAGGCGGGTCACCTCCGCAGGGCGGTAAGCTTCTGCAGCCGTGCCGTCGAGTTGGGACAAGGCCTGATAGATGTTGACTAGGCCTGGACCGGACAACAGGCGTTCCGCCGAGACATGACCAAGACGCTTGCGCAGCACGGCGATCAGTGCCGCTTCAAGATCACTGGCGGCGGGGACAGTCGTATGACCGCCTTCTCCAACCAATGCCAAATGGTTCGTCACGTTCGGGAGCAAGGCTGCCACACCAAGCCCGGAGCCGGGGCCGATCACGGCCAAGTTCCCTGTTGCGTCTTCGGATTTTGGGCCGATTGGATGCCGGTCATCATCGGTAAACTGGCTAAGCCCGAGCGCCAGTGCGGCGTAGTCATTCATCAGTTCAACATGACTAAAGCCGAATCGCTGCCTCAATTCATCGGTTCGGGTCTCCCAGCCCGTGTTGGTCATGAAGGCGTGACTGGCATCGACAGGCCCCGCAAAAGCCAACACGGCTGTTGGAGGCGGCTGTGGCGCCCCAAATTGATCCAGGGCTGTGTTCAAGGCATCGTAGGCTGATTCGTGGTCGGCGACGTTCAGGTGCAGCACTTCACTGGTGTTGCCCTCTTCGACCAATGCAAACCGCGCATTGGTGCCGCCAATATCGGCCAAGACTGCCGTGACTTGTTCAGGTGCCCCGCTCAATGACCCTGTATCCCCCGATTGAGCTGTTCCAGAAAGTCTTCGCGCCAAGCAGTCACGTCATTCCTGGCGATGGCACTGTACATCGATTGCCAGCGTTCCCGCCTGGCTTTTAGCGGCATCGAGAGCGCTTCCTGCAGCCGTTCGGCAACGCCTTCAATGTCATAGGGATTAACGGTAAGGGCGCCATCCAGCTCGCGTGCGGCGCCGGCAAAGCGTGATAAGACCAAGACACCTGGATTTTTCGGCGACTGGGCCGCAACGAATTCCTTGGCGACAAGGTTCATACCGTCTCTCAAAGGGGTCACGAAGCCGACCTTGCTGCTGCGGAAGAATCCTGAAAGCACCCGGCGGCTGAAGCTCTTGTTGAGATAGCGGATCGGTACCCAATCGTATTCGGCAAAAGTACCGTTGACCCGGCCCGCTGTCGCTTCGAGTTCGTGTCTGATGTCGACATAGTCGGTGACATCCGATCGCGAGGGTGGGTTGATTTGAAGGAAGACAACCTTTCCCCGATTGTCCGGATAGCTGGTCAGAAGGTGCTCGAAAGCCTCAACGCGGTTGATCAGTCCTTTTGAATAGTCGAGGCGATCAACCCCGATGATCAAGTCGCGACCGAGGAGACTCTTGCGAAGACGAATAACCTGCTTTGAGTCTTCGCTTTCCGCCGCCATTCCCGCAAAGACCTCGGTGTCTATCCCGATCGGAAACACTGCAGTGCGCAAGGTCCGTCCGAAAGCCTTGATGACACCGTCTTTGCCGACCTGACCATCCGCCTCCCGTCGGATGTAATCCTGAAAGCTGAGGAGATCTTCGTCAGTCTGAAACCCCAAAAGGTCATAGGCGCAGAGCGCCTTTACGATCTCCCGGTGCATCGGCAGCGCCGTGAAGACGGGGACGGCCGGCCAGGGGATGTGAAGAAAAAAACCGATCTTTTGCTTGCAGCCGGCATTTCGCAGTTGATCGGCGAAGAGCATGAAATGATAGTCGTGGACCCAGATGATGTCTGAGTCTTTGAGCAGCGGTTGTAGACGATGGGCGAAGAGAGCGTTGACCCTTTGGTATCCGGCCCAGGTGTGTTGCGTGAATTCAGCCAGGTCCAAGCGATAATGAAAAAGCGGCCAGAGGGTCGAGTTGGCGAAGCCCTTGTAGTATTCATCGTAGTCGCGTTGGGTGAGGTCGACGGTCGCATAGGTTATCTTACCGACCTCCGTTACACTGGGTTGGCTATAGTCGCGCTCCAAAGTCTTGCCGCTCCAGCCAAACCAAATCCCGCCCCGCTGACGTAGAGCGGCGCGAACGGCCACCGCCAAACCGCCTTCGGCTCCCGGCCGAGATTGCTTGACCATGGCAACACGGTTCGAAACGACGACCAAGCGGCTCAATAGGCTTCCTCCCAGGACTTTGACAGTCGCATGGCTGAGCTTATCAACCCCACCATGGAATAGGTTTGCGGAAAGTTGCCCCAAAGCTCGTTGTTCTCTGGTGAGAGATCCTCGGAGAGCAGACCCATAGCATTGCGCGCGGCAAGCATTGTTTCAAAGAGCTCGCGCGCTTCTTCGGCACGTCCTACCGCTGCCAAAGCATCAATGTACCAGAAAGTGCAAACGTTGAAGGCTACTTCCGGCGATCCGAAGTCATCAGGGGTTGCATAGCGTTGGATGAAGCGTCCCTGCTTCAGTTGTTTTTCTATCTGATCCAGGGTTCCTAGAAATCGGGGGTCGTTCGCCGGCAAGAAACCAATCTCGTGGAGACAGAGCAGGCTGGCATCCAGATCGCTTCCTTCAAAGGTAGAGACAAGGCTCTGAAGGTCGCTGTTCCAGGCACGATCCAGAATGCCGCTGCGTATGTCTTCGGCAGCCGCTGTCCAATGCGATTGCCGTTCAGCCAGGTTCAATCGCCCGGCGATCTTTGCAAGCCGATCGCAGGCTGCCCAGCACATGACACTTGAGTAGGTGTGGACCTGTTGGCGCGTGCGAAGTTCCCAGAGACCGGCGTCGGGTTGATCCCAAAGCTTCAGGGCCTGTGCGCCCAATGCCTCCAACCTCTCGAAGAGGCCCATGTCGCCGGGGTGATCAAGGCGGCGATCGAAGAAGCTCTGGGTGGAAGCGAGAATGACACTGCCATAACCGTCATTCTGGATTTGCGTATAGGCGGAATTACCGATGCGTACCGGCCCCATGTCACGATATCCAGACAGCGAATCGCAGACTTCCTCGTCGAGGTGAACCTCCCTGGAGATACCGAAGACCGGTTGCAGGTGCCCATCAGCCGCATTGGCGCCGACGTTGGAAGCAACGATATTGGAAATGTAACTCAGATAGCCTTCCATGGTTCTGGTGGCGCCAAGGCGGTTAAGGGCATGGACCACGAAGTATGAATCGCGCAGCCAACAGAAACGATAATCCCAGTTGCGCCCCGAGTTGGGAGCTTCCGGAATAGAGGTGGTCATAGCCGCGATGATCGCGCCGGTTTCTTCGTAGCTGCAAAGCTTCAGGGTTATCGAAGCGCGAATGACAGCTTCCTGCCATTCGAAGGGAAGAGCCAGGTAGCGGCACCATTCGCGCCAATACTCATCAGTCTTCTTGAAAAACTCTCGGCTGGTTTCATCGACCGGCGTGGTCAGGCTTTCGTCCGGTCCGAGAATGAGCGTGACCGGACGCTCCAATATGAAAGGCACTTCGTCGGCGACATAGATGACCGGTGCATCAGTTGTCAGGCGGAGCGTGAGTTCCGGCATCACGTAACGCAGGTGATTGCTACCCCGCGTCACTTCAGGTGTGCTCTTTCCATAGTCCGAAGTTGGGCGGATACGAAGCCGGATGCGAGGGCTGCCGGACAGGGGCCGAACATGGCGAAAGATCGACGGCGGTCTGTGCACACGGTCGAAGTGTTTGAAGCGGGGTACAAAGTCAGTGATCTCAACGACGCCGTCTGCAGCATCATAGAGTCGGGTAACAACAACGGCCGAGTTGTTTCTATAGTGCTGTTCCGAGCGTACAAAATCCAGAAGCTCGATATCGTAGAAGCCTTTGGAATCGCCTTCTGTTCCGGCAATGAGACTGCAGAAAACCGGATCGCTATCAAACCGGGGCATGCAAGCCCAGACAATCCTTGCCCGCTCGTCGAGAAGAGCGCCGAATGTGCAGTTGCCGATGACGGAGAGACTTAAGGAGTTCATTCACGTTCCTGCGAATTGCTTGAATCGACGAGTTGCGCGAGCCAGCTATGGACCGCTGCTTCATTAGGCAATCTGTGCTTTGCCTGGGATGCACCTGTTTCCCCAACCTTCACCGAGATGCCATCAAGTCGGTTCACGGCGACGAATCCGTCCTCGTCAGTGATGTCGTCGCCGAGAAAAATCGGCTTGCGGCCGCTAAAGGGCGGTTCTTCCATGAAGGCACCGATGGCGGTGCCCTTGTTGCAGCCGGATGGCTTTACTTCAAAGACCATCTTGCCCTGCGTTACTTCCAGGTCCGGCAGGCTGCCGCCAAGCAGTTCGCCTATCCGTCGTGCAACCTCGGCCTCGCGCTCTGGTGCCAAACGATAGTGCAGGGCCAGGGACAACCCCTTGTCCTCCAACAGCAATCCCGGCGTTCTTTCCGCGAATGCTGTCAGGGGAGTGCGGAGAGGCTCCAGCAGACTTTCGTTTGAACTTCGGCAACAGTGTCCGTCGCTGTGGCGCAGTTCCAACCCATGGACACCCGCGGCCGGCAAGGCCAGCGGCTCAAAAAGAGCATCCAGATCCGCGATAGCCCGCCCGCTGACCAAAGCCAGCGCACCCAGAAAGCCGTCGCGAAGGTGGTGCAGGGTCCCCAGAAGAGAGAAGGGAACCCGTACTTGGTCGGGTCGTTCGGCAATTGGCAACAGTGTCCCGTCAACATCCAGAAACAGTGCATAGTGAGTCAGTGGATGATCGAGCTGCAGGCTGCGGTCGATGACTTTATCAGGGCTCATTGTGGGGTCAGTGTTGCGCTGCTCTTGAAAGGGGCATCGACAAAAAATGCGTCGAAGCAGTCAGCACATCGAAACGATGATCTTTCATACTGACCGTTGGACGCATCATGGCGACAGCATAGTAGCTGTGCTTGTTGTTGCCCATATTGAACTGCAGAGCCTTGGCAACAAGAAACCCCAATCAAATGTAAGTATACGGTCAAGCGTCTAGGGTCTCCCTATCCGCGATACTACGCCAAGAGTATGGTTCAATATACTTGCGGCGTCTTGAGGCCATATCATCAAGGCAAAGGCTGTCGGCATCTTTGGACGGGGCTGTACTCGGACTTGTCCGCACCGGTGCTCATCATTCGACCCGGTGTGCAAAGGGGCAGTCGACATTAATATAATTACATAAATCGCAATTATGAGCAACTACTAGCTGAAAGAAATGGCGGATGAGTTATCGAATTCAAGAGCAAGATCTGGCTCTTTGTGTTGGAGGTTGAACTCTGAGAACGAAATCCGCAATGGCTGCCTGCTGTTCAGTTTCGCGGTCTCAGCTTTACCCAGGTAACCGGCGCCACCCACTCAACGGGGACGTTGTGCTCAATGGGCGTCGATGAGTTGACTGAGACCAGCGTCACCTCACCAGCGCTGTTTCCAGGTTCAACGATTTTCACGAGCTGGCGCCCGTCTTTGGTCTGCACCACACACTCTCGACCAAACCAGTTGGAAGAATCGAGACCTTCGTCGCGGGAGTACCCGAGATGCTCGCCGTCCTTGAAACGGGGGGCCATCGAGTTGCCGCGGACCACCACGCAGACTCCGCCGCCTTCACCATGTGGCGCTTCAATCTTGTAAAGGCCTCCACCTTTGGCGTGGTCGTCAATGGATAGTACGGTTTCGCCGGCACCGACATAACCGACCACCAGGCTGGTTGCTTTTATGCCACTTGAGATCGCAGCCCCGAGCCTGGACACCAAATCATCCAAAGGTGTTTCGAGGTAGTCGGCAATCTCGACCGCCTCTTCAACCTTGATGCTCCGGCTTTCGTTCAGGATCTCCGTAATGCGGGAGGGGTCCAGACCCATATGCCGTGCCAATCCGCGCTGGGTTTTCCCGAGCTGGCGCAAGCGCTGTTGAATCCATTTTTTCTGCATTCCAGATATTGCGAAATTTGTGATTTTTTGTCTATTGCAATATTCGCAACTCTTCATTACGTTTGATTGCGAAATACGGAAATCATGCTATGGGAGATTGAAATTGGATAATCCGGTGTTCAGGGCCCGCGCGTCGCTACCGTCTTCGAGATCTGGTGCAAGCGAAGAGTCGGTTTCCGGACGGCGCGTAAATGCTGGTTTATTGCGAAGCCTTATCGGCCGAATGCTGAAAAACCAACTGCCGCCTGGTTGGACGCACCAGATGATTTCCAATAACAGCTTCCGCGAAGCGGGCAGCGAGAACGAGCAGCCGGATGTCGTCATCATATCGCCGGCGGGACGGTGTCACTTCCTTTTCGCCAAGGCGCCCGCTGACCGTTGGTGGGACGGAGATCTCCGCCGGGTTGCCGCCGAGCCCTTGACCGAGAGGGAGCGCACCTTGATCGCCCGACTTAGAAAAGGTGGAAACGGTGCGCGTGCTGTCTGGAGCGCCAAGGAAGCGGCCAGAGTGCTGGCGCAATGGGGCTGCGCCTTGATGAAGGGGCGCAGTGAATCGGATGAGGGCGTCTCCATCAAGCGCGGTGAAAGCCGACGCGCAAAGCTGAAACTGAAGCTGGGCGGAGAGTAGGGTATGAGAGCCAGTGAAGCGCTTGTCCGGAATCGGAGCAGTTCGTCGCAAAGGCCTCAACGCGTGAAGCTTGCCGTTGAACACGGGTTGTATCTGGCGGAGCTGGCGGGGCGGCAAAACCCGACCCTCAGAGATGGTGTGTGGGAACTCCTGATGGAAGCAGCGGATACCTTGAAGCGGCAACCGAACCGGGAAAGGGGGTGGCTGACAGCATCAAGCCGCGTTCACTGGCCGGAGATGGTTCGAGAGTTCGATGCAGGACATCAGAGGCAGGCTGCGGGCGGTCCGCGTCTTCTGCCTGCATCAGCAGCAGCGATTGATCGCATGGATGAGGTTCTGCTGTGGTTGGTGCACGCTGCCGGGGCGAAGCCGCAGCGCGATATCGGCGTTCTCTTTGGCCTGGCCTGTGGGGTCAAGGTGGCCTTCCTGCGCGAACGCTACGGCTGTGCCCGGCGAACCGTATATGACATCCGCGATCGTGGGCTTGCGCGGCTTTGCTCCTGGCTTGCCAAGGAGTTCGCTCCGCATATCAGTTTGTCTGAGATTCCCTCAAGACATAGTGACCGTTCTCCAGGCCGCTGAAGAGATCATTCACCTGAGGGTGTGATACGGCGTCGCCGGTTTCGTCAACCACGAGGTTTTGCTCGGACACATAAGCGACGTAGGACGTCTCCTCGTTCTCGGCGAGGAGATGATAAAAGGGCTGATCCTTCACCGGACGGATTTCCTCCGGTATGGCTTCCCACCACTCTTCGGTATTCGAGAAGGTCGGATCAACGTCAAAGATGACGCCGCGGAATGGAAACATGCGGTGCCGCACGATCTGTCCGATCTGAAACTTCGCCATTCGCATAGCGTTGCTACCGATTCTTTCAGTTCATCAATACATCTATCTTAGTCATATGCGGATTGTATTCGAAGAGACAAGTGGCCGGGCCTGCCGCCGAAGAGTCGGTGGCAAACGGGGGTAAAGAATCGCTTCGAATCCGAGGCAATTTCGATACATCTTTTTGCTGATATCCGAGGCGATGAAAATCCACTATATATATGATATAAAATAGGAATTTCTATTACAGACGAAAAAAGACCTCAAGACGATTTTCCTGATCTTGCGATGGGTGCTGCTGCCTTGAGCGTTAGGTTCATTGCCTTAAGCCTTTGTTAAGCGGAACCCGGTCGAATCCATCTTCGGGAGGATCAGGACTCGCATCCAGGCAAAAGGTGGCGAGCCTCCCGCGAGAGGATTGCGATGCTTACGGATAGATGGAACCAGCGGGGGAGCCGACCCGATCGGCCGTCCCTGCTCAGTAGATTCCGGGCGATCAACGCGCGGTGCATAAGGCCTGTCCGCCGGCCTTTGCGCGACGATGTTCTGCGTGACGATCGGGGCAGTGTCGTCACCGAGTTCGCGATGGTGGCCCCACCCTTCATTCTGTTGATGATGGGGATCATCGAACTGTCCGTGATGTTTTTTACAAGCAGTGTGATCGAAGGCGCGACCAAAGAGGCCGCGCGAACGATCCGAACCGGCCAAGTGCAGAGCGAGGCGGATCCAGTAACCGCATTTCAGAGTCAGCTCTGTGACGCGCTCTTTAACGTTATCGACTGCACCCAAGTCATCTACAACGTGCAGACTTTTGGAAGCTTCAATGCGGTGAATATGCCGATCGAGGTGGATGAAGATGGTGAGATCATCAACAACGGTTTTTCGCCAGGCGGCAGCGGAGCCGTAACCGTGGTTCGCGCGATCTATCGTTGGGAGTACACAACGCCTTTGATCGGTGATCTCATCACAGCCGGCCTCGCCGGCAACCTGATCGTATCAACAGTCGCTTTTCAAAACGAACCATACAACGTGGAATGATGGTAGGGTTTCTGCAAAAAATCGCCGGAGACAAGGGTGGCAATGCGACAATCGACTTCGCGTTTTTGCTGCCGATCATGCTTATGCTCTTTGTCGGCGTTGTGGAGGTCACCAATCTGTTGCGGCTTGATAGAAAGGTCGTGGCGGCAGCGCAGACTGCCGCGGATCTGATTTCGCAGCGCCGCGATGTTTCCAATGCGCAGCTCAACGATATTCTGCGTGCTTCTGAACTTGTTCTCGACCCCTATCCGGCCGCTGCCCACTCGGTTGCTATTGTCGGCATCCGTTTCGATGAGGATACCGGCGCCCCACAGGTCGACTGGCAGGAGAGCAAGAACGGAGGAACCATTCCCGATGCATTGGCTCTGGCACAGAACATGGGCGGACCCGGTGAAGGGATTGTTATTGTGCGGCTGACCTACAGCTACAGCCCGATCTTTTTTGATTTCATCTTCGGCGTCACGGATATCGAAGAGACGTCGATCATGCGCCCCAGACGCAGCACCTTTGTCGAAGGGCCGGGGCCTTAACAGACGCGCTCGAGGGAAACGCCGCCGCGCAGAATGGCGGTCATGGCAAGCGATGGAAGACAGAGCCGGCGTCGGCCGAACCCGACTTCAAAAAATTGCGAATAAAGCAATTTTTAGGTTGCACATTCGGCCCTGTTTTGGCATCTTGTCGTCATAGGGTCGACGACTTGTCGGTCAGGCATTTGGCTTTGAATCCCACTTCTGCCAAACGGTCTGATAACAGTGGCGTCCCTGATTCCAGACACGAGACAGGATGGAACGCGATGCCGGAGCGGAGCAGCGCGGACGCAGGAGTTGCGCAGTCCGCAAAATCTGTGGCGCCGGTCAAGGCGCGCCGGGTAGGGCGACCGACGGCCAACGGCGAGACCACATTGCCCATCGACTTCATGCTGTCGGTCCTGCGCGACCCCAACGCCAGCCTTGCGGATCGGAAGTGGGCGGCGGAGAAGGCGGCACCCTATCTGCATCCGCGCCTGCAAACGGTGGAGCTTGGCGGCGAGGTGACGCTGCGCCATGAGGATGCGCTCAAGGAACTAGCGTGAGCCGCGCGGCAAAGACCGAACAGCGGATACGCCAGCGCTTGAAGGATGATCTTGTTCACTACGCTGAGCGCTGCCTGAAGATCCGCAGCAAGGCCGGGGCCTTGGAGAGACTGCGGCTCAATAAGGTGCAGGTTCATATTCACGAAAGGCTGGAGGCCCAGAGGGCCTTGAAGGGACGGGTGCGGGCGCTGATCCTGAAGGCGCGGCAGCCCGGCGTCTCCACCTACGTCGGTGCGCGCTTCTATTGGAAGGTGACGCACGGGCGTGGCCTGCGCGCGTTCATCCTGACCCATCGTGATCAGGCGACAGCCAACCTTTTTGCCATGGCAAAGAGATTCTGCTAAGGGCGTTGGGATATTAAGGTAAGTCTCTGGCACAAAAAGAGAAAACCAAAGCAGGGGAGGCCACTGTGTCAGCTCTGCGTCAGACTAGACGAGGCTCTCCTCCCCGAAGCCGGCCTGCCGGCTTCGGGCGACTCCTCGCCCTTCAGCTTCACTCAAGTCGACGCCTTCGGGCAAGGGCGTGCCGAGCGGCAGGCCCAGGGGCAAGCGGGCGATCTGGCGGCGCACCAGGGTCGGCGCATCGGCGATGTAGGTGCGGTTGACCAGCGCCATGTCTTCCCACATGCCGGCCTCGGCAATCGTCCGGGCATCCATTCCGAAGACCTGGCGCAGCGTATTGGCGAAGTTGTGACGCAGCCAATGGGGCGTTGCTTGGCCCACCACCCGGGCGCGTTCCGGATAACCACGGCGCTCCAACTCTGCCGCGCACATGTCGCGCGCCGTGCGAAAGCCCTGCCAGAGCTGGCCGCCGCCTGATTTGTTGCGAGCATAAGGCCTGCGGTGGTTGGTCAGAAACATCGCCGGGTTACGATCGCGCCGGCGCAGGAGCCAAAGGTGCAACTGGTCCACTGCGAAGTCGTGCAGCGGCCGCCGGTAACTGTTCCCGTTCTTGGTCCTGGGGAAGGTGACTTGGCCGCGCCCGCGTTCCAGCAGGAAGTGCTCGCGCTGGAGATAGAGGGTCTGGGAGACCCGCGCGCCGGTCGCATACATGACGGCGATAATCGGTTTCACATTGAGGGCGGCACACTCGATCATCAGCTCCACTTCGCCGGGCTGAAACTGCTTGAGCAGCGCGCCTCCTTTAGTGAAGCTCTGTGGCACCCGGTTCCAATAGGGCACAGCCTCGAGCAGGCCCTGCTTGACTGCCAGTTTCAGGATCGCATAGAGCACGACCTCATGGCGCCGGCGGGTCAGAGGGTCCTGAGTCTTGAAGCGTTTCTTATAGAAACCCTCGATGCGCTCGCGCTCCAGGAGAGCGACCGGCACGCCGGCAAAGGCCATGGCCAGTTCCTCCGTCGCCTTGACTACCGTGTAGGAGTACTCACGACGGGCCAGGTAGTCTTCGGCGACATGGTCGAAGGGTTTGGGTGGGGGCCTTCGGTAGACAATGCGCTCGACGATCTCCTTTTCTTTTTGCAGGCGCAGCGCGTCGGCGGCTTCCCAGGCGCCGGGGATCGAGAGATCCAAACCGGTGCTTTCGCGCACGCGCATCGATCGCCCGGCGATGCGCAGTGTGCCGGTGATGTAGAGGCAGGGGCTGTCCGGGCGCTGGGTGACCCTGAGGCCATTGCGCCGGTGGGGGATGGGGTCCTTGGATTTCTGCATCGATTGACCTCTTTAAGAGAAAGAAGCGACCGGCTCTTGCCGGCCGCCCCCCGCCGCTTGGCAGGGTCCTTCCATGAGATCAGATTTTGTGACACCGCAACACCATCGCCGACTTCTTTCGAAAGTCGCGCCCACCAAAATTGAATCGAGGCGCGCGTCTCTCTTGTGCCGCGCGGCCCAGCGCCGAAGAGCAGGCGGTCCAACCCATGAGGTGGTTTCATGCCCTTGGATATCTCTCAAGAAACCCTGCTGCAGATCACCGCCGGCTGCGCCCTCATCGTCGCTCTCTTGCGTCTGGCCACAGCCTTCCTGACGACGGCAATGAAGGCAAAGTTGCGGCTGCGCCTGGCCTGTTTTGCCGTTTCGGTTTCGCTTGAGGTCGGCCGGCTTGGCTTGCGCGAAGGCGCAAATGAAGCGGCATCGGAGGAGAAAGAACGCTCCAGTGACGGATAGCCGCGATGACTAGCCGGGCCGCTATTGAGTTTTGGCCTTCCGCTGCGGCTGCAGGCCGAGCCTCGTCTGCCCGAATGCCAGGCCCTTCAAGGCCTCTTCGACATGCGCCGGCACGTCGGCGATATAGGTGTCGTTCACCAGGGAAACGCTTTCCCACATGCCGGCCTCGGCGATGGTGCGGGCATCGAGGCGGTGATCTTGGCGCAGGGTATTGGCCAGGTTGTGGCGGAACCAATGGGGAGTCGTTTCGGTGATTATACGCGCGCGATCATGGAGCCCAATGGCCTTCAGGCGCTCGACACAGCGCTCCCGGGCGCGTTGAAATCCGCGGCGGACCTGACCGCCACGGCCGGGCGTGACCGCATAGGGCTGATTACGATCGGTCAGAAACATCTCGGGATGACGGTCGCGGCGGCTTGCGACCCAATCGGCGAGGATCCCCACGGCGTAGTCGTGCAGGGGCCGCGTATAGGCATTGCCGTTCTTGGTCTTGGGGAAGTGGACGAGCCCACACCCGAGTTTCAGCACGAAGTGCTCGCGCTTCAGATGAAGAGTTTGGGTGACCCGCGCGCCGGTGACCAGCAGCGTCGCGAAAAACGGACGAAGATGTGGCGGTGCGCCATCGATCAGCAGCTCCGCTTCGCCGGGCAGGAAACGCTTCATGACACCACTGCCCTTCTTGCGCGGCACTTCGGCGCGCTGCCAATAGGGTAGGGCAGGCAGATGTCCTTTCTTGACGGCGAAGTTCAGCAAGGCTCGCAACGTGTTCTCATGGCGGCGCTGCGTTTGCGGCTTACGGCCCGAAAAGCGGCTGTGATAGTAGCTCTCGATCTCCTTGCGCGTAACCTCGGCGACGGGACGCGTGCCAAAGGCTTTGATCAGCTCATCAAGATTGCGCAGGTCGGCCGGACCGGGATCTACGGTTTGGATGTAATGGGTTGCAACGGCCGCGAAGAGGACCGGGGCCGGCCGGCCGAAGACGGCTTGGTCGAGCAGTTCGGCTTCGATTTTGATCCGCAAAGCCTCGGCAATTTCCCACGCCCCAGGCGTGCCGCTATCAAGGCCCGTGCTTCGTCGCACACGCACTGAGGTTCCTGCAACGCGCAGAGTTCCGGTGACGTAGAGCGTTTTCGTGCCACGCCGTGCTTCGATCTTGAGGCCGTGTCCGCGGCCACGATGGCGGCTCTTAGGGCCTGAAACTGGCTTTCCGTCCATACCTTCGACCTTCCGATAAAGTCGTGCAGCTGAAAACGGCGTTCGGCCGGTGGCCGGCGGAGATCCTCCGCCAGACGCGTTTGCAGCCATCGCATGCTTTTACCAAGCCGTTGTGCAGCCTGCTGCAGTGTCAGATGGTCAGCTGTCATCATGGGAGGCTGATCACAGCACGGTTGAAGCCCACGGACCCGATTAGAATAAAGTCGACTGTGCTTAACCGCGTGTTCTGGCGCGGCCTCGGCGCGCCCAGCTGCCGGGCCATATTCCCCGTGCTGAGTTGATCTACTCCCATGATGCTTCGGATTGAGTGATCTTTATCGCCGATCATCATCGGTCCTTTCCCTGGTAGCTCTAAACTGTGAGTCAGACGTGGGCGGGTTTGTCGAACAAGTCAACTCAAAAGTGCAAGTCATTTCAGATGGTTGCATACGCTCGTCGCAGATAAAGCACGGTTTGACGAAGCGCCGTAAGATGTGGGCAGACATGGTCAAATCAGTTTTTGTGTGTGTTGTCTTCCGGGCGAAGACTGCTTCGGTGATCAGAGTGCGGAGCCATTAAGAGTCTTCTCCGCCTGCATGATCAGCGCCCGCTGGCTGGCTGCCACTGCCGCGTCATCCTGACTCTACCGTTTCTGTCACCCCGGACTCTCGCCTGTCTGTGGCGCGAATCTCGTCCAAGGCTGCCAGCCAGAAATGATGATCTTCGTCGCGGCCATCATGCTTGGCTGCTTGAGCACAGTGCGCTGCTGCGCCTTCGGCATCCTGACCGTAGAAAGCGGCGAGGGCACGCGCCGCCTGCCGCGGGCTTGCGACATCCCAAAAGCTGGTCCAATAAAGAGACTGATCGCTCATACCAAGATCTCCCGTGGTTCGGTCCGGCACGGGGTGCGAAAACTTGGTGGCTGGACGTTCAGTAAACCCACGAAATGCGCGGGCACACGGGTCTTCGGGCAATTGCCCTCGGATGTCGTCGTGTCGCCCCTGGCCAGTATAGCGACGTTCAGGAAGAAGCTTCGAGCTTCCCTACACAGATGTTTCTGAACAGTAAGCATTGCTGAAGCGGTGCCCTAATGCAATGCATGATTGTCAGTTCAGCGGTGTTTGTTTGCGACCCGCCCATCATCAAACTCGGACCTGTCCTAAGAGAATTCAGATTTCAGCGCGGTGGGAAACAAAACACGGCAATGCAGATTGGCTTTCTGGCGCTGTATCACGTTGCGGAACTTCTTATCCATGGTGAGAAACACGTCGACGCCGTTCTCCTCTGCGGTCCAGACGTGCAGTGCGTCCGGGTAATGGGTTTTCTCAATTCCTTTGCAGATTTGCTGGAAGACCCCGGAGCGGCGCAGGCAGCGCTCCTCGAAATCGGTCAGGCTAAAGCGCGGGTTCCTCCGCATTCCCTCGATAAAGGCCTCAGTTCGCTCGGCCGAGGACGACAGAAGGAAGCATTCGCAGTAGGCGATCACGTCTTCCTTGCTCAGGTGCTGTTCGATGGAGATCCCCCACTTGGAGCGGTCGATCGGTGGCTTGAGATGTTCGAAGTTAACATCGGCAAAGATGTCCTCGTGGCCCAATGAGGGGTACTTGACGACACGAAACGCCTCCGCTTCGAGCTCCGCCGAGGTGAACGGCAGAACTCTTCCATCTTTGATAAGACTTGCGATGAACGGCAGGCAGTCGATTTCGTCCTGCCGCCAGTCATTCCTGGGTGGGCGGACTTGGGTGTGGGGCTTCAGATAGGTATAGGGCCTGCCCCAAAGTTCGGCCGGTTCCTTGACCACGCCATGCTCGGCGCGAATGGCATCCGACCGCACAGAGTGGTCGAACAAGACTTTCATGACGCCTCACACGCCGTGCACCTGCCTTCTGAACTAGGCATTAAGGTCGAGACCAGTTGCGCGATCCCATTTGTTGAAAGCTGCCTGCGGGCGGTGATGGCCGAACTCCTGCCAGACCCTTGTGAAGAAGGTTTCGAGTATTCGATGGACGGGCATGTCGTAGCGATCGATTGAGGTTTCCCATATGCATTCATGGCTGAAGGTGCGGTTGTACTTGCCGTCAGGAAACTCGAAGCGGTGATCTTGGATTTCCCGAAGTCCAGCGACGCAACGCAGTGGCAAAGGGAGCGAGAGGCTGTCGCGCGCGAAGCGCAAGAACTCTGAAAGGCTCACCATGAATGCCTCTTCCAAGAGAGCGGGGTCGATCACAGGCCACTCTCCATTGTCTTTCGGTTTGTTTAGCTCCGGGTCGAGAAGCCAGGTATCGACCCCCCACAGCTCGCCGTTTGTGAAGGCCTGAGTGACACCGAAGGCATAGGCGTCTCTATTTTGCCCATCTTTCATATCAGGGTCGATGGTGAAGGCTGCGGCGCCATCACCGTTCCGGGTGTAGTAGAAGGCGCCCGATGTGTGTTCATGAAGCATTTCGTGGGTGCTGCTGGATTGCAGCAAATCGCGTAGGGCGAGGGGCGCGAACCTACGATCGGCCTCAAAGGGAATCAGCCGTAGGAACATTTTCGGGCCAGAATTGAGCCAGACATTGGTGTCACCTTCCTGAAGCGGGGTTTCAACGTCGATTCCCCCGAGCAGCCCTAGCGGGAAGACGTTACTGTCTTGACCTGTTAGGGGGGCGACGGGTTCGAAAGCAGGTTCTTCGGCCGGGCGGTCTTCCAGCAGCCCGTCATCGATGATTTCGCGGAACGCCCTTTCGAACTGCTTGACCAGTTCTTTCCGCGCCGCGTTCCTTTGCTCCTGGTCGTGCTCCTCGGGCAAGTGGTAGGTGAGGGGCGCGTTCTTGTGGCGCATGTCGAAGGGCCGGTCTTTCAGCCAGTCGCCGAAGGCGGTGTTGAAGACAGGCACGATCCGGCTGTCGCCGCGGGTGGCCGTGGCGCGGCCATACTCGATCATGACGTTTGGATTGGGCATGGGGCGCTTTGCGCCGTCCGGCGTGACGATGGAGATGTCGGGCGCGAAGATCCCGCAGGCGTCGATGCGCTCGAAGATCGTGCGCGCGACGTCGACGTTGCCGGGCTCACCCTTGACGCCTTCTTCTGCCCGCAAGGCATCCTCGACCCCGAGGTCGGCGTGCAGGTTCTTGATTGCCCGGTCGATGCAGTCGCCGATGAAGCCGCGGTTGGTCTTATTGGGCAGATCGCTCTGCCAGGAATAGAAGACGGTTTCGGTCATCGGGATTTCGGGTCAGCGCTTGGCGGTGGCGCGGGCGAGCTTGTCGAGGTGTTTTTGGCAGGCGGTTTCGATCGACTCGTGCAGGCGCTGGGTACACTCGCCAAGCTGCCCGAGCGTACCCCGGTCAAGCTAACCGTCACGGTCTCCCCGGACCTGATGCAGTCGTTGAAGGACTACGCCGAGGTCTATCGCCGGGAGTACGGCCAGAAGGAGCCGGTCGAGCAGTTGGTTCCTTTCATGCTGGAGGCGTTCCTGGCATCCGACCGCACCTTCGTTCGAACCCGCAAGGAATTGGGCAAGCCCGCATCCGACCCCTCCGTCAACCAAACACGGGAGTAAGAAAATGGCCAACATCGGCAGCTTTACGGTTTCTAGGGACGGCTATGTCGGCACGATCCGCACCTTGACCGTGAACGTCAAAGCCCGGATCGTCCCCAACGACCAGAAGAAGAGCGACGCGGTACCGGACTTCCGGGTCTATGCCGGCAAAGCCGAGCTCGGCGCAGGTTGGAAGGCGAGAACCAACGGCGAGGAATCGAGGGAATATCTGAGCATCCAGCTCGACGATCCGAGCTTTCCGGAGCCGATCCGGGCGGCGCTCTTCGAGGACGACGGGGCGGCGTACTTGGTGTGGAACCGCCGCGACTCTTGATAGGCGTCAGCGACGGCAAATGAAGCGAGATTGCTAGTCGAGGCTTCGGAGCGTTTCTTCGACGAGTGTCAATGCATCCCTCAGGCGCTCGCGAAGTTCTTCCAGATCGGGTTTCGGATTGTCGTCCGGTTACCGTATGAAAGCAAGCTCGGTCCAGCCTCAACCAAAGATAGCTGGCGTCGCCGTGTGGGCAATTCCGAGCTTCACGGAGTCTGGGCTTTGGCTGCACCTGTATCTGCGACAAACTGCCTTTGCGCGCTTGAAAGGCCTTTCGGAGTATTCGGTCTTGGGATGACCGTCAGGCTGCCACCAGGGGGAAGGTGACGCCAAGCGCCCAGGCGAGGATTAGCCCCAGAGCGAGGCCGGTTGCCATTGCGGTGCCGCTACGCCGTCCCACCCATCGGCCCATAAGGCCGAAGACAAGGAAAAACAGAACGATGACTGGCAGTGCCATGATGAGAAAGAACAGGCGTTCGAAGTCAAGGGCGACCGCAAAGCCCAGAGAAGCAAGGAACACCAGCCTCGCGACAAAGCTTCGCCAGAGTCGTGCGTGACCGGCTTCGGTCAGAACGCTATCGGCAAGCATGAAGGGCAGGGTACCCACGGCCAGAGCGGCAATGACTGGCACTCGGCCCCAATGGGGAAGGAAGCTCGCGGCATAGCGATCGATGGCAATACCGAAAATCCCCAGTGCGAAAGCGACCAAAACAATCGTTGGAAGCAGGTCGATCTTGCCGAAACGAACGCCGTACCAGCGCAGCAGGGCCAGCGCCGTCAAACCATAGAGCAAGAAGTGCAACACCAGATAGTCGGCTGCCAAAACGGGCAGGAAGTTCAGCTTGATCGGGTGAAGAACAAGCGGCGTCAGGACTGCGGGCAGTATGGTGGCCGTCAGGAAAGCGCCGGTTGCAAGCTGATCAGGCCGGCGACGGCGATCCGGCAGGCGGGCGGCGAGCGGCCAGGCGAGAAGGACGAGGCTGCTTAGAAGCAGGGCGATCCATCCCCCTGTCATGGTGACGGGGCCGTTGCTTTCGCGGCCGAAAGCGGCATCGATCCAGGCCCGGGCCTCTCGGAGTGATGTGGCACTGTAGAGAACCCCGACGTGCTCGACCATCGGCGAGACCACCACCCGCCGAAGGACTGTGCTCTGCAGATTGCTGACGGTGATTCCTTCTTCGGCTCGCGGGTCGACGAGGCGGAGCGCTGCTAGCGCTACCTTCCGCAAGCCGGGTTCCCAAGCGCCTGTGATGACCAAGAGGCGAGACGGATCTTCTGCTGTCACCGCTTCAGAGTACATGGAGACGGTGACCACGGCCGCGACCCGGCTGTTCGCAATGGCTTGGCGCACGACGATGTCCGTTGCCATGGAGTGACCAAGCAGGGCGAAGGGGTCGGACTGTTGACCGAAGGCCTGTTGCGCTGCATCGATCACTGCGGCGGTTTCGGCAATCAGATTCTGGGTGGATCCCTCGATCCGGGTGAGGTCTCCCGACATCGCTACTGGATTGCGCCCATGGCCTTGGAAATCGAAGCTGACGGCTGTGTAGCCCGCATGCGCGAGCGTCAGGGCAAAGGCTTCCATCAACTGGCGGGAGCCGGCGAAGCCATGCGCAATAACGACAACGGGCCCCTGGCTCTTTGATAGCCTGTATACGGTGGCCGGTGGCCCTCCACCCTCGAGGGCGGTGATCGAGAGACCATCGCGCGCCGCCTCCAGGTTCCATACCGCGATCCCGGCGAGCGCCATCGCGATGATGGCGACAAAGCGTTGAAAGACAGTCACTTCGCCCTCTTCTGGCCTGGGGCCGGTGAGCGGTTTCTCAACGGCGAGCCGGCGACCTGGGGTCCGACCTGTCAGGACTGTCCAGATAGCCTGTCGCCTTTAGCTGTCTAATCGATGTAACATAAATCCCAGGTTCGATTGTAGAGGGAGCTGCGTGAACGCAATGTCGCGACGGGAAACGAAGAACCTGCCGCCGGTCCGGGGCGCTGGCATTTAGCCATGGGCGACCTCTACCCCTTTTCAGCCATTGTCGAACAGGACGAGATGAAGCAGGCACTGCTCATCGCGGTCGTCGATCCCACGATCGGTGGGGTCCTGGTGTTCGGCGACCGCGGAACGGGCAAGTCCACTGCGGTTCGTGCTCTCGCCGGGCTGCTACCCAAGATGCAGGTGATTGCCGGGTGCCGCTATCACTGCGATCCCGCAGCGGAGCGGCGCGCCTGCGCCGACGACTGCAGCTTGCGGCGCGGCGCTAAGCAATCGGACCTGAAGACCAAGTCCGTTCCTGTGCCCGTGGTCGACCTGCCGCTGGGCGCAACGGAAGATCGGGTTGTCGGTGCACTTGACCTGGAGCGGGCCCTCACCGAGGGCGTAAAAGCTTTCGAGCCGGGTCTTCTGGCCCAGGCTCATCGAGGATTTCTCTACATCGACGAGGTGAACCTGCTGGAAGACCATCTCATCGACCTGCTGCTCGACGTTGCCGCTTCGGGCGAAAATGTTGTCGAGCGGGAGGGGCTCAGCACACGCCACGCGGCGCGCTTCGTGCTCGTTGGCAGCGGCAATCCGGAGGAGGGTGAACTGCGGCCGCAACTGCTCGATCGCTTCGGCCTTTCGGTCGAGGTGACAACGCCTGATGACCTCGCCACCCGTGTGGAAGTGGTGCGTCGGCGCGACGACTTCGAACGCCACCCGGCTGCCTTTCTCAAGAAGTGGAAACGCCGGGACGGCCAGCTTCGCCGCAAGCTGGCGGCGGCGCGGGAGCGGCTTGAAGATGTCGAGGTGCCGGACAGTATGCTGGAGCGTGCGGCGGAACTTTGCCTAAAGCTTGGCACCGACGGCTTACGGGGTGAGCTCACAATGGTTCGCGCAGGGCGGGCATTGGCTGCTCTGGAAGGCGCGGAGAGTCTCGGCGATTCACAGCTTCGCAAGGTAGCTCCCGCAGCGCTGCGCCACCGGCTGCGCCGCGATCCGCTGGACGAGGCCGGCTCCAGCGTCCGGGTTGAACGCGCGGTGGCGGAAGTCTTCGGGCCATGACCGACCAGGTGTCCTTGCCGTGGCAGGACGCGGCATTGGCAGCAGCGGTGCTGGCGGTGGACCCAGCGGGACTCGGCGGCGTTGTGCTGCGGTCCTCTGCCTCACCGTTGCGCGATCGCTGGCTCGACCTGCTGCGCGGCGGCTTGGCGGAAGGCACGCCCTGGCGGCGGGTGCCGCTCCACGTGACCGACGGACGTTTGTTCGGAGACCTTGACCTTGCGGCAACCCTGCGTACTGGTCGGCCGCTGGCGGAACGTGGGCTGCTGGCTGAGAGCGACGGCGGCATTTTGCTGCTGGCCTCGGCTGAGCGAATCGAACCGGCCATGGCAGCCCGCCTCACGGCAACGATGGATCGTGGCTCCGTCGCTGGGCTTCACGCCGCCGTAGGGCAGCGCCAAGGCGCCAACTTCGGCGTCGTTGCCCTGGATGAAAGCCTAGACGATGAAGAGGGCGTGACGGCGTCCCTGGCGGACAGGCTGGCCTTACATATCGATCTGGGCGCCGTTGCGCGGCGCGAACAACTGCAGACAGCTTTTACGCCTAAGGACGTCGCCATTGCGCGCGAACGTCTTGGCGATATCGAGGCTTCAGAGAAAGACATCCAGCTTCTCTGTGATGTGGCGCTGGCCCTGGGCGTCGGTTCGCTGCGCGCGGAGATGCTGGCGCTCCGCTTTGCGCGCGTGCATGCAGCGCTGCACGGCCGCTCCGCTATCGCCAAGCCTGACAGCGAGGCTGCGGCGCGCCTGGTTCTGGCACCCCGGGCCAGCCGTCTGCCGCAACCGGAGCCTCCTTCCGCGCAGGAGCCGCCGGAAGAGAGCCGGCCGGAAGGGGGGCACGACAACGAAGGCGGCGGGGAGATTCCGCCCGAGGGTGTCGTCTTGGCCGCGGCCGAAGCGGCAATCCCGCCACGCCTTCTGGCTCAGTTGCAGTCTGCTGTCGGGCGTACAAGTGCGCGCAGCAGCGCCGGTCGGGCCGGCGCGTCGCGCTTCTCCAGGCAACGTGGCCGCCCTGCCGGGACGCGCCGTGGCGACGTTGCCGGCGGCAACCGGCTGAACTTGGTGGAGACTCTGCGGACCGCCGCGCCTTTACAACCGCTGCGGCGGCGCCAAACCCCTGGAGCTGCCGGCGGCCCGCGCCTGCAGGTCCGCCGCGACGACTTTCGCATCGTGCGCTTCAAGCAGCGCAGCGAGACCGTGACCGTCTTTGTCGTCGATGCTTCCGGCTCGGCGGCGCTGCATAGGCTGGCCGAGGCGAAGGGCGCGGTCGAACTGTTGCTTGCCGACTGCTATGTGCGACGCGACCAGGTCGCCTTGATAGCCTTTCGCGGGCGCGAGGCCGAGGTTCTTCTGGCGCCGACGCGGTCGCTGGTGCGCGCCAAGCGTAGCTTGGCGGCCTTGCCGGGCGGCGGCGGAACGCCCTTGGCCGCTGGTATTGATGCGGCCCTACAACTGGCCCTCATGGCTCGGCGGCGGGGACAGACGCCGAACCTGGTGTTTCTGACCGACGGTCGGGCCAATGTTTGCCGCGATGGCGGTGGTGGGCGCGAACAGGCGGAAGAAGAGGCGCAGTCCGCCGCGCGCCAGATCCGCAACGAGGCTGTTGCCACCATCTTTATCGACACGGCACCGCGCACCAACCCCTTTGCCCAGCAATTGGCTTCAGCAATGGGCGCGCACTATCTGGCCTTGCCGCGGGCGGATGCCCGCAGCCTGTCGCAGGCGGTCAGGGAAAGCGGCATGGCGGGAGTACCCGCATGAGCGACTGCCCGACCTGGGAGCGGGACGGCCATGACTGGCCCAACCGCGAAAGCAGCCGTTTTGTCGAGGCGGCGGGATTGCAATGGCATGTCCAGTGTCTGGGGAAGGGGCCCTGCCTTTTGCTGTTGCATGGCACCGGCGCTTCCACCCACTCCTGGCGGGGGCTGCTGCCGATCTTGGCGCGGGATTTCTCGGTGGTTGCGCCCGACCTCCCAGGTCACGGGTTTACGCAGACCGCCCCTTTCCACCGCATGTCTTTGACCGCGATAGCCAAATCCATCGAGAGTCTCCTGAAGACGCTTGAGGTCACGCCGGCTCTGGCTGCCGGGCACTCCGCCGGCGCGGCGATCCTGGCGCGGATGTGCTTGGACGAAAGGCTCGCGGCCAAAGGCCTTGTCAGTCTCAACGGCGCGCTTTTGGCATTGCGGGGCCTGCCGGGCAGGGTCTTTTCGCCGGTTGCCAAGGCCTTGTCGTTGAGCACCGCAGTGCCACGCCTCTTTGCCCTACGGGCGGGCAATCCCTCGGTCGTAAACCGGCTGCTGCGGGATACCGGCTCGCGCATTGATGCCGAGGGGATTCGCTTCTACCGTCGCTTGGCGCGCAGTCCGGCCCATGTCTCGGCAGCGTTGGACATGATGGCCAACTGGAACCTGGACCGCTTGGAGGCCGACCTGCCGGAGCTCACAACGCCGCTGCTGATGATCGTGGGTGCCCGTGACCGCAGCGTTTCGCCGGCCCAGGCGTGCCGTGTCCAGGCGATGGCGCCGCATGTCGAAGTGACGACGATGCCGGGACTTGGTCATTTGGCCCACGAGGAAGCACCCAGGAAAACGGCCGATCTCATCCTAGAGTTCGCGCAGCGAGCCAAAGTTCTGCCTAACTGAACAACCGATTTTGCAGGATCTCCGTTCCAACTGTCACAGGGACTGGCGTCAATCATATAGAACAGTTATGATTGTCATGAAATGTTGACGCTTGCGAAACAGAACGGCCCCGAACCGCACAGAAAGACTGTGTTTGCGCCTGCTCGCCAAGCTGAGAAGCCGCACGCCGTGATCATCGGCAGCGGCTTCGGCGGTTTGGCTGCGGCAGTGCGGCTGGGTGCCCGCGGTTATCGGGTCACGGTGCTGGAACGGCTGGACTCACCAGGCGGGCGGGCCCGCGTGTTTCGTCAGGACGGCTTCACCTTCGATGCCGGTCCGACCATTGTCACCGCGCCGTTTCTCTTCGAAGAGCTGTGGCATCTCTGCGGGCGTCGCATGGCCGATGATGTTGACCTGCGCCCGCTTGAGCCCTTCTACCGTATTCGCTTCGATGACGGCGCGGTCTTCGACTACTCCGGCGATCCCGCAACCATGCGCGATACGGTTGCGCGCTTCGCGCCGGGCGATGTTGCGGGCTATGAGCGTCTTATGGCGGCGAGCGAGCGCCATTTCCGCATCGGTTTCGAGAAGTTGGGGAACTTCAGTTTCGCGTCCTGGACCGATATGGCCCGCGTGCTGCCTGATCTCGTGAAGTTGGAAGGATATCGCAGTGTCTACAGCCTGGTCGCAAAGCACATCAAAGATGAACGCCTGCGTCAGGTTTTCAGCTTTCATCCCTTGCTCATCGGCGGCAATCCGTTCAGTGCAACCTCGGTTTACAGCCTGATCGCCTTTCTTGAGCGCCGCTGGGGCGTCCATTTTGTCATGGGCGGGACCGGGCGCTTGGTGACCGGTCTGGTTGATCTCATCAAGGGGCAGGGCGGCAACCTGCGCTTCGGCGCGGAGGTCGGCCGCATTCTGGTGAAGGACCGGCGAGCCGTCGGCATCGCCCTGACATCCGGCGAAGTTATTCCCGCCGATATCGTGGTTTCCAACGCGGACACGGCCTGGACTTACCGGCACCTGCTTCCGGCCAACGCGCGAAACCGCTGGAGCGATCGGCGATTGGCGCGCTCGCGCTACTCGATGAGCCTTTTCCTTTGGTACTTCGGCACCAAGCGGCGCTACGACGCCGTGCCCCATCACACCATCCTTCTTGGGCCGCGCTATCGTGGGCTGATCAATGATATATTCGAGCACAAGGTGTTGGCCGACGACTTCAGTCTTTACTTGCACCGTCCCACCGCCACGGACCCGGCGCTGGCGCCCGCTGGCTGCGACACTTTCTATGTGCTGTCCCCAGTGCCGAACCTGCAGGCCGAGGTCGACTGGAAGACCGCTGCAGAACCCTATCGCCGGCGCGTTGCCCGCTATCTCAGTGAAACAGTATTGCCGGGTCTGGAAAGCGAAGTGGTCACGTCGCGGACAATGACGCCTGTGGATTTCCAGCAGCGCCTTTTGTCATACCAGGGCGCAGCCTTCGGCATGGAGCCGGTTCTGAGTCAGAGCGCCTGGTTCAGACCCCACAACCGCAGCGAAGATATCGAACATCTCTATATCGTTGGGGCCGGTACTCACCCGGGTGCCGGATTGCCCGGCGTTCTCACTTCCGCGCAGGTTCTCGATAAGGTGGTTCCCGATGCAGCAGCTTTCGCCTGACCCACGTCCTTCAGCCGATGATCTGGCCGTCTGCCGCAAGCTGCTGCAGGCAGGCTCGCGTTCTTTCTTCGCTGCTTCACGCTTGCTGCCAAAGCAGATTCGCGGCAACGCCACGGCGCTTTATGCTTTTTGCCGCGAAGCCGATGACGCTGTCGATCTGGGTCAGGGCGGAAGCGATGCACCCGCAAAGCTCTTGGTGCGACTGGAGCGCATTTACGACCGCCGCCCGGCGGATCATCCTGTCGACCGGGCCTTTGCGGCCATGGTTGAGGACTGCGCGCTGCCTCAAGATCTTCCGGTCGCCCTGATCGAAGGCCTGCGTTGGGATACGGAAGGCCGGCAGTACGAGACGCTGGCTGATTTGCAGGCCTATGCCGCAAGGGTTGCAGGGACCGTCGGCTCGATGATGACACTGGTCATGGGCGTGCGCGATCCCCAGGCGCTGGCGCGCGCCTGCGACCTGGGCGTTGCCATGCAACTGACCAACATCGCCCGCGATGTCGGCGAGGACGCCGCCGCCGGTCGGCTCTACTTGCCGCGGCAGTGGTTGCGCGAGGCAGGAATTGACCCGGACGTCTGGCTCGCCGATCCTTGCTTCGATGATGCCCTGGCATCGGTGGTGGCGCGGCTGTTGTCCACCGCGGCACAACTCTACGACCGTGCCGAGGTGGGCATTGCCTGTTTGCCGCCGGGTTGTCGGCCGGCCATGTTCGCGGCCCGGCTGATCTATGCGGAAATCGGACGGGTGGTAGCCGAGAGCGGCTTCGACAGTTTTTCCAAGCGTGCTGTGGTGCCGACTCGGCGCAAGCTGATCTTGGTCCTGCAGGGACTCATTAAGGTTGCTGGCCAGGCAGGGCGCCTGCGGCGTGGGTCGCTTCGCGAAGTAATTGACCAGCCGGCGTTGACCGAAACACGCTTTCTCGTCCAGGCGGTCACCAGATTCTCGGTTCAGATGCCGGCTAAAGCAGATGCGGAACCTTTGCTACCCTGGTGGGACCTGCACGCACGAGCCTGCTGGATGATCGATCTGTTCGAACGCCTGGAACGCAACGACCGTGAAATGAAGGCAGCCGGCGCAACGCGGCGCGCTTAGCGGGTAACCGCGTGTTGCAGCCTGGCGACATTGACGCGAGGCTCTAGGGAGCTAGGTGGTAGTTCATGGAAAGCGAAAGCTACTGGATCCTGTTGCTCTTCATCGCTGCCGTGATGGTCGTCGCGACCAGCGGGATGTACTTTCGGCCTGATGATTGGTACCAGCGCCTCGCAAAGCCCTCCTGGCAGCCGCCGGGTTGGTTGTTCGGTCCAGTCTGGATGATCCTCTACGCAGTGATCGCCGTCTCCGGATGGTTGATCTGGTCTGAGGTTGGCTGGGCCGGTGCCGCAATCCCGCTTGCCATCTATGGCGCGCAGCTTATTCTGAATTGGCTCTGGTCGGCAATCTTCTTCGGTCTGAAGCGGATCGGTCTTGCCCTCGCAGAAATGGCTCTCCTCTGGCTTTCCATTGTCGCGATGATCGTCACCTTCTATCCGATCCATTCGGGTGCGGCGCTTCTTCTGCTGCCTTACCTCGCCTGGGTCAGCTTCGCCATGTTGCTGAACTACACGATCTGGCGGCTGAACGGCGAGGCGCATGTTGCCCTGCCATGAAAGGTGAAACGATCACCCTTCTCGAACTCGGCCTGTTCTACCTGCTGGTCGCTGGAGCGGCGATTTGGCAGCTATACGATGTCAGCAAGCCAGACAAGAACGAACAGACTGAATCCAAGGAGCAGCGTGTTGACAGTTGACCGCTGCTAGGCCGCGCTCCTTTAACCCCGCCGCGGCATTCGGAAGGGCAACATCAATTGCACCACCGGACGGCGGAAACGGTCGAGATCGAGACTCTCATGAATCGCTGTGACCTGTTGCCCCAGAAGCCGTGTCGTAAGCAAAGATCGAGCATAGAAGGGGCTGTCTTCCAGGGTGCGCAGAATTTGCGGCGCCTCCGGCAGATCGGCCCTCGTTGCGCGCTTCACGCGCCAAAAGGTCGAAGGCAGGGGCGCGGGCGCGGGTGTTGAAAACGGCTCAACCACCCCATCATCACCGATCCGCAGGGCGAGAGAAGTCTCCGCCCCGCTCCGCTCCCAGGCATTGTAGAGCAGCGCCGCGCCCTTTTTCAGGTGAGCGCGCGACCAGTGCCAGCATGTAAAGGCGCTTTGCAGCGGCTCGCTTCCGGAATTGCTGTCGAAGTAACCGCTGCCGCGCCAGTGCAGGGCCGGTTTTTGTAGGTCGACCTCGACTCTCGCCCTGGGCGCAACGGGCCACCAATGATGACGGCCGGCGGAATCCAAGGTGAACTTGCGTTTCGTCGTGATCTCGGGGATGAGGCGCAACCTGCCGCGCAGACGCGATGGCAGCGGTACGCTCATCTCGTCGATCTCAACGTTCAGTTCCTGGCCGTCCCATCTAATGTTGCTGGGTCCGATGGTTAAGTGTTCGACATCGCGGGTTAATGCAGAGCGCCCCCGTTCAGTCATCGCCCAGCGGTTTTGCCGCGGCCCGTAGAGCGCGAGGTTGACAGAGCAATGGTTCAGTGGGTCTGCGTTGCCGTGCCGGCGAGCCCAGGCATAGTATGGCGAGAACACGCTGCCGATGAAGACGATCAGAGACAGTCCGTATTGACCGTCGTCGCTCAGCGCATCGAGGTACCACCAGGCATAGCCACCTGAAGGGAGGTCGACTGTGAATCCAGGTCCTGGAGCAGGCTCTCCGCCGCCAGCCGGCCCGAGATCGCTGCCATGGGAACCCCCGGGCCCGGGTGCACGCTGCCGCCGGCCAGGTAGAGCCCGGGCAGGTCCGTGCGAGCGCCCGGTCGGCTGAACGAGGCTTGCCATCCGTGCGAGGCCTGGCCGTAAAGGGCGCCGCCGCTGCCTGGGAACAAATGATTGAAGTCTTTCGGCGTCGTCATGGTCGTTAGTGCAGTCGGTTTTTCGATTCGAAGGCCGCAGCGTTCCATTTGGGCGAAGGTTCTTTCGGCGCATGGGTCTTTCTCCAGTGCATCAAAGGCCGGGCCATCGCCGGCGGCCGGTGCGTTGATCAGGCAAAGCAGGCGCTCTTCTCCTTGTGGCGGCGGATCGTCGGGATCACCGCGATCTTGCGCGCAGAGATAGACTGTTGGTGATTGCGGTATCCGTTGATGCTCAAAGATATCGTCGAACTCTGCCGCATAATCCCGGGAAAAGAAGACGTTATGGCGTAACAGGGGGAAGCCCTCCGTTCGCGCCGCGAGAGCCCAGGTCACCGCGGAGAGCGAACGCCTGGAAGGCGCGACCTGCGGCACCGATTTGGCGATCTCTTGTCCCAGTAGGCCACTGGAGACGGCTGCCACGTCGGCATTGATGATCACCGCATCCGCGATCAGTTCTTCGCCGTCTGTCAGAACAACGCTCTCGACCCGGCCGGCGGGCGCTTTCACCCTTGCCACTTCGGCATCGTAGCGGAGAGCAGCGGTTTGGCTCCCGGCCAGGTCGGCCAACGCCTGTGCAAGGCGGTGCATGCCACCATCGATAAACCAGACGCCCAGCTGCTCCACATGGGCGACCAACATCAGGGTGGCCGGTGCGCGAAAAGGCGACGAACCGCAGTAGGTCGCGTAGCGGCCGAAGAGTTGGCGCAGGCGCAGATCCTGGAAGTGTTTGCCGAGCGCCGACCAGAGAGTCTCGAAGGGTTTGATTTTCCAGAGCCCGCCCAGGCCGCGCCAGCCGACGTTGCGCACCAGCCGCGTTGGACTGGGGCGCTGCGCCTGCATGAAAGACGCCTCAAGCGTGTTGTAGATTCCTTTGCTTTCTTCGCAAAAGGCGAGAAACCGCTTGGCCTCTGCCGCGCCGGCGAAGTCGCCGATAGCGGTGGCCGAGCGTGTGGCATCGGCATAAAGGTCAAGCCTTTCACTTTCGCTCCAGACATGGCGGGCAAGAACACTTGCGCGTCTTAGCGTGAGGTAATTCTCGAGCGAGGTGCCGGCCGCGGCAAAGATTTCGTCGAAGATCCAACGCATGGTGAAGACGGTTGGGCCGGCGTCGATTGGCAACTCTGCGCTTGCTGAACCGCTCGGAGTCCTGCGAATTTTCCCCCCGGGGGTCGCACCGCGTTCCAGCACTGTGACCTGCAGGCCCTGCCGTGCCAGTTCGACAGCGGCAACAAGACCGCCGATGCCGGCTCCGATAATCACGACATGCTTCTGGGTCACCCGCGCCACTGCCAATTGGATCGTTGCCTTCGCCTGCCTTTGTCTGCGTCACATAGCGCCGGTCCGGGAGAAGGGCCGGGCAAGCCCGTTGACATAGGCCTCTCAACTGTCCATTCTACATTACACTAAAAGATGACAAATAAAAATGACAGTCAAAGCTGATGTGGAAACGGCAATGCGGGAGGGGGCCATGAATGCAATTGCGCGGGTTGACGGTGTTCTGGAGTCCGCCTTGCGGGCGGGGGAGGCGCCGGGCCACCCGCCGCTTTTGGCTGCTGCCATGCGCCATGCGGTATTTCCAGGTGGCGCGCGCATCCGCCCACAGCTTTGCCTTGCGGTTGCTGGGGCCTGCGGTGAACCGGGGTCCGGCACTGCCGATGCCGCGGCTGCGTCGATCGAGCTGCTGCATTGCGCCTCACTGGTTCATGACGATCTGCCGTGCTTCGATAATGCTGCTTTGCGGCGTGGCAAACCCTCCGTTCATGCGGCTTATGGCGAGCGCCTTGCCGTTCTTGCCGGAGATGCGCTGATCGTCATGGCTTTTGAAGTTCTGGGACGCGACGCCGCCGCACAGCCTGATCGTCTATGCGCCTTGCTGCAGGTCGTCGGCGGTGCTGTCGGCACACCGCATGGCATTGCGGCCGGCCAGGCCTGGGAATGTGAGCCGACCCTCGATCTGGCGCAGTATCAGCGGGCAAAGACGGGGGCGCCTTTTGCCGGAGCCACCATGGCGGGCGCTGCGGCTGCGGGCTCCGAGCCGGCGCCTTGGCGCGGTCTCGGCGAAGGTCTCGGTGAAGCTTATCAGGTGGCCGACGACATTCGCGATGTCTTCGGCAATCCGGACGATCTCGGCAAACCGGTCGGCCAAGATGCCGTCCACGACCGCCCGAACGCTGTCCACCTTTTGGGGCTGGACGGAGCGATAGACCGCCTCGAAGCGCTGATCGCCGCGGCGGCGGAGTCCATTCCGCTCTGTCCGGGACGCAAGGCGTTGCATGCGCGCATCATTGAGGAGGCGCAGCGATTCCTACCGAAGAAACTCCGGCGCGCGGCTTAAGCGACGCCATCTTTCAGCCAAGCACCGCGCAGAACCTGCCCTCTCGCAGGGAACCCTGGCGCGACCGCCTGCAACAGCTTCGGGACCGCCTGCTCGCCAGTCCGCGCTTTCAACGCTGGGCAACGCGCTTTCCTTTGACCCGGCCCATCGCGCGGCGGCGCAGCCGCGCGCTTTTCGATCTCTGTGCCGGTTTCGTCTATTCGCAGGTGCTCGCCGCCTGCGTCCGCCTGGACCTCTTCGGCATTCTGGCCCAGGGGCCGCAGGCACTTGATGTCCTTGCCGGGCGCCTGAGACTCGACCGGGAAGCCGCTGCCTCCCTTCTGGAGGCTGCGGCTGACCTTCGGCTCGTTGCGCGGCGCGGCGAGGCGCGCTATGGCCTTGGGGTCCTCGGCGCGGCCCTTATCGGCAATCAGGGCATCGCGGCCATGGTCGAGCATCATGCCATGCTCTACGCCGATCTCCGCGACCCCGTGGCGTTGTTGCGCGGCGAAACAACCGGTCGGGCGCTGGCTGCTTTCTGGCCTTACGCCGCGGATGATCAGCCAGCGACGCTTAATGAAGAGTCGGTCGCAGCCTACAGCCGCCTTATGACCTCGTCCCAGCCGATGGTGGCGGCGGAGATCCTCGATGCCTATCCGCTGCGTCGTCACCGCTGCCTGCTCGATGTCGGCGGCGGGGAGGGAGCATTCCTGGAGGCTGTCGCCGGGGCGATTCCGGGTCTTGATCTCAAGCTTTTCGATCTGCCGGCCGTTGCTGAGAGGGCCAAAAATCGGTTCGCTGGTCTGGGTTACGCCAATCGGCTGGAGACCTACGGGGGGGATTTTTTTCGCGATACTCTGCCTTTCGGTGCAGATGTTATATCCCTGGTGCGCATCCTTCACGATCATGATGATGATGGCGTTCTGACTCTCTTGCGTGCAGTGCGTCAGGCACTGGCGCCAGGCGGAACCTTGCTGATGGCGGAACCCATGGCCGGGACCCGGGGCGCTGAAGCAAGCGGCAATGCTTACTTTGGGCTCTATCTGCTGGCCATGGGGCAGGGGCGGCCCAGGACTCCGCAGCGAATCGACCAGCTTGTCTCTGCTGCCGGCTTCGTGAAGTCGCGGCTCCTCCCCACAAACAACCCTTTGTTGGCCCGCGTTCTTGCGGCCCGGGCGCCATAGGTTTGAGAAGTGTTCTGTTTACTTGACATTTAAAAGTGTCTAATTAAAATTACAGTTACTCAAAGAACGGTTCATAAGCCCTGACCCACAGGGCACGGAGAGCATCCTTGGAAACTCTCGCTGTTGTTCTGGAAAAGCCCGAACGCCTGATCCTTGATCGGCTTGAGCTTTCGCCGCCCGGTGCCGAAGACGTCGTCGTCGACGTGGCTTGGAGCGGTGTCAGCACGGGCACCGAGCGCTTGCTGTGGTCAGGCGAAATGCCGGCCTTTCCAGGCATGGGCTATCCTTTGGTTCCGGGATACGAATCGGTCGGCTGGGTTGCTGAAGCCGGACGTCGCTCGGGCGCCCAAGTCGGAGAATTCGTTTTCGTTCCGGGCGCGCGCTGCTTTGGCGAGGTGCGCGGGCTTTTCGGCGGTGCAGCGGCGCGCCTTGTTGTTGCCGGTGAAAGGGTTATCGCCCTGGACGAAGGCCTTGGGGAGCGCGGGGTGCTGATGGCCCTGGCGGCTACCGCCCACCACGCGCTTGTTGATGGTCTGCCGGAGCTGGTGGTCGGCCACGGTGTGCTGGGCCGCCTCGTTGCGCGACTGGTCCTCGTTCTTGGTGGCAGGCCGCCGACGGTCTGGGAAAGCAACCCGGGCCGCGTCAGCGGCGCGCAAGGCTATGCCGTTACGAGACCCGAGGACGATCCGCGGCAGGACTACAGCAGAATCTGCGACGTTTCCGGGAATCACAGTCTGCTTGACAGCCTGATCGGCCGCCTGGCACCCGGTGGAGAAATCATCTTGGCCGGCTTCTACAGCAAGCCGCTGAGCTTTGCCTTCCCCCCTGCCTTCACGCGTGAAGCACGCCTTCGGGTCGCGGCCGAATGGCGCGACTCTGACCTCGCCGCCGTCAGCACACTCGTCAAGTCGGGGCGCCTTTCCCTGGATGGCCTGATCACGCACCGGGAAGCTGCGGTGCAAGCCGAGCCTGCTTACCGCACCGCCTTCGGCGATTCCGCTTGTTTGAAGATGGTTCTCGATTGGAGGGACTGCCAATGACCATAGCCAACGGCAACTCCGGCGCGGCGGTGCTGTCTTCTGAACCGCAGACAGCCGCGGAGGTGGATGCGCGTCTGCGGGACGAAGCAGCCAGGGCGCCCGATCCCATTTCGACCGAAGCTGTCAGCAAGGAAACCCAGATCATCGCGATCTACGGGAAGGGCGGGATCGGCAAGTCGTTCACGCTGGCTAACCTCTCCTACATGATGGCCCAGCAGGGCAAGCGCGTGCTGCTCATCGGATGCGATCCTAAGAGCGATACAACCTCACTGCTGTTTGGCGGACGCAGCTGCCCGACCATCATCGAAACCTCTTCGCGGAAGAAGCTTGCGGGCGAAGAGGTTCAGATCGGCGATGTCTGCTTCAAGCGTGACGGTGTCTTCGCCATGGAACTGGGGGGACCGGAAGTCGGGCGCGGCTGCGGCGGACGTGGCATCATTCACGGTTTCGAGTTACTGGAGAAACTCGGCTTCCACGACTGGGGTTTCGACTACGTTCTGCTCGACTTTCTCGGTGACGTCGTCTGTGGTGGTTTCGGTCTGCCGATTGCCCGCGACATGTGCCAAAAGGTGATCGTCGTCGGCTCCAACGACCTGCAGTCGCTTTACGTCGCCAACAACGTCTGCTCCGCGGTGGACTATTTCCGTAAGCTCGGCGGCAACGTCGGCGTTGCCGGTATGGTGGTCAACAAAGACGACGGCACCGGCGAAGCCCAAGCCTTTGCTGAAGCGGTCGGTATCCCGGTCTTGGCTGCCATTCCGGCGCACGACGACATCAGGCGCAAGAGCGCCAACTACGAGATCGTTGGCAGGCCCGGCGGAGAATGGGCTCCCCTGTTCGAGGAACTCGCCCAGCAGGCGGCTGAAGCTGGGCCGCAGACGCCGACACCCCTCAGTCAGGACGGTCTGCTGGGCCTCTTCGCGAGCGAGGCGGTCGGGCGTGACGTGGTGCTGGATCCGGCAACCCAGGAAGACATGTGCGCAGGCAAGGTTCTTGAGAAGCCCTCTCTCGAAGTTGTCTACGAGGGGGGCTGACGGCCATGAGCCCTTACGACAGCCCGCCGACCAGACCGCCTGGCGAGCCGCGTTCGGAGAGCATCAACGCAGGATGCCACGGCGGCCGAGAGACCATGCTGGAAGCGGCCAAGGCAGCCGGTAAGACGGCCACCTTGGAGCGTTTGGCCGCGGACTATCCCAGGGGGCCGCACGATCAACCGCAGTCGATGTGCCCCGCTTTCGGTTCGTTGCGTGTCGGCCTGCGTATGCGGCGCACAGCGACAATCCTGTCCGGCTCTGCCTGCTGCGTCTACGGCCTCACCTTCACATCGCACTTCTATGGCGCAAGACGCACAGTCGGTTACGTCCCCTTCAATTCAGAGACTTTGGTCACCGGGCAGCTCTACGAGGACATCCGCAATGCCGTCGCCGAGATGGCTGATCCGGAGCTCTATGACGCCGTGGTTGTCATCAACCTCTGTGTGCCGACGGCCTCAGGCATTCCCCTCGACCGGCTGCCGCGGGAGATCGAGGGCGTCCGCGTGATTGGCATCGATGTTCCAGGCTTCGGCGTTCCTACTCACGCGGAGGCAAAGGATGTTCTGGCCGGCGCCATGTTGCGATACGCCCGTTCTGAGGTGGAGCAAGGCCCCGTTCAGCGGCCTCGGGGCCACCAAGGCGATCGCGAAAAGACAGAGCGGCCGACGGTCACGCTGATCGGCGAGCTCTTCCCGGCGGACCCGGTGGGCATCGGTGCCTTGCTGACACCGCTCGGTCTTGCCGTTGGCCCGCAGCTGCCGTCGCGCGAGTGGCGTGACCTCTATGGCGCGCTCGATTGTCGCGTAGCTGCGGCTGTTCATCCCTTCTACACAGCGTCGGTGCGGGAGTTCCAAGCGGCAGGACGCGAGGTTGTCGGCTCAGGCCCCGTGGGGGTCGAGGGGACGGCTGACTGGCTGGACGCCATTGGAACGGCCGCTGGCCTTGCGCCGGGGAAGATCGATGCTGCGAAAGCGAAAAGCCTAGCAGCGATCCGTGGCGTTTTGGCAGCCAATCCCATCCAGGCGCGCATCACAGTGTCGGGGTATGAAGGTTCCGAGTTGTTGGTGGCGCGCCTGCTGATCGAGGCCGGGGCCGAGGTGCCCTATGTCGGAACGGCCTGCCCCAAGACGCCATGGAGCGAAGCCGACCGTGAATGGCTGGCGGCGCGGGGGACCCATGTCCAGTACCGCGCCGCCCTGGAGCAGGACCTGGCGGCAATGCGCGAGGTGAAGCCCGATCTCGCCCTCGGCACGACGCCCCTGGTGCAGGCGGCGAAAGAAGTGGGTATCCCGGCGATCTATTTCACCAACATGGTTTCAGCCCGGCCGCTTTTCGGGCCAGCCGGGGCCGGCGCCCTGGCCGGTATCGTGGCTGCACAGACTCGTGGCCGCGAACGCTTCCGGCAAATGACGTCCTTCTTCGAAGGCATCGGTAGCGGCGAGACCGCCGGCTATGGCCCGCGCTCGCCATCTGTGGCGGCGGTGTCCGACAAGACTGCCAAGCCCGCGCCGGCAAAGAGGAAGCCCGCGGCCAAGCGGCAACCTGCGCTGCAGGAAGGTGATTGACCATGCTGGTTCTCGATCATGACCGCGCGGGGGGCTACTGGGGCGCTGTCTATGCGTTTACTGCGATCAAAGGGTTGCGCGTTGTCATTGACGGGCCGGTGGGCTGTGAGAATCTGCCGGTGACGGCGGTGCTGCACTACACTGA
>JANQMC010000017.1 GCA_028280305.1 Pelagibius sp. | reverse complement strand
TGCCTCGACCTTGCGGTCTTTCGCCACATGGGGATCGAGCCGGAGGAGCAGCAGAGTCTCACCGTGAAGAGCACGGTCCACTTCCTGGCTGATTTCGAGCCCATCGCCGCAGAGGTGCTCTTCGTCGACTCGCCCGGCGCGAATCCCTGCCAGCTCGACCGGGTCACCTACAGGGCCTTGAGGCCGGGCCTGCGCCTCGGCCCAGGCGGGCCCGTTCACCGGGGTTAAATCTGCCGAATCCGCTCCGGCCCGCAGCCCCTCTATCTTGCCGGCCTGAGCAACCGGGAAGATAGGTAACAGGTTAGACCGGATACATAGGTGACAGTCTTTCCGGTTTGTTCGCCCTTTTTCGATGGGCTTTTGTCGGGACGAAGCGGATCAGGCGGTTTCTCCCGGGGTCGATGATGCCGAGATCGCTGCCGGCACTGCGAGCAATGAGGCGCGCGATGAGGCGTGGACCTTGTTGGGGCAAATAGCCCATTTCTTGGATGTACCGCTGCTGCTTGTGAACCTCGATTGCGGGTTCGTCCGGCACAGCACTTGGAGCTACCTGCTCTCGGCCATTTTCGTCGCGCTCGCCGCAAGCGCCATATTTACCGCTCCATTGGCTCGGCTGGCGCCACGCGAGCCAGGGCCGCGACACGAAGGATAGAGCGTCTTGACGCCGGCCGGGCTAGGAACGGGCCAGCACCGAGGATGATAATGGAGTCCGACCGGGCGTGGCCCTGCGCCGTGGAATCAGTCCGCCGGCGAACTGGTCAGTCTCATCGCAAATCATGCGACTGGCCGCGGAAAAGGGATATCGCCGGTGTTTCCCCAAGGTCGCAAACCCATTCCCTGTTCGGCCGAATTTTGCTTCCCATTGACAATTATTTTTCAGATTCGGTAAATTTATGTCGGATTTGATATCTTTTTCGAGACAGTAAGCGACAGCGAATCAGGTCTCTCGTTATGGTTGTGAAAATCGATCTTGTTGTCAGAGGCTCGACCCTCTGGCGGGGCCCGTTGTGCGGTTGATGGTGGGTAGCATCGAACGGCAGCGGCTGGGGCGAGGCATTCTGCCGGGCAGAAATGGCTTGGCAGGGCGGAGACTTTCTTTTGGCTGAGCGCACTGAATCGGTGCCACCGTGGCGGCGGGACTTGTAACGCATGGGGCTCTTCACTCGCATCCGAAGGGCGGCCATGCGCCACGAACCGATCCGCGGCTATGCGCTTCTGTCGCCGACCATGATCTGGATGCTGATCGCCCTGGCGGTTCCCCTCATCATCCTGATCACCCTCAGTTTCTGGACGCAGGGCTTTGAGCGCTATACCGACTTCAACCGCACCTTCAGCCTGAGCAACTACATCACCTTCTTTGAGAAGCCGATTTACCTCAAGCTCTTGATCAAGTCGGTCAAGATTTCCGGGCTGGTGACGCTCGCCACCGTGCTGCTGGCCTACCCGGCGGCCTACTTCATCGCCTTCAAGGTGAAGAAGAACAAGATGATGTGGCTGATCCTGATCACCGTCCCCTTCTGGACCAGCTATCTCTTGCGGGTCTTCGCCTGGAAGGTGGTTCTCGGCTACAACGGCGTCATCAACTCCGGCCTCATGACCCTCGGGATCATCGACGCGCCGCTGGAGTTCATCCTCTATAACCCGACGGCCGTGGTGATCACCCTGGCCCATGCTTGGGCTGCCTTTGCCATCCTGCCGATCTACGTATCGCTGGAGAAGATCGACCGCTCGCTGCTCGAGGCGGCGGCGGACCTGGGCGAGGGGCCGGTCATGTCCTTCATTCGGGTGACCCTGCCGCTCTCCATGCCCGGCGTCATCGCCTCCAGCTTGCTGGTCTTCATCCCGACCACGGGCGACTACGTGACGCCGAACCTGGTGGGCGGGCCGACGGGCATCATGATCGGCAACATCGTCGCCTCGCTGTTCGGCAAGGCCAACAACTGGCCTCTGGGGGCGGCGACGGCCGTCATGTCGATG
>JANQMC010000003.1 GCA_028280305.1 Pelagibius sp. | reverse complement strand
CAATACGCGCCCGGCTCCACCTTCAAGATGGTGGTGGCGCTGGCCGGGCTGGAAGATGGCGTCATCGATCCGACCGAGCGGATCTTCTGCCCGGGCCATATGGATTTCGGCAATCACCGTTTCCACTGCTGGCGGCGCGGCGGTCATGGCAGCCTGGCGATGATCGAGTCCATCGCACAGTCCTGCGACGTCTACTATTACGAGCTGGCGCGGCGGGTCGGCATGGACCGTATTTCTCACTTCGCCAACCGTCTCGGGCTGGGCATCAATTTGCCGCTCGACATGCCGGGCCAGCGCGCGGGCCTGGTGCCGACCCGGGCCTGGAAGGAGGCGACACGGGGCGAGAGCTGGCTTCAGGGCGAGACCCTGATCGCCGGCATCGGCCAGGGCTATGTGCTGACCACACCGCTGCAACTGGCCGTGATGACCGCACGCTTGGCCAATGGCGGCCGCGAGGTTACGCCCCACCTCACGCTCCGGGTCGGCGGGCCTGACGCGCCGCTGGTCGACCCGCCGGCGGAGCCGTTGGGCTTTGCGGAGGAGAACATGGCGGTGGTGCGCGAGGCCATGATCGCCGTGACCTCGGGCCGAACCGGCACGGCGCGCCGCTCCCAGATCGACGAGCCCGGCTTCGAAATGGCCGGCAAGACCGGCACCAGCCAGGTTCGGCGCATCACGGCGGCGGAGCGGGCGGCCGGCATCACCCGCAACCAGGATCTGCCCTGGGCCCGGCGCGACCACGCCCTGTTCGTCGGCTACGCGCCAATCGCTGCGCCGCGCTATGCCTGCTCCGTCGTCGTCGAACATGGCGGCGGCGGCAGCGCCGTGGCCGCGCCCATCGCCAGTGATATCCTGCGCGAAACCCAGCGGCGCGCGCCGGCGCGGCCGCTGATCCAGGCCAGCGATCTCGCGGACGGTCTGGAGGGCCAGGACGGATGAGCGCGGGTTTCGACAGCGCCGGCGTCGGCGGCACGCTGGCCAACGAACAGAAACTGTCGCTGGGCGACAAGCTGTTGCGACTGAACTGGCTGGTGGCCTTGCTGATCTGCGTCTTGGGCGCGATCGGCTGCGCCATGCTCTATTCGGCCGGGGATGGCGGGTGGGACCCGTGGGCCCGCCGCCAGCTTGTCCGGTTTGCCGCCGGTTTTGTCGTCATGCTGGTGATCGCGCTGATCAGCATCCGCGTTTGGATGCGGCTTGCCTATGTTATCTACTTCGCCTCCTTCGCCCTCCTGGTTGCGGTCGAAGTCATGGGCCAGGTCGGCATGGGTGCCCAGCGCTGGATCAATCTGGGCTTCATGCAGTTGCAGCCGTCGGAGCTGATGAAAGTGGCCACGGTGCTTGCGCTCGCCCGCTACTTCCATGGCACAAGCTTGGAAGAGATCGGCCGCCTGACGCGATTGATCCTGCCATTGGCCCTGGTTCTCGCGCCGACCGCGCTGGTTCTTCAGCAACCGGATTTGGGGACGGCCTTGATGCTGATGATGGTCGCGGGCGCCATCTTCTTCGTCGCCGGCGTGCGCTTGTGGAAGTTCGCCATCGTGATTGCCGGCGGCCTGGCCGCGATCCCGGTCGCCTGGCAGTTCCTGCACGGCTATCAGCGCGAACGGATCTTGACCTTTCTTGACCCGTCGCGCGATCCGCTCGGCGCCGGCTATCACATCACCCAGTCGACCATCGCGCTGGGTTCCGGCGGCCTGTTCGGCCGCGGCTTCGGGCAGGGCACGCAGAGCCATTTGAACTTCCTGCCCGAACGCCAGACCGATTTCATCTTCACCATGCTGGCGGAGGAGTTCGGCTTGATCGGCGGCCTGACGCTGATCGGCCTGTTCGGCCTGTTGATCGCGGCCGGCAGCATCATCGGCCTGCGCAGCTACAGCCAGTTCGGCCGGTTGCTGGCGATCGGCCTGGCGACCAACCTTTTCCTCTATGTCTTCATCAACATCGCCATGGTCACCGGGCGCATCCCGGTCGTCGGCGTGCCCTTGCCGCTGATCTCCTATGGCGGCACCGCCATGCTGACGGTGATGGTTTCCGTTGGCCTGATCCTGTCGGTCTCGATCCACCGCGACCAGCGCATTTCCCGCCATACGCTTGACGGTGAGATGTAGGGGCGAGGCCTGTCCGGGAGCTGAGCTGGACTTGCGGCCCCCCGACCGCTTTGCTATAAGCCGCCCCTCTCTGGTCAGGGCGCATAGCTCAGTTGGTAGAGCAGCTGACTCTTAATCAGCGGGTCGTGGGTTCGAGCCCCTCTGCGCCTACCAGGGATTTCAAAGGGTTAGTGGTCTCGGTAGAGCTTGCTCAGAGGGTTTTTCCCAAAAGAGTGGTGGCTTGTAACCTATTGAGTTTCCGTGTTTTTCCGCTGAACGTGTTTTGAACTGTGCCAAATCTGTGCCGCCGCGCTAACCGCGGATCTCGGCTGAGATCTTGGTTTTGCAGGTTCTCGTGCCCGGCAGTCAGTAATGGGAGTTTGGACAAGAAGGAGCGGCCGCGTGCGACCGCCCCCTCCAAGCGCTATCACGCGTCACTGCAGCGATTACTGCATGTCCAGCCTGTCGCGCAGGTCGTCGGCCAAGGTTGAGATCGTCCCTTCCACGTCCGCGCCCTCGGTCACTTCGACCAGGGCGGCGGCGATCAGGTCGGTGACGGCGACGCCCTCGGCACCCGGATAGGCGTACCAGGGCCCCGCGTACTGGGCGACCTGGGAATGGGCGACGCGGGCATTCTCGTTCGCGGCGTAGTAGGCGCCGAGATAGGCCTCGTCGTCCAGCACGATGGAATTCGCAGGGGCGTAGCCGGTGTTTTCCACGATGATGCGCTGGCCTTCCGGACCGGTCACGAAGGCGATGTAGTCCCAGGCGGCCTGCTGCCGCTCGGCGTCGTCGGTCAGCAGCACGATGCCGGAACCGCCGGTCGGGAAATAGACGGTGGAGGGATCGTCGGCCACCACCGGCAGGGCGCGGACGGTCACGTCGAAACCATCACCAGCGCCTTCGACGAAGCGCGTCAGCAACGAGGAGCTTTCGAACATGATGCCCAGCGTGCCGGCCGGGAAGGCCTGGCGGGCATCGTCCTGCGACATGGAGGACATGCCGCCTTCCGACGCGAACCGTTGGTACAGGGCCGCGGCGGAGAGGCCTGCGTCATCGTCGAAGGTGATGTCGCTCTCGTCCGCGGTCATCGGACGGCCGCCATGGGAGCCGAGCAGGGACTGGAAACGCCAGTCGTGGCGGTGGATCCACACGCCTTCAATGGTGTCGCCGAGCGCGTCGATCGCGGCGGCCAGTTCGATGATGCCGTCGAAGGTGGTCGGAAAATCATCCATGGAGCCGCCGGCCTGTTCGACCAGATCCGGGTTCACATACATGACCAGGGTCGAGGCGGAGGTGCCGAGCGAATGCTGCGTGTCCTCGAACTGGCCGAGGGACAGCAGGGCCGGGGTGTAGCCGGCGGCCGCCGGATCTTCCGGCATGAAACCGTCCAGCGGCTGGGTCAGGCCGCGATCCTCCAGGATGCGCCAGCGGTTCAGGCCGACATAGGCCACGTCCGGGGCGGTGCCGGCGACGGATTCGCGCAACAGGCGCTGCACGCCTTCGGCGTAGCCCTCGGCCGGGCCATCAATGGTGATGGTGATGTCCGGATTTGCCTCCATGAAGGCTTCGGCGAGCGCCTCCTGGGTTTCGGCCCAGATCGTCGGAATGGCGTAATGAACGCGGATTTCGGTTTCGGCAGCGGCAGAGCCGGCGGCAAGGACGAGGCCGGCAGTAAGGAGAAGTCGTTTCATCTGTTCCTCACGCGTCAATCAGGTGGGTTGAGAGGGCGTTTTGCCTCTTGTTGGAGCGGGAGTGCTCATCTCTTCAGGCCCGCCCCGGCGAGGCCCTGGGTGAAGCGCCTCTGTGCCAGGAGAAAGCCGATAATCAGCGGTGCGGTGATCAGCGTCGCCCCGGCCATCAACGGACCGATATCGTCGCCGCTTTCCTCGTCCCGGAAGAACAGGATGCCGCGCGGCGGGGTTGCCAGTTCCGGCGAGGTGGTCGCGACCAGCGGCCAGAACAGATCGTTCCAATGGGCCGTCACCGAGAAGATCGAGAAGGCAATCACCGTCGGCAGGCCGAGCGGGAAGGCCACGCGCCAGGCGATCCCCATCTCCGACATGCCGTCGACCCTGGCGGCGTCGATCAGCTGCGCCGGGATCTGGGCGAAGGCCTGGCGCAACAGGAACAGGCCGAAGGCGGTGGCGATGAAGGGCAGGATCAGCGCCGCGTAGGTATTGAGCAGCCCGACCTGGCTGAAGGCCAGAAAAATCGGGATCGCCGTGACATGGAACGGCACCAGAAGGGCCGCGATCACGGCGCCGAACAGCAGGGCGCGCCCGGGAAAGCGTCGATGCGCCAGCGCATAGGCGCAGGGCACGGTGATCAAAAGTTGCAGCAGCAGGATGCCGCCGGTGACGATCACGCCGTTCAGCAGGTAGAGCGGGATGTCCGTCTCGGTGAGCGCCTGCCAATAGTTCGCTAACGTCGGCTGCTGCGGCAGCAGCGTCACCTCCGGCGTGAAGATCTCGTTGTGCGGTTTCAGGGAGACCGAGACCATCCAGACGAAGGGCAGCAGAACCATGGCCGCACCCAGGCTGACGAGCCCGAAGGAGAGGATCGTGCCGGGCCTCATCGGTAGTGGACCTTCCGTTCCACGAGCGCGATCTGCAGGGCGGTCAGCAGCAGCAAGGCGGCGAAGAAGACGACGGTAATCGCGCTGGCGTAGCCTGCCTTGAAATAGACGAAGCCTTCCCGGTAGAGCGCATAGACGATGGTGTCCGAGGCAAAGGCGGGGCCGCCATCGGTCATGGTCGCCACGGTCTCGAACACGCGAAACGCGTTGGCCGCGGTGACGATCACGACGAACAGGGTGGTCGGGCCCAGCATCGGCCAGGTGACGCACCAAAAGCGGCTCCAGCCATGCTCGGCGCCATCGATCGTCGCGGCATCGTAGAGGGTCGGCTGAATAGCGGAGAGGCCGGCCAGGAACAGCACCATGTTGTAGCCGACGCCCTGCCAGATGCCGATCGCTGCCAGGGAATAGAGCACGAGGCCGCGATCGGTCAGCCATTGCTGCGGCGTCAGGCCCAGGGCGGCGATCCAATGGTTCAACAGACCCAGCGAGGGGTGCATCAGCATCTGCCAGGCCACCGCCATCGCCACCAGGGTGGCGGCGACCGGCAGGAAGTAGACCGTGCGCAGCACCGCCGACACACGCGGCATCCGCTTGGTGATGCCGTGCAGGCCCAGGGCGACGAGCAGGCCCAGGATCACCGAACTTGGGATCACGACGGCGGAGTAGATCAGCGTGTTGATCAGCGCGTTGCGGCCGAGCCTGGAGCCGAAAAGTTCCTCGAAATTCTCCAGGCCCACCCACTCGGCGGTCGGAGCGCCGACCAGATAGTCGGTAAAGGCCAGAACGAAGACGACCGCCACCGGCAAGAAGATGAACAGCACCACCGCCAGGGCCGCCGGCCCCGCGAGCAGAAGGTCGGTGGCCAGGCGGCGGATCATGGTGGCAATTCCGCGCGATTGCCGTGCCGGTCGAACGGATGCAGCGCGGAGATGTCGGCGGATAACTGCACCTGATCGCCTGGCGCCGGGCGGGGCTGGCCGCCCCGCAGGATCGAGCGGAGGGCGAAACCGTCCGGATCGCGCAGCAGGACGACAGTCTCCTCGCCCTTGTAGAGCAGGCTCTCGACCTTGGCCGCAATCGGCCCCTCGGCGCCGATGATCAAATCCTCGGGCCGGACCCCAAGGTCCAAGGTCGCGCCGGCTTGGTGCAGCCGCGATGCATGTCCCCGGTCCAGGATGTTCATCTTGTGCAGGCCGATGAATTCGGCCACCGCGCGGCTCTGCGGCCGTTGGAACACCTCTTCGGGCGCGCCGATCTGCGCGATCCGGCCAGCGATCATCACCGCCACCCGGTCCGCCATGGACAGGGCGTCCGCCTGGTCATGGGTGACCAGCAGGAACGGGTAGCCGGTGCGTGCGTGCAGGGCCCTGATCTCGTCCCGCGTGTCGGCCTTCAACTGGGTGTCCAGGTTGGACAGCGGCTCATCCAGGAAGAATGCAGACGGCTCGCGGACCAGGGCGCGGGCCAGGGCAACGCGCTGCTGCTGTCCGCCGGATAGCTGCCCCGGCCGGCGGGAAAGCAGGTCATCCAGGCGCAACATCGTTGCGACCCGTCGGACCTTGTCATCGATCTCGCGAAGCGCGGTCCGGGTCGGCCGGCTGACCATCCTGGCGCCGGGGAAGCGCTGGGGCACGGACAGGCCGCGCATGCGCAGCGGCATCGCGATGTTCTGATAGACGCTCATATGCGGGTAGAGCGCGTAGGATTGGAACATCAAGGCGACATTGCGGGACGACGCGCTGTCCCGCGAGACATCGCGGCCGCCCAGCAAGACGTGCCCCTGGGTCGCCGCTTCCAAGCCGGCGAACAGGCGCAGCGTCGTCGATTTGCCGCAGCCCGAGGCACCCAGCAACGCCAAGAACTCCCCTTCGAACAGGTCGAGGGTGACGTCGTCGACCGCCACCACGTCCCCGAACCGTTTGGTGACGCCCTCCAGGCGTAGCGCCGGAGTCATGACGGATTGATGTCAGATAATTTACAAGATTGTTTC
>JANQMC010000175.1 GCA_028280305.1 Pelagibius sp. | reverse complement strand
AATTCCAGGCCGAAATGCCCAAAAAGCGCGGTGCCGGCACGGAAGTCTATGCTGAAGCGGCGGCCGGCGGGGTGGCTGGCGGCGGGCCCGACATGGGCGCCCAGGATCTCCGGCGGGAAGAACAGACTGGCGCCGCGCTGGATCGTCTGGCGCGCCAGGGCGCCGTTGTTGTCGCTGGCCCAGATCCGCCCCGTCCGCCGCAGCACGCCATAGTCGGCACGCCGGCCGCCGGAGGCGCAGGATTCGATCTCCACCGTCGGATGGGCGGCGCGCAGCCGGTCGAGCAAGGCGTAGAAGGCCAGGGTCTGGCGCCGCGCCGCCGGGCGCCCTTCGCCGTCGCCGGCCGGGGCCAGATCGCGGTTGTGATCCCACTTCAGGTAGGCGATGTCGTGGTCGGAGAGCAAACGGTCGAGCCAGGTAAAGATATGGTCGGCGACCGCCTGCCGGGTCAGGTCGAGCACCAGTTGATGGCGCCCTGTCGGCCTGTCGCGTTCGGGCAGATGCAGCACCCAGTCCGGATGGCTGCGGTGGAGATCGCTGTTCGGGTTGATCATCTCCGGTTCGACCCAGAGGCCGAACTCCATATCCAGGCTCTTCACCTTGGCAATCAGCGGATCGAGCCCTTCCGGGTACTTCGCCGGGTCGACCTGCCAGTCGCCGAGGCCGGCCTCGGCACTGGTGCGGCCGGGGAACCAGCCGTCGTCGAGGACGAAGCGTTCGACACCAAGGGCTGCGGCCTGCTCGACCAGGGCAAAGAGCTTCTCCTCGCTGTGGTCGAAGTAGATCGCTTCCCAGGAATTGTAGTGCACGGGCCGCGGCCTGGCAGCGACCGAAGGCGGCAGGACGACATCGCGCAGGAAGCCGTGAAAACGCTGCGACAGATCGTTCAGGCCCGACGGCGACCAAGCGGCATGAAGCCAGGGGCTTTGATAGCTTTCACCCGCGCTCAAGACGATTTCGCCGGGCAGCAGCAGCTCGCCGAGTTGGATCTGGCGTCCGGCATCGGCCTGCTGGTCGATCACCAGACGATGGTTGCCGCTCCAGGCCAGGTGAAAGCCATAGACGATACCGTGCAGATCGTCGAAGCCGTGGCGGCCGATCACGCAGCCGGGAAAGTCGGTGTGGCTGGTGCGGCCGCGCCGGTTTTCCTGGGTGATCTGCCCGGCGCCGAGGGCGACCCGCCGCGTCGTGAATTCCGCGGACCAGGCGCCGTGCAGCAGCATTGCCTCGTCGGCATTGTCGGGTAGAACAAAGGCGGCGGCAGCCAGCCAGTTCAGACTATAGGCGCCGGTCCCTTCGTTGGTCAGAGTGGCGCGCCGTGAGATCACGCCGCTCACTCCGTGAAGCTTGATTTCCAGATCGAGCCGCAGTCCGGCGACGGGATCGGCCAACTGCAGATGCAGTTGCCGTTCGTCCGCCTCAATGCCCTGCAGGACAAAGGCAGTGGCCCAATCGCTCTGACCCCGGTGACCCTCAAGGCCCGGTGCGCCGAAGAAGCCGAGCCCGCCTTCCGGCAGCAGGCTGAGCGGCGGCGGCTGGTCCAGGGTTGCGTTCTGCCGCAGGCCGGAGCGCGTGGCCGTCGCCAGGACCGAAGGGTCGATGTTTGCGGGCAGGGTGGCGCCCCAATAGAGCAGCAGCGGGATGCCCGGCCCGCGGCAATCAAGCAGGAAACTACAGTCCGCGCCGTCCAGGCGGACAAAGGATTGCGGCATGGTCGCTTTCAGCCTTTTGTCGCGCCCAGGGTGAGCCCGGCGATGAAGTGACGTTGCATGGCAAAGAACATAATCACCGGCGGCAGGGCCGCAACCAGAGAACCGGCGGAAATCAGTTGCCAGGAGGCGACCCACTGGCCGCGCAGCGCCGCCAGCCCGACGGTGACCGGCCTGACTTCGTCGCTCTGCACCAGCACCAGGGCCCAGAAGTAGTCGTTCCAGATGAAGGTGAAGACCAGCACCGCCAGAGCCGCGCAGGCCGGGCGCACCAGCGGCAGCACCACATGCCAGAAGACCTCGAACTCGGTCGCGCCTTCGACTCTTGCCGCCTCGATCAGTTCATGGGGCAGCGCTTGGATGAAGTTGCGCATGAAGAGCGTGCAGAACCCGGTTTGAAAGGCGATGTGGAACAGGATCAGCGACCAGTAAGTGTCGTACATGCCGAGCTGCACCATCAGGTCGCGCACCGGGATCATCAGAATCTGGAAGGGAATGAAGTTGCCGGCAATGAACATGGCGAAGAGCAGCACATTGCCCGGGAAGTTGTACTTGGCCAGGGCAAAACCGGCCATGGCCGAGATCGCCACGGTGATGGCGACCGTCGGCACCGTGACGATGACGCTGTTCATCAGATAGAGCGTCATCGGCGTGGCGGTGAAGACCGTGGTGTAGTTCTCCAGGATCTGCCATTCCGTCGGCAGGCCCCAGTAGTTGCCCTGGGTGATGTCGCTCAGCGAGCGCATGGAGGTCATCACCACGGCGACCAGCGGCAGCAGCCAGACGATCAGCGCGATGGGCAGCGAGATCTTGTATCCCAGCGCGACGCTGCGCGGCGCCTTTTGAATGGCCGTCGGAAACATCAGCCGCTCCTGCCTTCTTGTTTCAACATGCGATACAGAAAGAAGGCGATGTAGACGTCCATGATCAGGAACAGGACGGTGGCGACCGCCGCGCCGTAACCCATGCGATAGTTGAACAGCGACTGCTCGTACATGTAGTAGGCCAGCACCGAGGAACTGCCGAAGGGTCCGCCGGCGGTCATGATCGCCACGAGGTCAAAGCTCCTGAGGGCGCCGATGACCGTGACCACCACCGCGATAAAGGTAGCCGGGCGAAGCTGCGGCAGGATGACGTGATAGAGCATCGACCAGCCCTTGGCGTTATCGATGCGTGCCGCTTCGATCACCTCGCCGTTCAGATTGTTGAGGCCGGTCAGGTAGAGGATCATGCAGTAGGCGGTCTGCGGCCAGAGCCCGGCGATGACGATGCCGTAGGTGACGAAGCGCTCGTCTGAGAGCACCGGGATCGGCTCCATCCCGAAGAGGCCTGTGAACTCGGCCAGGAGGCCGAAGCTGGGATCGTAGAACCAGGCGAAGACCAGGCCGACAACCACCTGGCTGATGACGAAGGGGAAAAAGAACAGCGACTTGACCAGGCGGATGCCCCAGACCTTTTGATTCAGGTAGAGGGCGATGGCCAGCCCGATCACCGGCGAGAGCATATAGAGCACCAGCCAGATGACATTGTTCCACAGCGAGACGTAAAACAGATCGTCGTCGAAAAGCTCGACGTAGTTGGCCATCCCGACCCAGACCTTGTCGCCCAGGCCGTCCCATTCATGAAAGGAAATCCAGATGCTCTGGACGATCGGGTTGACCACGAAGAGGATGAACATCACGAAGGCCGGCGCCAGGAACAGATAGGGCGCGATCTTCGTCTGGTTGCGATGCCAGTAGCTGCGTCTGACGTGAAGGTCGGTCAGGCTTGCCTGGGCATTCATGTCCCCTCCGCAGGCTTGTTCTTGGCCTGCCCGGGAAAGCTTCAAGCGATCCCGGGCAGACGGTAGGCGGCTACTTGAAGATCCTGGCGCGCGCTTTTTCCAGGCGCGTAAGGATCCTGTCGAGACGTTCCGGTTTGATCATGAATTCCTGGAAGCCCTGCATGCCGAGCTTGGCCATCT
>JANQMC010000154.1 GCA_028280305.1 Pelagibius sp. | reverse complement strand
GGCGGCCACGGCGACACCATGGTGCCCATGGTGCGCTACTCCACCGTCGCCGGCATCCCGCTGCCCGATCTCATCAAGATGGGCTGGCTGACCAAGGAGCGCCTCGACAAGATCGTCCAGCGCACCCGCGACGGCGGCGCCGAGATCGTCGGCCTGCTGAAGACCGGCTCGGCCTTCTACGCGCCGGCCTCTTCGGCGATCTCCATGGCCGAGTCCTATCTGAAGGACAAGAAGCGGGTGCTGCCCTGTGCCGCCTATCTCTCCGGCCAATACGGCATCAAGGGCCTCTATGTAGGGGTTCCCTGCGTCATCGGCGCCAAGGGCGTGGAGCGCATCGTCGAGCTCAGCCTCAGCAAGTCCGAGCAGTCCATGCTGAACAAGTCGGTCAAGGCGGTGAGCGGGCTGGTCGATGTCTGCAAGGGCATGATGAAGGCGGGCGCGAAGAAAGCCCCGGCTAAGAAGACTGCGGCGAAAAAGGGTGCGGCCAAGAAGGCCAGGGCCTGAGCCCCAGAGTGTTCATGGGCGTGTTCTCGGGCGTGTTCTTGCCGCGGCGCGCTGTTGAAACCACCCTCGGCGGCGGTCGCGAAAGCGATGCCTTCGGCGGATTTCTGCCGGTTGCGCTGCTCCGCCGGGGTGTTAAGGTAGCACGGAAAGCGGCACGAAAGGCCGTGTCTCGGTGACTTCGACGGGGGGCGTCGGGGTGCGGGCAGGCACGGCGGCTGGGACGACAACGATGCTAGAAATCAAAGCACGGCAAGCCGGCTCCAGCTGTCTGATCTCCTCAATCCACACTGAAGCGGCAGGTCCATGAATATTCATGAGTATCAGGCCAAGGCACTCTTGGCGAAGTTCGGCGTTGCGGTTCCCAGGGGCGGAGTCGCCTATACGCCGGAAGAGGCGGAAAACGCGGCCCGCGAACTGGGCGGTCCCGTCTATGTCGTGAAATCGCAGATCCATGCCGGTGGCCGCGGCGCCGGACGCTTCAAGGACGACCCCGAGGGCCAGGGCGGCGTGCGGGTTTGCAAGTCGCTGGACGAGGTCAAGGAAAACGCCCGCAAGATGCTGGGGCACATCCTGGTGACGAAGCAGTCCGGCGCGGCGGGCAAAGAGGTCAAGCGCCTCTATATCGAAGACGGCTGCGACATCGCGCGGGAGCTTTATCTCGGCATGCTGATCGACCGGGCCACCAGCCGTATCACCATTATGGCCTCCACCGAGGGCGGCATGGAAATCGAAGAGGTCGCCGCCGCCACCCCGGAGAAGATCCTGAAGCTGGCCATCGATCCGGCCGAGGGCTACATGCCCTACCACGGGCGCCAGATTGCCTTCGGCCTGGGCCTTGAGGGCAAGCAGGTCAATGCCGCGGTGAAGTTCATCGGGGCCATGTACAAGGCCTTCTTGGCGCTCGATGCCTCCATCGTCGAGATCAACCCCCTGGTGGTGACCGGCGGCGGCGAGGTGATGGCGCTGGATGCCAAGATGAACTTCGACGACAACGCCCTGTTTCGCCACAAGGACGTGGCCGACATGCGCGACGAAGACGAAGAAGACGCCATGGAGTTGGAGGCGGCGCGCCACGAGCTGAATTACATCAAGCTCGACGGCCAGGTCGGCTGCATGGTGAACGGCGCCGGGCTCGCCATGGCGACCATGGACATCATCAAGCTCTACGGCAGCGAACCGGCGAACTTTCTCGACGTCGGCGGCGGCGCCACCAAGGAGCGGGTAACAGCGGCCTTCAAGATCATTCTCTCCGACAAGAACGTCGAAGGCATCCTGGTGAACATCTTCGGCGGCATCATGCGCTGCGACGTCATCGCCGAGGGGGTGGTGGCCGCGGCCCGCGAGGTGGAACTGCATGTTCCCCTTGTCGTGCGCCTGGAGGGCACCAACGTGGAACTGGGTAAGAAGATCCTGGCCGACTCCGGTCTGCCGATCGTCTCGGCGGACAATCTGGCCGATGCCGCCGAGAAGGTGGTGAAGGCCGTGAAGGAGGCAGCATAAAATGGCGGTCCTGGTCGACAGCAACACCAAGGTCATCTGTCAGGGCTTCACCGGCGCCCAGGGGACTTTCCATTCCGAGCAGGCGCTGGCCTACGGCACCAAGATGGTCGGCGGCGTTACGCCCGGTAAGGGCGGCGGCAGCCATCTCGACCTGCCGATCTTCAATACGGTGGCCGAAGCGGTGGAGAAGACCGGCGCCACGGCCTCGGTGATTTATGTCCCGCCGCCCTTCGCGGCGGATGCGATCCTGGAGGCGATCGATGCCGAGGTCGATCTGATCGTCTGCATCACCGAAGGCATCCCGGTTCTGGACATGGTGCGCGTCAAACGCGTTTTAGCCGACTCCAAATCGCGCCTGATCGGCCCCAACTGCCCGGGTATCATCACCCCGGAAGAGTGCAAGATCGGCATCATGCCGGGCCATATCCATGCCGCCGGCAAGATCGGCGTGGTCTCGCGCTCCGGCACCCTGACCTACGAGGCCGTGGCCCAGACCACCGCGGCGGGCCTGGGGCAGACGACCTGCATCGGCATTGGCGGCGACCCGGTGAACGGCACCAACTTCATCGACTGCCTGGAGCTGTTCCTGGAGGACCCCAAGACCGAGGGGATCATCATGATCGGCGAGATCGGCGGCAGCGCCGAGGAAGACGCCGCAGATTTTTTCAAGGCGTCAAAGATAAAGAAACCTATCTGTGGTTTCATCGCCGGAGTGACAGCGCCGCCGGGCCGCCGCATGGGCCATGCCGGTGCGATCATTGCCGGTGGTAAAGGCGGTGCGGACGACAAGATCGAAGCACTGAAATCGGCTGGTTTTCTGGTCGCGGATTCGCCGGCCAGTCTGGGTTCGACAATGCTGCAGGCCATGGCGGGCTAGCGGCACAGAAAAGAAGGCGGCCTGGCTTGGTTTCGCCCCGGCCGGGCCGGGAGAGACATGACCATCCATTCCCCGTCTCAAGCTGCTGTCCTCGCGGATCTCTACCGCCGGTTCAATGAATCGCCAGGGTCTGTCGATCCGCAATGGCAGGCCTTCTTCGGCGACCTCGACCCAGAGGCGAAAGCGGTCATCGAAAAGCTGAACGGCGCCGCCGCCAATGGCGCCGGGCCGGCCGCAGCGGCGGTTACGGCCGCTGCCGGATCGGTGGACGTCGGCGATGCCGGTGTGCGCGCCGCCACCCTGGATTCGATCCGCGCCCTGATGCTGATCCGGGCCTACCGGGTACGCGGCCATCTGGAGGCCGAACTCGACCCCCTCGGCCTGAAGGCGCGGGAGCCGCATCCCGAACTCGACCCCAAGAGCTACGGCTTCACCGAAGAGGACATGGACCGGCCGATCTTCATCGACAACGTGCTGGGCCTGGAAACCGCCAGCCTGCGCAAGATTGTCGAGGTGGTGCGGGCGACCTATTGCGGCACCATCGGCGTCGAATTCATGCATATCCAGGATCCGGCGCAGAAGGCCTGGATCCAGGAGCGCATCGAATCGATCCGCAACCAGCCCGACTTCACCGTGAACGGCAAGCGCGCGATTCTGGAGCGCCTGACCGCGGCGGAGACTTTCGAGCAGTTCCTCAACAAGAAATACACCGGCACCAAGCGCTTCGGCCTCGACGGCGGCGAATCCATGATCCCGGCGCTGGAGCAGATCCTGAAGCGCGGCGGCCAGCTCGGCCTCAAAGAGGTCGTCATCGGCATGCCCCACCGCGGGCGCCTGAATGTGCTGGCGAACTTCATGGGCAAGCCCTTTTCGGCGATCTTCTCGGAGTTCGAGGGCGGTGCCGCCCATCCAGAAGACGTCGGCGGTTCGGGCGATGTGAAGTATCACCTCGGCACCTCCTCGGACCGGGAGTTCGACGGCAACGTCATCCACCTTTCCCTGACCGCCAATCCTTCGCACCTGGAAGCGGTCAATCCGGTGGTGGTCGGCAAGGTCCGCGCCAAGCAGGAGCAGGGCAAGTACAAGGATCGGACCGAGGTCATGGCGCTGCTGATGCACGGCGATGCGGCCTTCGCCGGGCAGGGTCTGGTGCCGGAAACCCTGGATCTCTCCGAGCTGAAGGGCTACCGTATCGGCGGCACCATTCACTTCATCGTCAACAATCAGATCGGTTTCACCACCAATCCGGTGAACTCGCGCTCCGGGCCCTACTGCTCGGACGTGGCCAAGATCATCCAGGCGCCGATCTTCCATGTGAACGGCGACGATCCGGAGGCGGTGACCCATGTCGCGCGCATCGCGACGGAGTTCCGCCAGACGTTCAACAAGGACGTCATCATCGACATGTTCTGCTATCGCCGCCACGGCCATAACGAAGGCGATGAGCCCGCCTTCACCCAGCCGCTGATGTACAAGGCGATCGCCAAGCATGCGACCACACGCCAGGTCTACGGCGAGAAATTGGTGTCGCAGAGCACCTTTACCCAGGAGGAAGTCGACGGCCTGGTCCAGCAGTGGACCGACCGACTGGAGCAGGATTTCCAGGCGGCCAAGAGCTACAAGCCCAACAAGGCGGACTGGCTGGAAGGAGCCTGGTCCGGTCTGGACGCGGCGCGCGGTTACGATCCGCGCCGCGGCAAGACGGCCGTTGGGATAGAGACTCTGAAAGAGGTCGCTTTGGCCCTGACCAAAGTGCCGGTCGACTTCAAGCTCAACCGCAAGATCGCCCGCCAGCTCGACGCCAAGCGCAAGATGGTCGAAAGCGGCGAGGGAATCGACTGGGCGACCGCCGAGGCGATGGCATTCGGAACGTTGTTGATCGAAGGTCATCCGGTGCGCCTCTCGGGCCAGGACAGCAACCGTGGGACCTTCTCCCAACGTCATGCCGCTTTCATCGATCAGGAAACCGAGGCGACCTACAAGCCGCTCAGCCACATCCGTGAGGAGCAGGCACGCCTGGAAATCGTCGATTCGCCGCTGAGCGAACTGGCGGTGCTCGGCTTCGAGTACGGTTTCTCCCTGGCTGAGCCGCGGGCCCTGGTGATGTGGGAAGCGCAGTTCGGCGACTTCGTGAACGGCGCGCAGATCATCATCGATCAGTTCATCGCCTCGGGCGAATCCAAGTGGCTGCGCATGTCCGGCGTGGTGATGCTGCTGCCGCACGGCTATGAGGGCCAGGGGCCGGAGCACTCCTCGGCCCGGATCGAACGCTTCCTGCAGCTCTGCGGGGAAGACAACCTGCAGGTCGTGAACTGCACGACGCCGGCCAACTATTTCCACGTGCTGCGGCGCCAGCTTCACCGTGAGTTCCGCAAGCCGCTGATCGTCTTCACCCCGAAGTCGTTGCTGCGCCACAAGCGTTGCGTTTCCAAGCTCGACGATTTCGGGCCGGAGAGCTGCTTCCACCGGGTGCTCTACGATGACGATCTGCCGAGCGAGAAAAAGGATGCCAAGCAGGTGGTGATCTGCTCCGGCAAGGTCTACTACGACCTTCTGGAAGAGCGGGAGAAGCGCGGCGTCAAGGATGTTCACTTCCTGCGCCTGGAGCAGCTCTACCCCTTCCCCGCCGACGGCCTGATGCAGGAACTGGAGCCTTACAAGCACTGCGATCTGGTCTGGTGCCAGGAAGAGCCGCGCAACATGGGGCCCTGGGCTTTCGTTTCCACCTTCATCGAAGAGGTGGCCGAAGAGATCGGTTTCAAGGCGCCCCGGCCGCGCTATGCCGGGCGGCAGTCGGCGGCCTCGCCGGCCACCGGGTCGCACAAGCGCCATGTCAATGAGCAGGCGGCTTTGATCGACGACGCCCTGACCCTCGGCAAGAAGGCCGTGGGACGTATCCAGTCGCGCAAGGCCGCGATGGCGGAACGGGAAAAGAAAAGCAAAGGCCAGGCCGCGGAATAGCAGCGGCGGACTTCGGCTTCGTGCCAGAGGATGAGTGAGACGGATATGCCGACAGATATCGTGGTGCCCACCCTGGGCGAATCGGTCAGCGAAGCAACGGTGGCCCAGTGGCTGAAGAAGCCCGGCGAAGCCGTCGCCGTGGACGAGCCGCTGGTGGAGCTTGAAACCGACAAGGTGACCCTGGAGGTCAACGCAACGGCAGCCGGGGTGTTGTCCGAGGTGGTTGCCGGTGAAGGCGACAACGTCGAAGTCGGCGCGCTTCTGGGCCGCATCGGCGAGGGGGAGGGCGCTGCCGCTGCACCGCCGCCGGCGGCGGCCGAGAAGGCGAGTCCCGAACCCGCCGCGCCCGCAGCCGCCGCGCCTGAGCCCGCACCGGCTGCGGCGCCGTCGGGCAACGGCAAGGCTATGGACCTCGTCGTCCCTGTGCTGGGCGAATCGGTCACCGAGGCGACGGTGGCGCAATGGCTGAAGAAGGCCGGTGAGGCCGTGGCAGCGGACGAGCCCCTGGTCGAACTTGAAACCGACAAGGTGACCCTGGAGGTCAATGCGCCCTCTGCCGGTGCGCTGCAGTCGATCGCCGCCGAAGAAGGCGCGACCGTCGAAGTCGGCGCTCTGCTCGGCGTTTTCGCTGCCGGTGCCGGGGGCGATGCCGGTACGGCTGCTCCCGCAACTGCGGCGCCCGCGCCCCAGGCAACTGCGTCAGCGCCCGCTGCGGCGGAAGCGCCGGCGGCACCGGTGGCGTCTGAACCCTCCGGCGGCGGCATCAGCCTGGACCCCGCCGCGGTGACGCGCAGCGGCGGCAAGATCACCAAGGCCGACCTCGAAGCCTTCTTGGCGGACTCCGCCGGCGGCGCTCTGGGCCCGGCGGTCCGCAAGCTGGTCGAGGAAAACAAGCTCGACCCGGCGGTGATCCCGGCCAGCGGCAAGGACGGCCGCCTGACCAAGGAAGACGTGATCAATTTCATGGAGGGCAAGACCCAGGCCATTCCGAGTCCGGTCTCGGCGCCGGCTGCAACTCCGGCAGCGGCGCCCGCGCAGGCCCCCGCGGCGGCCGGGCCGCGCGAGGAGCGGGTGCGCATGCCCAAGCTGCGCCAGACCATCGCCCGGCGCCTGAAGGAAGCCCAGAACACCGCGGCCATGCTGACCACCTTCAACGAGGCGGACATGTCGGCGGTCATGGCCTTGCGCGCCCAGTACAAGGACAGCTTTGAAAAGAAGCACGGCGTGAAGCTCGGCTTTTCATCTTTCTTCACCAAGGCCTGCGTGGCCGCCCTGCAGGAACTGCCGGCGGTGAACGCGCGCATCGAAGGCGATGAGATCGTCTACAACAAGTTCTACGACATCGGCATGGCGGTTTCGACGCCCAACGGCCTGATGGTTCCGGTGATGCGGGACTGCGACAAGCTGGGTTTTGCTGAGATCGAGAAGTCTCTCGGCGAACTGGCGGCCAAGGGCCGCGACGGCAAGCTGGGCATGGACGAAATGACCGGCGGCACCTTCACCATCACCAACGGCGGGGTCTTCGGGTCGATGATGTCGACGCCGATCCTCAACATGCCGCAGTCGGCGATTCTCGGCCTGCACAAGATCCAGCAGCGGCCGATGGCGGTCGACGGCAAGGTGGAGATCCGCCCGATGATGTACCTGGCGCTGTCTTACGACCACCGCATCATCGACGGGCGCGAGGCGGTCACCTTCCTGGTGCGGGTCAAGGAAGCCATTGAAGACCCGCAGCGCCTGCTGATCGGGATGTAATGCCGGGGCATGAGCGACAGTGGTAACAACGACGGGCTCTCCGGCTTCGCTGACCGGCGTCTCAAACGCCTCTTGGACCGCCATGGCGAGGCCGACTACGAGCTTGACCTGACGGGCCTCGACCTGGCCCACGCCGTCGGCTCGGTCGACCGCATGGTGGAACGTCAGCGGTTTCGGGATGTCGGGCGCTCGGTCCTCATCCGGATCGATCCGGCGACGCCCGACAGCGGGGAAACCCTGTTCGGCACCCTCGGGCGGCATCTGCTGGACCTGAAGCGGCGCGGTTTGATCGCCACGCTGGCACCCCTCGATCCGGCGCGCGGCGCCGGTTTCAATCTTACGCTGCCGGCCGGCAAGGAAAGCCCGTCAGACCCTGCTGCGGAAGGCGAGACCTTGGCCGACCTGGCGCCCGGGGACGACGAGGACCCGCCGGGTTAACCGGCGGCCGCTTTGCCGTTATGTCCATGGTCTCAGTTCCGTTCGGGACGCAAGAGAAGTAACCCGGCCCCTATCAGCAGGCCGCCGGTGAGGCGATTCTTCCAGAGCTGTATCTTCGGGTTGACGACCAAAGCAGCAAGCCTGTGGCCGGCCAGGGCATAGAGTGCCAAAGCAGCCATGAAGAGTGTCAGATAGCTGCCGCCTAGTAGAAGGAAAGTACCGCTGCCGCCGGCGGGTGCAAACTGCGGCAGAAAGGCGAAGTAAAAAAGCAAACCCTTCGGGTTGGTAACCGATGTCAGAAAGGCTTGCGATACGAGCGCGCGATGGCGCAAAGCCTGTATCGACTGCGCCTGGTTTCCAACAGCGGGGGCAGTGGTTCCGAGGCCTCGCCAATAGGCGATTCCAAGCCAGATCAGGTAGGCTGCGCCGATCCAGCGCAGAAGCATGAAGCCGGTTTGGGAGGCGAGGAGTACAGCCGAGAGTCCGAGAACCGTGACTACAATAAGCAACAAGTTGCCGAGCAGAGCGCCCGCCATAAGGCTCAAGGGTCGGCGGCGATCGCCGCTGAGGGCGTGAGACAGGACCAGCAGCGTCGAGGGACCCGGCGCCAGGGCCAGAACTGCCGCTGTCAGCAAAAAGAGGCCGAAATCCACTGCGCCCAACTCTATTGCTCCCGGCGCCCCGCCGGCTGAGTCATCATGCGACCTTTTCGGCTGCGTTCCTTCGGGCGAGCGCCCGCTGCAGGGCAACGACACCCTCGACGATCTCCGCATCGCTCAACGCCATGGCGCCTTCGCGCACGGTGATCTCGAAGAGCCCTCTGCCGTCATAGGGTGATATCAGCGTGGCGTTGAACAGCCAGAGGCCGCTTTCCTCCGCAACGTCCAGAGCCGCTTCCATCAGGTCGGCGCCGCCGGTCTCCAGGCTGACCAGAAGGGCGTTGGCCTGGGGCGGATCTGGTGTCACCCATACCCCGGGCAGGACTGACAGCCCGCGAGCGATGGCTTTGGCTTTCTCGTGATAGGCTGTCATGCGCGGCAGGCGTTCTTCCAGGCCTTTCATGGCTGCAGCAACATAGGGAAAAAGGTGGATCAACTGTCCGCCGCAGCGCTGCCGCCAGAGCCTTACCTCAGCCACCACGTCTTCGGGGCCGACCAGGGCGCCACCGGCGAGCCCGCCGAGTCCTTTGTAGAAAGACACGTAAAGCGAATCGAAGGGGGCGGCGATCTCCGCCGGGCTGCGGCCGTAAAAAGGCTGACTCTCCCAGATTCTTGCCGCATCGGCGTGAAGGGCGACACCCTTGTCCCTGGCCATGGCGGCGAAGCCTTCGATATCGGACCAGGGATGCAGGCGGCAGCCGAAGCGCCGCAGGGGCAGCTCCAGGGCGACGGCCCCAAGGGGTTCGACAATAGCGTCCAGATCGGCCGGCACCGCCAGGCGATCCGGTTCTCCCATGGCCGCTGCCTGCAGGCCGAAGACGCTTTGATAGGCTTCCGCTTCCTCGGCGAAAATGTGGCTCTGTCGATGCAGGGCGATGGTCGGGCAGCCCTGCCGGTCGGCCCAGACCCGCAGGGCGGCGTTCTGCAGCATCTTGCCGCTGGGTCCGAAGACGGCGGCGGGCTTGCCCAGAATCTCGGCGATGCGCGCCTCGAAATCCTCGATCAGTTGGCCCGACCCATAGAAATCGGCTTCGGTCTCTTCCGGCAGGAAGGCCGCCAAGTCGGCCAAAGCCCGGCTGGGACTGAGCGGCGGGTCATGGGAGAGGAAACGGTCGCAGGAACGGCGCAGGCTTTCCTTGTCGCGGAGGGCGTCCATACATACTTCCCAGGGTGCGGGTTTGGTTGAACAGGAATTCCCAGGTTAGCCGATCTTCCGGCCCGCGGCGAGTTGCCGCGCTGATTAGGGTATTCGGAAATGGATCATGCCTTTACGGCGCGGCTGCCTTACCCGCTGTGCGCTTGTCCGCCCCGGCGCGATGCGGCAAGGTGGCGGGAATTGATACCTTGTTTACGTCACGCCGAGGGAAGTGAAAGACCATGAGCGACAAGCAGTACGATCTGGTGGTTATCGGTGGTGGGCCCGGCGGCTACGTGGCGGCGATCCGCGCCGCGCAGTTGGGCATGACGACGGCCTGTGTGGAGGGGCGCGGCAGCCTCGGCGGCACCTGCCTGAACATCGGCTGCATTCCCTCCAAGGCGCTGCTGCAGTCTTCCGAGAAATACGCTGACGCGACCAAGCATTTCGCCGAGCACGGCATCAAGGTCGACGGTGTGGCGCTCGACCTGCCGGCGATGATGGGCCGCAAAGACAAGGTGGTGAAGAACCTGACCGGCGGTATCGAATTTCTGTTCAAGAAAAACAAGGTCGACTACATCAAGGGCTGGGGCTCCATCCCCGCTGCCGGTTCGGTGAAAGTCGCCCTGGAGGGTGGCGGCGAACAGGTGCTGCAGACCAAGTCGATCCTCATCGCCACGGGGTCCGAATCGACGCCGCTGCCGGGGGTCGAGACCGACGAGAAGCAGGTCGTCACCTCGACCGGCGCGCTGTCGCTCGACAAGGTGCCGGAGCATCTGGTGGTGATCGGCGCCGGGGTGATCGGGCTGGAAATGGGCTCCGTCTGGTCGCGGCTCGGCGCCAAGGTGACCGTGGTTGAATTCCTCGACCGCATCCTGCCGGGCATGGACGCGGAAATCGCCAAGCAGACCCAGCGCGTGCTGACCAAGCAGGGCCTGAAGTTCAAGCTGGGCACCAAGGTGACCGGCGCGGTGAACGGCAAGTCCGGTGTCAAGCTGACCCTCGAACCCGCCAAGGGCGGCGATGCCGAGGAAATGGAGGCCGCTGTTGTGCTGGTCGCCATCGGCCGGCGGCCCTTCACCGAAGGCCTGGGCCTGAAGGAACTGGGGGTCGCCATGGACAACCGCGGCTTCATCCAGGTCGACGGGCACTATCAGACCTCGGTGCCGGGTATCTATGCCATCGGCGACTGCGTGCCGGGCCCGATGCTGGCCCACAAGGCCGAAGAAGACGGCGTCGTCGCGGTGGAGCGCATGGCCGGCCAGTCCAGCCACGTCGACTACAACATGGTCCCCGGCGTGGTCTACACCTGGCCGGAGGTCGCCGGCGTCGGCAAGACCGAGGAGCAGTTGAAGGAGGAAGGGGTCGACTACCGGGTCGGCAAGTTCCCCTTTACCGCCAACAGCCGCGCCCAGGCCGTGGGCGATACGGACGGCGTGGTGAAGGTGCTGGCGGACAAGCGCACCGACAAGGTGCTGGGTGTCCACATCCTGGGGCCGCTGGCCGGCGATATTCTCGCCGAGGCGGTGACGGTGATGGAATTCGGCGGCTCGGCCGAGGACATCGCCCGCACCTGTCACTCCCATCCGGGCATGGGCGAGGCGGTGAAGGAAGCCGCCCTGGCCGTCGACGGCCGCGCCATCCACATCTAGGGCATGTTTCCAGGCAAGACTGTCGGGCTTCCGGTCTGCCGGGGTGGCTGCTCGGACGCGCTTGGGCTGAAGCGCTGATTTTCGACACGGACCGAGGGAAATCGGTTACAAGGGACCAGCTTAGGGGTGGGCCTCAGCATTCAAGTTGATGTGTCCTTGTCTTCTGGTGTGCCCCATGACCCTTGACCTCTTCCTCGCCTTTGCCGTTTTTGCCTTTAAGGCTTCCCTGTCGCCCGGCCCCAGCAGCTTCATCTTGCTGGCTTCAGGCGCCACCTTTGGCCTCCGGCAGTCGCTGCCGTTGCTTCTCGGCATCAGCCTTGGCTACGTGCTCATGCTTCTGGTGGCCGGTCTGGCCTTTGAGCCGTTCATGAGCGCGCCGCCGGCACTCTTTATGGTCTCCAAGGTGGTTTTCGCGCTTTGGGCTCTCTGGCTTGCCTGGAAGATTGCACGTCGCCCGCCGCCGGCTGACGAGACACCGGCCCAGGAGATGCCGGCCCAGAAGACATCGGCAGGGCAAAGGCTGTTGTCTTTTCCGCAGGCCCTGGCCTTTCAGATAATCAATCCTGCGAGCTGGTTCGTCGCTTTCGCCAGCATGGTTTCCTTCACCTCGGCCGTGTCCTCGGACGCGGGCTTCGTTTCCCTGGTCCTGATGCTGGCGGCGATCTTCGCTGTGATAAACCTGCCGAGCATCGGGCTCTACGCCCTGCTGGGTCAGGTGCTGCACCGCCTGTTCCCAGACCCGAAGAAGTTGCGGATCCTCAACATCGTCGCGGCGGTGCTGCTGGTCCTGTCAATCTTGCCGCTTGTTCTGGGCGCAGTGTTTTAGGACTGCCGCGCGCTGCGGCGGAACGCGCCGGGGCCAATGCCGAAGGCGGCCTTATAGCGCCGCGTGAACGAGGGGAGGGAGGCATAGCCGCAGCGCGCGGCGATCTCGGCTGTGGCCAGATCGCTATTGCGCAGAAGCTGGCGCGCCTTCATCAAGCGCCAGGCTGTCAGATAGGCGATGGGTGCCTGGCCCACCTGGCTGTTGAATCGCTCGGCAAAGCGGGCCCGCGACATGCCGGCGACTTTCGCAAGATCGGTGACGGTCCAGGGCCGTTGTGGCTGGCTGTGGATGGCGCGCAGCGCCGCGGCCAGATGCCGGTCCGCCAAGGCCGTCATGTAGCCGGGCGTCGCGTCCTCATTGCCGGGCTGATTCTGCCGCAGCGTCTGGATGAGAAGAATTTCCAGCAGGCGGCCAAGGATTCCCTGCATACCCTGCTCTGCCAGTTCGGTCTCCAGGGCCAGCAGGCGCAGGGCGGCCAGGGTCCAGGGTTGCGCGCCCAGATCCTGGGCCCGCAGGACGATCATGCCCGGCAGGCAGGCCAGCAGTGGATGGTCGATCGCCGCGTCGAGCCGGCAAAAGCCGCAGAGCAACTCGGCGCGTCCCTCACCGGTGCCGTAGCGCAGGGTTCCGCTGTCATCCAGCGGCGCCCCGTCCATCACCGCCGCAAGCGGCTGCGGGTCGCGGCCCGGCCTGTCGGCGAGGACGTGTGCGGTACCATTGGGCAGCACCGCCAGGTCGCCCTCGTGGAGTTGCAGGGCGGTTGCTTCCGCTTCGTCGCCCACCCAGCAGCTTCCCCGGCGCAGGAAATGGAGACGCACGCAGGCAGGCTCCGCCGGTACCGTCACTGCAAAGGCGCCGGCGAGATCGGCGCGGAAGTAGAGCCCGCCGCGCAGCTGGAGGGTGGAAAACACATCACTCAGGACGTCTTGATGATCCATAGATCAGGATTTCTGGACGTTTGAATAAGAAAACGCGACAGAGCATCAAATACAGAGAGGGTGATAAGGGTCAAGCTCCCGGCTCCTCATTCACGGAGCGCCTGATGACCCCTGACCTTTTTTTCGCGCTGATCGGCTTTGCCTTTGCCACCTCGGTGACCCCCGGGCCGAGCAATTTCCTGCTTCTGGCGTCCGGTGCGAACTTTGGATTCCGCCGATCCCTGCCCCTGGCCCTGGGCATCAACCTTGGGTTCCTCAGTATGATCCTGGTGGTCGGCCTGGGTTTGGGACAGGTCCTGCGGGACCATCCCGCCGTTTACTCCGTCCTGAAGATCGTTGCTGCCGGCTATGTGCTTTGGCTGGCCTGGAAGGTGGCCGGAAGCGCGGCACCGGAGGGAGAGCCGTCGACCTCGGCAAGCCGGCCGGTATCTTTTCTGCAGGCCGCGTTCCTGCAGTGGGTCAACCCGAAAGCCTGGGCGGTGGCGCTGATCGTGACGGTTTCCTATACCGCAGCAGAGCCTTCCGGCGGCAATGCCGTCGCCGCCTTGGTGCTGCTGATCGCCGTGTTCGGGGCGGTGAACCTGCCGAGCATCAGCCTTTGGGCGATATCCGGCATGGCCCTTCGCCGCCTGCTCGGCGACCCTCTTAAACTGCGGGTCTTCAATTTCGCCATGGCGTTTTTGCTTGTGGCCTCCATGGTTCCTGTTCTGCTGGCAGCCACGTCCTGGCCGGCGGCTTTTTAGTCTGCGGACAATTAGCCGGCGGGTTCGGCCAGCCTTTCATCGATGCCCAGCAGGCCCGGCAGTTGAGCCATGTCGGTGAAGGTCTGGCCGCCGGCGGCGACGAGGGCATCTTCGTCGCTCTCGGCGGCATAGGCGAGCACGCGCATGCCCGCCGCCATGCCGGCCGTTGTGCCCAGAAGGCTGTCTTCGACGACAGCGCAGTTCTGTGGCATCTGGCCCATCTGCTCGGCCGCATAGAGGAAGATGTCAGGGTGCGGCTTGCCGCGGGCCACCATGCTGGCGGAAAAGATGCTGTCGCCGAAGTAGCGGCGCAGGTCCGTCAGCCCGAGGGTCAGCTCCATCTTGTCGAGACTGCCGGAGGAGGCCACGCAGATCGGCGTGCCGTTCTGCTGGATCTTTTCGATGGCGGCGGCGACGCCGGAGATTGCCTGCAGGCCCTCCCGGAAGGCGGCGTTGCGCCGGGCCTCGAAGTCGGTCTTCCAGCTCGCCGGCAGCGGTTTGCCGAGCCATTCCTCCACCGTATCGACGACACGCTGAAGGGTGCCGCCGACAAAGCGGGCGCGGCAATCCTCAAGGGTAATGGGGATGCCGGTGGCGGTGATGGTCTCTGCCATGATTCGATTGGCAATGGTCTCGCTGTCGACGAGCACGCCGTCGCAGTCGAAGATAACAAGTGCGGGGGTCATGGGTCCGACTATAGCCGGGCCGCCCTCTGATGCCGATCATTTTGTCAGCAAGGCGCTGGGAATTTTGCGGTTTTGGCGCCTATCTGCCCGTCCGGGCCCGATTGCTTGAACTATCTGCAGGGTGACCGCGACTAAGAGCCGATTCAGTTTGAATTGTCTGTTGGTCAGAGCGCGTGTTTCAGCCGCTTTGTTTCACCATGCAACCCTAGGATATTGGGAGAAAGAAATGATTGATGCCAAAAAAGAGATTGATGATGCAAAGAACGCTGTCACAGCGGACAACGCGCGCTCGGCGATGAAATTCTCGTTCGATGACAAGTCGATCCTTATCGCCTTTCTGCTCTGGTTTTTTATCGGCTGCCTGGGCGCTCACCGCATGTATCTCGGCAAGATGGTTACCGGCATCATCATGGCGGTTTTGTTCATTGCCGGCTGGGCAACCTTCATTTTCTTCATCGGTGGCCCGATCCTTGGCCTGGTCGGCTTGTGGTGGCTGGTTGACGCCGTTCTGATGATTCTGGCTGCCCGCAATCAAACCGAAGTTCTGGATAGCGTCATCAAGTAACCCCGTCCGCTGTCCAAAGCGGCAAGTCTTCTTTTACACGGGCTCTGAAAAGCGGCTACCTTCCCTGTCGTTCGTTTGGCCGGCGCGCCGCAGGGAAGAGCCGTTATGGTACGGGAACAGGAGCTCCGGGGTTGGCGGCTGGTAGCCTTGCTTTGCCTTACCCAGGTTCTGGGCATGCTGAGCAATGCCGCCTTCCCGGCCCTGATTCCCGTGCTTCAGCCGCTCTGGGGTCTCAACAACACCGAGGCCGGCTGGGTCAGCGGCGTCTACTATGCCGGCTATACGGCGGCGGTTCCCGTCCTGGTCACCCTGACCGACCGCGAGGACGCCCGCAGCATCTATTTGCTTTCCTGCCTGCTGGGCGTTGTCTCGGCCCTGGGCTTCGCCTTCTTTGCCGAGGGCTTCTGGAGCGCCATGGCGTTTCGCTTCTTCGGCGGCATCAGCCTCGCGGGCACCTATATGGTCGGGCTCAAGCTGCTCTCCGACCGCCTGCCGGAAGAAGGGCGGGCCCGCTCGGTCGCCATCTATACCGCGCACTTCGGTATCGGCGCCTCTTTGTCGGTATTCGCGGCGGGTGAAACGGCGGCCCTTGCCGGCTGGTCCGCGGCCTTTGTGGTCGGGGCGGCGGGGTCGCTGGTCTCACTGCTTCTTGTGGCCGTTTTCGTCCGCCCTTTGCCGCGCAGGGCCGGCGCTGCGCCGCCGCCGGGGGCGGTGTTTGATTTCCGCCCGGTGCTGCGCAACCGCACCGCCCTGGCCTACACCCTCGGTTACGCCGCCCACATCTGGGAACTCTTCGGTTTTCGCACCTGGCTGGTCGCCTTTCTGGTTTTCGTCTTCGCTCAGCAGCCGGCCCTGGCGGCGGGCGGCTGGTCGCCGACCCAGGTGGCAACCCTTCTGCTGCTGCTCGGCCTGCCGGCGTCGATCCTCGGCAACGAGGTGGCGAGCGCTTTCGGCCGGCGGCGGGTGATCTCCCTCTTCATGCTCGGCTCCGGCAGCATCGCCCTGGTGCTCGGTTTCATCGCCGGGGCGCCGCTTTGGCTGCTGATGGCGATCCTTGTTGTCTATGGTTGCCTGATCATGGCCGACTCAGGGGCGCTGACAGCCGGGGCGGTGATCGCGGCGATGCCGGAACGGCGCGGCGCGACCATGGCGCTTCATGCGCTGCTGGGCTTCGGTGCCGGTTTTCTGTCGCCCCTGGCCTTCGGGGTGGTGTTGGATCTTGGCGGCGGCGTCCAGCAGGGACAGGCCTGGGGCTTTGCCTTCGCGCTGCTGGGCCTCGGCGTCTTTACCGGACCGCTGATCCTGGCGCTGCTGGCACGCCGCGCCGGGGCCTGAGCGATGGAGCCCCTCCAAACCGAACGGCTGCTGCTGCGGCCCCCAACGCTGCGGGATGTGCCGACGCTCTTTGAGTTCCTGGGCGATCCGCTGGCCATGCAGCACACCCATCTCGACAGCTCCCTGCGCCAATGCCGCCGCCGGATTGCCGTGCACGAACGCCGCCGCCGCCGCGACGGCACGGCGCCCTGGACCGTGCTGGCCAGGCAGGGCGGCGGCATCGTTGGCTGGGGTGGCATCTACGAGGACCCTTTCGATCCCGGCTGGGGCGTGGAACTCGGCTACGCCTTTCATCCCCGGGTCTGGGGCCGGGGTTACGCAACAGAGTTTGCAGGCTTCTCAGTGGACTACGCGGATCGTGTTCTGGCGCTTCCGGAACTGAACGCCTTTGCCAAGGCCGACAATGCCGCCTCCCGCAGGGTGCTGGAAAATGCCGGTTTCGAAGAACTGGGTTTCGAACCGGCGCTGGGGCGCCTGCGCTACCGTCGGGTTCGGGCGCGGGGGTGGGCGCGGTCGTAAACCTCCAGCAGCCCGGCCACATCGACCTCGGTGTAACGCTGGGTGGTGGATAGGGAGGCATGGCCCAGCAGTTCCTGAATCGCCCGCAGATCGCCGCCGCCGGCAAGCAGGTGGGTGGCGAAGGAGTGGCGCAGGGCATGGGGGGTGGCGCTCTCCGGCAGGCCCAGCAAGCCGCGCAGGGCGCGCATCTTTTCCTGGACCCGCCGCGCGCCCAGGGGGCCGCCGCGCTGTCCGAGAAAAAGCGGCGCCTTGGCATCGCCCCGGTAAGGGCAGGCGGCGAGATAGTCGGCGATGGCTGCCGTCACCACCGGCAGCAGTGGCACCATGCGTTGCTTGTTGCCTTTGCCGGTCACCAGCAGGGCTTCCTGGCCCGGCTTCGGCGCCTCGCCCCGGGTCAGGGCCAGGGCTTCGCCGATGCGCAGTCCGCAGCCGTAGAGCAGCAGCAGCACCGCACAGTCGCGCTTGCCGGACCAGTCGCCGTCGCTCAGCTCCGCGACGGCATCGACGACCTCGCCTGCTTCCGCCGCTGTGAGCGCCTTGGGGACTGACCGGGCGACCTTGGGCGTGCGCAGGGTTGTCAGTGCCGCGTTCTCGGCCAGGCCGTTTTTGGTCAGCCAGCGGAAAAAGCCGCGCAGGCTGGAAAGCGCCCGGGCAGTGGAACTGCGCTCCAGCCCGTCGCGCGCCCGCGCCGCCAGCCAGGCCCGAAAGTCGGCGGCGGCGAGCTTTGAGAGATCTTTCAGGCTGGCGGCCTTGCCCTGGTGTTCGCTGAGGAAGGTCAGAAACTGCTGAAGGTCGTGCTGGTAGGCCAGCAGGGTGTGGGGGGAGGCGCGCTTCTCGTCCCGCAACCAGGTCCGCCAGTCCGCGATGGCCTGACGCAAGTCGGCGGCGGCGGGGATCAGGACGTCGGCGTTCCCGGCGTCCTGGTCGCTCAGGTCTTTGGCGGCAGGTTGAGCCATGCGCGGAAGGTTACCTCCAGCACCTGGGAGAGGAAGACCAGCAGTTCGGTGCCCTGGCCGTCGTGAAAGGCATCGGGCTGGCGCGAGCCCAGGGCCAGCAGGGCCGGGGGCGTCGAATCGCTGATGTTGAGACGGATCAGGGCATCGGACTGCACCAGCCCGGCGCCGCCGTCGAAGACCGTCGGGTCGCCGGTCACGTTCTCGCGCAGCAGCATCGTGCCGCCCGGTCCCAGCAAGGCGTCGATGCTGCCGGTTTCCAGGCAATAGACACCGGCCGTCGGCTGCCAGGTGGCGCCCTGCTCGGCCTTTTCGACGCCGATCGTCACCACATCCAGATCCAGGATCGCCGCCATGTCGGTGGTGATGATTTCGACGAACTCTTCGAAGCTGCGGGCATTGAGGATCACCAGCACCGCCTGATGAACCCGGCTTTGGGTCGAGAGGTTGCTGCGCCCGGCGGAAATCAGTTCATCGCGCAGGGAGGTCAGGCTGCCGACCTCGTCGCGCAGCCGCTGAACCTGGAACTGCTGCAGATCGACGACGCCTTTTTCGCGCACCCGTGAGGGCGGTTGCTGGGCGTCGAGCAGTTCCGGATTGTCGGCGAGGAATTCGGGATGGCGGCGCAGATAGGCCGAGACCTGATCGCCGGAAATCGGCTGCGCGAGTGCCTCGCCCTTTCCCTTGCCAGCCTTTCCCTTACCGGGCTTTTGCGATGTGGTTTTCTTGACGTCGGACTTTGCGGCGCCTTCCTTACCCTTGGTCTCGCTCTCAGGCACTGCGGCGCTCAGCGCTGTCGCCGTTGCTCAGGATGGATTGGCCGGTCTTGGCCCAGTCCGCCAGGAAGGCTTCCAGCCCCTTGTCGGTGAGGGGGTGTTTATACATCGACCGCAGCACACCCGGCGGGATCGTCGCCACATGGGCGCCCATCTTTGCCGACTCGATGATGTGGCCGGTGTTGCGGATCGAAGCGACCAGAACCTCGGTGGTGAAGTCGTCGTAGGCTTCGTAGATCTCGACAATATCGGCGATCAGTTCCAGGCCGTCGATCCCGGTGTCGTCCAGCCGGCCGACGAAGGGCGAGATGTAGGTCGCGCCCGCCTTGGCCGCCAGGATCGCCTGCGCCGCCGAAAAGCAAAGGGTGACGTTGACCTTTGTCCCCTCGTCGCTGAGCGTCTTGCAGGCCTTCAGGCCATCGACCGTCAAGGGCGCTTTGACCACGATGTTGGGGGCCAGGGCCGCCAGCTTGCGGCCTTCGGTCACCATGCCGTCGAAGTCGACCGCCGTGACCTCGGCGCTCACCGGTCCCGGCACCACATCGCAGATCTCGCGCAGCACCTCGAAGAAGTCCCGGCCGCTCTTGGCGATCAGGGAGGGGTTCGTGGTGATGCCGTCCACCAGGCCGGTCGCCGCCAGATCGCGAATTTCCGCCACGTCGGCGGTATCGATGAAGAACTTCATGCCTGCAGTGTCATCCTTTTGCTTGCCGCGTTTCGACCGTCCAACACCGGCCGCTTTACGCGCCGCCTTTCCGTGCCAAGCTTTGCACCGGACGGGCGATGGCCCTTCCCTCGGCCCTCGGCTAGAGTGTAGCCCATGCCCAAGCGCCTTGCCAGCACTGCCACCCTGCCTTTCGAGGAAGAAACACCTGTCTTTGCTGATAAGCCAAGGCGGGCGGCGGTCCTGCTGCCTCTGCCTCTTTCCGGTGCCTACGACTATCTGATTCCGCCGGAACTGGCGGTCGAACCCGGCAGTGTCGTCACCGTGCCGCTGGGCAAACGCGAAGTGACGGCAGTGATCTGGGAGATGCTGTCCGACGCCGGCCACGCCGAGGACGAATCGGATCGACGCGAATCGGAGAAGGCCGAATCGCCTCTGCCGCTGGCGCGTCTGCGGCCGGTTCTCGATGTCCTGCCGGTGCCGCCCCTGACGGCGGTCGCGCGCCGCTTCCTCGGCTGGGTCGCCGACTACACCATGGCCGCGCCGGGCGCCGTGCTGCGCATGGCGCTGAGCGCGCCCTCGGCCCTGCAACCGCCGCGGCCTCTTGTGCTTTACCGGCACAGCGGCCTGCCGGTGCCCGATGGCTTCCGCATGACCCCGGCGCGCCGGCGGGTGCTGGCGCTGCTGGCCGAGGGGCCGGCCCGTGCCTTGGCTGAAACCGCCGCCGAAGCGGCGGTGGGGTCTTCGGTGGTGAAGGGCTTGGTCGAGGCCGGGCTGGTCGAGGCCGTCAGCCTGCAGCGCGAGCCCGCTTTCGAGACGCCGGATCTGGCGCTGGCCGGTCCGCAACTCTCCGATCAACAGGCCGAAGCCGCGGCGGCTCTGCGCGCGGCTGTGGCGGCGCGGGATTTCTCGGTGACGCTGCTCGACGGCGTCACCGGTTCCGGCAAGACCGAGGCCTATTTCGAGGCGATTGCCGCGGCGCTGGCCGAGGGCCG
>JANQMC010000139.1 GCA_028280305.1 Pelagibius sp. | reverse complement strand
GCGGATCATCATCATCCGCGCCGTGGTGTCGGTGCCGCCGCCGTAGCTGGAATGGATGACGACCTCGATGTTGCAGGGATAGGTGTCGGCGTCCTGCGCTGCCGCCGGGCCGGCATAGGAAAGCGAGGCACCGATTGCGGCCAACAGGACGCCGCGGCGCAGGCTCTTGAAGCTGCTTTTCATGTTTTCCTCCCAAGATGACCCGTTCGGGCACCGGCCTCGTTGCTGGACCGGCTTGTCCTCTCGCCGCATCGCGGCTGAACGGCTGCTCATTGCCGCCGGCATCCACCGGCGCACGGTTCGACTAGGATGCTTGAGTTCACTACAGATTGTCAACAAAACGGAACATCAACGGGCCGAAATTCTTATTCTGACCGCCTGGAAACCCCGGAAACATCAGAATCTATAAGGTTCCGGATCAAGCGGAAGACCTTTCACGCCTGGATATTGTAGACAAAATCAGGCCGACTCCATCGGGTCTTTGGCAATTCAGCCGACGATGGCCGCGTCACCCTTGATCTGGGTGCGATGGAGGATCCGCCGTGCGTTGTCGTCGAAGCCGTCCCGACGATGGAGAATCCAGAGGTTCTGCCACATCAGCAGGTCGCCGGGCTGCCACTTGTGGGCCCAGGCGTACCTTTCCTGGGTTGCATGGGCCCAGAGCCGGTCGAGCAGGTCGTCGCTCTCGTCGGGCTCCATGCCGATGACATAGGCGTGGGGCCGGCGCCCGAGAAACAGGGCGCGCCGCCCGTTCTCCGGATCTTCGCGCACCAGGGGATGATGGGCGCCGGGGGTCTTGCGGGGGTCGTCGATCTCCTCATAACCCTTGCGCAGCATGCCGGCGCTGTTGTGGGCAGCGTCGTGAATGGCTTTCCTGCCCTCGACGGCGCGTTTCAGCTCGGCCGGCAGGTCTTCGTAGGCTCTGACCATGTTGGCGAAGTGGGTGTCGCCCTGACCGACGGGGACCTCCAGCGCGTGGAGGATGGCCCCTTTCGGCGGCGTCTCGATGTAAGTCATGTCGGCGTGCCAGACCGCTTCGCCGGCGCCCAGATTGCCGATCGGCCGCGACTGCGCGTCCTTGACGTTGGAGATGACGTTGATCTCCGGAAACTCGGGCAGGAAGGTGGTGCCGTAGGGGTTGGGGCCCGGCGGGTCCAGTTCGCCGAAATGCCTGCTGAAAGTGAGCAGATCGGGGTCGTTCAGCCTCTGCCCGCGAAACAGCAGCACAAGGTGGTCGTCCCAGGCGGTCTTGATGGCTTCGACCGTTGCCGTGTCGAGGGTCGTGGCCAGATCCACGCCGGTGATCTCGGCGGCCAGGGCTGTGCCTGTTGCGGTTATCTCCATTGCCCCATCTCCTCAAAGTGCTTCTGTTATGCCAATGCGCCCACCGCCGGCGATGCAAAGCGCTCGCGCTGCAGGCAGCGCTGCTCCATGCGGCGGCGGTCGACCTCCGGCCACCAGCCGGCGGGCAGTACCATCTCGCCCGCTTCGAACGGCAGGGGTTGCGCCAGGAGCCGCGCTTCGGGCCGGATCTTCACATAGCCGTTGAATTCCCCGGCGGTGTCGATCAGGCCGTCGGCGACACGAGCCTCCATCCAGCAGTTGATCTCCGCGCCCAGCCCGTCGCCGAGGACGGCACGCAGGCCCCTGGCGTGGACTGTGCGGATAGCCTCTGCCAGATGGTTCAGGGAGCCGAAGCGCTTCAGCTTCACCTTGCACAGCCCGACGCCATCGATTCCGGCGGCGCGGTCGATATCCGCCAGCGAGCAAATCGGTTCGTCGAGCATCAGGGGCACCGGCGAGACCGCCGCGACTGCGGCATTGGCCTCCCAGTCCTCCGCCGCGCAGGGCTGTTCGAAGAGCTCGACGCTGTCCGGCGCCATGGCCGCGGCGAAGCGGCAGCCCTCCGCACGGCTGAAGGCGCGGTTGGCGTCCACCCTCAGGCTCGCGCGGCCGCCAAGGCAGTCCTGAATCCAGGCAAAGCGTGCGATGTCGGCGTCCACGTCCTGGCCGACCTTCACCTTGAAGGTCCGGAAGCCCTGGTCCAGGCGCTGCTCGACCTCGGCCCTGATCGCCTCCCGCTCGGTGGCGTTGAAGGCCGTGAGCAGCGGGACGCGGCGTTCCGCCTTGCCGTGGAGAATCGCTGCCTCCTGCAGCATCTCCATGGCCGTGACCAGTGCGGTGGCGGCCACCGGGCTTTCCGCCGAGCGGCCCCCGACCTGGTGCTTGGCCGTCTCGATCTCCTGGCCCACCACGGCCTCCGCAAGCTCGCGTGCGAAGGCCCAGCCGCCGTCCCGCGTCTCGGCGCTGGAGCCGGGCGAGATGTGCTGCTCGCCCCAGCCGCTGCGGCCGTCCTGGTCGCGCAGCTCCACGAGCAGGGGCTCGAAACTCTCGAAGGTCCGGTAGGAGAGCCGATAGGGCGTGGTGAGCGGCAGCTCGGCCCGGTAGAGGGTGATTTCGTGGATGCGCATGCCCAGCCTCCCGACTGCTGGCCCGCGGACTGTAGCTCGAGTGGCTTGAATTGTAGACAATTTTTTCCGAATTGGAAGCTGTCCCGGATGGATTGCTTTGCATTTCTGGGGAAAACCGGTAGCCTGATCACTCATTTTTTCCTCGTCAGTGTAGATTGTCGACAAAAAAGCCGAAGACGCCGGTGGACCTTGATCTGGTAACCCTCTTGCTCGTCATCGCCGCGGCCTTCGGCACGGCGGTCTTTCATTCGGTCGGGGGCTTCGCCGGCGGCCTGCTGCTCGCCATCT
>JANQMC010000060.1 GCA_028280305.1 Pelagibius sp. | reverse complement strand
CGGAACCGGGGCGCTTGGGGGGATGATCCCCTGAGCATTGGCGGGGCGCCGTCACAGCAGCGCCCCGCCGGTTTCCAGGTCGGCCGTCGTGTCAGGTCCAGGACCAAGGTCAGGCCGCGGTTTCGGGTCGATCAGTTGCCGCCCCACCAGTACACGCAGATGAAAAGGAACAGCCATACCACGTCGACGAAGTGCCAGTACCAAGCCGCCGCCTCGAAGCCGAAATGATGATCCGGCTTGAAGTGGCCGTAGTAGGCGCGGAACCAGCAGACAATAAGGAAGATGGTGCCGACCAGCACGTGGAAGCCGTGGAAGCCGGTCGCCATGTAGAAGGTCGAGGAATAGATCCCGTCGGTGAAGCCGAAGGCGGCGTGGCCGTATTCGTAGGCCTGAACGCCGGTGAAGATGACACCCAGCGCGATGGTGATGGCCAGACCCTGCAGCAGGCCCTGGCGGTCGCCGTGGAGCAGTGCGTGGTGCGCCCAGGTGACGGTGCAGCCCGAGAGCAGCAGGATCATGGTGTTGAGGAACGGCAGGTGGAAAGCCGGGAAGACCTCCACGCCCGCCGGCGGCCAGACGCCGCCGGTGTGTTCCACACGCTCGAACTGCTGAGCTTCGCCGGCGAAGAGGCTGGCATCGAAGAAAGCCCAGAAGAAAGCGGCGAAGAACATCACCTCGGAGGCGATGAACAGCACCATGCCGTAGCGCAGGCCGAGCTGGACCACCTTGTTGTGATGCCCCTGATGGGTTGCTTCTTTGATGACATCACGCCACCACAAGAACATGGTGGCGATGACCATCATCACGCCAACCGGCAAGACCCAGAGGGTGACCTCGTGCATGAACAGCACCATGCCGAACGCCAGAACGCCGCCGGAAATGGCGCCGAGCAGCGGCACGGGGCTGGGATCCACCAAGTGGTAGGGGTGATTTGGTTCGTGGCCTGCAGACATGCTATTCCCCGCTCATTGCTGCCGGCGAAACAACCGGCACCCTTTGGCTCTCGCCGTCAATTCACTGCGCTTTCCGCTACCCCAGTTCCCGACGCAGCGCGCTCCGGCGCCGCCTCGGAAAGACTGACCGGCTCATCGAAGGCGGCGTCCAGATCCGGGAAGAAGGTATAGGAAAGCGTGATGGTTCTCACTTCGTCCAGGTTGGGGTCCTCTTCGATCGCCGGATCGACGAAGAAGCTGACCGCCATGTCCATGGACTCACCCGGCGCCAGCGTCTGCTCGGTGAAACAGAAACACTGCACCTTGTTGAAATACTGGCCGGCCTTCAGCGGCGTCACGTTGAAGGTTGCGGTACCCGCCGTCGGCCGCGCCGCGCGGTTGGTGGCCCGGTAAAAGACCAGGCCGGACTCGCCAACCTGAAGACTGACTTCCCGTTCCACGGGCTGAAAGGCCCAAGGCAGGTTCGGGTTCACATCGGCATTGAACCGTACGGCAATGCGCCGCTCGCTGATCGTCTCGGGCAGGCTTTCGGCCACCTGTGTCGTGCCGCCGAAGCCGGTCACCCGGCAAAACAGCTCGTAGAGTGGCACCGAAGCATAAGCCAGGCCGCTCATGGCAACGACGACGCCGGCCAGGGATAGGGCCACGCGCCCGTTGGCGCGGTTCTGCTGTGCTGTGTCCTGATGTCTTTCGGTCATATTCAGCCACCGCCCATGCGAATGATGGAAACGAAATAGACCACCACGATGAAGGTGATCAGCACGCCGAAGAGCGCCCAGTTCTTGCGTTTCTGCTGACGCATGCGCTCCTTTTCCTCTTCGTCCGCCATCGCCATCAGCCCACAATCCACGAGGCGGCGGCGAAGACAGGCGCGGCCTCGTTCAGAAGGCCCGGAAGCAAACCAGCGCCCCGGTCGATGATGATGAGGCCGAAGAGCACGAAGAGATAGAGGATCGAAAACCCGAAAAGACGCTTGGCCGCCCGGTCTCCCGTTTCCCGCTGCACCTGCAGGGCCAGGAGGACGAAGCAGAGGCCCATGACCGCCGCGACGGCGCCGTAGACGATTCCGGCGGTCCCCAGAAAGGCAGGCACCAGGCCGAGCGGCGCCAGGATCAGGCTATAGGCAACGATCTGCCGCTTGGTGGCTTCACGTCCGGCGACCACCGGCAGCATCGGCACCTTGGCCTTGGTGTAGTCGAGCTGGCGGTAGAGGGCGAGCGCCCAGAAATGCGGCGGCGTCCAAACGAAGATCAAGGCGAAGAGCACAATCGACTGCAGCTCGGCACCGCCGGTGACCGCCGCCCAGCCGATCATCGGCGGAAAAGCGCCGGCGGCGCCGCCGATGACGATGTTCTGCGGCGTCCGGCGCTTCAGCCAGATGGTGTAGACGAAGACGTAGAACGCATTCGCAAGGGCCAAGAGGCCGGCGGCAGCCCAGTTAAGGGCGATCCCCATCAGCATCACCGACAGCAGGGTCAGGATGATGCCGAAGGCCAGCGCTTCCTGCGGCGCCATCTTGCCGCGCGGCAGCGGACGGCCGCGGGTGCGCTCCATCACCGCATCGATATCGCGCTCGTACCACATGTTGATGGCGCCGGCGGCGCCGGCGTTCACGGCGATGCAGAGCACGGCCACCGCGGCCAGGAAGGGATGGATCTCTCCGGGCGCGGCATAGAGTCCGGCAAAGCCGCTGAACACCACCAGCGTCATGACCCGCGGCTTCAAGAGGGCGAAGTAGTCGGAGATCCGCGCCCCGGAAGCACGAGTCGCCGAAGCCGCCGGCGTAAAGCCGGCGACCTGGCTGTCGAGACTGAGGGAGGCGTCGCTCACTCTGTCGTTTCCCTTTGCACCCTAATCACGATGCAGCCCAAGCCTTAGCGGACCTGCGGCAGATCGTTGAAGGTATGGAACGGCGGCGGCGAGGACACGGTCCACTCCAGCGTCGTCGCCCCCTCGCCCCAGGGGTTGGCTTCCGCCTTACGGCCGGCCACCAGCGAATAGATCGTCATCACGACGAAGAAGACGGTCGCCGCAATGGAGATGTAGGAGCCGTAGGAGGAGACCGCATTCCAGCCCGCAAAGGCGTCGGGATAGTCGATGTAGCGGCGCGGCATGCCGGCCAGACCCAGGAAGTGCTGCGGGAAGAAGGTCATGTTCACGCCGACGAAGGTCACCCAGAAATGCAGCTTGCCGGCCCATTCCGGGAACTCGCGCCCGGACATCTTGGAGAACCAGTAATAGAAGGCCGCGAAGATGCCGAAGACGGCGCCCAGGCTGAGCACATAGTGGAAGTGTGCGACCACGTAGTAGGTGTCGTGCATGGCGATATCCATGCCGGCGTTGGCCAGCACCACGCCCGTCACCCCGCCGAGGGTGAAGAGGAAGATAAAGCCGATAGCCCAGATCATAGGCGTGGTGAAGCGGATCGAGCCGCCCCACATGGTCGCCACCCAGGAGAAGATTTTCACCCCCGTAGGCACGGCGATCACCATGGTGGCCGCCGTGAAGTAAGCCTTCGTGTCGACGTCCAGACCCACGGTGTACATGTGGTGAGCCCAGACGATGAAGCCGACGAAACCGATCGACACCATCGCGTAGGCCATGCCCAGGTAACCGAAGACCGGCTTGCGCGAGAAAGTCGAGACGATGTGGCTGATGATCCCGAAGGCCGGCAGGATCATGATGTAGACCTCGGGATGGCCGAAGAACCAGAACAGATGCTGGAACAGGATCGGGTCGCCGCCGCCGGCCGGATCGAAGAAAGACGTGCCGAAATTACGGTCGGTCAGCAGCATGGTGATGGCGCCACCGAGCACCGGCAGCGACAACAGCAGCAGGAAGGCCGTGATCAGCATCGACCAGACAAAGAGCGGCATCTTGTGCAGGGTCATGCCCGGCGCGCGCATGTTGAAGATCGTGGTGATGAAGTTCACCGCGCCCAAAATCGAAGACGCACCGGCCAGATGGAGCGCGAAGATCGCCATGTCCACCGACATGCCGCCATGGCCCAGCGACCCCGAGAGCGGCGGATAGATCGTCCAGCCGGTCCCGACGCCGATATCGACGAAGGCCGAGCCCAGCAGAAGCAGAAAGGCCGGCACCAGCAGCCAGAAAGAGATGTTGTTCATCCGCGGGAAGGCCATATCCGGCGCGCCGATCATCAAAGGCACGAACCAGTTGCCGAAACCGCCGATCAAGGCCGGCATCACCACAAAGAAGACCATGATGAGGCCGTGGGCCGTGATGATCACGTTCCAAAGCTGTCCGTCGGGCTGACCGTCGTTCAGCAGGTACTGAACGCCGGGGTCCTGCAGCTCCATCCGCATGATCAGCGAGAACAGGCCGCCGATGAGGCCCGCGATGATCGCGAAGAGCAGATAGAGGGTGCCGATGTCCTTGTGGTTCGTGGAACAGAACCACCGGACGAAGAACCCGGGCTTGTGGTCGTGATGGTCGTGTGCGTCGCTGCTGCTGTAAGCCATGACGATGGGTTCCTCTACTCGGATACGGGCGTGACGGTGGAGGCCCCGGCCAGACGGACCGCCGCGGGCTCATCGACCTGGCCGAATTCCTGCTGAGCCTGTTCGGTCCAGGCAGCGTATTCTTCCTTGGTCACCATCTTGATCATGATCGGCATGTAGGCATGGCCGGTGCCGCAAAGCTCCGAGCACTGGCCATAAAACGTCCGGCCGGCGAACTCCGCCGGGACATAGGTCCAGGTCTCGTTGATGCGCCCCGGCACCGCGTCGGTCTTCAGGCCGAAAGACGGCATGGCGAAGTTATGCAGCACGTCGCTGGCGGTGATGATGAAGCGGATATTGGTGTCCACCGGCAGCACCAGGGCATTGTCGGTCGTCAGCAGACGCGGCTGTCCGGGCTCCAAATCTTCGTCGGGCACCATATAGGCGTCGAAGGTGAAGTTGCCGTTGTCGGGATATTCGAAGGACCAGTACCACTGCCGGCCGATCGCCTTCACCGTGAGATCGGAGTCCTGCACCGTCTCGGCGAAATAGAGCAACCGGAACGACGGGATCGCGATCAGCACCAGAATGATGATCGGTACCACCGTCCACAGCACCTCGATCAGGGTGTTGTGGGTCGTCTTCGACGGGGTCGGATTCCGTTTCTCCGAATAGCGCCACATCACCCAGAGCAGCAGCGCCAGCACGAAGAGGGTGATCAGCGTGATGACCCAGAGGAGAATGTTGTGAAAGCTGGTGATCCGCTCCATCACCGGAGTGACGGCGGGCTGCAAGCCCAACTGGTAAGGCACGGGTTCCGCGGCATAAGCCGAACCCAGCATCGACAAGAAGGCGGCGGCAATCAGGCCCAACCGGCTCAGCACTGTCATAGCAAGCAATCCCAAGTTATCCCTCGAAGGCCGGCGGCTGGCCCAAATCAGCAAACAGACGATCAATCGCCTGCCTGTCCCCCTGTTCGCGCACGAAGCCGCCGCTGCGCGCGCAAACTATACCAAGCCTGTTGGCTCCACAAGGACCGGAATCCGCTGAAAACGACCCTTTCGGCGCTGCCATCGGCAGGCTGGAGACAGAAGACAGAATAGCGCAAAGCGGGGTCTGAGGACGGCGGGTGCGACCGAATGCCGCAATTTCCGCCAGACTTGCCTCAGTGCTTTCCGTCGGCGCCCTCCTCACGCGCCAGCACCCGCCGCATACGCCGGACGCCGAGCCAGATCATCAGGGCGATAACGGGGATCGACACCCCGGTCGCGATCGCGGCGTCGACCGGCAGGCCGGCAGCCTTTCCAGCCTTAGCCAGATAACCGACGAGACTGGCCAGATAATAGGTGATGGCGGCGACGGAGAGGCCCTCAACGGTCTGCTGGAGGCGCAGTTGCAGGTGCGCCCGGCGGTCCATGGACTTCAGCAGATCCCGATTCTGCCCTTCCAGTTGGATGTCGACCCGGGTCAGCAGCAACTGGCTGGCCCGCGCCACCCTGCGCGACAGGGTCTCCAAACGCTCGCTCACGGCTTCGCAGGTGCGCATGGCCGGCGCCAGGCGACGGTCGATGAATTCCTCGATCGTCTGCAGGCCCTCGACCCGCTGCTCGCGCAGTTCCTCCACCCGGCTGCGCACGAGGGCGTAGTAGGCGCGGGCGGCGCCGAAGCGATAGTTGGTGGCCGCCGCCACGTCCTCAATCTCCGAGGAAAAAGCCATCAGTTCGTCGAGCAGGGCCTGCTCCGCCCCGATACCGTCGGTTTCGGTCATCCGCCCGGTGATTGCGGTCAGACGCTCGCCAGCGGCGGCCAGCACGCCGCCGTGGCGTTTTGCGGCGGGGAAAGCCAGCAGCGCCATCATCCGGTAGGTTTCGATTTCGAGGAACCGCTGGACGAGGCGGCCCGCCTGGCGCGGCCGCAGACCGGTATCGCGCAGCAGGATGCGCGAGAACCGGTCGTCCTGAACCGTGAAATCCATCCAGACCTCCGCCGAGCCGCCGGAAACCCGGCTGCCGACGATGTTGTCGTGGCCGAACAGCCGGGTCAGCCTTGCCGTGTCCGGCGGCGGCGTGCTGCGGTCGAGCAGATCCAGGTGCACAGCCACCAACAGATCGCCGGGCAGCGCAATCAGCCAGTCCCGTGGCACCAGATCGACGGAGAAGCCCGCAAAGGGCTCGGCTTCGACCGCACCGTTTTGAAAAAACGTGTAGGTGGAGAACTCGGTATGACGCTCCCACTTCAGGCGAAAAGGACCGAAATCGGCCATGAAGTGGTTTTCGCCGGCATCCGGGGCGGCAACGGCGAAACGCTCGCAGAGAAGGGCAACGTGCTGGCGGTCGCGCTCCGCCCCGCGCTCACCGGAAAGCAGGGCCAGGTGGCTGATGCGCTCCGGCGCCTGCAGGTTGGCAAAGGGCCTTGAATGCACCTCTGCATTCAAGGCGCCGCGCAGCGGGTGGTCCCGCAAACCGTCGATCACGCCCCGACTTCCCCCTCATGTCCTGGTCTCGCAGTCACAGACCGCAGGATGCTGGCACCGCCCCGGCAAGGGGATGTATCCTGGCGCCCAGGAACCCATATCAACTTAGAACCGTTTCAATTCTCGGGCCCATAGTGAAGCAAGGCGGCCCCAGATTGCCAGACCCGAAGCCGATCCCGGAGACACCAATGTCACATCTCGCCGAAACCGACTCGCTTTTCTTCGCAAAAGCCGGGCTCGACCGCAACCGCCTGGAAACGGCGGTGAACGAAGCCCTGAACGGTGCCGACGACGGCGAGCTGTTCCTGGAGTACCGCCAGTCGGAAGCGCTTGCCTACGACGACGGGCGGCTGAAGTCGGCCAGCTTCGATACTTCCCAGGGCTTCGGTCTGCGGGCCATCGCCGGGGAGGCGGCGGGCTATGCCCATGCCAGCGAGTTGTCTGAGGAGGCCGTCGCCCGCGCCGCCGAGACGGTGCGGGCCGTGCAGTCGGGCCACAGCGGCAGTCAGGCCGACGGCCCCGCCCGCACCAACCGCATTCTCTATGCCGACGACAACCCGATCTCGGCCGTGCCCTTCGAGGAGAAGGTGAAGCTGCTGGCGGAAATCGATGCTTTCGCCCGGGCCAAGGACCCCAGAATCAAGCAGGTCAGCGCTTCCCTGGCCGGCGAATGGCAGGCCGTCCAGATCCTGCGCGCCGGGGGCGAGCGCGCCGCCGATATCCGCCCGCTGGTGCGGCTCAACATCTCCGTCGTGGTCGGCGAAGGCGACCGCATGGAGGCCGGTGGCTACGGCGGCGGCGGACGCCTGGCCTATGACATGCTGATGGACCCTGCCTATTGGCAGGCCGGCGTCGAAGAGGCCCTGCGGCGCGCCCTTGTAAACCTGGAATCCGTCGACACCCCGGCCGGTGAGATGCCGGTGGTGCTGGGCTCCGGCTGGCCCGGCATCCTGCTGCACGAAGCCGTCGGCCACGGCCTGGAAGGCGACTTCAACCGCAAAAGAACATCGGCCTTCTCCGGCCTGCTGGGTGAGCGCGTAGCCTCGCCGGGCGTCACCGTGATGGACGACGGCACCATGCAGGACCGCCGCGGCTCCCTCACCATCGACGACGAAGGCACGCCGAGCCAGGCGACCGTGCTGATCGAGGACGGCATTCTGAAGGGCTACATGCAGGACCGCCAGAACGCCCGCCTGATGGGCATGACCCCGACCGGCAACGGGCGCCGCCAGAGCTATGCGCACATCCCCATGCCGCGCATGACCAACACCGTCATGCTGGGCGGCGATAAGGACCCGGAGGAGATCCTCTCCTCCGTCGACCGCGGCCTCTTTGCCGTCAACTTCGGCGGCGGCCAGGTCGACATCACCTCCGGCAAGTTCGTCTTTTCCTGCACCGAGGCCTATCTGATCGAGAACGGCAAACTCGGCGCACCGGTGAAGGGCGCGACCCTGATCGGCAACGGCCCGGACGTGATGACCAAGGTGAAAATGATCGGCAACGACATGAAACTCGACGACGGCGTCGGCACCTGCGGCAAGGACGGCCAGGGTGTGCCCGTCGGCGTCGGCCAGCCGACCATGCTGATCGACGCGATCACCGTCGGCGGAACGGCAGCCTGAGGCCCTCCCCTGAACACAACTTGACCGCGCAAACCACCCGAACTTGGGGTAGCCTGACGCTATCGTTACCATCGATAGGCAACAAGCGAGGCAGACCAAGATGGGTTTCGAGGGAGATGGACAAGACACCCCGGTCCGGCAGCGGGCACAAGATAACGTTACAGCAGAGCAGGCCGCGGCCTCCCGCCGCGGTTTTCTGAAATCGGCAGGCCTCGGCCTCGCCGGCGCGGCTCTGGCCGGGCTTTCGGCGCCGCCGACAGCCGGGGCGGCGGAGACCCCGATCGGCGAGAAGTGGTGGCCGTCGAAATGGGGGGCCGACGACCAGGCCGGCGCCTCCAACCACATGGGGCCGCAGAAAACCCTGGAAGCGGTCCAGCAGATCAAAACCGGAAAGGTCCACAGCCTGGGCCATGTCTATGAATCCGGCATGCCGCTGTTCGGCGAGCGGGTCTTTGCGCTGCGCACCCCCGGCATGCCCACCGGCGGCACCTTCGGCGACAACAAGATCATCTGGAACGACGAGTTTCTGGCAACGGAGATCGGCCAGGTCGGCACCCAGTTCGACGGCCTGGGCCACATCGGGGTGGAGGCCGGCGGACCCGGCGACCAGACCCAAAGACGGATGTATAACGGCGTCACCATGGCAGAGGCGGCTTCGCCCTACGGCCTGAAAAAACTGGGCGTCGAGAACGTGAAGCCGTTCTTCACCCCCGGACTGCTGATCGACGTCATGGGTCTGAAAGGCACGATGCTGGAGGCCGGCACCGAGATCACCGTGGCCGATCTGGAAGCGGCGCTGGAGCGCCAGGGTCTTTCCGGCGACGCCATCAGCCCCGGCGATGCGGTGGTGATCCGCAGCGGCTGGGGCCTGCTGTGGAAAGAGGACAACGAACGTTATAACGGCGGCGAGCCGGGTATCGGGCTGGAGGCAGCCCGCTACCTTGCGGAAAAACAGGTGTCCCTGGTCGGCGCCGACTGCTGGGGCGTCGAGGTGTTTCCCAACCCGAACTCTGCGCAGGTGTTCCCGGCGCACCAGGAACTGCTGGTGCGTCACGGCATCTACCTGCACGAAAACCTCAATCTGGAAAGTCTGTCGGCGGAGGAGAGTTGGCGCTTCGCCTATATCTTCGCACCGCTCCCGATCAAAGGCGCTACCGGCTCGCCGGGCAATCCCCTGGCGGTGACCTGACCCGAAACGGGATAGGACGGCCCGAGGCGCATTGCCGTGCCTTGGGCCGTTCTAGATCGGACCTGCTCTAGCGGCGCCTCAGGTAGAGCATGATACCCAGCGCGGCCAGGGTGCCGATCAGGGCCGGCACGATCGCCATCACCAGGGCGTGGCTGAGGCTGGCCATGCTGCCCGGCTGCGGATGGCTGGCCATGAAGGCAAAAACGAACAGCAGATAGGCTGTGCCGCCAATCCGCAAAGCCCAGTGCCTCAGCCAGCCCCGATCGCCGGATTCCATGGTTTCCTCCCTCTCCGCCCGTCGCGGATCGCCGCCATCCTGTCTCAGACAGCCCATAAGCGCAAATCCTGGGCTATCCCAGGGCTGGCGCTTCCGGCGCTCCCGCCGCCATCGCGAAATCGTGCTTTGCCCGGAGGGCCGGTCCTGCCCACGTCGAACTGAACAGGGGGAGACAGAAAAGGAAGCCGATAATGACGAAATCCCTGACTCACCTGCTCCGCAAGGCCACCCTTCCTATACTTGCCCTTCCGGCCCTTGCCCTGGCGGCTGCGGCGTTTTCAACCCAGGCCGCCACGGCCTCCCCCATGACCGCCGCCAGTACCCTCACCCTGCCGGTGTTGCAGCATCAGACCCTGGCCCCGGGTGATGGGCCGCCGCGCCTGACCCTCGCCGGCTTCAACCGCCCGAGTACGAGCCGCCGCAGCACGACAAGCCGCCGCAGCACGGTCGGACCCCGCGGTTTCGGTTCCGCCGGCCGTCCCGGCATCCTGCAACGCGACCGCCGCTTCGGCAGTTCGGGCGTGGCCCGCGGCGTCGGCTCCTCGATCACCTCCGGCCTGTTGCGCCGAGACCGGACCTTCGGCGGCTCGCAGGTGCTGCGCGGGCGGACCCTGCCGCTGGTGCGCGGCAGCCGGCTGAGCAGCAGCACCCTCTTCGGACCCAGCCCCCGCGGCTTCCGGCGGGGCGCCTTCGACGACTCGCGAATTCGCGCGCTGCGGGCCGAAGCCTTGGCGCTGGACGCCGCTGCACGCCTGAAAGAGCTTGGACTCACGCCGGCACAGGCGGCGGCCCCCGACATGCCGCCGGCGCTGGTGCGCGCGCTCACCCTTGCCAAGGCGGCCCGCGCCGAAGCCGCGGCAAAGACCACGCCTTAACCCGCTCGGCGCGGCAGCAGTGTGGTATCTTGGCCTGAAGCCCGGCCGGGCCATATGACCAGGTGAAGCCAAATTGATGGCTCGGCCCGTAACTCCAGTGTCCCCAAGGCTTTTGGGCGGCGTTCAAAGGAGGAAGGCTATGCGTATCCTTAAGCAGACCCGCGTCCCGGCGCTGATTGCCACTGCACTCATAACCCTGACTCTGGGCGCCGAGACGGCTGTCGCCTCCTGCACCAGTATCGGCTCCTCGGTGTTCTGCGGCACCCGCGGGTCGCACAACACGGTCGGCAACACGCTGATCTTCAACAACGGGCCGGCGGGCCAGCGTCTCGGCAACTTCGCGGTGACCGGCTCACCGCCGCGGACCTCGGTCATCCGCGGGGCGACGACACGGGGCCTTGCCCAGCCGCGCACCTTTCGCGGCGTCGCAACCTCCAAGCGCTTCGGCAACGTAGCGGCCTTTGAATCCCGGATCGCCGCCCTGCGCGCCGAAATCCTGGCTTTGGAGGCAGAGGCACAGCTTCGGGAGTTGAACCTGACCCCGGCCCAGGAAGAAGCCAAATCAGAGATGCCGCCAGCGCTGATCCGCGCCCTGAAGCTCGCCCAGGACGCGCGAAAGAAAGAAGCCGTGGCCGACTAGGTCGTTAGTGTTTTGACGGCACCAGCCCACTCCCCCGCCCGGCCATCCATCAGGATAATCTCATTGGGGGCCGGGCGGGGGAGCGGGCCGGAACCGCTTCGACGCAAGTCGAAACGCGCTAGTACGCGCACTCGGTGAAGATCGGGTCGATGGAGCCGCCCCAGCGGCCATGGAAATCGTCCAGCAGGTACTCCGCCGGACATTTCTCCCGCTCCACGCGGCTGCGCAGCAGGGACAGGAAGTGGCTCTCGTTATCGCCCTGGCCGTCGAGGCGGTTGCGCACCTTCAGACCCTCGGCGGCAATCTCGATCGCCTGCTCGGCCACCGCGTTCACTTTCCTGCCGTGGAAGGGCGTGTGGAGGGCCTGCCGCGGCACCTCGGCGCGCAGGTATTCGTGGTCTTCGAGAGTCCAGTCCTTCACCAGATCCCAGGCCGCGTCCAGTGCCGTCTGATCGTAGAGCAGACCGACCCAGAAAGCCGGCAGGGCGCAGAGCGACTTCCAGGGCCCGCCGTCGGCGCCGCGCATTTCCAGGAAGCGTTTCAGACGCACCTCGGGAAACAGGGTCGAAAGGTGATCGGCCCAATCGCCCACCCTCGGCTTCTCGCCCGGCAGCGCCGGCAGCCTGCCGTCCAGGAAATCGCGGAACGACTGGCCGGAGGCGTCGAGGTACTTGCCGTCGCGGTAGACGAAGTACATCGGTACGTCGAGCACGTGATCGACATAGCGTTCGAAACCCATGCCGTCCTCGAACACGAAGGGCAGCACGCCGGTGCGGTCCGGATCGGTGTCGGTCCAGATGTGGCTGCGGTAGCTGAGGAAGCCGTTGGGCTTGCCTTCGGTAAAGGGCGAATTGGCGAAGAGCGCCGTGGCGATGGGCTGCAGGGCTAGGCTGACCCGGAACTTTTTCACCATGTCGGCTTCTGACTGGAAGTCCAGGTTCACCTGTACGGTGCAGGTGCGCAGCATCATGTCGAGGCCGAGGTTGCCCTTGGTCGGCATATAGGCGCCCATGATCTTGTAGCGGCCCTTGGGCATCCAGGGGATGTCGGCCCGCGCCCACTTGGGCTGAAAGCCGAGACCCATGGCGGCGACGCCCAGGGGCTCCGTCACCTTCTCGATCTGATCGAGGTGGATGTGCACCTCTGAGCAGGTGTCGTGAATGGTCTCCAGCGGCGCGCCCGACAGCTCGAACTGGCCGCCAGGCTCCAGCGAGACGCTGGCGCCCTCCTGGCTAAGGGCGATCACGTTGTTGCCCTCCATCACCGGCTGCCAGCCGAAGGTCTGGAGGCCGGTCAAGAGGGCGCGGATACCACGCTCGCCCTCATAGGGCAGCGGCCGGAAATCGCCGCGCGTATAACAGAATTTTTCGTGCTCGGTGCCGATGCGCCAGTCTTCGGGCGGCTTGCAGCCGGCTTCGAGATAGGCGACCAGCTGTGCCTTATCGGTCAGGGTTTCACCCTGACTCTGCGGAGGAGCGGACATACGTTATTACCTTGTGCCGGGACCGTCCTGGCTCCGGAGGAGATTTCCCCTAGTAGAAGACTGCAGCGCCGCCCCCCGGCGCGCCCGGCTGTTGGATCTCTATCCTGCTTTTGCGGCCTTCTTCCGAGGCCTGTCTCACCCTCTGGCTTTGAAGCACCTGCTTTTCGGACCTTTGTCTGCCGATCAGGCTTTTCAAATGACTATTTCTTCGGCATCGCATTAGATTTTTCTATGCGTCGCCCTCACCCCATCCAACACGGCACCCCATCAAACACGGCGTCACCAAATCCTGCCGGCCATCCTCACCCCCCATACTCACCCTGCGGGGAAACCGGCCAGGGCCGCCGGCGGCCGTTCCGCGCCGTCGCCCAGCACCGCCTGCCAGCAAGCCAACGCCGCCAAAGCCGCGGTATCGGCACGCAAAATCCTCGGCCCCAGGCCGACAGGCGTAACAAAAGGCAGTTTGCGAAGGGCGTCAAGTTCGCTTTCCGCGAAGCCGCCCTCCGGCCCGGTCAGGATCGCCCAGGGAGTGGCCGTGGGAGTCGCCGTGGAAGTGGCCGCACCGCCCGCTTCCGCGCGCAGCGCTTGCAGCGCCTCGGCAATCGGCCTGGCTTCGCCCCATTCGGCGCAGACGATGAGCCGGCGCTCCGCCGGCCAGTCGTCCAATACCTGATCCAGACCGCGGGTCGGGCGGACGTCCGGCACGGTCAGGCGCTCGCACTGCTCGGCGGCTTCGCGGGCGTTGGCGGCCAGACGTTCCTCGTTGACCCGGCTAACGGCGGTGAATCGGGTCATCACCGGCTGCAGCAGCGAACAGCCCAGTTCCGTCGCCTTTTCGGCGATGAAGTCAATCCTGGCCCGCTTGATCGGTGCGAAAACCAGCCAGAGGTCCGGCTCCGGCGCCGGCTGCCGAAGCTGCCGGCCGATGACCAGCGAGCACCAACCCTTGCCCAGGCCGTCGATTTCAGCCAGCCACTCGCCGTCGCGCGGATTGAAGACCGCCAGTTTGGCGCCCGGGGCCAGACGCAGCACCGAGCGCAGGAAATGCGCGCGATCCCGGTCGAGCCCCAGGGTCTGCCCCTCGGCCAGGTTGTCTTCCACATAGAGCCGGGTGGCGGGTCTTTTCGCCGCACCGGGCCCAGAACCAGACTCAGACACGGCCTTTGTTCCGCTGCACATCTTTCTCCCGCGGGGATTCGCCGTTAAACATTAGGCGATGAATGCCGCAACGCCTACCTCCGCCAGCGACATCCGCGCCAACCACTGGGTTCTGCGCGCGGCGCCGCGCGGCCTGCGCCCCTATCTGCGCCTCGCCCGGCTCGACCGGCCGATCGGCATCTGGCTGCTGCTGTTTCCCGGCTGGTGGGCCATCGCCCTCGGCGACGCGGCGGCGAGCGACGCCTTCGCGCCCTCTTGGCAACTCTATCTGCTGTTTGCCTGTGGCGCCCTTTTGATGCGCAGCGCCGGCTGCGTGGTGAACGACATGCTGGACCGCGACTTCGATGCCAAGGTCGCCCGCACCGCCACACGGCCGATCCCCAGCGGTGAACTCAGCCTGCTGCAGGCGGGCCTCTTTCTGCTACCGCTGCTTTCGGTCTCCCTCATCATTCTGCTGCAGATGAACGTGCTCACCATCCTGCTGGGCTGCGCTTCGCTGCTGCTGGTCTTCGCTTACCCCTTGATGAAGCGTATCACCTACTGGCCCCAAGCCTGGCTCGGCCTCACCTTCAACTGGGGCGCGCTGCTCGGCTGGACGGCGGTGACCGGCAGCTTTGGCTGGCCCTCCCTGCTGCTTTACATCGGCGGCATCGCCTGGACCTTGGGCTACGACACCATCTACGGGCACCAGGACAAGGAAGACGACGCCTTGATCGGCGTGAAGTCGACGGCCCTGCGGCTGGGCAGCACGACCAAGCGCTGGCTGCTGGCTTTCTATGGTCTGACCTTGCTGTTGTTCGGTCTCGCCGGGCAGGCCGCCGGTCTGCTCTGGCCGTTCTGGCTCGGCCTTGCCACCGTCGCCCTGCACTTCCTCTGGCAGGTTCTGGACCTCAAGATGGATGTGCCCGGCGATTGCCTGGCCAAGTTCAAGTCGAACCGCTTCGTCGGCTGGCTGCTGCTCGCCGGCATCCTCGCCGGCAGCCCCTGGGTTCACCTTGAGCTCGGCTTCGCGCCGTGAACCCTTCGGCCATAGCGGCCCCCGAAGACTTCATCCGCGCCAACACCCTGTTGCAGGACACCCCCCTGGTACCGGAGGTCAAACTCCATCTCGCCTCGGAGGTTGTGCCGCTGTGGCAGGCAACGGAGGAAAAGCTGGCCCGGGAAGGTCTGCCGCCGCCGTTCTGGGCCTTCGCCTGGGCCGGCGGCCAGGCCCTGGCACGCTACCTGCTGGACCATCCGCAGGTGGTCGCGGGCAAGCGGGTGCTGGATTTCGCCGCCGGCTCCGGCCTTCAGGGCATCGCCGCCAAACTGGCCGCCGCCGCCACCGTGGAAGCGGTGGAGATCGATGCCTTTGCTGCTGCCGCCTGCCGTCTGAATGCCGAAGCCAACGGCGCCGAAATCGCTGTGAGACAGGAAGATATCGTCGGCAGCGCCAACCCCGGCTGGGATGTCGTGCTGGCCGGCGATGTCTGCTACGAGCGCCCGGCGGCCGAACGCATCACCGCCTGGCTGCGCCGCCTTTCAACGCCGGACTGTCTGGTGCTGATGGGTGATCCGGGCCGCACCTATCTGCCGCGCGAGGGCCTGGAGCGGATCATCGGCTATGCCGTAAAGACCAGCCGCGAACTGGAAGACACGGATGTTCGCAACGCCGTTGTCTGGCAGGTGTCGCCTGAAGACGGCTAGAGCATTTTTCGACTTACGCCGAAGCGGTTCCGGCCGTCAAAGCGTGAAACGCTTTACCCTGTCTCCCGGCACAGCAGGCTGGCGGCGCCATAGTGCGCTTCCACCGGCTCGCCGGTCTGGTCGTTGTCGGTGAAGATGGCGACGGCATAGATTTGGTCCCTGGGCTTGCCGCCGAAGGCCGCCTGATAGTCGGCCAGGAGGTCGCGCTTTTCGTCGATCCAGGTGGCCGTGCTGACGATACCGGTTTCGATGATGATGGAACGCACCACGCCGGGCAGGTAGGGCGAGTCCACGATATCCTCGATCTGCTGGCGCGAATTGGTCCAGACGTAGCGCAGGGTCGGCACCTTGCGCGGCGCCGAGAGGGAACCGGGATCGCCGAACATGACGTAAAGCGAGGCCGCCACGTCCTCGCGGTCCTTGTCGTCCAGGCTCGCCGACTCCTGTATCGCCTCAAGCCGCCAGGACCATTCGATCACCGGGCAGTCGTTGGGGTCGAACTCCACCGGCAGCACGAGACCGGAGGCCGAGCGCTTGCCGACGGCGCGGATCGATACGCGGTCGTTCAGCGAAGAGACGCGATACTCGGTGAGGCCGACCAGCGGCATCTCGACCCAGCCCTGCTGAATGGCTTCAGCCGGATCGAAAAGCGTCACCCGGCGATCGAAGCGCCCCTCGGTTTCCGGCGGCGGCAACTCGCAGGCCGCCAGGGCGGCGCAGAACAGCGCGGCCAGACCCGCGCGATGGATGAATCCAGACATCCGCGCACTATAGCGAAGCACAAGGGCGGCGCCAGACTTCGGCCGCGGGAAAACCGCTTTGGCCGAAATCGTGGGATATTTGTCATTGAAGACAGCGCCTGCGGCAGGAATAGTTGATCGCTGAATCGCTGCACCGGGGAACGCCCGATGAAAGAAATCAGAAAGCCGCACAGCCTGACCCGGGAGATGATCCGGGCGCCCCGCAAGCGCCGGACCGTCTGGGTACTGGGCTACGAAAACGCCAACCTGCTGGACATGTCCGGCCCCTTCCAGGTTTTTTCCGCGGCTGAGCACCTGGCTGCCGAGTTCGGCATCGAAGACCTCTACCGGGTCGAACTGGTGGCCAAGGCGAAAGGCCCCCTGCCCTCCGATCAGGGCCTCACCCTGCAGGCGACGAAGGACTTCGCCAGCGATCTCTCTGAGATGGACAGCCTGATCGTCTGCGGCGGCGCCGGGCGGCGCAAGGCGCTGCGCGACCCGGACATCCTGGCCTGGCTGAAACGCGCGATCGAGGCCGCCGGCCGTGTGGGCTCGGTCTGCACCGGGGCCTATCTGCTAGCCGAGATCGGCGCCCTGGAGGGGCGGATCACCACCACCCATTGGCGCTGGGCCGAAGACCTGCAGCAGCGTTACCCCGACATCACTCTGGAGCCCGACGCGATCTTCATGCGCCACGGCAAGTTCTGGTCCTCCGCCGGGGTCAGCGCCGGCATGGACATGGCCCTTGCCATGGTCGAACTGGACCACGGCCCGGAACTGGCCCTGGCCGTCGCGCGCGAACTGGTGCTGTTCCTGAAGCGCCCCGGCGGCCAGTCGCAGTTCTCAACCCCGCAGCAGCCCCAGACCGGCAGCGGTGGCCGCATCCACGAGGTCCAGCGCTGGATCGCCGAGAACGTGACGGAGGATCTGTCCGTGGACAGCCTTGCGGCCCGGGCCGGCATGAGCCCGCGCAACTTTGCCCGCGCCTTCGCCCGCGACAGCGGCGAGACGCCGGCCCGCTTCGTCGAATCGGTGCGCCTGGAAGCCGCCCGGCGGCGGCTGGAACAGAGCGGCGATCCCGTGGAACGTGTTGCCGCCGCGGCGGGCTTCAGTTCGGCGGAGATCATGCGCCGCGCTTTCCTGCGCAAGCTGGGGGTCAGCCCCAACCACTACCGCACCCGCTTCCGCAGTGCCGGCAAGCTGGCGGAGACGGCTTAGCGCTGCAGCAGTTCGAAGCCGGGAACTTCCCAGGGGACGGCGGCTTCCTGCAAGGCTTTGATGAGCCCGCGCCGCTTTGCGGTATCGGCGATGTTGGAGAGGATCATGCCGTCCAGCTCGGCCGACGGTTCATGGCGGTCGCGCAGCAGCGCCAGCGCGGATTCCTGATCGACGGCGCGGTGCCGCCGCTGCTGCGCCGGAACCGCCGCCAGCGCCAGGGGCGCAGATTCCGCTTCGGGGTCCGCCAGGCAGCCGTGGACCGAGAGATAGGCATAGGCCTCGGCAATCTCGGCCCCGTCCTCCAGCGTCAATGAGATGCCGGACATCCGGCCGTAGCCATAGTTGCCAAGGCCCAGCTCGGTCTCGTGCATCCGCGGCAATTGCGCCTCGTGCAGCCAGGTGACGAAGACCGTCACCCGGGTGCCCGGCGCCGCGTGGAGGGTGGCGGAGACGGCACCGTAACGGGTCATATGGGCCGAGTAGACCACGTCGTGATCGGCCAGCAGGGCGCGGGTAACGGGAATCTCCGAGGCCGCACCGCTCAGATGGGAGAACTTGCGGTGCAGTTGCTCCGGCGCCCGGTTGGAGCCGTGGGCGATCACCGGTACCCGGTCGCGCAGCAGGGCGGCCTCGGCCCCGCCGTCCAGGGCCCGCGTCTCGCCGTCCCGGTAGAGGTAGGAACCGGCCGGCGCCGCATAGGGGTAGCCCTTTGCCAGGGTCAGGCGGGCTTGGTCACTGCTGGGAAGGGGCCAGGGCATAGGGTCCGGAACCTGGGACAACGGTTTGGTTCGCGTGCCGGCAGCCAAGGCCCGCACAAGCCATCTTCACATCGAACCGGACCGGCGGGATCGCCGCCCGGGTCACGCCACCCGACGCAGCGTCGCGCGCGACGCCGTCAGCCGCTGTGCCGTCAGTCCGTACACCGTCAATCGGTGCAGGGCGGCGGCCCGTCATTGTCGATGCATTCGATCCGATAACGGGTCGTACAATCATCGACCGTCTGCCAGGCGTGCTTGGCCCATTCTTCCTTTGCCGCCTCATAGTCGGTAAAGGGGCCAAACCACTGTTCATTTCCGCCGACGGCTTCACGGAACCTCGTGTCCTTGTATTCACCGCCGACCACATAGTACTGCAACATCCGGATCAAGCCTCTGAACTTGAAAAATGCCTCAGGCATCCTGCGCTGGGCTTCGTGCGACTCCACACAAATCCTGCCAAGACACTGTCAACAATAAGGATAAGTGAAGCGCAATGTATAGTCCCAAAACGGCATTGCAAGTTGGTTAATGTGGCCTACCAAGATTGGGGTGCCAGCGGCGGCGGCGGCCCTCTTTCGGGGCCGAGAACCACCGCTGACCCCCAGAATTTTCCAGGTTTTCCCGCCTGCTTTCGTGACGGCGCGCGCCGTCCTTGCCCCCAAGCATTCCCCCGAGCTTTCCCTGCGCACTCAACACAGGATAGATTGGCCCCGGCAGGCTGGAACCGGACCGATAGTTTCCTCACCGGAATGTGAGGCGGCTTCGTCGGCGCCAGGCGGCGCGTCGCAGAACAATCCCGCGGCGGAGACGGATCTACGGAGCGGAGACCCCAAGACCATGCCTTTTGAAATCACAGGCTTCGGCATCCTGGTGATCGCCATCGTCGTGTTGGCCATTATCATCGTTACCATGAGCGTCAAGACCGTGCCCCAGGGTTACGGCTACACGGTGGAGCGCTTCGGCCGCTACACCAAGACCCTGCCCCCCGGCCTCGGCATGGTGGTCCCCATCATCGACCGCATCGGTGCGCAGCTCAACATGATGGAGACGGTGCTGGATGTGCCCTCGCAGGAGGTCATCACCCGCGACAACGCCCTTGTGCAGGTCGACGGCGTGGTCTTCTATCAGGTCCTGAACGCCGCCCAGGCGGCCTATGAGGTGCGCAACCTGGAACGCGCCATTCTGAATCTGACCATGACCAACATCCGCACCGTGATGGGCTCCATGGATCTGGACGAACTGCTGTCCAACCGCGACAACATCAACAACCGCCTGCTGAAGGTCGTCGACGACGCAACGGAACCTTGGGGCGTGAAGGTCACCCGCATCGAAATCAAGGACATCACCCCGCCCGCCGATCTGGTCGACTCCATGGCGCGGCAGATGAAGGCCGAACGCGACAAACGCGCCACTGTGTTGGTGGCCGAAGGCGACCGCCAGGCCGAGGTGCTGCGCGCGGAGGGCGAGAAGCAGGCCCAGATCCTGGCGGCAGAGGGGCGCCGCGAAGCCGCCTTCCGCGATGCCGAAGCGCGCGAGCGTGAAGCCGAGGCCGAAGCCAAGGCCACCACCATGGTCTCCGAAGCCATCGCCCGTGGCGATGTGAACGCCGTGAACTACTTCGTCGCCCAGCGCTATGTCGATGCGCTCGGCAAGTTCGCCGACTCGGCCAATCAGAAAACCTTCTTCCTGCCGGTCGATGCCGCCGGGGTCATCGGCGCAATCGGCGGCATCGCCGAGATCGCCCGCGATTCCATGGAGCAGCGCCAGGCCGCGAAAGGCCCCTGGGATGCGCCGCGCGGCGGCGGAAACGGCGGCACGGGCGGCGGCACAAATGGCGGTTCTGCCGGCGGCAGCACGGCAGGCGGCAGCAGCGCCGGCGGCGGGAGTACGCCCTCATGATCAGCTTCGAACAGATCGAATACTGGAACTGGTGGGTGATCGGGGTCTTCCTGATCGGCATCGAGGTCTTTGCCCCCGGCGCGGTCTTCCTCTGGATGGGCATCGCCGCCGGCGTCGTCGGCCTGGTGCTGCTGATCGCCCCGGACATGATGTGGCAGATGCAACTGCTGCTTTTCGCCGTGGTCTCTGTGGTGTCGATCGTCGCCTGGCGCTTCGTGCTGCGCAACCGCCCGGCGCCGGTCAGCGACCAGCCGATGCTGAACAAGCGTGGCGCCAGCTACGTCGGCCGCAGCTTCACCCTGAAAGAGCCGATCACCGACGGCAACGGCCTGCTCCACATCGACGACTCGCGCTGGAAGGTGGAGGGCGACGACATGCCCGCCGGCACCAAGGTGAAAGTCGTCGGCATCGAAGGCACGGTATTGCAGGTCGAGCGCGCTTAATGCCGTTCTCTTCCCTTAGGGACTTCATCGAGCGGCTGGAGCGGGACGGCCGGCTGGTCCGGGTGACCGCGCCGGTGGCGCCGGAACTGGAGATCACCGAGATCCAGACCCGGCTGCTGGCCGAGGGCGGCCCGGCGGTGCTGTTCGAAAACGTGGTCCACGGCGACGGCCGCAAGGCCGAGATGCCGGTGCTGGCCAACCTCTTCGGCACGGTCGAAAGGGTTGCCTGGGGCATGGACCGGGAACCGGCGGAGCTTCGCGAGGTCGGGGAGACTCTGGCCTTCCTGCGCCAGCCGGAGCCGCCGGGCAACCTGCGCGAAGCCTGGAGCCATCTGCCCCTGCTGAAAACCGTCATGGCGATGAAACCCAAGTCGGTCGGCTACGGCCCCTGCCAGGACGTGGTGCTGACCGGCGACGACATCGACCTCACCCGCCTGCCGGTGCAGACCTGCTGGCCGGGCGAGCCGGCGCCGCTGATCACCTGGCCCCTGGTGGTCACCCAGGGGCCCAACCCCGGGGGCGACAAGACCGACGCCTTCAACCTCGGCATCTACCGCATGCAGGTGACCGGGCGGAACAAGACCATCATGCGCTGGCTGAAACACCGCGGCGGCGCCCAGCATCACCAGCGCTGGAAAGATCAGAAGCGCGATCCGCTGCCCGCCGCGGCGGTGATCGGCGCCGACCCCGGCACCATCCTGGCCGCCGTCACCCCGGTGCCGGACACCCTCTCGGAATATCACTTCGCCGGGCTGCTGCGCGGCCGCAAGGTCGATCTGGTCGATTGCAAGACCGTGCCGCTGAAGGTTCCCGCCCAGGCCGAGATCGTGCTGGAAGGCTATGTCTCCCTCGACGAAATGGCGGACGAGGGCCCCTACGGCGACCACACCGGCTATTACAACGCGGTCGAGCCCTTCCCCACCTTCACCGTCACCGCCATGACCATGCGGCGCGACCCGATCTATCTCTCGACCTTCACCGGGCGGCCGCCGGACGAACCCTCGATCCTGGGCGAAGGCCTGAACGAGGTTTTCATCCCCCTGCTGCAGCAGCAGTTCCCGGAGATCACCGACTTCTGGCTGCCGCCGGAGGGCTGCAGCTACCGCATCGCGGTGGTCGCCATGAAGAAGGCCTATCCCGGCCACGCCAAGCGGGTGATGATGGGCGTCTGGTCTTACCTGCGCCAGTTCATGTACACCAAGTGGGTGATCGTGGTGGACGACGGCGTCGATGCCCGCGACTGGAAAGACGTGATGTGGGCGATCTCCACCAAGATGGACCCGGCCCGCGACATCACGGTGCTCGAGCAGACCCCCATCGATTACCTCGATTTCGCCTCGCCCGAGGACGGCCTCGGCTCCAAGATCGGCCTGGATGCCACCGATAAGCTGCCGCCGGAAACAAAACGCGAATGGGGCCGGGAAATCCGCATGGATCAGGAGACCATTGACCGGATCGACCGGCTCTGGCCGGATCTGGGCCTGCCCGGCAGCGGGAAGGCGATTTGGAAGTAAGCTGGCTGGAAGTAGCCCGGCTGGAAACAAACAGGTTGGAAATAACCTGGAACTGGACAGCCAAGTCCACGTATAGTTCCGACATATTTCCTAACAGTTTTCAGTATGACGTGATTAGCAAGCTATCCGGCCAGACCCCCGAGCCGCTGCTGGCTCTGAAATCGCCGATAAACCAGCAGGGCTTCAAGTATTGGAACGACAAACGCGGCGGGCGGTGCATGCCCGCGCGCGGTGACATCGAACCATCCGAAATTCATAAGATCCTGCCCCACATCTTCCTGCTCGACGTGCAGGCCGAGCCGCTGGACTTCCGCTACCGGCTGATCGGCACCAAGATGGACGAACACATGATGGGCAGCTACACCGGCCTCTGGATGAGTCAGATCGCCCATCAGAAAGCGCCGAGCCGAATCTGGGCTTCCTGCCGCCACGTCACGGAACAGCGCGCACCGCTGAGCAGCGACACGCCCTACGTCGGCAAGAACAAGGAATTCCTCACCACCGAGGATCTGATCATGCCGCTCTCCGACGACGGCGAACACGTCAATATGCTCTTCGTGACCGTCGGCTTCGTCTAGAGCGGGTCTTTCATTCACGACTCTTCGCGGGCGGGCAACTGCCTGGCGAGTCCATGCACCCACCATGCGCTCAGCAGACCCAGGAACGACGTTACGAACATCAACCCCAAGAGCGCCATCGCGCCCGTGTCTTCGGTAACCATCATACCCGCCGTCCAGGTCAGAAGAGCGCCACCGCCCATCGTAAGGGCGCCGGCAAGGCCCGAGGCCGTGCCCGCCAAGTCGGAACGGACCGACATCGCACCAACGTTGCTGCCGGGCATTGTGATGCCGTTGCCAAGGCCGACGAAGATAGTGGACCCAAAGAGTGCAAGTTCGTGCACCACACCCGCGGCAAACAAAAGCATCCCGACGGCAAGGCCCGAGCAGGCGACGATCCGGCCCGCCAGCATCATCGTTTCCAACGCGAACCGCTTGGCACAGCGGGCCGCCGCGAAACTTCCCAGAACAAACCCGCCGGTAATCGACCCGATGTAGAGGCCCAGCATGCCCGGAGAAATCTCGAACAGGGTACTTGCGACCAAAGGCGCACCGGCAATGAAGACGAAAAACGCTCCGGTCGAAAATGCCATGCAGCCGGCATAACCCCAGAACCGCGCCGATCCCAGCAATACCGGATAGGCCTGCACCTGGGCGCGGAAGGTCTGCGAGGGGTTCCGGTTGGTTTCCCCCAGATCGAACCACGCTAAGGCGAAGAGGGCGGCCCCCATCATGGCAAAGGCGAGAAAGCTGGATCGCCAACCGAAAAGTTCGTCGAGCGCGCCGCCGACCATCGGGCCCAGCATCGGCGCGACTGCCATCGCCATGGCGATATAACCCAACAGACTGACGGCCTGTTTCGGCGGCACCATGTCCCGCACAACCACGCGCGACAGCGCCCCGCCGGCAACAATCGCGGCCTGCAGCAACCTGAAGAACAGGAAGACCCAAACGTTCTGCGCCAAGAGGCAGCCCAGCGAGGCAAGCGTGAAAAGCGCAACGGCAATCAGCAGTACGGGCCGGCGACCATAGCGGTCCGACATCGGCCCGATCACGATCTGCAAGACGGCCGTCACCGCCAGATAGCCCGCGATCGACAGGCTGACCAGGGTGTAATCGGCGTCAAGATCGGCGGCGATGTTGACGAGCGAGGGCACGAACATGTTCAGCGCGAGGATCGAAACCCCCGTCAGCAGGATCAGCGTGAATATCTTGGGCGGCGTCCGTTGGAAAGCCGACATTTCAGCATCCCTTTGAATTCCGGAAACAAAAAAACCCCCGACATTATCGGGGGCGCGTCACGTCGTGAACCGGAAGCCGTTACGGCTTCCCGCGCCTTCGCTTCGATACGATGCTGACTGTGGTCACGACAAATCCTCCACTTGGATGGCTCCGACGCTATGGCCCGCAAATCCGCTTGTCAATGACGGCATGACGGCTCTCCCGAAGGGGGCCGTCATACGCCGAAGTGCCGCTTTGACCGCCTTTAGGCTGGTCGCTGGTCAATCACCCGCACCGCCTTACCTTCGGAGCGTTCGATGCCGCCGGGCGCCAACAAGTCTATCCTGACCGTGACGCCGATGGTGTCTTTCACCTTCGCGCCGAGATCACGGGCAATAGCGGCGCCGGCCTCTCCGCCAACGGCGCAACGCGGCTCCACCTTCAGGGTCAGGGAGTCCAGCGCCCCTTCGCGGGAAAGCTCCAGCAGGTAGTGCGGCGACAGCCTTTCATCGCGCAACAGCAGGTCTTCGAACTGACCGGGAAAGATGTTGACCCCGCGCAGGATCAGCATGTCGTCGCAACGGCCGGCGATCTTTTCGAAGCGCCGCATGCTGCGCGCCGTCGGCGGCAGCAGCCGCGTCAGGTCGCGGGTCCGGTAGCGGATCACCGGCAAAGCCTCTTTGGTCAGTGTGGTGAAAACGAGCTCTCCGAAACTGCCATCCTGCAAAACCTGATCACTCTGCGGATCCACCACCTCGGGATAGAAATGATCTTCCCAGATCACCGGGCCGTCCTTCGCCTCGATGCACTCGTTGGCGACGCCCGGGCCCATAACCTCCGACAGGCCATAGAGGTCCAGGGCATCGAGGCCGCAGCAATGCTCGATCTCGCGGCGCATCGCCGGCGACCAGGGCTCCGCCCCGAAAAGCCCGATCCTGAGCGCGGTCGCGGCGGGGTCCCGTCCTGCCGCGCGAAACGCCTCGGCAAGGTTCAGCATGTAGGACGGCGTACACATGACAATGTCAGGCGCGAAATCGGTGATGAGCTGGACTTGACGGGCGGTCTGGCTGCCGGAGACCGGCACCACCGTGCAACCCAGGCGCTCGGCCCCATAATGGGCGCCCAGGCCGCCGGTGAAGAGGCCGTAGCCATAGGCCAGATGAACCTTGTCGCCGGGCCGGCCGCCGGCGGCATGGATGGAGCGGGCCATCAGCCCGGCCCAGGTATCGATATCCGCGCGGGTGTAGCCGACCACCGTCGGCTTGCCGGTGGTGCCGCTGGAGGCGTGGATGCGCAACACCCGTTCCATCGGCACCGCGAACATGCCGAAGGGATAGGTCTGGCGCAGATCCTCCTTGGTTGTCGTCGGAAACTTCGCCAGATCGGCCAGCTCGCGAAAATCGTCGGGATGCACCCCGGCAGCCCTAAACTTGCGGCGGTAGTGAGCGACGTTCTCATAGGCATGGCCGAGCGACCACTTCAGGCGCTTCACCTGAAGGGCGGTGATCTCGTCGCGGCTGGCGGTCTCAATCGGATCAAAGCCGTGTTGACGTTGCATCGCCATCGGATCAACCCCAGTCCGGTGCGCGATTGCCGCGATAGGCGGCCATGGCTTCGGAAAAATCCGGTGCCGTGAGCGCCCGCCCCTGCTGGTCGAGATAACGGGCAAAGAAAGCCTCGAAGCCGCTGTCGAAGCTCTCGGCCACCAGGGCCTTGGCGTGGCGGCAACCGGCCGAATTGGACTTCGCATAGTCGGCAAGCCGGTCTTCGAAGGCCGTTGCAACATTGGTCTCCTCGACCAGATGATCGACAAGGCCGATGCGCTGGGCCTCGATCCCGTCGATCATGTTGCCACGCAGGATCATGGCCTTGGCCCGCCCCTGGCCGACGTAGCGGGCAAGCCGCCAGGTCCCGAGACCGGGGATCAAACCCTCCTTGACGGCCGGCAGACCAAGCTGGGCCGAAGGCGTGCAGACCCGGACATCGGCGGCGAGCGCGAGTTGAAGGCCGCCGCCCAGCGCATAGCCATGGATCAGGCAGAGCACCAGCTTGTCCATGGTCTCAAACAGGCGCAGCGCCCGCTCCCAGACTTCGAAGTAACGCGCTTCGATCCGCCCCGCCCCCAGATCCTTCAGATCGATGCCGGTGGAAAAGGCCCGCCCCTGGCCGGTGATCGCGACCATGCGAAGCGCCGGGTCGGCGGCAATTGCTTTGGCAAGTTCCAAAAGCTCGTCAGCGGCGCGTAGATCGACCGCATTCAGGCGATGGGGCCGCCGCAGCTCCAGCCTGCCCAGCGGGCCGGTTTTGGAGAACACCAAGGTCTCGTAGATCTTCGTCATCTCGACTCCTGTTTCCGCGGCGCCGGCACAAGACCGGGCTTGTGCCGCAGATCAGGTAGCCGCCGCAGCCGGACACCGCCAGACGGGGTGCCGGCAAGTGACCGAAAACAGATGCAGAGATGCCGATTCCAATACCTGAAAGGGATCGCTCTAAGCTGCCGAGGGCAGAAGCGACGCCTCGCGGTGCGCGCGGAACATCAGGCGATAGTCGCTCGGCGTGGTCTGTAGCTGACGCTTGAAATGATCGCGAAACGAGAGGGTCGATCCGAAACCGCAGCGCCGCGCGACCTCGTCGATCAGGAGGTTGCTTTCTTCGAGCAGCTGCCGCGCAAGGCGCAAACGCTGCGCCACCAGCCAGCGGTGCGGCGCGCTGCCGGTTTCGTCGTGAAAGCGCCGCGCAAAGGCGCGCACCGAAAGACAGGCGTGATCGGCCATCCGCGACACCGAGATCGGCTGGTTGAGACGCTCCAGCACCCATCGGCGCGTTGCCTCCAGGCTGCGCGAGCGCGCCGGGCCCAGCGGGCATTCAATGTACTGCGCGTACTCACCGCCACGATGCGGGCCGAAGACCATATGGCGCGCGATGTCGTTGGCCAGCGCCTGGCCCAAGTCGCTGCGCACCATATGCAGGCAGAGGTCGATCCCCGCCGTCACCCCGGCAGCGGTCAGGATCTCGCCGTCATCGACATAGAGCACCTCCGGATCGATGCGGACCCTGGGGAAAAGCGCGCGCATCTTGTCGACGTTTTTCCAATGGGTGGTGGCGCGGCGCCCGTTGAGCAGACCCGCCGCCGCCAGCACGAAGGAACCGGTGCAGATCGAGGCCATGCGGCAGCCCCGCGCATGGGCCCGGCGCAGGCTGCGCAGCAGCACCTCGGGCAAAGGCTGATCGAGGTCCGCCATCAGACCCGGAACGATCACCGTGTCCGCCGTCTCGACGGCGGCCAGGCCGTCTTCCACCGCAAGCGACATGGCGCCGTGGACCGAGACCGGACCGCTGCCGTGATGGCAGGCGCGCACGGCATAGTGATCCTTCGCGCCGATTGCAAAGATGCTGAAGGCCGTCGCGAACTCGAAAAGAACCGGGTCGGGCGGCAGAACGATTGTCAGGTTGTGCATCGCTGTTTGATCCTGGCTGAGCGGCGCGGCGGTCTCCCCCAGAAACACGTCTCTCGAGCGGGTTCTATTCCATGCAAATTGCAGCCGGGTGCATTAGAGGCGGATCGCATCCGGATCGCAGGCAGTGGCAACGCCGAGACCGCGTTTGGCGAGCGGAAACAGGCTCGCCGTCGCCACGGCAAAGGCAAGCTCGGCCAACACCGCCGCGCCGAGTTCCCGGCGCAGCGCCTCAACAAGAGACGGAAGATCCTGCCGGTTCCCGGCGACCGCCTGAGCGTAATCCAGCACCATCCGCTCGTGCGGCGGCAAGGCTTCGGGCGACCGCAGAGCGGCCTGCACGACATCGCGCGGCGTCCCTTCCTTCAGCGCGTAGTCGATCCCGATCTGCAGGCAGGCGCCGCAATCCTGCGCCCTGAGCGCGCCGATCCGCGCCATATTGATCAGGACCCGGGGCGCCGCCCGCCGGTGGCCGGCAAGCGGCCCGAAAAACAGAAGCTTCCAGAAGATGCCGGGACTGGCCGCGGCGGCATCGCGCAGCCAGGCGAACTGGACGGGGTTTTGCCGGGTCAGGCGATTGAGGAGGCCACGCTCGATCCAAGCCATTGGAACTCGTCTCCTTAAGCATAAAAGACAGGGAGCAGAGAGGGCGGGAAAACCGATGCGGCGGCGGTTACGCAGCTATCTGGCGCTTCCGCAAAGCCGCGTCCATCCGATTCTTGCTTTGCAACCGGCTGTCCGGACAGACCGGGACCCGGCGGCCCTAAGGTCTTGACGGGAACCGGCCCGACGCCTAATTTCCCAGCGTTATGACCGGATTTCAGGGATATCTGTCGCTACGACTTATTGCCCCGGCCGCCTAGAAGCGCGCCGGATAAAGCCGTCGTCCGACAGTTCCGACCCTGAAAGAGGTTCGCTCCGATGAGCGTGAAGCCCCAGAAAAACAGCAGTTTCCGTAAGATTTCCGCAGGCCCCGGCGGGCTGACCGAAGCCCTTTGCCTGCGACTTACCGGCGGCCGCTGCGCCTGATCCGTGGCGCTGCAGCGGCTGTAGACGAGGCCACCGTATAACCAACGATATTCAGAACATCAGTCCGGCGGGCCGCAGATCCCCACAAAGGCAGAGACCGCCCCGCCGGGAGAAGGAAGCAAGACAATGAACCGCAAAACGCCGCCCAACAACACCGCCGGGGTGGACCCGAGCCAAAAGTATACGGCCTTCAAACCCATCGACCTGCCGGACCGCCAATGGCCGGGCCGGGTCATCACCGCGCCGCCGATCTGGTGTTCGGTGGATCTGCGCGACGGCAACCAGGCCCTGATCGAGCCCATGGACGGTCCGCGCAAGCGGCGCATGTTCGCCCTGCTGGTGGAGATGGGCTTCAAGGAGATCGAGGTCGGTTTCCCCTCGGCCTCGCAGACCGATTTCGACTTCGTTAGGGCGCTGATCGAGGAAGACCTGATCCCCGACGACGTCACCATCCAGGTGCTGACCCAGTCGCGCGACCATTTGATCGAGCGCACCTTCGAGAGCATTGCCGGCGCCAAGCGCGCCATCGTCCATCTCTACAACTCCACCTCCACCCTGCAGCGCCGGGTGGTCTTCGGCCTCGACCAGGCCGGTATCGTCGACATCGCCGTGAAGGGCGCCGAGCAGATCCGCGACCTGGCCAAGGGGATGAGCGGCACGGAGATCATTCATCAGTACTCGCCGGAGAGCTTCACCGGCACCGAGATGGTCTTCGCAAAGGAGATCTGCGAGGCGGTGATGGACGTCTGGCAGCCGACGCCCCAGAAGAAGACCATCTTCAACCTGCCGGCCACGGTGGAGATGTCGACGCCCAACATCTACGCCGACCAGATCGAGTGGTTCCACCGCAACATCAAGAACCGGGATTCCATCGTCCTGTCGCTGCATCCGCATAACGACCGCGGCACCGGCGTGGCGGCGGCCGAACTGGGCGTCATGGCGGGCGCCGACCGCATCGAAGGCACGCTGTTCGGCAACGGCGAGCGCACCGGCAACGTCGACGTGGTGAACCTGGGCCTGAACCTCTTCACCCAGGGCGTCGATCCGGGCATCGACTTCTCCGACATCGACCGGCTCCGCGAAACCGCCGAGTACTGCAACCAGTTGCCGGTCCACCCGCGCCATCCCTATGCCGGCGACCTGGTCTATACCGCCTTCTCCGGCTCCCACCAGGACGCCATCAAGAAGGGCATGGCGGCGATGAAGCAGAGCAACTCCGGCCTCTGGGAGGTGCCCTATCTGCCCATCGATCCGCAGGATGTCGGGCGTTCCTACGAGGCCGTGGTGCGGATCAACAGCCAGTCCGGCAAGGGCGGCGTCGCCTATATCCTGCAGACCGAATACGGCCTGGACCTGCCGCGCAAGCTCCAGGCCGCCTTCACCCAGAAGGTGCAGGAAGAAGCCGACACCAGCGGCAAGGAGATCACCCCGCACAAGATCTGGTCGCTCTTCGAGCAGACCTACCTGACGCCGCGCCAGCCCTACGCCTTCGTCGAGCACCGCTCGGTGCCCGACACCCATGCTTCGGAAAAGCGGGTGCTGACCGCGATGATCACCGTCGACGGGACCAAGCGCGAAATCCGCGGCAGCGGCAACGGCCCGATCGCCGCTTTCGTCGATGCGCTGCGCCGGGACTGCGGCGTCGAGGTAAAGGTGCACGACTATCACGAGCATGCCGTCAGTTCCGGTGCCGATGCCAAGGCGGTGGCCTATGTGGAGGCCGAAGCGGCCGACGGCACCATCTACTGGGGGGTCGGGCGCCACGCCAACATCGTGGTTGCCTCTCTGGATGCCGTGCTCTCGGCGGTGAATCAGATGGTCGCCGCCGAGCCCAAAGCGCCCGGCCGAGCCGCCTGACGGCAGGCTTTCCGGCTTTACTGCAAGCAACGCGCAGTAAAGCCGGTCGCGCCTCCCCCCCTGAGTTACCGCCCCCTTCGCTTTACCCCGTAAAAGTCTTTGGCGCTGCGGCCTGCAGCAGGCTATGCAGACAGCGGGAGAGAGCGGGCTTTCAGCAGCCTGGGTAGCTGCTGGCGGCCCGACATCACGAGGTGATGCGTCATGTCCGGTTTGCCCGGCCTGCCCGGGCGGTTCCTCCGCCCTGCAGAAGCCCACGAGTGTGGCGTGCTGACCGCCCTCGCCCTGCGTTCCAAAGCCTATTGGGGTTACGAACCCGCTTTCCTTCAGGCCTGCCGCGCCGGCCTTACCGTCCGTCCCACGGACGTTGCCGCCGGGCGGGTGATGGTCCTGATCGAAGAAGAAACCATCCTGGGCCTCTACGCCCTGATCCCCGGCGAGCGCCCACAGGAAGCCGCCGTTCCGCTGTTCTTCGTCGAGCCGGCGGCGATCGGCCAGGGAATCGGACGGGCGATGTGGCAGAATCTGGTGGCCAAGGCCCAGGCCGAGGGCTACCAGCGGCTGAAGATCGAAAGCGATCCCTTCGCCTTCGGTTTCTACCGCGCCATGGGGGCGACGCTGGCCGGCAAGATCCGCTCGCCGATCAAAACCACCAGCGGTGCCGAACGCTTCCTGCCTTTGTTGCATTATGAGTTGTGAACGGCTGTCGCCTTTCACAGTGCAGTCGGCACCGGCCCGCTCCCCCTCCCGGCCACCCACTAGGATAGTCTCATGGGTGGCCGGGAGGGGGAGCGGGCCGGAACCGCTTCGACGCAAGTCGAAGACCACCCGGATGCATCTTCGCCGGTCAGCCCCTATATTGAAGGTCACACCTGTTCTCTTCCCTGCGAGGCCCCATGACCGCGTCCGTTGACCCTCTCTCCCTGCTCGAAGACCTGATCGGCAAAGCCAAGGCGAGCGGGGCCGAAGCCGCCGATGCCGTGCTCTTCGAATCCATCGGACTCTCCCACTCCCAGCGCCTCGGAAACCCCGAACGGCTGGAGCGCGAGGAGAGCCAGGACGTCGGCCTCAGGGTCATGATCGGCAAGCGCCAGGCCATCGTCTCCTCCACCGATCTCGGCAAGGCGAGCCTGGACGAACTGGTCGAGCGCGCTGTGGCCATGGCCCGGGTGGTGCCGGAAGACCCCTACTGCGGCCTCGCCGATAAAGGCGAACTGGCCGCCGCCATTCCCGAACTGGATATCCTCGATCCCGAGGAACCCGCCGCAGAGGTGCTGATCGAGCGCGCCCGCGCCTGTGAAGAAGCCGCCCGGGCGGTAAGCGGCGTGACCAACTCCGAAGGCGCCGAGGCCGGCTGGGGCCGGGTGCAGATCGCGCTGGTCACCTCCAACGGCTTTGCCGGCAGCTATGCCCGCTCCAGCCACTCGGTGGGGGTCTCGGTGGTCGCGGGCGAGGGCCTGGGCATGGAAAGCGACTACGAATTCTCCTCCGCCGTCTTCGGCAGCGAACTGGAGGACCCCGGTTCGGTCGGTCGCACCGCCGGCGAGCGCGCCGTGCGCCGCCTCGGCGCCCACAAGCCGGAGACCGAAAAACTGTCCATCGTCTATGACCCCCGGGTCTCCATGGGCCTGCTGCGCCATCTGGCCGGGGCGATCTCCGGTCCCTCCATCGCGCGGGGCACCTCCTTCCTGAAGGACAAGCTGGGCGAACAGATCTTCGCCGAGGGCATCACCATCATCGACGATCCCCACCGGCCCCACGGCCTCAGTTCCAAGCCCTTCGACGGCGAGGGGCTTGCCAACCGCAAGCTCAACATCGTCGAGGGCGGGAAGCTCACCACCTGGATCCTCGATCTCAGCTCGGCCCGCCAGCTCGGCCTGAAGAGCACCGGCCACGCCGCGCGCGGCACCTCCTCCCCGCCGTCGCCCTCGACCTCCAACCTCTACATGGCGCCGGGCAAAGTAAGCCCCGAGGCCCTGATGGCCGACATCGACAAGGGCTTCTACGTGACCAGCATGATGGGCATGGGGATCAACGGGGTAACCGGCGACTATTCGCGCGGCGCTTCGGGCTTCCGCATCGAAAACGGCAAGCTCGGCGCGCCGATTTCCGAGGCCACGGTGGCCGGCAACCTGAAAGACATGTTCCTGAACCTGACACCGGCCGACGATCTGGTCTTCAAATACGGCGCCAACGCCCCGACCCTGCGCATCGAGGGGATGACCCTGGCCGGCGCCTGATCGGAAAAAGCTCTATTTATACCCGGATAAAATTGACAAGGATTTTTATCCGGGTATAAATTCTCGGGAGCGTTCGCGATTCCCGGGAGAAACCGTTATGTCAGGAACAGAAATCCGCCATTTCACGGCTTTTGAAGGCTTCACCCGCCTGGCCGCCGGATCTTTGGCCGAGGTTACCCTGGCAGTGAAAGCCGCCGAGGAGCAGGGCGTCGAAGCGCCGCTTCTGGTGTTCGACAATGCCAGCGGCCGGGTCGTCGATGTCGACACCCGGGGCGCCGCCGAGGATATCATCGCCCGCCTGTCCGCCCCGCCCGAGGCCTTGGCGAACAGTGCAGGCAGCGGATCCCGGCGCCCGCGGGGACGCCCCAAGCTCGGCGTGGTCGCCGGCGAAGTCACTTTACTGCCGCGGCATTGGGACTGGCTGCGCAGCCAGCCCGGCGGCGCCTCCGCGAGCCTGCGCAAACTGGTCGAGGCCGCCCGGCGCAGCGATCTGGCCTCGCCAAGGCAGGAACGCGAAACCGCCTACGGTTTCATGTCGGTGATGGCCGGCGACCTGCCGGGCTTCGAGGAGGCGACGAGGGCCCTCTTCGCCGGAGACCGGGATCGTTTCGCTGACCTCATTTCGGACTGGCCGCAGGATGTCCGCGATCACTGCCGCAAAATGACGGCGACCGCCTTTCCCCAAAAGGACGGTTAGGCGAACCCCCTAACTGACGGCGGTCACCATCTGCAGCGCGTCCGGCAGAGGCCGGATATTGACCGGCAGGCGGGCGACGATGTCGCCGTCGGCCTGCAGCGGCGCGGTGTTCTCGCCCTCGATGCGGATATTCCGGCCACTGACGATCTTGAAACCGCGGGAGACCGGCAGCCGGTCGCGCTGCAGCGCCAACGCATAGCGCAGGGTGTTGAAGGCGTCGCCATAGCGGAACAGGCAGACATGGAGCAGCGGCTCGTCGAGGCGCGCTTCCGGCGCCAGGAGATAGCGGCCGGCATAAAAACGGGCGTTGCTGACGACGACCGAGGCCGACTCGTATTCGCGCCCGTCGACGGTAACGCGCAGCGGCGGCGGCTGGCGGCGGCACATCTGATGAAGGCTTTCCACCACATAGGCGCCCTTGCCGAGCAGCCGCTTCAGGCGCAGATCGAGGGATTCCACGACCCGCGCATCAAAGCCCGCGCCGGCCATGAGCGAAAAGATACGCGCCTGTCCATCAGCGCCCTCGGCCTGGCCGAGACTGACCGGGCGGATCGCGCCCTGGGCAATGACGCTGGCAATATCACGGGGCACGATCCGCAAGCCTAATTCGGCGGCGAGCACATTAGCGGTACCGAGCGGCAGAATCGCCAGGGGCGGGCGTTTGCCGGGCGCCGGCAAGCCGACCAGGCCGTTGACCACCTCGTTGATGGTGCCATCGCCCCCGGCAGCAACCACCAGGTCATGTGCCGTAGCATCGGCTTCGGCGGCAAAATGCCCGGCATCGCCGGGGCCGGTCGTCGGACGCACGTCCATCGGACAGCCCAGTTCGGCCAACTCGGCCAGAACGGCTTCAAAGCGCCGCCGCCGGCTGCCGCCCGCCGTCGGGTTATAGATCACCAGCAGCCGTCGCGCCGCGCCGCGATTTGAGGTCGAATCCGACATGATGGCGGCGATCATAGGGCCTTCGCCCCAGTTGTCTAACCTCTCTTCTTGCGCTTCGCGGTCCGGGGCTTTACCCAGGGGTTCCGCGCCTCTTGAGGCCGTGACCTCCCGCTGGGGGGCATGGTAAGCTGCGCATCCCATCAACGGCCCGACGGCCTGTCCCCCCGCGGCGGCACGGCAGAGCGATTTGTCAGAGAAAACCAAGACAAAGAAGCAGAAAATCGACCTTGGCGACGAGTCGACCAAGGTTCTGGTGCGCCGATTGGTGCGCGACTACGTCGCCGAGCACAAGCTGCGCATCGCCTTCGCCCTTGTCGGCATGGCCATCGTGGCGGGAACCACGGCGGGCTTCACCCAGCTCATCAAGCCGGTGGTCAACGACATCTTCGGGGCGAAGCGCGCCGATCTGCTCTACCCCGTCGCCCTGACCACCATCGCCGTGTTCACGCTGCGCGGCTTCGCCGCCTACGGCCAGGCGGTGCTGATGAGCATCGTCGGGCATCGGGTGGTCGCCAAGATCCAGCAGCAGCTCTTCGACAAGCTGATCGGCGCCGACCTGGCGTTTTTCCACCACAACGCGCCCGGCGCCCTGGTGTCGCGCTTCATCAACGACGTGAACCTGCTGCGCAACACTACCTCCAACACCCTGACCGCCATCGGCAAGGACAGCCTGACCGCCGTCGCCCTGATTGGGGTGATGTTCTATGAAGACTGGCTGCTGGCCATGGTGACCACCGTGATCCTGCCGCTGGCGATCCTGCCCTCGGTCAGGGTCGGACGTTCCATGCGCAAGGTCTCCGGCAAGAACCAGATTCAGGTCGGGCGCCTGACCACGCTGCTGGACGAAGCCTTCCAGGGCATCCGCCATGTGAAGTCCTATGTCATGGAAGGCTACGAGTCCAAACGCGCGCAGGAAGCCATCGAGGAAGTCTTCGAACTCAACATGAAGTCGGCGCGGGTGAGCAACACCATCCATCCGATCATGGAGGCCCTGGGCGGCTTTGCCATCGCCGCGGTCATCCTCTACGGCGGCAGCGAAGTGATTGCCGGCAACCGCCAGCCCGGATCGCTCTTTGCTTTCATCTTCGCGCTGCTGCTCGCTTACGAACCGCTGAAACGCCTCAGCAAACTGAACGGCATGCTGCAGAACGGCCTGGCCGCCGCCCAGCGGGTCTTCGACGTGCTCGATCAGGAAACGGAGATCCGCGATGCGCCCGATGCCAAGCCGATCGCCATGGCCGGCGGCAGGGTGGTCTTCAAAGACGTGCACTTTTCATACGACGGCGCCAAGGCGGCACTGCACGGCGTCGACCTGGAGGCACCGGCCGGCAAGACCGTGGCCCTGGTCGGACCTTCGGGCGCCGGCAAGTCGACCATCCTCAACCTGATCCCGCGCTTCTACGATCCGGAACAAGGCAGCGTCGTCATCGACGATCAGGACGTCCGCTCGGTGAGCCTGGACTCGCTGCGCCACTCCGTTGCCCTGGTGAGTCAGGAAATTCTGCTGTTCGACGACACCGTGCGGGCCAACATCGCCTATGGCCGCCCCGGCGCCTCTGCGGAAGAGATTGAGAAGGCCGCCCAGATGGCCGGTGCGCACGGCTTCATCAAGGAACTGACCGGCGGTTATGAGACCCAGGTCGGTCCGCGCGGCAGCAACCTTTCCGGCGGCCAGCGGCAGCGCATCGCCATCGCCCGGGCGATCCTGAAGGACGCGCCGATCCTGTTGCTCGACGAGGCGACCTCGGCACTGGACAGCGAGTCCGAACGCCATGTGCAGGCCGCCCTCAACAAGCTCATCTCCGGGCGCACCACCTTCGTCATCGCGCACCGCCTTTCCACTGTGGTCGATGCCGACATCATCTATGTGATGGACAAGGGCCGCATCGTCGAGCAGGGCAGCCACAGCGAACTGCTGGCCCGCGGCGGGCACTATGCAAGGCTCTATGCCCTGCAGTTCGCCCAGCAGGAACCGGCCGCAACGCAGGACGAGGCTTCCGGCAAGGACCTGCGGGTCCAGGCCTGAGCCGGGATCCGTTTCCCAGAGCCGCGCGCCCGTGAAAATCCTCAAGACCTGGCTCAAGTCCGGAACCGTCCAGTCGATGCTTTCGACGATCCTGGCGGGTGTTATCTGGTTGTTCTATCTGACGGTGCGCTGGCAGCGCCGCATCGATCCGGAAACCCGAAAGCTGCTAGAAGCCGGCAAGCCGGTCATCATCTGTTACTGGCACGGCCGCATGTTCTTTCTGGCCGGCGCCTGGCGCAAACGGCCGAAGAAACTCGGTTTCCTGAATTCGGGCCATCGTGACGGCCAGATGATCGCCAACGCGCTGATTCGCATCGGCTACACCTCGGTATCGGGATCGAGCCGCCGCGGCGGCGCCATGGCGCTGCGCGAGATGAGCCGTCTGCTGCGCGGCGGCATACCCCTGGCGATCACCCCCGACGGCCCCAAGGGGCCGCGCATGCATGTGAAAGCCGGCGCGGTGAAGGCCGCGCAGATGACCGGGGTTCCCCTGGTCGCTTTCACCGGCAGCGCCCGCCCGCGACGCCTTTTCCAGACCTGGGACCGCTTCTGCCTACCGCTGCCGCTGTCCCGGGCGCCGGTCTACTGGGGCGCGCCGATCTATGTCGCCCGCGATGCGGACGAGGCCGAACTGGAACGCTGCCGCCTCGCCATCGAACAAAACCTCAACGACCTGACCAACGAGGCCGAACGCAGCCTGGATCAAGAGGAAACCAAGGCCGCCTCTCCTGACGAGGGGCCACGCCGCCATGCGCGCTCCTGAGTTCTGGACCGAAAACGGCCTGGCGGCACGGCTGCTCGCGCCGCTGGGCGCCGCCTATCATCTGGCAGGGGTTTTGCGCCGCGGATTGGTCTCGCCTCAATCGGTGGACGTGCCGGTCATCTGCATCGGCAACCTGGTTGCCGGCGGTGCGGGTAAGACGCCGGTGGCTCTGGCTTTGATCGACATGCTCCGGGAAAGCGGCCTGAAGCCGGCGGCGCTCACCCGCGGATACGGCGGCAGCGAGACCGGGCCGCTGCGGGTTCAGCCGGGCAGCCACGATGCCGCCATGGTCGGCGACGAAGCCCTGCTGCTGGCGGCAGCCGCCCCGACCTGGCTGGCCCGCGACCGCGTCGCCGGGGCGAGGAAAGCCGTTGCCGAGGGCGCCGATGTCATCGTCATGGACGACGGCTTTCAGAATCCCGGCCTGAAGAAGGATCTCTCCCTGCTGGTGGTCGACGGGACCTATGGTTTCGGCAACGGCCGGGTCATTCCCGCGGGGCCTTTGCGCGAAACGACGGCAAGCGGCCTCGCCCGCGCCGATGCCGTGGTGCTGGTCGGCGGCAAAGACGGCGCGACGGCAGACGGGCCTCTCTTTGCCGGAAAGCCCGTGCTGCGGGCGAGGCTCCTGCCACGAGACGACAGCCTCGCCGGGCAGCGGGTTTTCGCCTTTGCCGGGATCGGGCGGCCCGGAAAATTCTTTCAAAGCCTGCGCGACCTCGGGGCGGAGGTCGTCGGCAGCGAAGCCTTTGCCGATCACCAACCCTATGACAGCGCCGCCCTTGAGCGCCTGCGCCACGCGGCAAAGACCGCCGATGCGAAGCTCGTCACCACCGCCAAGGACGCCGTCCGCCTGGGCCCCGAAGCGCCGCGCGACGTCACGGTGCTTCATGTGACCCTGACATGGGACGATGAAAATGCGGTCACGGCGCTGCTTGCCGGACTGGCGCAGCCCGCATCGGACAAGGCATAAGACGGGGATGTCCAAAGACAAGAAGAGAACCCGGCGACGGAGCCCCCTGCAGGGCGCGTTGCGCCAACTGCGCCAGCTTGGCGAAGGCTTGGCGCAATTCCTGGTGCTTGGTTTCTGCTGGCTGCTGCCGGTGGACTGGGCCTCCGGCCTCGGCGGCTGGGTGGCCCGTACCGTCGGTTCACGGCTCAGCGTCAACCGCCGCGCCATGAAGCACCTGGCCATCGCCTTTCCGGAAATGACGGAGGCGGAAAAGCGGCGGATCACCGTCGGCATGTGGGACAACTTCGGGCGCATGGTGGCGGAGTATCCGCATCTCGGCACCATCTCCACGGTTGGCAGCATCTTCTCCCAGCTTAACTTCTCATTTGTTT
>JANQMC010000036.1 GCA_028280305.1 Pelagibius sp. | reverse complement strand
CGATGGGGCGGCCTTCCAGAAAAACCTCGCCCGATGTTGGCCTGTCCAGCAGGCTCAAAAGATAGAGCAGAGACGACTTGCCGGAGCCGGAGGGCCCGGTGATGGCGGCGAAGGTGGCGCGGGGAATCTTCAGGTCGATGTCGCGGACCAGGGTCACCGGCACCGGGCCGGGCAATACCCGGGTCACGCCGCGCAGTTCCAGCACGGTCTCGACCGCCGCCGCATCCTGGGTTGCTGGCCCCCGTATCGCAGTCTTGGCCATCAGGCCGCAGACCGGATGATGTCGACGGGATAGACCCGGGCGGCCTTGCGCGCCGGCAGGTAGGCGGCGAAGGTCGCCGCGCCGATCGCCATGAGGGCAGAGATGATGTAGTGCCAGGGGCTGTAGTGCAGGATGAAACCCTCGGCCTTGATGAAGCCTTCGGTTTCCAGGTCGATTGTGCCCAGCCCCTCGGTCATGGCATAGCCCAGCAGCCAGCCGAGGACGGCGCCCGCCACCCCGACCAGCAGGCCCTCGGCGATGAAGATCAGTTCGACATCGCCGGAGGTGAAGCCGAGAGATTTCAGGATGGCGATGTCGCGGGTCTTCTCCAGCACCACGGTGGAGATGATGTTGAAGATGCCGAAGGCGGCGACCACCAGGATGGCCCCGGTGGTCGAATACATGATGCCGTTCTGGATAATGAAGATGCCGAGGACGTTCTGGTTGGCCTCCTGCCAGGATTCGGTGCGGTAGCCGTAGCGCCGCTCGATGCGCCGGGCCAGCGGTTCGGCCTCGTTCACGTTGTCCAGGCGCAGGCGGATGCGGTTCACCACGTTGGGCCGGTCTTGCAGGACCTGGGCTTTTTTCAGCAGGGTGTAGACGCGGAAGTTGTCGAGATCGACAATGCCGGTGTTGAAGACGCCGACGATTTTCATTTTCAAGATGACGCCGGCGGAGGACAGCGCCGTGATGGTGTCGCCCATGCGCGCGCCCAGTTTCTGTGCCACGCCCTCGCCGACCAGAAGGCCGTTGGCGGTGGTGTAGAGGTTGTCGAGGGCGCCGGCGACCAGGTCGTCTTCCAGCTTGCTGACCTGGCGTTCGCGCTCCGGCTCGACGCCGACCACCGTGCCGGAAACGTCCTTGGCGCCGTAGCGCAGAATGATTTCACCGGAAAGATAGCCCGAGGCCTTCACCCCCGGCAGTTGCTCCAGCTCGGCGACCTTGGCGCGGCCCTGTTTGATGCCGCGCGGCTCGTCCTTGGGCTTTACACCGGTGAGACCGACGGCACCGCCGGCAAAGAGCCGCTCGACCGGCTGCAGGGGCGGCCTGCGGTACTCGTCCTTCATTTCGATGTGCGGTGAGACGTCGATGATCTTGTCGATGAAATAGTTCTGGAACCCCTGCATCATGGCGGCGATGGCGATGAAAAAGCCGACGCCCAGGCTGACCCCCAGCAGGGAGACGATGGTCTGGCGCTTGCGGTTGCGCAGATGGCCGAGGGCGATGTCGAGCAGCAGGCGCATGGCCTAGCGCTTTCTTATCCGGACGGCCTGGCCGTCCTGCAGGTCCTGCGGCGGATCGACGATCAACTGATCTTTGTCGGTCAGCCCGCTGCGCACCTCCACAAGGCCCCTGCCGTAGATGCCGAGTTCGACATGGTGCCGCTTTGCCGTGCCGTCGTCGTAGAGCCACACAAAGCTGTTTCCGGCCACGGCGTTCTCGGGAATCAGCAGGGCGTTGTCTTCGGTGCGGACGATGATGTTGAGTTCGGTGGTCATGCCGATCAGCAGCGGCGAATCGGCGGGCAACATGACGCGCACCCGGTACTGCTTGTTGATCGCATCGCCCATCGGGGTGATTTCGCTGACCTCGCCTTCCAGTGCCTGGTCGGGAAAGGCATCGGCCTTGATGAGGCTGCGCTGGCCGGGTTCGACCCAGGGGATATCCTCTTCGTCGACATCGGCGGTGATCCAGTAAGGCCGGTCCTGGCCGATCCACAGCAGCACGTCGCCGGCCTGCACCACTTCGCCGACCTCGCCGTCCTTGCGCAGCACGATGCCGTCCAGCGGGGCGTCGATTGTCAGGTCGGCGAGCCGCTGGCGCGCTGCCGCGGTGGCGGCCAGGGCCTGGTCGAGATCGCTCTGCACCCGCTCATAGGCCTGGCGGCTGACGGTGCTGCGCTCCACCAGGGCGGCATAGCGTTCCAGGTCGCCGCGCAGAAAGGCGACACGGGCCTCCAGTTCGCGCAGATCGGCCTTCGCTTCGGCGTCGTCGAGGTGGACCAGCAGGTCGCCCTTGGCAACCGCCCGGCGTTCGACCGCGGGATAATCCAGAATGCGTCCGGTTTCGGTGGAGGCGATCTTGGCCCAGCGCACCGGTTCCACCGTACCGGTGGCATAGATGGCATCGACCGCCGGGCCACGCTGCGGCTGGGTCAGGCGCACCGAGGGTGGGGCCGAGACGAACCACCAGGCGGCCAGGGCAACGGCGAGGAGAAGGAGGGCGCTCAGCCCCAGAATTGCCTTTCTTTTCATTCCGTGTAGCCCGTCTGTCATCTCTGGGGTTTTCCGCAAAAGGCGCGGAAAGCCGGTTGCCGCCATGAGGCTTGCTTGTGCGGCAGGCTTCTCGTAACACTCCGGCGGGTGACCCGGCCTTGCGCCACCTCAATTCGCGAGATTACGATGCCGAAATTCAAGACCCTCGACGACCTCGACCTTGCCGGCAAAACGGTACTGCTGCGGGTCGACTTTAACGTGCCCATGGCCGACGGCAAGGTATCGGATCTGACGCGGATAGAACGCGCCGCCCCCAGCATCCGCGATCTGACGGCAGCGGGTGCCAAGGTTCTGCTGCTAACCCATTTCGGGCGCCCGAAGGGCAAGCCGAATCCGGAGATGTCGCTCCGCCCCCTGGTCCCGGTCGCCAGTGTGATTCTGGGGACCGAGGTCGTTTTTGCCGAAGACTGCATCGGCGAGAAGGCGCAGGCGGTTGCCGACAGTCTGGCAGACGGTGGCGTCGCCTTGTTGGAGAACCTGCGGTTTCATGTGGGGGAGGAGGCCAACGATCCGGCTTTCGCCGATGCCCTCGCCGCCCTCGGCGATCTCTATGTGAATGATGCCTTTTCCGCCGCTCATCGCGCCCATGCCTCGACCGAGGGTGTGGCGCGGCGCCTGCCTTCGGCGGCAGGGCGCCTGATGCAGGCGGAGCTGGAACATCTGGCGGCCGCTCTCGACCAGCCCAAGCGCCCCCTGGCGGCGGTGGTCGGCGGCGCCAAGATTTCGACCAAGCTCGATCTGCTCGGCAATCTGGTCTCCCGCGTCGATATGCTGGTCATCGGCGGCGGTATGGCCAACACCTTCCTCAATGCCGTCGGAGTCGATATCGGGCGTTCGCTCTGTGAGCATGACATGGCCGACACCGCAAAAGAGATTCTCGCCAAGGCCAAGGAGGCTGGCTGCGACGTCGTGCTGCCGACCGACGCGGTGGTTGCGGGCAGTCTTGCCGCCGGGGTCGCTTTCGAGACCGTTTCGGTAAAGGCGGTGCCGGCCAAGCAGATGATCCTCGATCTCGGTCCGGCGACGGCGGAGCATCTCGCGCGGCGGCTCGGCGAATGCGCCAGCCTGGTGTGGAACGGCCCGCTCGGCTGCTTTGAGGTGCCGCCCTTCGACTCTTCGACCAATACCGTCGCCCAGGCTGCAGCGGCCCTGACCCGCGAGGGCAAACTGCTGTCGGTGGCCGGCGGCGGCGATACCGTGGCGGCGCTGGCCCATGCCGGCGCCCTGAAAGACTTCTCCTACGTCTCCACCGCCGGCGGCGCTTTCCTGGAATGGCTGGAAGGCAAGACCCTGCCCGGCGTGAAAGCCCTGGAAGATCAGGCCTGAGGCGGGACCGCTTCTTCGCTTATCGACCTTCCGTCGCTGTTGCCAAGGCTGCCGCCAGCGCGTCGATCTGATCTTCCGCGAAGACCGCAATGCCGTCGTTTGACAGCAGCGCCGCGACCACGCCTTGCCCTGTTCTGGCCGTACCGTCGAAGGCGCCGCTGTAGATGAAGGTCGATCCGCAGGACGGGCTGCCGTCGGTCAGCAGGGCGAAGCGGCAGCCGTTGTTTCGGGCGGTCTGCAAAGCGATCTCGGCACCGCGCCGGAAGCCGGCCGTCACATCGTCTCCGCCGTCCTCCAGGACCCGCGCGTTTCCGGTCAGGATGTCAGGGCCGCTCCTGCCGGCTTCGATTTCAGCAGGGGCCCGGGGCGTCGCAAAGCCGGCCGCGACCTCGGGACAGAGCGGCACCACGCGGCCTTCCTCCTGCCAGGACTTCAGCAACCCATGATGCAAGGTCTTCGCGCGACCGTCGTAACGCACGGGCCGCCCCAACAGACAGGCGCTGACGAGTATCTTGTCCATTGCACGGAGACTATACATCAAAGGCTCTAGGCCCGTTGCAAAGCGTCGTCGTGGGCGCTCAACATGTTCACCGTGTTGATGCCGATGTCGTCGACTGCGTAACCGCCCTCCATAACATAGACCGTGGGGATCTTCATGGCGCCGAGGCAAAGGCCGCAGTCGCTGTAGTCGTCCCGCGTCAGCTTGAAGAAACTGATCGGATCGTTCTCGAAGGTATCCACCCCCAGAGAGACGACCAGCAGGTCCGGCCTATAAGCCTGGATCTTCATAATCGCGTCGAGCAGCGCCGCCTTCCAGCGCGCATAGTCGGCCAGCGGCGGCAGCGGATAGTTGGCGGTATAGCCTGCGCCCCGGCCCTTCCCGGTCTCGTCGGCATGACCCAGAAAGTGCGGGAAGGCCTGCATGGGGTCGCCGTGGATCGACAGGAACAGCACATCGTCGCGCTCGTAGAAGATGCTCTGGGTACCGTTTCCATGATGAAAGTCCACGTCCAGAACGGCAACGCGGCGGGCGCCCTTGTCCAGGGCATGCTGCGCGGCAATGGCGGCGTTGTTGAGGAAGCAGTAGCCGCCGAACTGGTCGGCGGCGGCATGATGGCCCGGCGGTCGGCAAAGCCCGAAGGCGGTGCGGTTGCCGTCGAGAACATGGTCGGTGGCGGTCAGGGCGACGTCCTTGCTGGCCAGCGCGGCTTCCCAGGTGCCTTCGGAAATCGTGGTCTCGGCGGCCAGCGCGTAGTAGCCCAGTCTGCCCTCTATGTGGTCGGGAATGTGCGGCGAGTTCATCGTGCGCGTCGGCCAGCACATGGCGATCGCCTCGCCCTTGTGACCGCCGGCAACCCAGTCCGCATAACAGCTTTCCAGAAAACCGACATAGCCTGCATCGTGGACCGCCAGGACCGGGTCCAGGCCGTAGTCGCGCGGTGCCGTTATCTCGCCCAAGCCTGTGGCCTTGACGCGATCCAGAATCACCTCGGCGCGTCTCGGACACTCAAAGGGCGCCACGAACTCGCCGCCAAAGATCTCGGTCTGCGCGTCGCGGAGTTTATGCTTTTCGGAATAGACGGTCAGCATGGCTGTTTCCCGGAGGCTTGGCAGGCAGGGCCGCCGGGCCCTGCCTGCATGAGGCAACGTTACTGAAGGAGCGATGTCCAAACACGGTTCTGAAGGTCGATGGCCTTTTCGGAACAGGTCTGGGAGAAGACAAGCGGCGTGCCCTCGGGCGGCGACAGCTCATGGGCGGCCTTAAGCTCTTCGCTCATGAAGTCGGTGCTGCCGTCGACGCCGTTTGAGTAACCGGCGAAGTTGGATTGCACGGCGATGTTTTCGGGTTGCATCATGAACTCGATGAATTTGATGGCATTGTCATAGTTTCTTGCCCCGGTCGGTACCGCCAGATTATCGGCCCAGGTAATCACGCCCTCTGCGGGAAAGGCATAGCGCATGGCGGGATTCTCGTTTCTTGCCCGGATCGAATAGCCGTTCCAGTTCTGGTGTATCGCCGTGTCGCCCGATACCAGCCGCTCCAGAATACCGTCGGAATTGTAGGTTTTGACGAAGGGCTTCTGGGTTTCAAGCAGATCCAGAACCTGCCGCATCTCCTCCGGGTTTTCACTGCATAGCGGCAGACCCAGGGAGATCTGCGCCATGGAGATCACCTCGTCGGCGGACTTGAACATGCCGATCTGGCCCTGCAGTTCCGCCGGCGGCTTGAACAGCACCTCATAGGTGTTGATGTCGCCTTCGTAGACGCTGGTGTTGACCGTGAAGGATGTCGTGCCCCACTGCCAGGGCACCGTGTAGACGTTGCCCGGGTCCCAGGGTGCGTTCTTGAAGTCGGCGGCAAGGTTGTCGTGACCGGCCAGCGCCGAGGCATTGATCGGCTGCAGCAGTCCTTCGGCGATGAAGATTTCGACAAAGTTATGGCTGGGGACCACGATGTCGTATCCGGTTGCGCCGGACTGCAGCTTGGCCAGCAGTGTCTCGTTCGAATCGTAAGTGTCCAGCGTCACCGAAATGCCGGTCTCGGCCTCGAACTTCTCGATCAGCTCCGGCGCGGTGTAGTCGGTCCAGTTGTAGATGAAGAGGTTACCTTCGGCGGCGGCGGGAACCGCGCCGAGGCTGAGGATCAATGCCGTCGCTCCCAGAAGCGGGATGATATCTTTCTTCATTGTGCTTCCTTCCTGTTGCTCGATGTTTTAGCGCTTTTTTCCAATCCTGTACGACAGGCCTACAAAGAGAATCGAAATGATGAGCAGTACGGTCGAGACCGCGTTGATCTCCGGCGTGATGCCCAGGCGGACCAGACTGTAGATGTAGATCGGCAGGGTGGTTGAGCCCGCCTCGGCCACCATCAGCGTGATGATGAAGTCGTCGATGGAAATGATGAAGGCCAGCATGGCGCCCGACAGAATGCCGGGGGCCAACAGCGGCAGCGTGATCAGCCGCAGGGTGTCCCACCTGCCGGCATAAAGATCCTGTGCCGCGGTCTCCAGGCTTTCGTCCATGCCCTGAAGCCGCGCCCGGATCGGCAGATAGGCAAAGGGGATGCAAAACACCGTGTGCGCGATGATGATGTTGCCCAGCCCCAGCGACAGTCCGATCGCTGCAAAGAAGGTCAGGGTGGCGACCGCGGTCACGATCTCCGGCATCATCAGGGGCAGCATGATGAGCCCGGAGAAAACCGGCTTGCGCCGGATCCGCCGGTTGCGCGCCAGGGCCAGCGCCGCCATGGTGGCGATGCAGGTGGAGGCCACCATGGAAACGGTGGCGATGATCAGGCTGTTGGCGGCGGCGCGGCGGATGTCGTCATTGGCAAAGGCCTTGAAGTACCAATCCACGCTGAAGCCTTCCCAGACCGTCGCCGAGCGCGACGCGTTGAAGGAAAACACCACCAGGATGATCAGGGGCAGGTAGAGATAGAGAAAGAACGCCAGGGTGACCCAGTTGAAACCCGGCAGGATGCGGATATCGCGCGTAGCCTGTTTCAATGCTGCAACCCTCCGCCGTTCCTGCGCGCGTTGCGGGCGTAGAGCATCAGCGTAAGCATAACCACCGCCATGATGACGACCGCAAGCGCCGACCCGAAGGGCCAGTTGCGGGCCGAGGAGAACTGAAGCTGCACCAGGCTGCCCAGCATCAGGTTCTTGCCGCCGCCCAGCAGTTCCGGGGCGATGAAGGCGCCCAGGCCGGGAATGAAAACCAGGATCGAGCCGGCAATGATGCCCGGCGCGGCCAACGGCAGGACGATCTGCCGCAAGGTGCCCCATTTGGTGGCATAGAGGTCGCGGCTGGCCTCGATCAGGCGCAGGTCGAGCCGTTCCAGCGAGGCGTAGATCGGCAGCACCATGAAGGGGATGTAGGTGTAGATCAGGCCCAGCACGATCGCGCCCTCGGTATAGAGCATGGTGAAGGGTCGGTCGATGAGCCCGGCGGATATCAGGGCGTTGTTGATCAGGCCGGTGTCGCGCAGCACCAGAATCCAGCAGTAGGTGCGGATCAGCAGGTTGGTCCAGAACGGAATGGTGATCAGCAGGATCAGCAGGTTGCGCCGCTCGGGCGGTTGCATGGCGATGTAGTAGGCCACCGGAAAGCCGATCAGCAGGCAGGCGGCGACCGAAGCCGCGGCAATCCAGAGCGAGCGGAAGGTGATCTTCAGATAGGTCGCGTTGAAGACCATCTCGTCGAAGAGGTCGCGTTCGTAAAACAGCTTCGTGTAAGCGCCGGTGGAAAAGGCCGGACGCACGCCGCCGTAGGGGTTCGGCTCAAGGAAGGAGTAGGCGAAGATGATCATCAGGGGCGCGATCATGAAGACGCCGATGACCAGCGTGGCCGGCGCCACGCCCGCGTAAGCCTTCAGTCTGTCCAGCACCGCCGTCATTCTTTCAGGACCCGCAAAGCCGAGGGATCAAGTTCTACGAAGACATCGTCGCCCGGGTTTGCCAGCGGACGTCCATCCTTGTGGTTTTCGGCCCGGACGGTGATGTCGCCGCCCTGCTCCAGGGTGATCCGATAGTCGGTGGTGTCGCCCAGGTAGATGACGTCGCGCACCCTGCCGGGCAGGTTGCCCTCTGTCGCGGCGGCGGTCAGCGTCACCTTTTCCGGCCGCACAAAAACGGTGACGCTGCGGCCCGGTTCGGCCCCCTCGACAAGCGGGCCGGCAAGCCGCGTGCCGAAGGGCGTGAGATAGGTGGCGCCGTTATCCCGGACCTGCTCGACCCTGGCCTGGTAGAAATTGGCATCGCCGATGAACTCGGCCACGAAGCGGTTGGCCGGGTATTCGTAAATCTCGCCGGGCGTCGCGATCTGCTGGATTTCACCCGCCGACATGACCGCGATGCGGTCGCTCATCGCCAGCGCCTCGTCCTGGTCGTGGGTGACGAAGACAAAGGTGATGCCGGTTTCGCGCTGCAGGCGTTTCAGTTCCAGCCGCATCGATTGGCGCAGCTTCAGATCCAGCGCCGAGAGCGGTTCGTCCAGCAACAGGACGCGGGGCCGGGGGGCCAGTGCGCGGGCCAGCGCGACACGCTGCTGCTGGCCGCCGGACAATTGATTGGGCAGGCGCGCGCCGTAGTCGCGCAACTGCACCAGGTCGAGCATCTCCTGCGCCTTGCCGGCCGCCTCCTGGCGGGGCTTTCCCAGGCGCCGCAGGCCGAAGGCGACGTTATCCAGGATGGTCATGTGCGGAAACAGCGAGTAGTGCTGAAACACCGTGTTCACCGGCCGCTTTTCCGGCGGCAGATGGGCGATGTCCTCGCCGAACAGATGCAGCGTTCCGCCGGTGATGCTCTCGAAGCCGGCGACCAGCCGCAGCAGGGTGGTCTTACCGCAGCCCGACGGCCCAAGCAGCGTGAAGAACTCGTTGTCCGCGATTTCAAGGCTTGCTGATTTCAGGGCCGCGACCGGCGGAGAGCCCGGATAGACCTTGCGCAGCCGTTCGGCCCGTATCGCTGCTGACACTATGCCCCTCTCCCCCTGCAAGCCGCCTGGCCGCTCTCTTTGGGGAGCGGGTGCCCTGAGGCCGCATCTCGATCCTCCTGCGGGACCGGCGATTGACATATACCCCCAAAGGGGTACTCAATTGCCTAATTTAGCCGATATCGGGGGTTAGGAGAATGGGTGAGACCATAGGTCCCGGCGAGGCGCGTGCAATTGCCATGCTTATGCGTCTCGCCGGCCGGCCGGCCTTTCCCTCGGCGCTCAGGCGGGTGTTGCGGACCAAGATGGCGTTCCGGACCTTCCTCATTCTGAATTACCCGGCAAACCGGCCGCCGACCTCGGAATATCACTGGATTCCCGACGTCGCGCTGCGCGAGGACTACACCACCCACTACCTGGGGGGCGCCTACCAGCTCGATCCTTTTTTTCAGTATTCCCTGCAGCCCTTCAGGCCTGGGATCTATCGGCTGCGCGATATCGCGCCCGACCGGTTTTTCGCCAGCGAGTACTATCAGCAGTATTATCAGAGAACCAATCTGAGCGACGAGGTCGGTGCCCTGGTCCCCCTCTCGGACGGATCGGTCGCCGGCCTCTCGATGAGCCGCGGCAGAGCGGACCCGCCCTACAGCAAGGCCGAGCTAAAGGGGCTGAGGCTGATCGAACCCGTTCTGGTCGAACTGCTGCGCCAACACGGCGAGGGGATCTTGACGGGCGCGGGGCTGCGGCAGGTGGCTACGCTTCCCTATGTGCTCGATGAAGCCATCTATCACTATGCGGCAAAGGCTCACGCGCCGGGACTGACGCGCCGGGAAGCGGAGATCGCGGCGCTGGTGCTGCAGGGGCACTCCAGCCTCTCGGCCAGCCTGATCCTCGGCATCTCCGATCAGACCGTCAAAGTGCATCGCAAGAACATCTACAAGAAGATGCAGATCTCTTCCCAGGCCCAACTCTTTCTCACTCTCCAGAAGGCGTTGCTGGTGGAGACCGTGGGTTCCTGATCGGCGTAAGCGGGCGGATTTTGCTCTAGATCGGATCATGTTTTGACGGAACCACTTCGTGGTTGCGCCAAAACATGTGAATCCGCTCGCCATCAAACCCGGATCTGCTCTAGGCAATCACCCGCATGGCCTTCATGTTCTGGAACAGCTCGGCGACGGCGGTTTCGCTCATCTCCGGGAATTCGGCATGGAGGACCGCCTCGGTGACGCTGCTGCGCCTCATGATGAAGTCGACCTGTGAGGCGACCTCGCCGGGAACCTCGACCTGCTGCTTGCCGTCCGAGAGATAGGGTTTTCCTTTGTGCCGGACGATCTTCACCTGCCTGCTGACGGTGTAGCTCGCGTTGCGCGGCGCGTCGCTTTGGCCTTCGGCGGCCACCAGTCCGTCGAGGTCGTAGCCCTTGAAGGCATAGGGCCAGTTTTTGATCGCCGCCGCGGCGACCTTGCCGGCGCCTTCGGAGTTTAAGGCCTCTGCGATGGCGCCGCCCATCCTTGCCAGGGTGTCCTTGATCTCGGCCGGGCCCATGTCGCGGGGCAGGTCGGCGCGCATCCAGGGGTTCTGGATCGCCGCATCCCAGATGATCGGCAGCAGGTCGAGCACCTTGGGCAGGGTGACGCCGAAGGCGATATGAACGGCGCCGTTGGCCGAGGCCAGGGCGTCGTGATAGACGCCGCGGGGAATGTAAAGCAGGTCGCCCGGCTTCATGTGAATCTGCTCCACGACCTTGCCAGCGCGCCTGGCGCGCTCGGCGTCCGAGGGTTTGAAGTCCGGATGGTTCACCGGCGCTTCGTCGCGGCCTTCGTAGATGTTCCAGGTCTTCTCACCGGCGCAGTGGACGGCGAAGACCTCGTGCACGTCGCAGTGCGGACCGAAGGCTTTGTGTTGATGCATGGAGAAATAGAGATTCGCCTGGCTGCGGCCGCCGGTCGCCTGCTGCAGGTCATTGGCCAAGGCGCGTACGCCGGGGGCAAGGGCATCGATGTCGTTCAGGATCACCGAGGCGCCCTTGGCAATCCAGTCCTGCACCCGGTCCGGATCTGGCCGCAGGGCCCCGCCGCCCTGCAGCGCGGGCACGCGCGCGCAATAGTCGGCGGTCGCGACCGGCTGCAGGTCGAGATAAAGCATCATCGTCTCCGGCGTCCAGACCGAGGTCATGGACATCAGCTCGTTCAGCCGCTGCAGCGTCATGATGCCGGCTGTGCGCGCGGCCTCGCCCGGGAAGTGGCGGTGGCTCTTGCCGAAGTGCCCGGCAAAGAAAGCCTCCCGGTTCAGCGGGGCCAGCAGGCTGTCAAGACTATCGCTCATTCGATCCTCAGTTTGGGCGCAGCAAACGCGCCTCATGATCCATGCCCCTCTTAATACATGAGGCCGGCGTCCGGCACAAAAGAGGCGGCATCACACCAGCCAGCTGCGTCCCAGGGTGATCAGCACCAGGGCGCCGGCGCCCGCACCGACCCCCAGGCCGATGTTGCGCCGGGCCAGGAAAAAGATCGCCAGGGCGATGACCGCGGCGGCGATGCGGTCGGCGGCGGCGGTGTCGGCGAGCGGGCCGTTGGGCAGGACGATCATGCGGGCGATCAGGCCGGCCAGCAAGGCGTAGGCGACACAGGCGACCCACTCGAAGAGTGGGCTGCCGGCGTCGGTCCGTCCGGAGAGGGCAACGCCCAGGCCGCGCCAGAAATAGGTGACCAGCGCGCCGACGATCATCAGCGCGTAGGGCCAGAAGGCCGTGTCCTTCATGCCCTCAAGGGTGCCATTGAGGTTGAGGACTTCAAGCACGGCCCTTGCTCCACAGGCGGTGACCGAAGAAGGCGAGGGAGCCGGCCAGCAGCCCGGTGAGCGGCAGCCCCCAGTCGCTGGAGACGAGATGCAGCAGCGGGCCGCAGAGAGCCCCGATCATCAGGGCCAGAATGCGCGCCGGGTGCTTGGCGTCGGCCACGAAGACGAGCATGAAGTAGATCGGATTGAGGAACACCAGGCCGAGGGTGATGTAGCTTGGCAGCAGGTCGGCCAGATAGAAGCCGACCGCGGTGGTCACCAGGGTCGTCGACCACAGGGTGACGGCAAAGGCGGCGAAGTAGGGCAGGCGCTCCGGCTCCGGCAGGCCCGGACAGCGCCGCATGGCCGCCGCCCAGCCGGTGACGGCGACATAGTGGGCAAAGAGGTAGTAGCGCCAGCGCGGCGTGCCCGGCGCCCGCAGATAGGGCATCAGGGCGACGGTCATCGGCAGCAGGCGGGCATTGGTCATGGCGACCGCAGCGGCGACGATCAGCACCGAGGCGCCCAGGCTGTAGAGTTCGACCAGGATGATCTGGCCGGGCAGCGCCCAGCCGGTGAAGGTGGAGAACAGGCCGTGCCAGACGTCCAGCCCGGCGCCCTGGATCAGGGAACCGAAGCCGAGATAGGACGCGCCAAGCACCAGGGCGGGAACCCCCAAGGCCTGGCGCGCGGCGGCGAGGGCGGCCTGGCGCGGCGAGCCGTAACCTGAAGGTTGGGCAAGACCGTTGCCGGCATCGTTTACGGCGCTCCCCGCCGTGTCGCTGTCTGGCATGATGGGGAGAAGGCTATCCGCCGCCGGGGGCGGCGGTCAGCAAGAAACTGGCCTCTGCATGAGAGCCCTGCGGGGATTGCAGGGCGGCGTCTGCCTCTATCGTCGCTTTGAAAACGAGCTAGAGCACCCGCTCGGCCGGCAGGCGCACGATGGCCTTGGTGCCGGCGCCCAGTTTGCTCTCCAGGTCGAGGCGGCCGCCGTGCAGCTTCACGAAGCCCGCCGAGAGCGGCAGGCCCAGGCCGGTTCCCTCGAACTGGCGGTTCAGGCGGCTGTCGACCTGCTCGAAGGCGGCGAAGGCGCGGGGGATGTCTTCCTCGGCGATGCCGATGCCGGTATCGCTGACCTGGAAGACGAAGCTGCCGTCTTCCTCCAGCCGCGCGGAAAGCTCGATTACGCCTTTTTCCGGGGTGAACTTGATGGCGTTGGACATCAGGTTCAGCAGCACCTGTTTCAGCTTGCGCTCGTCGGCGCGCAGGCGCGGCAGTTCGTCGGGCAGGGAAATCTCAAGCGCCTGATCGCCGCGCTTGGCCCGCTCGGCCACCAGGCGCTGCACCGCGCCGATGACATCGCGGGGGTCGACCACCTCGTCGCGCAGTTCGTGGGCCCCGGCCTCGATCTTGGCGACATCGAGAATGTCGTTGATGAGGGTCAGCAGATGCTGGGCACTTTCATGGATGTCCGAGGCGTAGCTTTTGTACTGGCTGCTGCCGAGCGGCCCGAGCAGTTCGCTTTCCATGATCTCGGAGAAGCCGATTACCGCATTCAGCGGCGTGCGCAGCTCGTGGCTCATGTTGGCGAGGAATTCGGTCTTGGCGCGGTTGGCCAGCTCGGCCCCTTCCTTGGCGCCGATCAGCGCTTCCTCGCGCTGGCGCAGGGCGGTGACGTTCTCGGCGGTTCCCCGGTAGCCCAGGAAGTCGCCGCTGTCCGGGCAGTATACCGGCAGGCCGTTCAGGCGGAACAGCAGCCTGTCGCCCGCCTTGTTCGGCACCTCCACCTCGATGTCGCGGAAGGGTGCGTGCTGCCGGGAGGCGGCGAGGGAGACCAGCTTCGGTGCGGCCTCGCTGGGGATGTCCAGCAGGGAGCGGCCGATCAGTTCGCGCGGGTGATAGCCCAAAGCATCGTGCACCCGCGGTGAAACGAAGGTCAGCGTCAGTTCGCGGTCGGTTTCCCAGACCCAGTCGGAGACCAGCCGCGTCGTATCGTCGAGCCGCGTCGTGGCCTGAACCAGCGCGGTCGCCGTGGCTTTCAGCTTGGTCGTCGGCTCGTAGACCACGGCGGTGGCGCGCAGCGTGCCATCGCTGCCGCGGATCGCACGGCGCTTGGCGCGAAAGTACTCTGTGCGCCCTTCCAGGGTCAGTTTGTGTTCCTGGCTGACCGCGACCGGTGCGGCGCCGTTGCCGCGCGACCAGCCGCCGATGGCGGACTGATTGGGCAGCGCCTCGGCGGCCGCCAGGGCATCGTAGATTTTCTCGAAGGCTTTGTTGGCGTAGGTGATGGCGCCGTCGGCGTCGACGATGCAGGTTGGTGGCCCTTCTTCCAGCAGATCCTGTTGCAGGATGGCGACCAGCGAGTCTTCCTGGGTCTCCGGCGGCGCATCCGCTACCGGGTCTGCCGGCGCCATGGACTTCGGTGCTCCGCTTGCATCGGCGCTACGGGAAACCATTGTCGTCTTGCTTACGTCCGTTTTCACCGGCCCTGCTCAGCCTCGCTTCGCCTTCGCGATCTCCAGGTCTTCCACGGCTGCCTGAAAATCCTCGTTGCGCTGCCATGAACGCAATACATGCTCCGCATCCTGCCGGCTTGCCTGATCGTAGAGCCGCGTCGCCCGAGACAGGTCCGCCGGCGATGTTCTGCGGCCGGCACTGCCGGCACTGCGTGTCAGGAGAAACAGGGTTGCAAAGTCCTGTTTCGATACGCCCAGCGCCAGACAGGCGATTGCCAGCCCTTCGCCGCCGGGACCATATAATACTTCGGTGCGCCGCGGCATCGAAATCCCGCTCCACTCTTCAAAAAGAGCTTCGAACAGGGGGATCTCGCTCTGGCGCAGGGTCTTGATCAGCAAGGCGGCGTTCACCCGCTGCTCTGCCGCCATGCAGCGCGCGAGATCGGAGGCGGTCGCCTCCATGTTGCGCGGTCCGTTGGTCTTGTCCACCGTATCGTTGGCGACCTCCGCCACCGCGGCCTCCAATTCGTCGTCCAGCGGCGTCGGATGGATATCGTAGGCGGCCAGGATATCGGCCCGCAGGTTGGCGGCGACCAGCCAGTAGAGGCGGTTTGCCAGTTCGCTGGTCAAATCATGCCGGCGCACCAGGGGTTCCTGGAATTCGTCGATGTGTTCGGCCTGCTCGGTCAGGTAAGACAGTGCCGCTTCGGAAATCTTTGCGCTCTGGTTTTCCAGCAGAGCGGTAATGACGCTTCGGTCGTTGGTGCCGACCAGTTCGTCCGAGACCGCTTCGCTGAGCTCCCGGCGCCGGGCGATCGCAATCTGATGCTGCCGGCTGCGGTGCTGGATGATGCGGATCAGCTCGCCGTCGGAGAGCAGGGCCGAACGCAGGAGAATCGGGCGGGCGACCTCGATTTCGTCGTTCGCCAGGGCAATGACCAGGGCGCGGGGGGCAGCGGGATTGCGCGACAGGCGCTCGCTCAAACGGCTGCGGATCGGCGCCTCGAACTCGTGGATGAGCTTTTCCAGGATCTGCGCGATGAGATCGCGTTCCTGGTCGCTGAGCTCATGGTCGCGTTCCATGGAAAGCTGGGCGATCTGAGACGACAGCAACTCGCGGCCTTCAATCGACTTGTTGAGCGCAAGCTGCAAAAGAGAGTGAAGATCCCGATCCTGATCTTCCATCCAAACTTACCCCGATTCGTTACGCTGGGCGGAAACAACACACCCATCGGGTGCGAGCGTCTCCGCCCGAACCCGCGCTCCGTCTGAAACCCCTAAAAGAATAATAAATCAAGGTAAAGACAATGTGAAGTTTGCTTGCCTGAAATTCAACGTAGGCAGCCAAAACTTATGAATAGAAATGGCGCCGGAAGAAAGTAAATCCCCTGTAGATCCCAATCTATTCACGGCTAGACGGGGACGTTTGTGTTAAGAGTTTCCAGGCTCGATATTTCAGGATTCCATTTTATTCAATTATATCAATAGTTTAAATCTCCGATCGGAAGTCAGCGAATCGCCTTTTGCGAGCAAAAAGATCTGTATGCGACTTTAAAGGGAAAGTAATCGCAATGAAAATATTTATATCCTGAATGATTATATCACTGCCTCCGGCTCCTCAAGTTCGGCTGTTTCGGATCGCCGGAACGCGTCTGAGCTTCACGCTGCTTTAACCGCTTCGCCCGATACTGCGGCCATGCAGATCGGCTCGGGCGCATCGCCCCTTACCTTGGCAGTCCTGAAAACCCTGGGAAACCAGGCGGACCTCGGCGCGCCTGCGGGGTCTTCGTCCACCCCCGCTGCGTCGGCCCCCGCTACTTTGGGCGGCGTCTCCGCAGCTTTGCCCGCGGCGATTTCGAACGGTGTTTCCAACGCCGTCTCGCCCAGCGCCGGTTCGGCGCAGAATGCCGCGGCCGGACCGCCGGAGCCGGGCAAGGTCTTTCCCCGCGGTTCCTTCGTGGATTTGAAGGCCTAAACGCCTTAGAGGACCATCCGCGCCTTGCTTGAGATGCGCCGGCGCCTGCGTCACAGTATCCTGATGACAGCGACCGGAAATGACGGGCCCGGGACCGAAGGCGCCGCCGAAAGTGCCGCGGAGGCGGATGCGGCGGTGGCGCGATTCGAGCCGAGAGTACCCGACGGCGACGACCGCACGCGGCTGGTCTGCCGGGACTGCGGCTTCATCAATTACGAGAATCCCAAGGTCGTGGTCGGCTCGGTCGCGGCCTGGGAAGATCGCATCCTGCTGTGCCGTCGCGCCATCGAACCGCGCCGCGGCTACTGGACCTTGCCGGCGGGCTATCTGGAGCACCACGAGGAAGCGGCGGCGGGGGCGCGGCGAGAGGCCTGGGAAGAAGCCCGGGCGGAGCTTGCGATCGACCAGCTTCTGGCGGTCTATTCGATTCCGCGCATCTCGCAGATTCAATTGATCTATCGCGCCGCCCTTGTGTCGCCCGACGTCGCGGCCGGCCCCGAGACTCTGGAGCTTGATCTCTTCCCCTGGAAATCGATTCCCTGGGACGACCTGGCCTTTCCTTCGGTGCGCTGGGCGCTGAACGACTATCGCGCATTGCTTGGCCAGACCGCCTTCGCGCCGCGCAGTAACCCGCCGGAGGGCCCGCCTGAGGAAGTTGCCGAATAGGAAACCGGCGCGCGAACGACGCCGGTAAGAACAGCAGTATTGGGGGGTGAAAAATGCGACGATCAGCTTGTCCGGTTCCGGGCCGCAAGGGCTTGGTCCATGCGGTCTTGGGAGGGTTTCTGCTTGCGGCGTCTTCGGGTTTCGCCTTGGCCGCGGAACCGCTTTTTTCCCACGAGAATCCACGCTTCCGCAGCGGCGCCGAGTTGATGGCGGACTGTGCGTCCGAAGCGCCGGCGGCGCAGGGCCGCTGCAACGGCTACATCATGGCCATCGCCGACGTGCTGGGCGGCGCGGGCGCGCAGGTCGACGGTGTTCAGGTTTGCCTGCGCGGCGACGAAGGTCTTGCCGAACTGGTGGCCGAGGTGCGCGCCCATCTGCAGGCCAATCCGGCGCGTCAGGCGATCAAGGGCGACGGCGCCGTGGCCTATGCCTTGTCACTCTATCGGCCCTGCCCGCCGTCGTAACGCCGTGCAGGTCCGGCAATAAGGCCGCGCTCAGCCATTCTGCTTTTCCATCAGCCTGCGAATTTCGCGAACCTCCTGATGTACCGCCTTCAGGTCATCCTCCAGCCGCAGGGCGTCGCCGTGGGATTGCTGGGTGATCTTGTCGAAGGCCTGGTCGCGCTCTTCATCGTGTTGGCTCTGCATGGCGTTGACGATGATGGCGATAAAGAGATTCAGCACCGCGAAACTGGTCACCAGGATGAAGGGCACGAAGAAGGCCCAGGCAAAGGGGAAGACATCCATGACCGGCCGCACGATGCCCATCGACCAGCTTTCCAGGGTCATGATCTGGAACAGGGAATAGGCCGAGGCGCCGATGGTGCCGAACCACTCCGGGAAAGCCTGGCCGAAGAGCTTCGTCGCCATGACTGCGAAGACATAATAGAGCAGCCCCAGCAAGGCGGCGACCGAGCCCATGCCCGGGATTGCCTGCAGTAAGGCCTGCACCACCTTGCGCATCGAGGGGATGACGGAGATCAGGCGCAGTACCCGGAGCACCCGGAGGGCGCGCAGTACGGAGAAGGCCGCCGAGGCCGGCGCCAGGCTGACCGCGATCACGGCGAAGTCGAAGAGGTTCCAGGGGTCCTTGAAAAAGCGCAGGCGATAGGCCCAGAGCTTCAGCAGGATCTCCACGACGAAGATGCCGACGATGGTCCGGTCGGCGAGCAGCAGGAAGCTGCCGACCTCCGCCATCACGGAGGCGGAGGTCTCAAGGCCCAGGATCACGGCGTTGATCAGGATCAGACCGGTGATGCCGCGCTGTACCGCCGCGGACTCCAGCGTCCTTTGCAGGCGGGAAAGGGAATCGGGGTTCGCTGGCTCGGACTCTAGCGACAAGGCCTGGCTCCTGTGGCGGCGGCTGATGGGCGGAAAGCTGCTGAGAAGCCGTTTAAATGTGGGATAGGCCGCGGCGGGTCAATAGGCAGCGGGTGACAAGCCGATGTTCAGGTGCCGGTCAAGGGTTCCACATCGGTTTCCGGCACGGCCCCTTCAGGTTTCCCGCGACGCCGTGTGGCCGGCAGGCGAACCTCCGCCTCGGTGCCGAAATCCAAGCGACTGTGGAGGAAGAGCTGGCCGCCATGCAGCTCGACCAGAGCCTTGGTAAGGGGCAGGCCGAGTCCGGCCCCCTGGTTGGGATGCGCGCGTTTGTCGTGGGCCTGGCAGAAGGGCTGCAGGATCTTGTCGATATCCTGTTCCCGGATGCCGATGCCGTTGTCGGCGACCTCAATCCGCAGGTTGCCCGCCGGCGACAGCGTCTTCTGCAGCCGCACCCGCCCGCCGGGCCCGGTGAACTTAATCGCGTTGGTCAGCAGGTTGAGCAAGATCTGTTTCAGCTTCACCGCGTCGCCGTTGATCCACTCCTCCGCTCCGTTCTCGTCGAACTCCAGGTGTACTGAAGCGCTCGCGGCGCGCGGTCCGACCAGCTTGGCACAGCTTGCCAGGAGTTCCTGCAGGTCGAGCGGCTCTTCATAAAGCTCCATCTGCCCGGCTTCGGAGACCGAAAGGTTCAGCAGGTCTTCGACAAGAGACAGCAGCAACTGGCCGCTATGATGGATATAGCCGACATGCTCGCTCTGCTGTGCGGTCAGGGGGCCGTAGAGTCTTCGGCTCAAAAGCTCGGAGAAGCCGATGATGGCGTTCAGCGGCGTGCGCAGCTCATGGCTGACATTGGCCAGGAACTTGGTCTTGGCGCTGTTGGCTTCGGTGACCTGATGCAGCGCGTCGCTGAGGCGGTTGAAGCGCTCCCCGGCCAGGGTGACGGTCATGCGCATCAGGGCGGTCGCCTTGGCGATGCCGCTGTATTTGCCGTCGCGCGTGACGATGAAGCCGTCGATCATCGCCTTGGGTTTCTGCGACAGCAGAAGGTCGCTCACCGCCTCGATGTCGTGATCCCACTCGACAATCAGCGGTGCGGGATCCATGAGCTTGGAGATCGGTTTGCGGTCGAAGAGTTCCGGCCAGTAGGGCCGGGCCATCTTGGCGAGAAACTCCAGCCGGCTGACCAGTCCAACCGGCTGCTCGGCGCTGACCACGGCCAGGGCCGACAAAGCCTCGTTCCGGCGCAGCATGGCGTGCACCTCGGCGCAGCTTGTCTGCGGCCGGATTGCAGGCGCTTCCTCGGCCAGGATGTGGGCGCAGGGTGTCTCTTTATTGGAATGATGACCGTCTGCTGCCGCGGCCTTGGCGCCCGTCATAAGGACTGTCCCGCTAAACCCAATTGCTGTCGGGCGACGCTAAACCCTGGGTCGTTAACAAATCTTTGTATGCGAACCCGGCTACGCTGCTTGGCCACCACCGGCCGCTTCGCGACGGCTCGCTTCAAGTCTATATGTTTTTATTGTTTCAAGGGCATGACAGAAGCCTTAACGGCCGCTGCCGCCGTTCAACCGTGCTTCGGCATCGCGCAGATGGTCATAGAGCATATCGACCAGGGCGCGAATTCGTGCCGTACGCCGCAGGTCGGGATGGGTGAGCAGCCAGAGGCCGGTGTCCAACGCCGCGGGCGGCGCACAGACTCGTGTCAGACCGGGATCGCTGTCACCCAGAAAACTCGGCAGGATCGCCAAGCCGAGCCCGGCGCGCACGGCGGAGGCCTGGTTCAGCAGGGAGTTTGAGCGAAAGCCGATCGCATCCGTGTCGATGTTGCCGGCGAGCCAGTGGGCAATGGCCGGTGGTCCCGCGCCGTCGTCCCAAGCGATCCAGGGCCGCTGCGCCAGCTCCCCCGGCGCCGGCTGTGAAAGGGCGCCGGCGGCGTAGATGGTCGAGGTCAGGGTGGCGACCCGCCGCCCGAAAAGACTCTCCGGCGGTTCGCGGGTCGGGCGCAGGGCGATGTCCGCCTCGCGCTTGGTGAGGCTCAGCATGCGGTTGTCGATGACCAACTCGACGGTGATGTCGGGATAGGTCTGCCGGAATGTGGTCAGCAGCGGCATCAGCAGTTTCTCGGCGATGTCGTCCGGCGCGGTCAGGCGCAGGCTGCCGGTCAGCCGCAGGTCCCGCCCGCTGAGGCGGCGCTCCAGCGCCTCCATTTCCGCTTCGACGCGCTCGGCGGTGCGCAGCAGATCCTCGCCGGCAGCGGTGGTGACATAGCTGCCGCCCTGCCGGTCGAAGAGGCGGGTTTCCAGACGCGCCTCGATGGCGCCGAGCCGCCGGAAGACGGTCGAGTGATTGACCCGCAGGCGCCGGGCCGCCCCCGCCAGGCTGCCCTCGCGGGCAATGGCCAGCAGGGTGCGCAGATCGCCGGAGAGATCAGACTTTGCGTTCATGCAATGTCAGTTTGCAGTTTTCGCCTATCGACTTGCATTGAAGCAAATCATAGATCCCCCTCCAGAACAAGGCGGCCCGCCGGGCGGCCGAAACCGCCAACGACGACCGACAAGGAGCAGATTCATGATCGACAGCAAGACCGCGCCCTATGCCGCCCTGATCCTCCGGGTCGCCCTGGGCATCATGTTCCTGGCCCACAGCCTCTATCTGAAGGTGTTCGTCTTCACGATGCCCGGCACCGTCGGCTTCTTCGAATCTCTCGGCCTGCCCGGCGTCGTGGCCTATCTCACCGTCATCGCGGAGATCGTCGGCGGCATCGCTCTGATCCTCGGCATCCAGACCCGGCTGGCCGTGGCCGCCGTGCTGCCGGTGCTGCTGGGCGCGACCTGGGTCCATTCCGGCAACGGCTGGCTCTTCTCTGCCGAGGGCGGCGGCTGGGAGTATCCGGTCTTTCTGATCGCCGCCGCCGTGGTGCAGGCCCTGCTTGGGGGCGGCGCCCACGCCGTGAAGCTGCCTTTCCTA
>JANQMC010000125.1 GCA_028280305.1 Pelagibius sp. | reverse complement strand
CCGCATAGCGCGGCATCAGCTCGTCTTTCAGGTGTGCCGCGCCGCGGTCCAGGGTGATCGACTCCATGGCCCGGTGGGCGGTCAGCAGGATGGTGCCGCCCGGCGTTTCATAGACGCCGCGGCTCTTCATGCCGACGAAGCGGTTCTCCACCAGGTCCAGCCGTCCGATGCCGTTGTCGCCGGCCAGTTTGTTGAGCCGGGTCAGCAGGGCGGCGGGGCTAAGCGTCTCGCCGTCGATGGCGACGGGATCACCCTGCTTGAAGTCGATGGTGATCACCGTCGGCTTGTCCGGTGCATCTTCCGGTGAGACCGAGCGGGAGTAGATGTACTCCTCCGGCGTATCCCAGGGGTCTTCCAGCACTTTGCCTTCGGCGGAGATGTGCAGCAGGTTGGCGTCGACCGAAAAGGGCGCCTCGCCGCGCTTGTCCTTGGCGATGGGGATCTGGTGTTGCTCGGCGAAGTCGATCAGCCGGGTCCGGCTGGTCAGTTCCCACTCGCGCCAGGGCGAAATGACGTGGATGTCGGGGTTGAGCGCATAGTAGCCGAGCTCAAAGCGCACCTGGTCGTTGCCCTTGCCGGTGGCGCCGTGACAGACCGCGTCGGCCCCGGTTTCGGCGGCGATTTCGATCTGGCGCTTGGCGATCAGCAGCCGGGCGATGGAGGTGCCCAGCAGGTAGACCCCTTCGTAGACCGCATTGGCGCGGAACATCGGAAAGACGTAGTCGCGCACGAAGTCCTCGCGCAGGTCCTCGATGAAGATGTTCTCCGGCTTGATGCCGAGCAGCTCGGCCTTCTTGCGCGCCGGCTCCAGCTCTTCGCCCTGGCCCAGGTCGGCGGTGAAGGTCACCACCTCACAGTTATAGGTGGTCTGCAGCCACTTCAGGATGACGGAGGTGTCGAGGCCGCCGGAGTATGCGAGCACGACTTTCTTGATCTCGGACATGTTGTTTGAACGCCTCTGGGCTTTTTTAGGTTTATACGGCACCGGCCCGCTCCCCCTCCCGGGCGCCCAATGAAATTGTCCTAGTGGGTGGCCGGGAGGGGGAGCGGGCTGGAACCGCTGCGACGCAGATCGAAAACGCCTCTAACGGAAAATCCGCGCGAGTATAGGCAAAGCACCGCTGGGGGCAAGGCTAGCGGGCGATGCCGGCCGTCAATCGAAAATCTCTGAGATGTCGCGCGGTTTCTTCAGCGCCGGCCAGTCGGCGAAGGCGAAGACCCAGATCATGACGATGTTCACCGGCGGCAGGATCATGAGCAGCGACCAGAGCCGGGAGAAGCCCGCCTTTTTCAGAATCCTGGCGTGCAGCCAGATATAGACGGCGGCGGCGATGACGATCATCGGCCAGAAGACGAGCAGGAAAAGCGTCACGGTCGTTTCCCCGGTCTCAACGCTGCGACGGCTGCACGTTGGGCCGCACGTTGGGCCATTGGGAAAAAGCCAGGATCATCGGGGCGATGAAACCGCCGAAGGGGAGAAACACCATCAGCGAGAGCGCAGGCGGCAGGCCGGCGCGCGTGAAGACCCGCCACAGCGGATAGATGCAAAGAACGCCAAAGATGAGGCCCGCGAGGAGGACAACCACCATAACGACCAGACTCCCGATTTCTTCAGGCTGGTGTGAATGGCGACTGCCGAGACCCTAAAGCGGTTCAGCCGGCGGGCCAAGACGGAACCGCTCGGGTTGTCAGGCCCCGGCCGCCGCCGCGCGTTCGCTTTTCTTTTTGCGTTCGGATTCCGACTTCAACTGGCCGCAGGCAGCCAGGATGTCGTCGCCGCGGGTGGCGCGCACCGGGCTGGAGATATGCGCCGCCGAAAGGATATCGGCGAAGCGTTTGATCCGGGCGGCGTCGGAGCATTCGAAGAAGGAGCCGGGCCAGGGGTTGAAGGGAATCAGGTTCACCTTGGCCGGGATGTCCTTCAACAGCCGGATCAGGCGCTTGGCGTCCTGGTCGCTGTCGTTCACGCCTTTCAGCATCACGTACTCGAAGGTGATGCGCCGGGCGTTGTGGGTGCCCGGATAGTTGCGGCAGGCGTCCAGCAGCATCTTCAGCGGATACTTGTTGTTGATCGGCATGATCTTGCTGCGGGTCTCGTCGTCGGTGGCGTGCAAGGAGACCGCCAGGTTCACGTCAAGCTCGCGCCCGCAGTGTTCCATCTCCGGCACCACGCCGGAGGTCGAAAGGGTGATCTTGCGCTTGGAGATCGACAGCCCCTCGTTGTCCATGGCGATCTTCATCGCCGTGGCGACGTTGTCGTAGTTGTAGAGCGGCTCACCCATGCCCATCAGGACGATGTTGGTGATCTTGCGTCCCTCCGCCGGTACCTCAGAATCGTCCTTGGGCCATTCGCCCAGATCGTCGCGGGCAACCATGATCTGGCCGACAATCTCCGCCGGCGAGAGGTTGCGGACCAGGCGCTGGGTGCCGGTATGGCAGAACTTGCAGGTCAGGGTGCAGCCGACCTGGCTGGAAACGCAGAGCGTGCCGCGGTCCTCTTCGGGGATGTAGACCGTCTCCACCTCCTGGCCGTCCGGCAGGCTGAGCAGCCACTTGCGGGTGCCGTCCTTTGAAATCAGGGCCTGATTGACGGCCGGCCGGCGCACCACATGGGTTTCGGTCAGGCGGGCCCGGAAATCCTTGGAAAGGGTGGTCATCGCGGCGAAGTCGGTCTCGCCGCGGTGGTAGATCCAGTGCCAGAGCTGCTTGGCGCGGAACGGCTTTTCGCCCAGCTCGGCCATGACCGCCGCCAGTTCGGCGCGCGACAGCCCGACGAGGTTGCGGCGCTCGTCGTCGGCTTCGCGCGGCGGCGCGAAGGCTTCTGCGTGGGACTGACTCATAACGGCTTAGATACGCCTTCGACGGCCCAGCGGCAAGGCTGGGCGGTTAAGGGGACGGCGGTTTGAGAAACCCGCCTATCCGGCGCAGGCCCTTTCGATCGCCCGGTAGGCCTTGGTAAAGCCGGAGAGCGAGTAAGTGTCGGTGGTTTGGGTGCCGCGGGACGAGACGCCGCGCACCACCATGGTGCTGCCCCTGATCATGGCATCAACCAGCTTGCGGTCGGTCGGGTTGTCCACCGCCCAGGCGGTTTCGCCCTGGGTGAAAAGCTTCACCTTCATGGCGCCGACCTGGATTTCAACCGGGGCGTTCTCCTGATAGACGTAGCCGGCCTGGATACTCACCTCGTCGATGCGATCCTCGGCCGGGCGCCGGGTCACCATGGCGTGGATTTCGCCGCGGGCGGTGTAGTTGCCCTCGGCCTTGGTGGGCTCGCTGGCGATGAAGCAGGTCACGCTGTCGCCTTCGGTGAATTTGAAGGCGCTCCAGTCTGCGAAGTCGCCGAGCCGCTCGACCCCCTGGGCGCGGGCGCCGGAAGGAACAAAGGTCGCAGCAAGTGCCGTGGTGAAGGCGAAAAACAGGATGGGGATGAGGAGGTTAAGTCGCATGGGCCCCGCGGATGGGATGTTAATCCAGGACGTGAAAGTTATTATAGGGCCGACAGGCAAGGCTGACACCCCTGCATTTGAACGCTTAATGTCTTGCCTTATAACAAATGCGCGAGCCATTCAAAGACAATAGTTTATACCCTCACCCCAGGGCCGTTGGGGGACCAAGGGCTGCGGCGGTTGAGTTGATCGGCTGCAGCCCCCATCTGCCCGCCGGGGCCGGTTTGGGCGGAAAATGGGTGAAGCAATGGAACTGGTTAATGATTGATGCTCTTTTTTGCGGACTTTCGGCTGATCCAGCCGCCGCCAGCCGCCGTAATAGTTTCAGTAACGATACAGGCGGCAAACGTGGCGGTACGCAAAGAAGCGGCCCTGTCGGTCGGATTTTCACTCGGGGGGCCAGCTAGAGTGGCTGTTGTCCCCGGGCGCCCGAACGGCAAGCTGGACCCCGGCCATCTGGCCGATTTGCTGGTCTCGGTGGGCAGCCGGCGGGACCGCGCCGCTTTTGCCGAGTTGTTTCGCTACTTCGGTCCCAGGGTTAAGGCCTACCTGATGCGTCAGGGGGCCAGCGAAGCCCAGGCCGAGGAGTTGGTGCAGGAAGCGATGATCATGGTCTGGCGCCGGGCCGAAAGCTTCGATCGGACGAAGTCGGGCGCCAGTACGTGGATTTTCACCATCGCGCGTAACAAGCGGATCGATGCGCTGCGCCGCGAAAAGCGGCCGGAATTTGACCCGCAGGACCCGGCGCTGGTGCCGGCGCCGACTGAGAATGCAGATGACGTGGTCGAAGCCGGACAGCAGTCCTTGCGGCTTTCGATTGCGATCAAGGATTTATCGAGAGAGCAAGCGGATTTGGTAAGAATGGCCTATTTCGAGGACAAGGCGCACGGCGCGATCGCCGAGGAGACAGCGTTGCCCCTGGGCACCGTGAAGTCCCGTCTGCGCCTGGCTCTGGGCCATCTCCGAAAAGCTCTGGTGGAGGAACAGTGATGCCTGAGCATCATCTTTCTGAAGAAATCTTGATGGCCTATGCGGCCGGCAGCCTGCCGGAGGCGTTGTCGCTGGTGGTCGCCAGTCACATAACGCTCTGCCCCGTCTGCCGTTCGAAGGTCGAGACCTATGAGGCCCTGGGCGGTTCGCTGATGGAAGACATCAGCCCGGCCAGTCTGCCGGAATCGGCGCTGAGCAATATCTTCGCCGTGCTGGACAGTGACGAGGGCGCCGAGGAGAAGACCGTTCCCTGGGGCGGTACCTTCACGCCGTCACAGCAGGAGCGGGAGAGGGATCCGCTTCCCAGGCCGCTGCGCGACTACCTGGGCGAGAACCTTTCGGCCTTGCCCTGGCGTCCGGTGATCCGCGGCGTCGAAGAGGCGGAAATCACCCTGGGCAGCAACGGCGCCAGAACCCGTCTGATGCGTATTCCCGCCGGGGTCGCGATGCCGCGTCACACCCATGGCGGGGAGGAAATCACCCTGGTGCTGGAAGGCGGCTACAGCGATGCCGGCGGCCATTTCGGGCGCGGCGATGTTCAGCTTGCCGATCCTTCGGTCGACCACCAGCCGGTGGCCGATGACGGGGAGGACTGCCTCTGCCTCGTGGTCAGCGACGCCCCCTTGAAGCTCACCGGGCCCATCGGCCGCTGGCTGAACCCCTTTATCTCTTACTGACAGCCGGCAGGCCCTGGCGCCTGCGTGTAATTCCATTTGAAAGGCCGGACCAAGCAGCGCTTGGTCCGGCCTTTGGCTTTTCAGCCACTTGGCAGCCGATCTCACCAGACAGCGGCGGCGTTTCGCGGATCGTTGCAGCCTGTCCGTCACAATTACATTGAATAAAAGCTATATATGCATATATCCATGACCATGGACGACCGTATTGAGCAAACCAAGGCCCTGGCCAGCGACGCACGCATGGCGGTGCTGGACTGGCTGAAGGAGCCGCGCAGGCATTTCGGCCATCAGGAAACCGGAGACCCGGCGAAAATCGGTGTCTGCGTAACGCTGATCACCGAGAAGCTGGGCATGAGCCAGCCGACGGTCAGCCGCCATCTTGAACTTTTGCGCCGCGCCGGCTTCGTCGCGGTCAACCGCATCGGCCGATGGTCGTTCTTCTCCCGCGACGAGGCGGGCCTCTCGGACTATAGGCGCTGGCTGCATGACAACCTCTGAAAACCGCGACCCCAAAGATCTGGTTCCCAAAGATCTGGTCTTGGCAGACCCCGCTGCCGTCGATGACGTTCTGCTGCCCGGCTTCAACCGCCGGATGGTGACGGTTGAGGATGACGCGATCCTTGCCCTGGTTGGGGGTTCGGGACCGCCGCTGCTGATGCTGCACGGCGACCCGCAAACCCATCTCTGCTGGCACCGGATGGCGCCCGAACTCGCCCGGCATTTCACCGTGGTGCTGACCGACCTGCGCGGGCGGGGCGAGAGCCATAAGCCTGCACGCTCAGACGATCACGGCGCCTACAGCAAGCGGGCCATGGCGGCCGAGCAGGCGGCGGTGATGGCCAGTCTCGGGTTCGACCGTTTCGCCCTGGTCGGTCACGACCGCGGTGCCCGCGTGGCTCGGCGTCTGGCCCTGGATCATCCCGACAGGGTTACCCGTCTGGCGGTCATGGACATCGTCCCCGCGCTCGACTTCTACGAGCGGGCGGACGCCGCCATTGCCCAGGATTATTTCTATTTCTTCTTCCTGACCCAGCCCTATCCCGCGCCGGAAAGGCTGATCGCCGGAGACCCGGCTCATTTCATGGGCCGGATCCTCACCGGCCTGACAGCCAAGGAAGTTTCTTACGACCCCCTTGCCTTCGACGCCTACCTGCAGGCGGCGACCCGGGAGGACGCCATCGCGGCGATGTGCGAGTGTTTTCGCGCCGGCATCTCCCTGGACCTCGAACACGACCGGCAGGACCGCGCGGCCGGCCGCAGGATCACCTGCCCGACCCTGGTCTTCTGGGGAGAGGAGGGCGTGGTCGGCCGCCATTTCGATATCAGTGCGATCTGGCGGGGCTGGGCGGAGACCGTTGCTTTTGCGCCCCTGCCCTGCGGGCACTTCATCCCGGAAGAGGCGCCGGAACCCGCGACCCAGCAACTCCTCACCTTCCTGCAGGACCGCTGAGCGCGCAGTCCTAGCCGCCGCCGTCCGAACCTGTTTTCTTACGGCGAATCTTCTGGCCGCCGGAGACGTGTTCAGGCAGGGCCTGGGGCTCGCTGCGGGGGTTGGTGGCGCGGCGCGCGAAGCGGCCCAGGGAAAGCTGGCGGTCGTACATCACCAGGGCGCCGGCGAGACCGACATTGATGCAGAACTTGGTCGGGATCTTCACCAGGTGATCGCAGCGCGCCTGCATCGCGGGCGACAGGCTGCCGCGTTCCGGCCCCAATACATAGGCGGCCGCCTGGGGGTGAAAGAACGACGGCAGTTCCACCGCATCGTCGGTCAGTTCGATCCCGACCAGGGCGCAGCCCCGCGGCAGCATCAGCTCGTCGACGGAAGCGAAGGTATAGAGCGGCAGGTGCTTGGCCGCATCGGAGGTGTCGGAGTGTTTCACCTCCTTCACCTTGAAAGCCGGTTCTATGGCGAAGAAGAAGCTGGCGCCGAAGGCATGGGCCGTGCGCAGCAGGCTGCCCAGGTTCATCGGCTTGCTGATTCCCTCAGCCCCAATTGCGAAGTATCCGCGCATGGCGCGAAAACTTGCATGGCCGGGCTGCCGGAGGCAAGCTGCTTGGCGGCTGCACAAAGCGGCCTTTTCTGACCTTGGTGACCCCTTTCATGGCCCTGGAACCCCTTTCTTTCAACCGCGGTAAAGCTGTTTCCGCCGCGCCACCCGCCACCGCCCTGCAAGCCGATCCGCTGCTGGTGGAGGTAACGCGCGGCAACATGGTCGAGAGCGGGCACCGGGCCGCTGTCGCCCTGGTGGACGTGAAGGGCAACGTCGTACTCTCCGCCGGCGATATCGACCGTCCGGTCTATGCGCGCTCGGCCATCAAGTCGCTGCAGGCCATTGCCCTGGTCGAAAGCGGCGGCGCAGAAGCCTACGACGTTTCCGGCGCCGAACTGGCCATGGCCTGCGCCAGCCATTCCGGCGAGCCGCGCCACGCCGAAACCGCTGAAGCCTGGCTGCAGAGGATCGGCTGTTCCGTTGAAGACCTGGAATGCGGTCCGCAGTTGCCCAGTCACGAGCCCTCGATGATCGCCCTGCTGGCCACCGGCAAGCTGCCCACGGCGGCGCACAACAACTGTTCGGGCAAGCACTCGGGTTTCCTCACCCTCGCCCGCCATCTCGGCGTGCCGACCAAGGGTTACGTGAAGCTCGAGCACCCGGTGCAGCAGCGCATCCTCGGCGTTCTGGAGGGGATGACCGGCCTGGATCTGGGTTCGGCGCCGCGCGGCATCGACGGCTGCAGCATCCCGGTCATCGGCATGCCTCTGGGCAATATTGCGCTGGCCATGGCCCGGCTCGGCGTGCCCGACGATCAGCCGGAGCCGCGCCGGGCGGCCTGCGCGCGTATCCGCGCGGCGGTGGCGGAGGAACCTTTCATGGTCGCCGGCAGCGGGCGCTTCGATACTCTGGTGATGGAGCAGACCGGCGCCAAGGCCTTGATCAAGACCGGGGCCGAAGGCGTCTACTGCGGCAGTTTTCCCGAGCTTGGCCTGGGGGCGGCGATCAAGGTCGAAGACGGGGCGGGCCGGGCGGCGGAAATCCTGATGGGCCGTCTGCTGCGTCATCTTGACATCCTGAGCGAAGAGGCCGCGGCTGCCCTTGGCGGCGTCCTGCAAGCACCGCTGCACAACCGTGCCGGTCTGACGGTGGGCGAGGTTCGGCCTGCGGAACGGATCCCTTTCTGAAAACTTGTGAGTCGAGGTGCTGACACGATGCGCGCTGTCGTCTGCCGTGCCTGGGGCGATCCTGAAGACCTGAAGATCGAAGAACTGCCCGATCCGGTACCGGGACCCGGTGAGGTCCTTCTGGAAGTGGCCGCCGCCGGGGTGAACTTTGCCGACACCCTGATGATCGCCGGCAAGTATCAGGAACGCCCGGATTTTCCTTTTTCGCCGGGCCTGGAGGTTGCCGGGTGCATCAAAGCTCTGGGCGATGGCGTGACCGGGCTCAGTGCCGGCCAGCGGGTGCTGGCGCTCACCGACCGCGGCGGCTATGCTACGGCGGCGGTGGCGCGGGCCGCCGATATCTTTCCCATCCCCGACGGCCTCGGCTGGGCGGAGGCTGCGGGCTTCCCCATTACCTATGGCACCGCCCATGGCGCGCTGCGCTGGCATGGCCGTTTGCAGGCTGGCGAGACCCTGCTGGTGCATGGGGCGGCCGGCGGCGTCGGCCTGGCGGCGGTGGAGATCGGCAAGGCCATCGGCGCCCGGGTGATCGCCACGGCGGGCGGCGCCGAGAAGCTGGCGGTCGCCGAAGCCCACGGCGCCGATGAGCTGATCGACTACCGCAGCGAAGACATTCGCGAGCGGGTGAAGGCCCTGACCGACGGCCAGGGCGCCGATGTCGTCTTCGACCCGGTCGGCGGTGACGTCTTCGATGCCTCGCTGCGCTGCATCGCCTGGTCGGGCCGCCTGCTGATCATCGGTTTCGCCGCCGGGCGGGTGCCGCAGATCCCGGCCAACATTCTGCTGGTGAAGAACGTCGCCGCCATGGGGATCTACTGGGGCTCCTACCGTCAGAAGGCGCCGGAGCTGCTGGCCGAAGAATTCCGCGAACTCTTTGCCTGGTTCGAGGAAGGCAAACTCAAGCCACACGTTTCACACAAGCACGACCTCGCGGAAGCCGCGGAAGCCATGGCTTTGCTGCTGTCCCGCCGCTCCACCGGCAAGGTGGTCCTGACCACGGGGGCGGCGTAGAGTCTCTCTGCGATGTCATGCTGCCGTCCCCCCGAACAAGCCGTCGCGAGCGCGCGTCATCAGAGCCCGTCATGAACGATAGCGTCCGCGACCAATACGAAGCCTACCCCTATCCCTCCCGCGATCCCGCCGAAGAGGCGAAACGCCTGGTTGTCGGTTCGCCCAGCAACCTGATGGAACTGAACCACTATCTCTTTGCCGGGCGGCGCGACTTCAGCCGGCCCTTCAGGGCTTTGGTGGCCGGCGGCGGCACCGGCGATGCCGCCATCATGCTGGCGCAGCAGCTCGCCGATGCGGGCGGCCCGGGCGAGGTCGTCTATCTCGATCTCTCGCAGTCGTCGCGCGCCATCGCCGAGGCGCGCTGCGTCGCCCGCGGTCTGACCAACCTGCGCTTCGTCACCGGCTCCTTGCTGACGCTGGCGGACCTCGACCTCGGGCTGTTCGATTACATCGACTGCTGCGGTGTGCTGCATCATCTGAAGGATCCTGCTGCCGGACTGACCGCGTTGGCCGGGTCCTTGAAGGACGACGGCGGCATGGGGCTGATGGTCTATGGCACCCTGGGGCGGGACGGCGTCTATCCCCTGCAGGAAATGCTCCGCCGGCTCGGCGGTGAGCGGCCGCTGGCCGATCAGGTGGCGCTGGCGCGGCGCATGCTGAGCGGCCTGCCGGCGAGCAATCTCTTCGCCCGCAACCCGGTGATCCGTGATCACGGCGGCAGCGATGCGGAGCTGGTCGACCTCCTGCTGCACAGCCAGGACCGCGCCTATCTGGTCGAAGAGGTTGCGGCTTTGGTGGAGGGCTGTGGCCTGAAGCTCGTCTCGTTCATCGAGCCGCTGCGCTATGACCCGGCGACCTATGTAAAAGATCCGGTGCTGCTCAGGGAGTTTTCCGGGCTCGCGCCCCTGGAGCGCGCGGCCTTTGCCGAGAAGCTGGCCGGCAACCTGAAAACCCATGTCTTCTACGTTTCGAAGAACATGATCGAGGATACGGTAGCGACCCCGGCGGGCCGCGATGCGATCCCCTGCCTGCGCGTGTTCCAGGGCCCACAGCTTGCCAAGGCGGTGCAGCGCGATCTCGCCTTGAAGGGGGAGTTCGATGGCCTCAGCCTGCAGTTCCCCTTACCGCGCCTCGCCCCGGCGATCCTGCCCTGGATCGACGGCGACACGCCCTTGGGCACGATCCAGGAAACCCTGCACGATCTCGACCCGCGCCACGACTGGGGCAGTTTCAAGGCCCAGTTCGACCAACTCTACGCGGTGCTGAACGGCCTCAACCACCTCTTCGTGCGCTATCCGCTTTAGGGGTCTCGACTCTTGTTGAAAGCGGTTCCAGCCCGCTCCCCCTCCCGGCCACCCAGCGAGATTATCCTAGTGGGTGGCCGGGAGGGGGAGCGGGCCGGCGCCGAGATAACCTCATTCAATCCAGCCAAAGAAAAAGGGCGGCCCCCTTTTCGGGAACCACCCACTTTTTCTTTGCCGGCCTCTCGGCCGGCGGGGCCTGCAGTCCGGACCTTAGCTGGCGCCGTGGTCCAGGCCGATGTCCCGCAACAGGTGCAGGTCCAGGTCGCGGGTGGCATGGGCCAGACGCCGCTCCCGGCGTTCGGCCAGGTAGGCGTCGCGCAGGTTGGTGAAGGTTTCACGGACGGCTTCGCCGATGCCGCCCAGCAGGCCCACGGCCGACTGGCCGGGCAGGTAAGGACGGGCAGTGTGGATCACGTTGGCCATGGTCCTGTCTCCTATCTGTCTTGGTGGCCCGGCCACTATCGCCAGGGGTCCGGAGCCACCGGTTGTTCCCAATCTCTTATGCGACAGATAATGCGGATCGAGCCCTGCGACAAATGCTGGGAATTCAGAACGTCTATGCTTTGGCAGCATAGCTAGAATTCATTTTTACTTAACAAACTCAATAGGTTGTCGCGTTCAGAACAGAAATTGTCTCACCCGCTCCAGGATTGGCAAGGAAGACCCTGGCGGCTACTTCGAAAGGGGTAGCCGTCGGGTCGTTCCACTGCTTCTGCGGCATCGCGTGTTGCGATTGAAGTCGTCACACTTGCCGGGCATCGAGGCTTGAGTTGGCAGCGATTGACCCCGGTTGCGTCTCCGCTGCGACCGGCTCAGGATGAATCGGCCGCATCCATGGGAGACACAGCATGAAGTATCGTCTCAACGTCTTCGCGTGCCTGTTCGTTGCTGGCCTCATGGCCGGACTGCCGGCGCAGGCGCAGCAACTGGCCGGTCAGGTCGAGCGCCAGAAGGGTGCGGCCAGCCGCAGTGCGGGTGCCGGTACCGTCGATCTGGTGCAGGGCGCCCAGGTCTATGTCGGCGACGAGATCCGCACCGGCCCGGGTGCGCGGCTGCAAATCCGTTTCGACGATCAGTCGATGATGACCCTGGGTGAGGGTGCCCGGATCACCATCGACCAACTCGTCTATAACCCGGGCGGCGAGTCCAGCCAGGCGTTGGGCATCGCCAAGGGCGTGTTCCGCTTTGCCTCCGGCCAGATCGGCAAGCTGGCGCCGGGCAGTGTCTCCGTCACCACGCCGGTGGCGACCATCGGCATCCGGGGCACCGAGTTCCTGGGCGGCGAGTTGACCGTGGGCATGCCGCCCGGCCAGCCGCATTACGGCTTCCAGATTACCGAAGGCGCCATCGCGGTGATCGCGCCGGGTGGATCGGTGGTGCTTGACGAGCCGGGCGAAGGCACCTTCCTGCCGATTGGCCGTGTTGCCGCCCCGACGCCGCCGCGCCAGTGGACCGAGGAGGAAGCCGCGGAGGCCGAGCAGGCCGTCGCCTTCTAGCGGGTCAACGCCTCCATCCGGTTCGCCTACATCCAATTCAGGGTGATGGCGGTCAGGACCAGGTAGCGGCCCAGTTTCGCGGCGGTGACCAGCAGCAGAAAGCTCCAAAGCGGTTCGCGGAGTACCCCGGCCACCACGGTCAGGGGGTCGCCGATGACCGGAACCCAGCTCGCCAGCAGCGTCCAGCGCCCGTAACGGTGGTACCAGTGCGACGCGCGGTCGAGCATCGCCGGGCTGGCGGGAAACCAGGAGCGCTCGCGAAAGCGTTCGATACCGCGTCCGAGCAACCAATTGATCACCGAGCCCATCACGTTTCCCAGGCTGGCCACGGTGACCAGAAGCGCGACGGAATAGTTCTCCGTCAGCAGCAGCCCGACCAGGGCCGCCTCCGACTGGGTCGGCAGCAGGGTTGCCGCGGCAAGCGCGGCGAGAAACAGGCCGCCATAGACCACGAGGTCAGCCATGCCAACTGCGCCTTCTTGCCGCCCCGACGGGCCCTTTGGGTTTTGACTTTGCGGTCATTGAAGAGGCCGGGGAAGAGGCTGGGGCACCGCCGGTTCGACGATCCCGCGCTCAGTCCTCTCCAAGCAGCAAACCGGCTGCGAGATGCTGGAAGGCTTCGACGGCCTTCTGGAAAACGCGGCGGGGGTCGTCGGCGGCGGCGATCCACAGCGCCGCGTTAAGGGCTGCGCCGTTGAGCAGCCTTGCGGCGGCTTCCGCATCCACCGGCCGGACCGTGCCCTCGTCGATGAGCGCCTGAATCGTCTCTGCCGTCTTCTGCAGGCAGGCATTCTGATTCGGCCATTGTGACGGATCGCCGAGGACGGCCGGGCCGTCCAGCAGCATGATGCGCTGAATCTCCGGCTCCAGGGCCATCTCGATATAGGCGATGTGTTCCGCGAGCAGGCCCCGCCAGCGGGTATCGGCCCGCTCCTGCTCAAGGCGCATCCGGGCCAGCATCTCCGCGTCGATCTGGTCGATCACGGCCTGCAGCAGGCCCTTCTTGTCGCCGAAATTGTGGTAGAGTGCGCCCCGCGTCAGGCCCGCCTCGGCGGTCAGATCGTCCATCGACGCCGCCGCATAGCCTTTCGCCGCAAAGGCTTCCCGCGCCGCCTTGATCAGCTTGGCGCGGGTTTCCGCCACCATTTCGGCACGCTTTTTCGCAACCATGGGCCTACCCAGAAATCACAAGCCGGAAATTACGTATACGTCGCGTATGCTCATTGACATACGCCTCGTATGCCCATATCTGTCGACATACGCGACGTATATCAATGACCGGGGCAGGCCGTAAAGCGCAGAAGACCGTGTGCCGCGCTTGTTGAGGCCGGCTTTGCCTCGCCGGAAAAGGAGTCGAATAGATGAGCAAACGCGATGCAGTCTTCCCCGCCGGCCGCCAGGCGCTCTACGAGAAACACCGCTACTCTGCGGCGATCCGCTCCGGCGACCTTCTGTTCGTCTCCGGCCAGGTCGGCAGCCGCGAGGACGGCGCGCCCGAGCCGGACTTCGAAAAGCAGGTCCAGCGCGCCTTCGACAATCTCACGGCCGTCTTGAAGGCCGCCGGCTGCAGCTTCGATGACGTTGTCGACGTGACCACCTTCCATACCGACCCGGACGCCCAGATCGAGGCAGTTTCGGCGGTTCGCCTGAAGGCGGTCGGCGAGGCGCCCTACCCGAACTGGACTGCCGTCGGTGTGAATTGGCTGGCGGGCTTCGATTTTGAGATCAAGGTGATCGCCCGCATTCCCGAGGCCGGCTGATCGCGGACGATCTGCTGAAAGCCCGCAACTGGCCGGCACGGCTGGACAGGCGGTGCCGCTACTCTTTGTTGTCACCCCCATTTTCTTAGGCGGGCTTGACTCGAGGGTCCATCGTGCCGCCGGCAAAAGCCCCTAAGGGAAGAGCGCGCACGAGAGCAGATCCGGGTTTGATGGAATCGCGTGCGCGATCCATCCAACCCGGTGAATCTGCTCTAACTGTTTGATGTCGATCGGATTCACATGTTTTGGCGAAACCACGCAGTGGTTCCGTCAAAACATGATCCGATCTAGGCTCCGCCATGGATACTCGGGCCAAGCCCGAGTATGACAAGAGGGGTGAGCTGTCCTAGCTCCGCAGCTCCGCCAGGCCGCGGTAGAGTTCCAGGGCTTCCGGGTTGGCCAGGGCTTCCTGGTTCTTGACCCTGCGGTCGTGGACAATATCGCGCACCGCCGGTTCGATGATGTCGCCGCTTTTGGTGCGCGGAGTTAAGTCGACCTGGAGCGCAAGCTGCTACAGCACGACACTGAGGCACTTGACCACTATCGCGCGCTCACCCGTCGCCAAGGGTCGTTGTCTCATTCCTCTCGGCGATTTCGGCGCTATCCGCCGGGCGCTGTTGCTCTGTGCTGCCGAGGCGGGATATCCCGAGGTGCGGGCAGTGACAGAAAATCTGACAGAAAAATGCCCGATTATCGTCCGAAGTCCCGACGTTACCAGGGCCGAAAGACATATACGATCGGATGTTGCGGTTACCGCGCTCTGAGCAAGAAGCAGATCTCGGCCAAGCTTAGGGGTGGGCCAAGCTTAGGGATGGCGCAAGCGAAGGGATCGATTTCGACGCGTTGACCGACAGACAGGCAACGCGGTCGATCCAGAGATCTGCGTGGCGCGCCTCGCAATTCAGGAGACTGCAAGTCATGTCGCGAATTGACCACGTCAATGGGGTTTTGAAAGAGTTCGGCGCAGAAATGGGGCTGCCTCTCGAACTCGGCGCCGGGGACCGCACCAGCCTGCGGTTCGACGACCTGCTGGTCACCTTCGTCTAC
>JANQMC010000081.1 GCA_028280305.1 Pelagibius sp. | reverse complement strand
AGCATGCGGTAGGCGGTGGCCAGCGTCAGGGTGTAGCAGGCGCTCTCCTCCCAGGTCAGATGCCGCGGGCGCTGCATGAGCTGGCGGTCCTGCACGCGGCAGAACTGGGCGAAGGAGCCGTCGGGGGTTTCGTAACCCCAGATGCGCTGCGAGGTGGAGAACATCGGATCGCCGCCGTTGCACTCCTCGTCGTCGCCGTCGTCCTGATTGCAATGCACCACGACTTCGTCGCCGACTTTCCAGCGCTTCACCTTGGAGCCGACGGCCCAGACGATGCCGGAAGCATCGGAGCCGGCGATATGGTAGGGCGCCTTGTGCACGTCGAAGGGCGAGATGGGCACGCCGAGGCCGGCCCAGACGCCGTTGTAGTTCACACCGGCGGCCATCACCATGACCAGCACGTCGTGGCTGTCGAGTTCCGGGGTGTCGACGACTTCGACCTGCATGGCCTCTTCCGGCTCGCCGTGGCGCTCGCGCCGGATCACCCAGGCCTGCATCTGCTTGGGCACATGGCCGAGCGGCGGGATCTCGCCGACCTCGTAGAGATCCTTCAGCGGAGCCGAAGGCTGCTGCGATCCGTCTTTCTCGGCTGTCTCGGCCGTTGCAAGTTTCTGCGCCATGCGCTCACCCTCCAAATTCTAAGTCTCTGCCGCCGCCGGCCGGGGCCTTGGCCTCTCGCCGGCATTCATTATGTTGCGTTTGCCCAACAAAAACGTTGGAAACCCCCGAAAATTCCCCAGAGGGCCGCGCTTTGAGCCGATTGTAAGCGCCAAAAGTTTTGTTTTGCAATGCACAATCACATCATTTTTTGCTTTCAGAGGCAAAAAAATGAAACTATATGTCTTTCTTGGATGGTAAACGAAATTTCCTAACACGAAATTCGCCCTTGCGATCCACTTATGTGCAGCGCAACCATAGCACAGAGACGTAGTCCGGCGGTGACAGTGCTGGGCGAAAAGGCGGGCAGGATATGGCTGGAGAAGACAAGACACCGGATGCGGCCAAGCGGGACAGGCCCTGGCTGATCCGCACCTATGCCGGCCATTCCACGGCGGCGGCTTCCAACGCGCTCTACCGCAAGAACCTGGCGCGCGGTCAGACCGGCCTCTCGGTGGCTTTCGACCTGCCGACCCAGACCGGTTACGACTCCGACCATCCCCTGGCCAGGGGCGAAGTCGGCAAGGTCGGCGTGCCGGTCAGCCATCTCGGCGACATGGAGCGGCTCTTCGCGGAAATCCCGCTGGAGCGCATGAACACCTCCATGACCATCAACGCGACGGCGCCCTGGCTGCTGGCGCTCTATATCGCCTGCGCCGAGAAACAGGGCCTCAAGCGCGACCAGCTCAGCGGAACGGTGCAGAACGATATCATCAAGGAGTATCTTTCCCGCGGTACTTACATCTTTCCGCCGCAGCCCTCGCTGCGGCTGATCACCGACATCATCGCTTTTGCCTACCGCGAGATTCCTAAGTGGAACCCGACCAACGTCTGCTCCTATCACCTGCAGGAGGCCGGGGCGACGCCGGTGCAGGAACTGGCTTACGCCCTGGCCATCGCCATCGCGGTGCTGGATTCGATCCGCGATTCCGGTCAGGTGCCGGAAGAGGACTTTCCCCGGGTCGTCGGGCGGGTGTCGTTCTTCGTCAATGCCGGGCTGCGCTTCGTCACCGAGCTTTGCAAGATGCGCGCCTTCACCCAGCTCTGGGATGAAATCTGCCGTGAGCGTTACGGTATCGAGGAGCCGAAGTTCCGGCGCTTCCGCTATGGCGTGCAGGTGAACTCCCTGGGCCTTACCGAGCAGCAGCCGGAGAACAACGTCTACCGCATCCTGCTGGAAACCCTGGCCGTCACCCTGTCAAAGGATGCCCGGGCGCGGGCCGTGCAATTGCCGGCCTGGAACGAAGCGCTGGGCCTGCCGCGCCCCTGGGACCAGCAGTGGTCGCTGCGTCTGCAGCAGATCCTTGCCTTCGAGACCGACCTGCTGGAGTACGAGGACATCTTCGAAGGCTCGACGGTAATCGCCGCCAAGGTCGAAGATCTGAAGGCCGAGGCGCGCGCTGAACTGGCGACCATCGAGGAAATGGGCGGCGCCATTGCCGCGGTCGAAAACGCCTATATGAAGGAGCGCCTGGTTGAGAGCGCGGCCCGCCGCCTGGAAGCCATCGAGGCGGGCGAGCAGATCGTGGTCGGCGTCAACGCCTATCAGGAAAGCGAGCCCTCGCCCCTCACCGAAGGCGGCGACGGCGGTTTCATGGCGCCTGACCCGGCGGCCGAAGCCGAGCAGATCGAGAACCTCGCCGCCTGGCGCGCCGCCCGTGACGGGCAGGTGGTGGAAGAGGCGCTGGCGGCGCTCGAATCCGCGGCGCGTGACGGCGGCAACATCATGGAGCCCTCCATCGCCTGCGCCCATGCCGGGGTCACCACCGGGGAGTGGGCGGAAGCCCTGCGCCGGATCTTCGGCGAGTACCGTGCGCCCACCGGGGTCGGCGCTTCGACCTCGCTGCCGCCGGACGAAGAGTCCGATGGACTGGCCGGGGTGCGCGAGCGGGTCGAGGCGGTGTCGCGGCGGCTTGGCCGGCGTCTGAAGATGCTGGTCGGCAAGCCCGGCCTGGACGGCCATTCCAACGGCGCCGAGCAGATCGCCGTGCGCGCCCGTGATGCGGGCTTCGAAGTGGTCTACGAGGGTATCCGCCTGACCCCGGCGCAGATCGTCGGCGCGGCCTTGGAGGAGGGGGTGCACGTCATCGGCCTCTCGATCCTCTCCGGCTCCCACGTCGCCCTGGTTTCCGAGGTGCAGGAACGCATGGACAAGGCCGGCCTCGGCCGGGTGCCGCTGGTCGCCGGCGGTATCATCCCGCCGGAAGACGAAGCCGCCCTGAAAGCCGCCGGTATCGCCGCCGTCTACACCCCCAAGGACTACGACCTCACCGCCATCCTCGCCGACATCGTCGAGATCGTCGACCGTGCAACCCAGGAAGCGGCTTAGGGGCGCTCGGGTTTTCCATATAGTCCCGCTGCGCGGGAAGTTGACCTCCCCCTCACCCCGACCCTCTCCCACGGAGGGGAGAGGGGGAAACAACACGACACAGCCACCTGTTGTTACCCTCTCCCCTCCGTGGGAGAGGGAGGGGCCCGCGACAGCGGGAGGGTGAGGGGGCGTCCCGCGTCGGCGGGAACATGGGGGCGGTTCCCGCGCCTAACCCGCGGCTAGAAATTCCCGGGGAAGGCCGCTAGGCTCGCGGCCAACGAGACTGCGGCGCTCTTGGGGGGCACGCAGAAGCAATCTTTGGGAGGAAACAGTTATGAAACGCCGGAGCTTTGTGAAGGGCGCGGGGATCGCCGCCGCTGCGGGAACGGCCGCCGCGACGGGGCTGGCCGCGCCGGCCATTGCCCAGGGCAAGATCGAATGGAACATGGTGATGCCTTGGCCCAAGGGTACGCCCGGCGTCGGCGTGAATGCGGAGCGCTTCGCCCAGCGTGTGATCGCCATGAGCGGCGGGCGCATCAACATCCGCACCTTCGGCGCCGGTGAACTGGTGCCGCCTTTCGAGAGTTTCGATGCGGTGCAGTCTGGCTCCGCCGACATCATGCACGGCACGCCTTATTTCTGGGTCGGCAAGTCCAAGGCCTTCAACTATTTCACCACCCTGCCTTTCGGCCTCAATGCGGTGGAGATGCCGGCCTGGCTGACCTACGGCGGCGGCCAGGAGCTTTGGGACGAGGTCTATGCCGACTTCGGGCTGAAGCCCTTCTATGCCGGCTCCAGCGGAGTCCAGGCCGGCGGCTGGTTCAAGACCGAGATCAATTCCCTCGACGACCTGCAGGGCCTGAAGATTCGCATTGCCGGCCTCGGTGGCGAGGTCATGCGGCGCATCGGTGCAGTGGTGGTGCTGCTGCCGCCGGGTGAGATCCTGCCCTCCATGCAGTCCGGCGCCATCGACGCGGCGGAGTGGATCGGCCCCTGGAACGATGTCGCCTTCGGTCTGCAGAAGGTCGCCAAGTACTACTATGTTCCGGCTTTCCATGAGCCGGGGCCGGGACTGGAGGTCACCGTCAACAAGGCGAAGTTCGATGCCCTGCCCGCCGATCTGCAGGCCATCGTGCAGGCCGCGGCCGCGGCGACGGCGCAGGAGACCACCACCGACTTCACTTATCACAACATCCAGGCCTTCGGTCCGCTGCTGGCCGACTACGATGTCGAACTGCGGTCGTTTTCCGAAGAGATCATCGCCCGCCTGGGCGAAGTCACCCGCGAGGTCGCCGAGGAGATCGGCGCCACCGATGCGCTGACCCAGAAGATCCATGCTTCCTACATGGATTTCACCCGCAAGGCGGCGGCCTACCAGACGTCCTTCGAAGAAACCATGCTGAGCCAGCGCGCCCAAGTCTGGTCTTAGGGGGGCTGGTCATAGAGGGTTCTGGTCCTAAGGGAGCCGGTCTGAAACACATAGTCCCGAATTTGAGGCGGCCCGCTCGAGGCCGCCTCTTTTTTGCCCGACAGTACCCCGATTTTTCAACAGCCTGCGGGAACGATCCGGCGGTTCCTTCCGTACCTTGTCCGAGTGCGCGATTTTCAAGGCGGCGGTCGATCAAAGAAATTTGATTCAGCACCGTGGCGGTCGCGGCCCTAGGCTGAGAGCATGGGGTGTGAGGGTGGTGGCGTGACAGGCGTTGCCGGACTGGGGTCGGACTGGGGCCGGACTGGGATCGTTCGTATGCAGTTGATGAACTCGGCTGAGCGCTACGGCGTGGTGGCGCAGACGCTGCACTGGGTCACGCTGGCGCTTTTCGTCGCCATCTTCGCGCTTGCCTGGATTCAGGACGGCCTGCCGCTCTCACCCGAGAAGATCCGTCTCATCAATCTGCACAAGTCGGTCGGCGTCACCATTCTGGTTTTGGCGGTCCTGCGCCTCGCCTGGCGCTGGTTCTCGCCGCCGCCGGGTCTGCCGCCCGGCATGGCGGACTGGGAACGGCGTCTTGCCCACGCAAGCCACGTTGCGCTCTATGTCGTGCTTCTGGCCCAGCCGGTGATCGGCATTCTGCATTCCGCCGCCGCCAATTTCCCGGTGGTGGTTTTCGGGCTCTTCACCCTGCCGGCCCTTATCGGCCCCAGCCAAGAGGTGAAAGAGGTTCTGGAAAACGCCCATCACCTGCTTGCCCGTCTGATCCTTGCCTTGGTTGTGATCCATGTACTGGCGGCGCTGCGCCACCATTTCATTGTGAAGGACAGCGTGCTGACCCGCATGTTGCCGCTGATGGGGAAAGGAAGAGGTGAATGAAGGTTCTTCCGGTCGGGCTTGCGGTTCTGCTTTTCGCCCAGGCGGCTTCGCTCGCCGCCCAGGAGCCGTCTGCCTGGACCGTTGAGCAGGGCAGCCGCATCGGTTTCGTTGCCACCCAGTCCGGTGCGCCTGTGGAAGGCGCCTTTGAAGACTTCACTGCTGAGATCGTCTTCGATCCGGAAAACCTGGCGGCCAGCCGGGTCGCGGTGGTGATCCAGGTCGCCAGCGTGAACAGTCAGAGCAGCGACCGCGACGAGATGATTCGCTCGGCGCCGCTTTTCGATGCGGCGCAGTGGCCGGCCGCACGCTTTGAAGCCGAAGGATTTAACGATCTGGGCGGCGGCAGTTACGAGGCCGCGGGCAGCCTCACCCTGCGCGATGTCACCCTGCCGGTGGTGCTGCCTTTCACGCTGGCCACGGAAGAACGCGACGGCAGCCTTCATGCCACGGCCAGCGGCGAACTGGCGGTGCAGCGTCTCGACTACGGCGTCGGTCAGGGTCTTTGGCAGGACACCTCCGTCGTCGGCAACGAGGTGACCATCAAGATCAATATCCAGGCCAGCCGCCCGGCCTCCTAGAGGCGGTCCATCTTCAAGCCCATCTTCAAGCCCATCTTCAAGCAACGCAGAAAAGAACGGGAGACAGCACATGAGAGTCTTGCAGAGCGTTAAGAACGGCGGCCTTGCCGCGGCCTTTACGGCGGGCCTGCTGGTATCGCCCTTGGCGATCGGCAGTGTCCAGGCGGCGGAGACCTATACCCTGGATTCCGGTCATGCCGACGTGATCTTCATGGTCAGCCATTTCGGCTATTCCGACACCATCGGCCGCATTGGCGATGTCGCGGGGACCATTACCTTCGACGAGGCGGCGGTTGAGAACTCGGCCGTCGATATCGTCATGCAGTCCGCGAGCCTGGACACCAATCACACCAAGCGCGACGAACATCTGAAGAGCGCCGACTTCTTCAATGTGGCGGAACACCCCACCATCACCTTCAAGAGCACCGGCATCGCCAAGACCGGCGACAACACCGGCACGCTCACCGGAGACCTTACCCTGCTGGGTGTGACCAAGCCGGTCACCTTGGATGTGACCTTTAACCTGAAGGCCCCTCATCCCATCCTGACAGGCAAGGAGGCTGTGGGTTTCTCGGCAAAGGGCAGCATCAAGCGCACCGACTTCGGCATGGCCACCTATGCACCGGCCATCGGCGACGATGTCGAACTGATCATCGAGGTCGAGGCGCTGGAACCCTAGCAGGCTCCTGAAAAAGTCGAGCTTCGGGTCGGACATGCTTCGAGACGGCCTTGCAGGCCTCCTCAGCATGAGGGCGGTCGCTCCAAGGCCTCGCCTCACCTTGAGGAGGTCCGAAGGACCGTCTCGAAGGGTGGACGGCCACATCTCCGGTGGTTAACGCGCCCGGTTTGCCGGGCTTTCGGGCGTGAGGTTATGGCCTGGTTGACTTTCCCGGCCCGATCCGCTCTGATCCCGGGGTTATGGAAAGCGTTCGTCTGATCGGCATTGCCATTCGAATTACGGACCCGGCGCCCAGAGGGTAGCCGGGCATAGCCCATTATCATCTTGGGCGCCTTCGATTTTGGTGATGACCGTTTCAGGGGACAGACAGTGTCCGCTTCCATGCCTTCCCTATCTCAAGACAACACCGGACTTGCCGCGCCTGCCGTTGCGCCGGTCTACTGCTTTTCCATCCTGGCCGAGGCCGAACCCGGCGTCATGCCGCGGGTGCTGGAGCTTTTCGCCAAGCGCGGCCTGGTACCGACCCGCTGGCACAGCGACGTGACCGGCCCGACAGGCCGCGACCTTGCCATCGATATCCAGATCGACGGCTTGGATGTCCAGACCGGCGACTACATCGCCCGCTGTTTGCGGCAGGTCTATCAGGTGTTGACCGTGCTGACCTCTCAAAAGCATGTGGGCCAGAAGCACACGGGTCAAAAGCACATGAGACCGAAATCCTCCAGCCGATGACACGCGCATCGCCGGTCCTGCAACTGTTCTGCGGCAAGGTCGCGGCGGGGAAGTCGACGCTTGCCCGCCAACTGGCTTCTGCCTCGGGGGCGCTTCTTCTCAGCGAAGACGACTGGCTTTCGCGCCTATACCCGGATGAGATCCACTCGGTCGCCGACTACGCCCGCTGTTCGGGCCGTCTGCGATCCGCGCTGGGCGGTCATCTGCAGGCGCTGCTCGGCGCCGGGCATTCGGTGGTGCTGGATTTCCCTGCCAATACGGTTCCGGTCCGGTGCTGGATGCGGGGTCTGTTCGAAGGCGCCGGCGCGGATCACAAGCTGCATCTTCTCGATGCGCCGGATGCGC
>JANQMC010000070.1 GCA_028280305.1 Pelagibius sp. | reverse complement strand
GGCGTCAGCCCGATCTGGGTATAGGCTGAGGTGAAGGTTGCGCTCTCTGCGGCGACCACCAGATCGCAGAAGGCAACGGCGCTGAGCCCGGCGCCGGCGGCAACGCCGTTGACCGCGCCGATCAGCGGTGCGCGCATCCAGGCAAAGCGGGAGACGGCGGCATGGAGATAGGTCGTCATCTCCTTCACCAGCAGGTCGATCTCGTCGAGCCTCTTGCCGAATTCGGAGACGTCGCCCCCGGCGCAGAACGCCTGGTCGCCGGTGCCGGTCAGCACCGCGGCCCTTACGGCCTTGTCGCTGGAACAGCGCATGGCAACGTCGCAGAGCTCGCGGACCATCACCGGGTTCAAGGCATTGAAGCGGTCCGGCCGGTTGAAGGTGATCCAGGCGACGCCGTCGCGCAGATCGTAGTCGAGAGTCTCATACGTCATGGAGGTGCTCCTGCCCCTTGCGGTTTGCCCGGCGCCGATTGAGCCTTACGGCCCTGCATCCTGGCAACAGCTTGTTTTTTGGTTCAGCGATGGCGTGTCCATGCGCTCAGCGCACCACCGCCCTTTTCTCCGGCGCTCTTGTTTCGTGGCGGATCGAGGCGTAGTTGCCGGAAAAGATGATCGCCGCGCCGATCAGGGTCATGGCTTCGAAGGCCTCGGCATAGAGCAGATAGCCGAAGAGGGCGACCAGTGGCAGGCGCAAAAACTCCATCGGCATGATGAAGGTGGCATCGGCGCCGGCCAGGGCGCGGGTGAGACAGTAGTGCGCGGTCAAGCCGGTGATCGAGAGCAGCAGCAGCCAGGGGGCCTGATCCCAGGTCAGGGGTGCCCAGACGAAGGTCGAGGCGACCGCGCCGAAGAGGGTCTGTATCACCACCATGAAAAAGACGATCGCCAAAGCGGTCTCGCGCCGGGTGAGCCACTTGGTGGCGGCACCGGTTGCACCGAAGAAAAAGGCGCAGGCCAGCATAATGAGGATGCCGTCGCTGACTTCGACCAGGCCGGGGCGGACGATGACCAAGACGCCGACGAAGCCGAGAGCGAAAGCGATCCAACGCCCGCGATTCATCTTCTCGCCGAGGAACAGCACGGCAAGAAGCCCGCCCCAGAGCGGCGACGTGAACTCCAGTGCAGAGACGGTGGCCAACGGCAGCACGGCGATGCCGAAGATCCACAGGACCTGCCCGGTGAAATGGATCACATTGCGCAGGCCGTGACCGGCCAGGTGGGTCAGGCGGATCTGGCCCCAGCCCTGACGCTGTAGAAAGGGCAGCAGAATCACGATGCCGATGGCGCTGCGGATAAACAGCATCTGAAAGGCATGCAGGTCGGCGGTCAGCTCGCGCACCGATACGGTCATCGCCGCGAAGGACAGCAGCGCGCCCATCATCCAGGCGATGGCCTTCACGGTGGGGGAGGCAACGGGCATGAAAGAGAATCCGAAACAACAAGGGACGGCCGACGGGGGCGCAGCTTGCCACGGCGGTTCACGGCCTGCCAGCGCCGCGGTGGCTGCCGCAGTTCCACTGGCCGCTACATTGGCCGGATCGCGCTAGGCGCTGTCGGTCTTGCGTCAGTCTTTGTGTTTGCCCTCTCCCTTTCCGTTCCCGTCGCTGCCCCGGGCCAGCCGCCCCAGGATCATCGAGGTGCGGGGCAGGTAGCGATAGGGTGCGCGCGGCTCGGCGCCGGCGCGCCGGGTCATGCGGAAGAGGGTGAAGGCGACCAGCAAAAGATGTACCCCCGCCATGAAGACGAACATGGCGTTGGCCCCGGCCAGGGCGATCAGCCAGGCGGAAATCGCCGGGCTGACGATGGCGCCGAGCGAGAAGAAGAAGATGAGGGCGGCGCTCAGTTCCACCATGAAGTCCGGCTCGGCAAAGTCGTTGGCATAGGCCGCCGAGACCGAGTAGATCGGAAAGGCCGTGGTGCCGAAGACAAAGGCGGCGAGATAGATCATCGCCGCATTGCCGGGTTCGACCAGATAGCCGATGCCCAGGCAAGTAACGGCGGCGATAATCGACAGCATCAACAGCACCATGCGCCGGTCGGTCTTGTCGGCGGTCCAGCCGATCGGATACTGCGCGGCGATGCCGCCGAGCATGCCCGAAGCCAGAAAGATGGCGATCTGTCCCTGGCCGAGTTCGTTTTCCACGCCGTAGACCGGTCCGACCATGCGGAAGCTGGCGCTGGTCACGCCGGCAACCACCACGCCCATGATGGCGGTCGGCGACAACAGCAGGGCCTTGATCGGGTGCAGTCTTGGGGCATCCGGCGTCTTCGGGGCGGCACGCTGGGTCAGGGCCAGCGGCAGCAGGCAGATACAGCAGAACATGGCGACGATGTTGTAGGCCGCATAGCTTGCGGGCTCGAGAATGGCGATCATGCCCTGGGCGCTGACCGCGCCGATCAGGTCGACGACGCGGAACAGCCCATAGACCCGGCCGCGGTTCTGGTTCTCGGTCTTGGCCTGCAGCCAGGACTCGATCACCGTGTAAGCGGCCGCGATGGCCAGACCGGTGAGCACGCGCAGAAATGCCCAGTAGACAGGGCCTTCAAGCACCGGGTGCAGCAGCGCGCCGATGGCGCCGATCGCTGCTGCCGCCGCGAAGGTCCGGGAATGGCCGATATCGCCGACCAGACGCGGTGTGATGTAGCAGCCCAGGAAAAAGCCGAAGAAGTGCGCCGAGCCGAGCAGGCCGATCTCCTCGGTGGTGAAGCCGAGCACCGACCCGGAGAGCGCATCCAGCGGGCCCAGCGAGCCCGACCCCATCTGCACCAGGAAGATCGACAGAAAGAGCGCGGCGAAGGACAGCAGGGTGGTCATGGGAAAGTGGCTGCCTTGTCGAGCGGTTGCGTCGGGGCTGGGCGGGCTGTGTCTGCTTTCTCCCATAGCACCCCCAGCCGACCGCAGGGATGCTCAATACGGGCGGCAGCCAGACTTTCGCTGCAAGGCTTGATGATGGTGCGGCGATGAGTGCCTGATGGGGATGATGCCGGCCTGGGCCCCGATGCCGAGTCCAAAACGCCCTGGATAGTACATTTATAGCCAATTATAGGATTAAGTACCTGCAACTATAGCTTATGCTTAGTACCCTTTTTGTCCCTTGCCGGAAGGCGTTCCGGGCGCGTAATGAATCTGAGGTTGAGAGAAATTTGCGTGCCAAAATCCGTCATTGCTGTGGAATATCAGCGGCGTTGCAGTGCAACCTTAGGGAGTCAGTTGCATTTGAGTACAGGATAGATCTCGCTGCTTCGTTTAGTTGGCCGACCCCTGTGCTCTCCGCTCCCTAGCGGTCCTCTTGCTGGGGATTGGGTGGTGACGTGAGTTTTATCCGGGTCTCGCAAACCCTGGGGTCTCTCAAGCCTGGGGAGCAGGCAGCTCATTACGGCGGCAAGCTTCCCGAAGACCGAGCGGCGGAGCGTGGCGGCATCTTCGACGGGGCCGGCAAGAACTCCGCTTGAAAGCAAATCACAAGGGAGCATCAGACCATGAACGGGAAATTGGCAATTGCAATGTCATCGCTTGGGCTGCTCGTCCTGGCCGCATGCAGCGGCACGGGGTTGGAGCAGGCTGAAAATATTTCGCCGCAAGGCACGGCTTACGACCGCGAACTCTATGACGGCTATCTGACGCTCGCGCGAAACGAATATGAGGAAGGCGACTACGGGGATTCCGACCGCTTCGCGTCGCGCGCCATCGATGCCGCTGCCGGCGGCGGTGTGGAGCCCGAAGCGATCGAGGCGCGTAGGCTACCTGCCGACAAGACCGCCGAGTTGGCTTCCGCCCGTCAGCGCCTAATCGCCGCTCAAGCCGCAGGCTCTGCCGCGCGCAAGCCGCAGGAGACGGTCGACGCCCAGATCGCTTTTGACTGCTGGATGCAGGAGCAGGAGGAGAACCGTCAGCCGGGTGATATCGCCGGTTGCCGCGAGGAGTTTTTGACGGCGTTGGCCAGCATCGAGGAGCAACCGACCGTCGCCGCCGCACCGCCGCCGCCGACACCGGAGCCGCTGCCGGGGCCTTACACGGTTCTTTTCGAATTCGATAAATCCGATTTGACGGTGGATGCGCGCACGGCCTTGGCCGACGTGGTAGAGGCGGCGCAGAAAGCGGGCTACCAGACGATCAATGTCAGCGGCTACACCGACCTGATGGGCAGCGATCTCTACAACGAGGTTCTCTCGGAGCAGCGCGCCAACGAGGTGATCAACTTCCTGGTCGAGAGCGGTATCGAGAAAGAGAAGATCGTCGGAGCCGGCTACGGCAAGGCCGATCCCGTGGTCGCCGTGCAGGAGCCGGAGATCCGCAATCGCCGCGTCGAGATTAAGCTCGAACGCTAGGGCGTTGCGCCAAAAAGCGCGGTTGGCAAAAAGGGAAAATGGTGCCGCCGGGGTGAATTGAACACCCGACCCCACCCTTACCAAGGGTGTGCTCTACCCCTGAGCTACGGCGGCACTGGAGGGCATCTGCCTGATGCGGGCGGAACATGCCACCGGTAAGGCGTGATGGCAAGCGCTTCCGCAGCGATTTCCAGAAGCGGTTTGTCCCACCGCGGCAGCGGCGAAAAGGGATAGCGGATCAGCCTTTAAGGCCCGCTTAAGGGCCCGTTTCCGGCTGTCTGCGGGGGGCGGGGGGCCTTTCGGACGGCCTTGACCTTGCCACAATCGGGCGGCAGTCTCGCGCCATGCCGCCGGAAAGCAAGAAAGCCGACTCCAGAGTCTCTGGGACCCAGGGAGGAACGGAAGGGCGTGAGCAGCGCCTGGCTGCGGCTTTGCGCGACAATCTGAGGAAGCGCAAGGCCCAGCAACGTGGACGCTCGGCGGCTGAAGAGGCCGAGGATTCCGGCGAAGGCGGGGGCCGGGACTGAGGTGATTTTGGGGTCTGTGTGGCTCAGCGGAGCCTTAGCCGCGACTTTCTTGTGGATTTGCGGCCTTTCCAGTAGAAACGCGCCATTCCCGGGCAGCACCGGCCCGGGGCGCCCGGAGGCCTACATCTTTGCCCGATTTCCGGGCCCGAACGGGCTTTTGACCTTTAATAGCGGGGGAGCGTGACGGCCATGGCCATCATGCCGGACAGTTGGATTCGCGAAATGGCCGAGACCGAGGGCATGATTGAGCCCTACGTCGAGGCGCAGCGCCGTGACGGCGTGATCTCCTATGGTGTCAGTTCCTATGGCTACGACGCCCGGGTGGCCAGCGAGTTCAAGATTTTCACCAATGTCGACAACGCGCTGGTGGACCCCAAGAACTTCTCGGATCAGAGCTTTGTCGAGCGCGACACCGAGGTCTGCATCATCCCGCCGAACTCTTTTGTGCTGGCGCGGACGGTTGAATACTTTCGTATTCCGCGCGACGTTCTGGTGATTTGCCTCGGCAAGTCGACCTATGCGCGCTGCGGGATCATCGTCAACGTGACACCGCTGGAGCCGGAGTGGGAGGGCCATGTGACGCTGGAGTTCTCCAACACCACGCCGCTGCCCGCCAAGGTCTACGCCAATGAAGGCGCCTGCCAGTTTCTGTTCCTGAAGGGGGCTTCGGCGCCGGATGTCTCCTACGCCGACCGGGCGGGCAAGTACATGGGCCAGCGCGGCGTTACGCTGCCGCGGCTTTAGCATCGATATTGGGATTTTCGCCGGCCGCCTGGCGCCGGCTGTGAGGTGAAGTGAGCATGGACCAGATCGTTATCCGGGGCGGCAAGCCGTTGAAGGGCGAGATCAGGATCAGCGGGGCGAAGAATGCCGCGCTGCCGCTGATGGCCGCCAGCCTGCTGACCGAGGAAACGCTGGCGCTTTCCAACGTGCCGCACCTTGCCGACATCGCCACCATGGCCCGTCTGCTGGCCCAGCACGGCGTCAATCTGCATATGAACGGTGGGGTAAAGAACGGCAGCAACGGCGGGGTCCTCGACCTGCAGGCGGCTGAAATCACCTCGGTGGTGGCGCCCTACGATCTGGTGCGGAAGATGCGCGCCTCGGTGCTGGTCCTGGGGCCGATCCTGGCGCGCGAAGGACGGGCTCAGGTTTCCCTGCCCGGCGGCTGCGCCATCGGCACCCGCCCGGTGGATCTGCACCTCAACGGTCTGGAACGGCTGGGGGCGGAAATCGAGCTGAAGGAAGGCTACATCTATGCCTCGGCGCCCAAAGGGCTCGTCGGCGCTTCGGTGGTCTTTCCCAAGGTCTCGGTGGGGGCGACGGAGAACCTGCTGATGGCGGCCTGCCTCGCCAAGGGCGAGACCCAGTTGGTGAATGCCGCCCGCGAGCCGGAGGTCATCGACCTCGGCGACTGCCTGATCAAGATGGGCGCGGAGATCGAGGGGCTGGGCAGCGACCGTATCACCGTGCGCGGGGTCGACAGGCTGCATGGCGCCAGCCACAGCGTGGTCGCCGACCGCATCGAGACCGGCACCTATGCCATGGCGGCGGCAATCACCGACGGCGAACTGGATCTGATCGGCGGCCGCGCCGACCACCTGTCTGCGGTGATCAAGGTTCTGACCGAGGCCGGGATCGTGGTGCAGGAAACCAACCGCGGCCTCAAGGTGCAGCGGGCCAACGGGCGGGTGCAGGGCGTCGATGTGATGACGGAGCCCTATCCCGGTTTTCCCACCGACCTGCAGGCCCAGACCATGGCCCTTATGTCCACGGCCGAAGGGGCCTCCATGATCACCGAATCAATCTTCGAGAACCGCTTTATGCACGTGCCGGAACTCAGCCGCATGGGTGCCAGCGTCAATGTGCATGGGGCCTCCGCCCTGGTGCGCGGGCAGGAAACGCTGACCGGCGCCGAGGTCATGGCGACCGATCTGCGCGCCTCGGTCTCCTTGGTCCTCGCCGGCCTGGCCGCGGAGGGGGAGACCGTGCTGAACCGGGTCTATCACCTGGACCGCGGCTACGAGTGTCTGGAACAGAAGCTGGCTGCCTGCGGCGCCGACATCGCGCGCCGCCAGGCGCCGCGCTAGGGATGGAAGGGACGGAGACGCCGCAATGTCAGAAACCGCGCCGCTGAAACTTCGGGCCCTGGATCCGGAGGACATGGACGTCATCGCGGCCCTGTTGCAGGACGCCCTGGTGCCCCTGGCCGACATGGCTTTCCTGGCCAAGGAAAAGCGCTTCGTCATGGTCGCCAACCGTTTTCAATGGCCGAAGGATCAGGCGGCGGAAACCCCTGCACCGTCCCAGCCGGTGGAGATGCCCGAAGGCGAAGATGCCGCCTTCGACGACAGCGACAATTCGCCGCCTTTTGAGCGGGTCAACAGCGGGATTTGCTTCGACAAGGTGGAGCGTGTGCGTTTCCGCGGCATGTCGCCGGCGGACAAGGACGAGATTCTGAGCCTGCTGACCATCACCTCGGAGCCCCGGTCGATCACCCTGTTGTTCTCCGGGGATGCGGCGGTGCGCCTGGAGATCGCCTCGGTGCACTGCCATCTGGAAGACCTCGGCCGGCCCTGGCCGACCCGCTGGCGTCCCGATCATGATGGCGCCCACGACGGTGCCTCAGATTCCCCCGGGGATGGCGATAAGGCCGAGGCGCAGTCGGAAAGCAGCGGCAACTAGCCGGGCTGGCCGCCTGATCCGTCCGATTTTCAGCCCCGGCTGCGGAAAAAAGGCGGTGGCAATTCCAGGCAAAAATAGCCATACCAGGGCGGCTGGAGCGGCCGCTTCCACCGCTTCCAGCTATATCCGCCGGCCTTGGAAGGTCCGGCCTTTACTGACGAAAACCAGTGGAGCCTGAGCGTGACCTCGAACGAAGCCCTGATCCTGGCTGTGCCCAAGGGCCGTATCCTGAAGGAACTGACGCCTCTGATGACCCGGGTGGGGATCGAGCCGGAGGCGGCTTTTGCCGACGATAATGCCCGCCAGCTGCGCTTTTCGACCAACCTGCCGGGCCTGGACATCATCCGCGTCCGCTCCTTCGACGTGGCCACCTTCGTCGCTTTCGGTGCCGCCCACCTGGGGGTTGCGGGCAACGACATCCTGATGGAGTTCGACTACCCGGAGCTCTATGCGCCGGTCGACCTGGATATCGGTCATTGCCGCCTGTCGGTCGCCGCCCCGCGGCATCTGGCGGAAAGCGACGACCCCAGCCGCTGGAGCCATATCCGTGTTGCGACCAAGTATCCGGAAATCACCCGGCGGCACTTTGCCGCGCGCGGCGTGCAGGCGGAGTGCATCAAGCTGAACGGCGCCATGGAGCTGGCGCCCGGTCTGGGGCTCTGCCGCCGCATTGTCGATCTGGTTTCCACCGGCTCGACCCTGCGGGCCAACGACCTGGTGGAGATGGAAACCATTGCCGAGGTGACCTCGCGCCTGGTCGTCAACCGTGCCGCCTTCAAGACACGCTCGGAGGAACTCTCCGACCTGGTCGAGCGCTTCCGCGAGGTCGCCGATGCCGCTTAGGCTGAACAGCAGCGACAGGGATTTCGAAACCGCCTTCGCCGCCCTGCTGGGCAGCAAGCGCGAGACCGACGAGGACGTCGATGCCGCCGTCGCCGAAATCCTGACGGCGGTTCGCCGGGAGGGCGACGCGGCGGTGCTGCGCTACACGGCGCGCTTTGATCGTCTGGAACTGAGCGCGGAGACGTTGCGGTTTTCCGAAGCCGAGCTGGCGGAAGCCGCGGGCCGATGCGACCCGGAAACGCTGGCGGCTCTGGAACTGGCGGCCGAGCGCATTGCCGACTATCACCGCCGCCAGAAACCCGAAGATCTCGACTACCGCGATGCGGCCGGGGTGCGGCTGGGGCATCGCTGGACCGCGGTTCAGGCCGCCGGCCTCTATGTTCCCGGCGGTACCGCCGCCTATCCTTCCTCGGTGCTGATGAACGCGCTGCCGGCCAAGGTTGCCGGGGTTGAGCGCCTGGTGATGACCGTGCCGACCCCAGACGGCGTGGTGAACCCGCTGGTCCTGGCGGCGGCGCGTCTGGCCGGGGTGACCGAGGTCTATCGCATCGGCGGCGCCCAGGCGGTTGCCGCCCTGGCCTACGGCACCGCGACCATCGCCCCCGTCGACAAGATCGTCGGTCCCGGCAACGCCTATGTGGCTGCCGCCAAACGCCGGGTCTTCGGGACCGTCGGTATCGACATGATTGCCGGTCCGTCGGAAATTCTGGTGGTGGCCGATGGCGACAACCGCCCGGACCTGATCGCCGCCGATCTGCTGTCCCAGGCTGAACACGATACCGCCGCGCAGTCGATCCTGATGACCGACGATGCGGACTTTGCCGATGCCGTCGTCGCGGCGGTCGAATCTCAGCTCGCGGCGCTGCCGCGCGGCACCATCGCCGCAGAGAGCTGGCGCTGCCACGGTGCCGTGATCACGCTTGCATCGATGGAGGAGGCGCCGGCTCTGACCGACCGTATCGCGCCCGAGCACCTGGAACTGGCGGTGGCCGACCCCGATGCCCTGGCAAGACGGATCCGCAATGCCGGCGCCATCTTCCTGGGGCGCTATACGCCGGAGGCTGTCGGCGACTATCTGGCGGGCCCCAATCACGTTCTGCCGACGGCCCGCTCGGCGCGCTTTTCCTCCGGGCTCTCGGTGCTCGACTTCATGAAGCGTTCCTCGCTGATCGCCTGCGACGCCGAATCTCTTCAGACCATCGGCCCGGCCGCCGTGCGTCTGGCGGAGGCTGAGGGCCTCGATGCCCATGCAAAGTCGGTGGCGCTGCGTCTTGCCGCCAACCCAGAACCTGCCTGATCCGGCGATAGACCAGGGGGCAGAGCGGGCATGGCTGAAGAGAGCGGGGGCGAAGCGGCGGACAAGGCGCCGGGACCGAGCCAGAAGCTGACCGACATCACCCTGGACGATTCCTCTGTCGTGCGCCGCAGCCCGGAAGTGGAACACGAACGCGCCGTCGCGATCTATGATCTGCTGGAGGAGAATTCGTTCTTTCCGGTCGGCGACTTTTCCGGCCCCTATCACCTTCATCTGTCGATTGCGGAGAACCGGTTGCTCTGGGACATCCGCACGGAACAGCAGGATAGTCTCGGGGTGGTGACCCTGCCGTTGACGCCCTTTCGCCGGGTGATCAAGGATTACTTCACCGTCTGCGAGACCTACTACGACGCGATCAAGACGGCGAGCCCGGCCAAGATCGAGTCCATCGACATGGGGCGGCGCGGTTTGCACAACGACGGCTCCGAGCTGTTGCGCGAGCGCCTTGAGGGCAAGATCGAGATCGACTTTCAGACGGCGCGGCGGCTCTTCACGCTGATCTGCGTCCTGCATATCCGCGGTTAGGCCCGCATGGCCGATCTGCCCGAGGCCGTTCTCTTCGCCTGCAGCCACAATTCCGTGCGCTCGCCGATGGGCGAGGCCCTGTTGAAACACCTGCTGGGCCATCGGATCTATGTCGATTCCGTCGGCGTGCGCCCGCAGGATGTCGACGGCTTTGTGGTCGAGGTGATGGACGAGCTCGGGATCGATCTCTCGAAACACCGCTCCAAATCCTTCGACGATCTGGAGGACACCTCTTACGACCTGATCATTTCCCTCTCGCCGGAGGCGCAGCACAAGGCGGTCGACCTGACCCGCACCATGGCCTGCGACGTGGAGTTCTGGAACACCTTCGATCCCAGCCTGATCGAGGGCAGCCGCGAAACCCGGCTGCAGGCTTTTCGCGCGGTTCGCGACCAACTGCGCAAGCGGATCGAGGAGCGCTTCACCCTGGACCTGAAGCCGGATCGTTAGAAACCCACTGATCTCCGGGCTTTTTGCCGTGTTTTCCGGGGCTGATCGGGGCGTTTGTTCTTCGCCGGGCTTTTATGTATGATCCGCCGCGTTTTCCCGGGGTGAGAGGCCGGGATCAGGAGATGATCGGGGCCGGGGCGCTATCCGCTTCGGCAGAACTTTCAAGATCGAAGGACTGATGGCCAAGGAAGACCTCCTAGAGTTCCAGGGTACCGTGGTTGAGCTGCTGCCCAACGCGATGTTCCGCGTCAAGTTGGACAACGACCACGAAGTGCTGGCCCACACGGCCGGCAAGATGCGCAAGCACCGCATCCGCGTTCTGGCGGGGGACCGCGTGAACGTGGAAATGACGCCCTATGACCTGACCAAGGGCCGCATCACTTTCCGCTACAAGTAAGACGGCGGGCCGCAGCATGGCCGTCGCCCAGGGCAAGGCAACCGCTTCGGCTGATGCCGCAGAGCCTGCGAAGGCGGCATTGCTTGTGCTGGCCTCGGCCTCGCCGCGCCGTCTGCAACTGCTGCAGCAGATCGGCATGACACCGGCGGACATCGATCCCGCCGATATTGACGAAACACCGAAGAAGGGCGAACTGCCCGCGCGCTATGCCAGGCGAATCGCAGCGGAGAAAGCCGCTGCCGTGGCCGGGCGCCATGGCGGCGACTTCATCCTGGCGGCGGATACCGTGGTCGCGGTCGGGCGGCGTATTCTGCCGAAGCCGGAAAACGAAGACGCGGCAAGAGCCTGCCTTTCCTTGTTGTCCGGGCGGCGCCACCGGGTGCTGGGCGCCGTCGTCGCCCGCGCCCCGGACGGGCGCTGCGCCGAGACGCTGGTGACCACGGCGGTGACCTTCAAGCGGCTTTCCCGGGCTGAGATCGACGGCTACCTGGCGAGCGGCGAGTGGCGCGGCAAGGCCGGCGGCTATGCCATCCAGGGCTTTGCCGCCGCTTTCATCCCGCGGATCATCGGCTCCTACCCCAATGTGGTCGGCCTGCCCCTGGTGGAGACCCGCAATCTGCTGACCGGCCTGGGTTACAGGGCCTGATCGGGCATGCCGGGCAAGCTGATCGTCTCCGCCCTGCCCGGTGAGGTGCGGGCGGCGGTTCTGACCGGCGACCGGCTGACCGACCTTCTGGTGCTGCGGGACGACGGGCCGCCCCAGGCGGGTGATCTTTTCCTGGCGCGGTTGCTGCGCTTCGAAAAAGGGCTTGACGGTGCCTTCGTCGAACTGGGTCTGGAACGCCCCGGGCTGCTGCCGCGGCAGGAGATGACCGGACCGTTGCCCGCCGAAGGTACCACGCTGCCGGTGAAGGTGCTGCGGGCGCCGGGCGGCGACAAGGGCGCCCGGGTCTCCGCCAAGCTCAGCCCTGAGGAGGCCGAACGTCTGACCGGCCGTAAGGCCCCGGCGCGTTTGCCGGCCGAAAATGGCCCCTTGCTCACTTTGCTGAGAGCCGCCGCGCCGGAAACGGTGGTCACCGATGACGTGGCCCTGATGAACCGCCTGAAGGCGCAGACCGCGGTTGGCAATTACGATTTCACGCTGCACAGCGACCCGGCGCCGCTGTTCGAGGTCTGGGAGATCGAAACCCAGGTGGAGGCGCTGCTGCAGCCGCTTGTCGAAACTCCCGGTGGTGCCTCTCTGCTGATCGAGCCGGTGCAGACCTTGACCGCCATCGACGTCAACGCCAGGCGGCACGACGGGCGCGGCGGTGCCGCCGTACAGGCGCGGGAAGTGAATCTCTCCCTGGTGCCGGAGATAGCGCGACAGCTGCGCCTGAGGGCCATTTCCGGGCTCATCGCCATCGACTTCCTGGCGTTGCGCAAGCCGGAAGACCGCAAGGCGGTGGCGGGGGCCTTGCGCAAGGCCGTCGCCGGAGATCCCGAGCCCTGCCAGGTCTTCGGCCTTTCACCCTCTGGCCTCCTGGAAATGACCCGCCGCCGCGGACGCCTGCCGCTGCACGAGGTGCTTTGCCGGCCCTGCGGCCTCGGCGGCAGGGGCTGGGAAAAAACACCGGTGACCCTGGCTTACGAGGCGCTGCGCCGGGCCGCGGCAGCCAGAAGCAGCGGCGCTACCAAGATCGGCCTCAGGGCCGCACCGCCGGTGGCGGCGGCGCTGCAAGGCGCACAGGCGGCGGCTTTGGAAGCGGTCGCTGAGCGTCTCGGTGCGCCGCTCGCGGTGGTTGCCGACCCCTTGGTGGAAAGCTACGACCTCGTGCTAGGCTAACATCGAGAGGCGTTGGGAGGGAGGCCGCCTATGGAAGAGGACAACAGCGACAGCGATGCGCGCGTCGTGCCCCTGCCGCGCAAAGGAAAAGGGCTGCGGCGCTGCCCGATCTGCTCGACGCCGGCGGTGCATCGCTACCAGCCCTTCTGCTCGAAGCGCTGCGCCGATATCGACCTGGGGCGCTGGCTGAAAGGCAACTACAGCATTCCGGCCGAGGAAGCCCCGGCGGGTGAAGGCGCCCCGGAGCAGGATGAGGGGGAGTTGTAGATCGTGGCCGCGCCGATCCTCCGCCGGACGTTCGCGTTAGTCGCGCTGCTGGGGATCGCGCTGATCACGCCAGCGGGCCCGAGGGCCGCGGACTTCGAACCCGGGGTGCTGAACTCGGTGGTCTCGGTGCTGCCGCTCTGGCCCGGCTACGGCCAGGGCCGCCAACTGCCGCCGGGCGCGGCACCGGAGGGCACGGCGGTGGCCATCGCTGAGGGCGGCTATCTGGTGACCGCCCATCACGTCGTTGCCCGGGCCAAATCGATCAAAGTCAGGTTGCCGGACGGGCGTGAGGTCTCGGCTGAACTGGCGGGCGTCGACCGGCCCAGCGACCTGGCGCTGCTGAAGATCGCCGTCGACCTGCCGCTGCTGCCCTACGCGCCGGAGCCGGCGCTGGCCGACCCGGTCTGTGCCGTGGGCAATCAGTTCGGGCTCGATCTCTCGGTCACCTGCGGCGTGGTCTCCGCCGTGCACCGCGCGGGCACCGGCTTCAACCCGATCGAGGATTTCATTCAGACCGATGCGGTGGTGAACCCCGGGGCCTCCGGCGGGGCGCTGGTCGACCCCCAGGGCCGGCTGGTGGGCCTGCTCTCGGCGATCTTCACCAAGGAAAGCGATGCCAACATCGGCGTCAACTTCGCCGTCTCCGCCGGGCTGGTGCAGCGTGTGGTGGAGGACCTGCTGGCCTACGGCGAGGTGCGGCGCGGCCGGCCGGGCTTCGGCATGGCGCCGCTGGAGCCGGAGGAGCGGGGCCGCTGGTCGGGCCTGCGGCTCTGGGGGGTGCAGCCCGGCGGCGCCGGGGCGGCGGCGGGCCTGAAGGTCGGCGACCTGATCACCGCCGTGGACGGCCGCCCGGTGCGCAAGGTGGCGGAGGCGACCAGCGCCATCCAGTTGAAACGCCCGGGCGAGGTGGTGGAAATCACGGTTTTGCGTGACGAACAGCCGCTTACCCTGCGTCTGACGCTGGCGCCCTGAAAAGCCGCCGGATTCTTTCGGCTCGGGGAGGATTTCCGGCGGGTTTGGGGCTGGACAGGGCCGGGCCCAGGGCCTATAAGCCTGCGTCGCTGTCTTGCAGCGTCCGGAGGAGCCGCAGCCGCCAGGCCGCCAAGGCCCCCTCCCATACCAACGATACAGTGCCCAGGTAGCTCAGTTGGTAGAGCACATGACTGAAAATCATGGTGTCGGTGGTTCGATTCCGCCCCTGGGCACCATTCTTTTTCCTCTCCTGAAGCTTTTTCTTCCCCGCCGTCTCCGGCTAGGGTCGGGGCTCAATGCTTGTGGAGTCGCTTCTTCGCTCCCTCCTTGCCGTTAAGAGGAATGCTTTCATGTCCATCTAGAAGATCGCCGTGCTGGGGCTCGGCAAGGTCGGCTCGCTGACCGCGCGTATGTTGACCAATGCCGGGTTTCAGGTGACCGGCATCGACACGCGGGAATTGCGCCGCACCCCGCCGTTTGAGGTGCGCAGCGCCGATCTGGGGGACATCGCTCTTTGCCGCGCTCGACATCGCGACGGGGGCGGTGATCGGAAAATGCTACAAACGGCACCGGGCGAGCGAGTTTCTGGACCTTCTCAAACAGATCGACCGGCAGATGCCGAAAGGCCCCGACGTGCACTTGATCATGGATAACTATGCCACCCATAAGACGCCGAAGATCAAGACCTGGCTCGCGCGCCGGCCGCATTGGCACGTCCACTTCACGCCAACATCGGCCAGGTGGATCAACCAGGTCGAAAGATGGTTCGCGGAGCTGACCCGTAAGCAACTGCAACGTGGCGTCCACCGCTCCACCGCCGAACTGGAGGCCGACATTACCGCCTTCATCGAAGCCCACAACGAGAACCCAAAGCCTTACAAATGGGTCAAATCCGCTGACAAAATCCTCGCCTCCGTAAAGCGATTCTGCCAGAGAACGCACAAAGGCCTAGGTGGCCAACTTTAGATTCAGGTGACTAGTCAGCATACTAGCAGACAGCTCGTTTGGCCAAGGTTCACTAGTCGTAAGTGCTGCAGTTCCGACTTTACCATCAAAAGGAACCTCAAAGACAAACTGACAAAAGACAGCTTGGTTTGGGCAGTCCAGAGTTTGTTCCTCGATTAGGTCGCCGTCGGCTGTATAGGCCGTCACCTTAGCTTTGAAGTTCATCATGGCTTCAGCTGGTGATGGAATCAGCGCCAGCAACGCCGGCGCCGCAAAGACTTTCCGCATACCAAAACCCTCTTCAGACCACCACGAGCGTGACATCGACATCGGTCTCCGCCAGCAGCTGGGCTTCGGTCCAGGTTGAGGTATAGACGTTATAGATGGTACCGTCGACATCGACGGGGTCGGCCGCCGCGAAGTCTCCGGTCAGTTCGACGGTATCTCCTGTATCGCCCAAAACGAAGAGATCGTTGGTCTCATCGGAGAGCTGCAGCAGGTCCTGAACGTTCAGGACCAGGCTGTTGTCGCCGCTGCCGGTGAGGTCGACGGCCTCAATATCCGTCACCTTTGAGGAACTGTCGATGGCACTAAAGTCGAGATGCAGGCCGGCGCCCGCCAGCGCCAGGGTGTCGAAGCCCGTGCCGCCGTCGATGCGTGCAAAATCGACATCGGCCACGGTCAGCAGGTCGTCGCCGGCGCCGGAGCGGAACACATCGGCGCCACCGCCGCCGGTCAGGCTGTCGTCGCCCAGACCACCGATCAGCACCTCCGCCGCCGCCGTGCCCGTCGTCGTCACCGGCGTCCCATCGCCGCCGAAGGCACCACCGAAGACAACATAGGCCTCCCCGCTCTCCGAGAAGCCCTCGCGCGGCGCGCCGACGATCAGGTCGTCGAAGCCGTCGCCGTTCACATCGCCCGCCCCAGAAACGCTGTAGCCGGCCTGGTCGCCCTCCTCGTCGCCCTGAATGACGAAGCCCTCGTCGGAAGCTGCGAGATCGGCCAGATCAACGGTGCCGCCGCCGGCCTTGCCGAAGACAACATAGGCCTCCCCGCTCTCCGAGACGCCACCGCGCGGCGCGCCGACGATCAGGTCGTCGAAGCCGTCGCCGTTCACATCGCCCGCCCCAGAAACGCTGTAGCCGGCCTCGGTGTACTCCTCGTCGCCCTGAATGACGAAGCCGTCCGCGTCGACCACGATGGTCTCCGTCACCGTCTCCGAGCCCGTCGCAGACGGGTCGCTGCTGTCCTTGGCATTGGCCGTGATCTCGATGTTCGAGAGATCGACGTCGCTGTCCTTAACCGGCGCGTCCAGCGTAAAGCTGCCCTCCAGGGTTTCAACGCTGGGGTTCAACGTGATCGTGATCGTCGTGTCCCTGCCATCGTCAGCGATGGACGTCGACAACACCTTCGCCGCGTCCGCGCCGAAACCCAGGCTGTCCACGTCATCCGCCAGGACCCCCGGCAGGGTGATCACCACCGTCGTCAGTTCGTCCGTGGCATCGCCGGAGTTCGCCGAGAACTCGACGACGTTGTCGACCGAATCCTCCTTGATCGCCGCAACACCCGACGGCAGCCCGATGGCCGCCTCCGGGCTCACGTCGCCGCCGCCCACCGTCACCGTGAAGGCCACAGAGTCCGTGTCCACATTGTCGCCGGTCACCCGCAGGATCGGCGTATCGACATCGGCCACCGTCAGTAGGGCATCGAAGGTTATGTTGATGTCGATCAGGTTGCCCAGGTCGTCGTCGTAGACACTGCTGCCACCGTCAACCGGGCCACTGCGAATCGCTGTCACCAGTGTCTCCTGCTCCACCAGGGTCAGGGCACGGCCGAGCAGTGAATCCCCGGCGATCTCGACGCCGCCGATGTCGAAGACCGGCGGACTATCCGATTGCGCCAGTTCGACCATGCCCTCTAGGACGATGCGCCCGCCATCCGGGAACACGAGAATGAGGTCGTTGCCTTGAAGCACGACCTGCGCGGCCGCAGGGTCGAAGTCCAGTTGCAGCAACTGGCCCGGCGCCGCGACAACCTGCAAGGTCGCGCCTGGGCCGGGACGGCCGACCAGTTGGGTTACCTGGCCGAGTAGGCTCTCCTGGCCCCCTGTGCCGATTAACGCTTCCGTCGTCGCGACAAGCTCACCAGACGTATCGTCGCGCTCAGCGACACCCTCAGCGCCCGCATCAGCAGGCGCCCGCCAAACACCTTCGGACATGTATCCACTCCTGCACCAGCACCTTGAACATTACTGCCGCATCGTAAGGAGGCCGGCCGCCCTTCGACCGGTCCGAACGCTTCAGTGCCTTGGCCAACAGCTTGCGAAGTATCTCCCAGGGCACCACTGCGTCCAGCTTCTCCGGACACGCAGACCCTGAACCTGGACCTGGACAGCGCGGTTGTGAACCCTTTTGCGGGTTCGCGCGACAATCCGTCCCACTGGGCAGAGGTTTTTAGAGCTGTCCAATTTGGGTCAACACGCAATGCTAGTCACCTACCAGACTACATGCGCATGCCGCCGCCCGTTCTTCTCGTGGAAAACAACAGCGCGGGGCTGGCCGTTCAGCTTCAGGGCTTTCTCTGACCTTTCGATAGCATCAAGGATATCCGCCGTATCCGCCTTCTCCCCCGGCGGTGGGTTGACCGACATGGAGTACATGAATTTCTTACAGCGCGTGCCCTTGCTGATGGCGTAGCTCTCATTCAGAGCTCCCATGAGTGTATCCGAGACGAAGCCGCGCAGTTCGTGCACCTCGACATGATCATTTTCTTCTTTCATCAGGTGCAGCGCCAAGTCTTTGGCACCACCCCGGCGGTTTCCTTTCAAGATCATCGGGCTTTGACCCCCATGGCTGAAACCAGCCGCACCCTCATATCCCGCACCGCCTCACAAGCAGCCTGAATCTCCGTTTCGAGTTCCGGTGAGACAGGTAGGGCGCCAGCCTGAGCCGCTCTCGCCATATCAGCCAGATTTGAGGCAATCTCAGACTCGCCCAGACCGCCCAGCATGTGGCCGATCATGGCAAGTTCAGATGATGGGGAGGTTGCCTTACGGGTGTATTTTTTACGGTGCGGGCCAATCTCGCCCGCGCCGAAAAGCTTCAGGCGGATATACGCCGCCATGCTCAGCGCCCCCGCATCGTGGCGCAAGCGCTCGTATTCTTCCCAATTCAAGCGAACCGATACAGGCGGCGGGCTTTTACGTTTCTTCAGCGCTGCGGAAGCCTTCCCAAATGCATCAACATGTGAGGAAACCGTCATGGTGTCGGCTCCTCTGGCTCATGCTCAGCATCTGGGGTTTCTAGCGACTCTAAGTGTTGAAGTTGCTGCTCCCAATCGCTCAAGGTCTCGAATAGCTTGTTTAGCTCGCTTGCCTCGAGAGATAGTTTTTCTCTTATGGATGATTTGTAGCCTTGGCTGTTCGATTCCTCTTCGCCAAGGGGCACCATTCTTTTTCCTTCGTTTTCCCGGTCTCTCCTATCCGCTATTCCGCGGCCTGTTCGGCGAAGGCGGGTTGCAGGCTTTCGGCCCAGATGCAGTGGCCGGCGTTGCGGGCACCGAGGATCGCCATCAGGGTCGCCTCCTCTTCGCCGATGTTCCGGAAACCGCGCAGCACGCCGCCGGGAACCACGATGCCGTCGAAGGGCTCCAGCACCGCGCCGCCGCCCTTGCCTTCGTCGCCCCAGAAGATCTCCCACTTGCCGGTGAGGGCGACGAAGGTCTCCTCGGAGCCGTGGCTGTGCAGGGCGGCGCCGTTGCCCGGTGCCGCCTTTACGAAGTCGATGTGATAGTTCTCGGCCTGCTCGACGGCGGTGCCCTCAAGCTGTTCCTCGTCGGAGCCATGGCCGAGGGCGCTATAGAGCGTGCGGACATGGCCGGGCAGGGCGCAGTCCAGAAAGGCCCGGGGCGAGGGGGTAAGGTCGTCGAAGCGCCAGACCCGTTTTTCCATCTCGCCCCTCGCGACCGGCATGGAGCGGCCGAACCAAGCGCCGGTCGTCTCATCGAAGCGGATATCAAGCTCTTTGCGCATTGTCTTTCCTCTCTCGTTTCGCTCCGGCTTTCGCGGCGGTTTGCAACAGGGTCGCTGCAACCAGATCCGGCTGCGTCATCATCATCTCGTGGCCGCCGGGCTGCCGCGTCACGGTCCAGCCTTCTTCGCTGAGCGCCGCCGCGGTTCCGGCATAAGGTTGGGGATCGCGGTCCGCCGCTATCACAAAACGGCGGTCCGTCGGCAAGGTCGCCGGCCCCGAGAGGCGCAGCGGGTCGGTGAAGGTCTTCAGCGGATGGTCGGTCAGGCGTGCGGCGATGGCGGCGGCCAGCGCCTCATCGGCAATGGCGAACTGCGCTACGTCGGGCGGCGGCATGCGCCAGCCTTCACCCGCGCTTTCGGCGCGCTCGCGAAACAGTTTGCCCATGGCCGGCGGAACGATATCGAAGGCCGTCTCGTTGTTGCCGGGCCAGAGTGCCTCGATCAGCACCAGCCCGTCGATCAGCGCCGGCCGGCGGTCGACAAGACCGCGTGCCAGCATGCCGGCGTAGGAGTGGCCGCAGACGATGGCACCGCCGAGGCGCTCAAGTTCTGTCAGGGCGAAGGCGAGATGCGTTTCCAGGCCGATTTCCGGTGTCAGGCTCCCTGCATCGGCGCCCAATCCCGGCAGGTCCGGTGCCGAGACCGCATGGCCCGCCCGGTTCAGCTTTTCGGCCACCGCCGCCCAGCACCAGCCGCCGTGCCAGGCGCCGTGTAGTAACAGGAAGCGTGCCATGGCGGCTAAACCCGGCTGCGGGCCAGCGCCGCACCCTCGGCCAGGGCCTCGAGCTTGGCGAAACAGACGTCGGCCTCCACAAGGCCGTCGCCGGCAAAGGTGCCGAAGCCGCAGTCCGATCCGGCCATGACGCGCTCAGGCCCGACGATGTCGGCGAACTTCATCAAACGCTCAGCCACCAGTTCAGGGTGTTCGACGTAGTTCGAGGTGGAATCGATCACACCGGGTACCAGGATCCGGTCGTCCGGCAGTTCGAACTCCTGAAAGACCCGCCACTCGTGGGCGTGCCGCGGGTTGGCGGCCTCGAAGAGAAGGATCGCGGGCCTTGCCTTCAGCAGCACGGGCAGAACCTTTTCCAGCCCGATGTCGCGGGTGTGCGGACCCTCATAGTTGCCCCAGCAGATATGGATGCGCAGGCGCTCGGGCGGCAGGCCGTCGAGCGCGGCGTTCAGCACCTCGACCTGCTCGTGGGCGCTTTTCAGGAAGGTCGCCTCATCGTCATGCTTGAATGTCGTGTGACGCCCCATGCCGAGATCCGGGCAGTCGATCTGCAGGAAGAAACCGGCCTCGACGATGGCGCGGTACTCCTCCTTCATCGCCTCGGCCAGGGCCGCCAGATAGGCGCTTCGGTCGGGATAATATTCGTTGGCCTGGAACAGGGCGATGACGCCGGGGGAGGCGGCGTTGATGAAGCCACCACGGGCGCCTGCCGCCTCGACGGCGGCCTTCAGGCGGGCCGTGTCGGCCTTCAACTGATCACGGTCCTTCACCGCGACGGGGCCGGTGCAGCAGGGCGTCGGGCGGGGCAGAGCGCCCTCGCGCCAACGGGCGAGCATCTTCAGGAAACCGGGAAAGTCGTCCAGGTCGGCGCCGGGAACACGCGGGCTGTCGCCGGAGAATCCGGTCAGACGGTCCTTCACGTAGTTCGCATAGCCGATCTTGGAAAATTCGCCGTCGGAAACATAATCGATGCCGATCGCAACCTGGCGGGCGACGATGGCTTTCACTTCCCGCGCCACCACCGCTTCGAAGTCGTCCGGCGGACCGCCCTCTTCTTCGCGGGCCTGCAAGACATCGCAGACGCAATCGGGCCGGGGCAGGCTGCCGACATGGGTGGTCAGGAACTTCGACATCGGGATCCCCTCGGTACAGGACAGGCGGCAGAACAGCTACTTCGGGCTTGAACGCTGTCCCTGCCCACGCCGACGCGGCAGGCGAAAATCGTTCGTGGATTGACAATTCCTAAAATATGCATTCGAATGCACATCAATCAAGCCCTTTAAGCTGGGCCGCCTCAAATCGGGCCACAAAACAATCGGGCCATATGAAAACCGGGAGGAAAGCATGAAACTCAAAAGGGCATTGGGGGTTGCGGTCGTCGCCGTTCTTGCGAGCGGGGGTGCTGCGCAGGCCGACTATCCGGAACGCTCGATCGGGATGATGATTCCCTTCAGCGCCGGCGGCGGCACCGACGTGCCGGGCCGCTTCTTCGCTGCCGAGATGGAGAAGATTCTCGGCACCGATATCGTCGTCAGTAACGTGACCGGCGCCGGCGGCACCATCGGCGCGACCCAGCTTTCAAAGGCCAAGGCGGACGGCTACAGCCTCGGATTCATGCCGGTGGGCACCACCACCACGCAGCCGCATCTGCGCAAAACCAGCTATAACGCGGAGAGCTGGGCGCCGATCTGCCTTGTCGCCCAGGGACCGCTCTATGTGACGGTGCTCGAAGACTCGCCGATCAAGACCGTCGACGATCTGATCGCCAAGGCCAAGTCGGGCAAGGTCGTGACCGGCGGGCCGCCGCCGGGCTCGCTGCCGCATATCGCACAGGCTGCGGTCGCCAACGCCTACGGCGTTAAGTTCAACTACATTCCCCACGAGGGCATCAACGAAGTGGCCAAGTCGATGCTGGGCGGAAGGGTCGATATGGCCATCTGGTTCGGTGATGCCAAGGCGCGCTTCGGCCTGCGGCCGCTGGCCATTCTCGATGTGGAACGCTCTGCGGAGTTTCCCGACGTGCCGACCATGACCGAGTTGGGGCAGCCGGTTGAATCCTTCGTCTGGTTCGGCTTCTTCGCACCAGCCGGAACCCCGGAAGCTATTGTGACCAAGTTGTCCGATGCCTGCGACAAGGCGGCCAACTCCGACGGCTTTCAGGACAACATGAAAAAGGCCAAGCGCCAGGTGCGCTACATGCCGCGCGACGAGTTTGCGGCCTTCTTCAAGAGTCAGTACGAGAAGAACGGAGCCCTTTTGAAGGAAGCCGGACTCGTGAAGTAGGGATCGGTCTGGACGCGGCCCGCCCGGGACAAGCGGGCGGGCTGGCCCTGCCGGGAGGGGCCTTTGCCATGCAACTCACTTTCGACCGTTCCGTCTTCGCCCTCATTGCCCTGGCAGCCGCCGGTCTTTTCGGCTCGACCTTTTCGGCTGATTATGACGTACCGAGTTTTGGCGGCGACGTTTCGACCGTCTTCACGCCGCGCATCTTTATTGCCCTGATCTTCCTGCTGTCGGTCTTTCTTCTGATCACCAGCAAAGCCGCCGGCGCGCCGCGTGAGCACCTGAGCCGCCGCGAGGTGACCAAGCTGCTGGGGGTCGCGGCGGTCTCGCTTGCCGTTGCCTTTGCCTTGCCGGCGGCGGGCTTCGTCGCCACGGCCTCGCCGGGCATGTTTCTGTTCTGCCTGTTCTTTGGCTATCGGCGGCTGCCGGTTCTGGTTCTGAACAGCCTCATCGGTCCCTTCGCCGTCTGGTACCTCTTCAGCCGCTTGTTGGAGCTGCCGCTTCCCGAGACCCATTGGATCTCTTTCTGATGGATGCCGGCTGATGGGCGTGCTCGACAACCTTTCGCTGGCCTTGAGTCAGATCGCCTCTTGGGAGGTGCTGCTGGCCATTTTCATCGGCACCGCCTACGGCACCCTGGTCGGGGCTTTGCCGGGCATGGGGACAGTCGTTGCCTTGGTGGTTGCCCTGCCCTTCACCTACTCTATGGGCACGCCGGCAGCCATTGCGCTTCTGCTGTCCATCTACTGTGCCTCGGTCTACGGCGGCTCGATCACCGCCATCCTCATCAACACGCCGGGCACGCCGCAGTCAGCCGCCACCGTGTTGGACGGCTATCCTATGGCCAGGTCGGGTAAGGCCGACCTGGCTCTGGGTTGGGCGACCTTCGCCTCCGCTTTCGGCGGGGTTTTTTCGCTGATCGTGCTGATCATCGCAGCGCCCCGGCTTGCCCGCCTGTCGGTCTATTTCGGGCCGGTGGAGACCTTCGCTCTCATTCTCTTCGCACTCACCTGTATTGCTTGGGTTTCCAGCGGCAGTATGGTGAAAGGCCTGTTGGCCGGCGCCATCGGGCTGTTCCTGGCTTCCATCGGGCCGGACAACATGACCGGCCTGTCGCGTTTCGGCTTCGGCATCGACGCGCTGGCGGGCGGGCTTTCCCTCATCTCCGTGCTGATCGGGCTTTTCGCCCTGTCCGAGGCCTTTACGCGCGCGGCTTATTATGTCCAGGGCAAACCGCCGGACGTGGCCGGTGTCGGCTTTCGCCTACCGCCCTGGAGTGACATTCGCATCCGCCTGCGCATGTTGGTGCAGAGCAGCGCCATCGGCACCGCCATCGGCATTCTTCCGGGCACCGGCGCCACCGCGGCAACCTTCGTGAGCTACGCCGAGGCCAAGCGCACCTCGCCGAGGCGCGAGAATTTCGGCAAGGGCGAACCGGATGGTGTGGTCGCCTCCGAGGCTTCCAACAACGCAGTGACCGGCGGTGCCCTGGTGCCGACCCTGGCCCTTGGTATTCCCGGCGATGGCGGCACGGTGGTTTTGCTCGGGGCCCTTCTCATCCAGGGGCTGGTGCCGGGCGTTCAACTCTTCCAGAACAATCCGGAAATCATGATCGGCGCTTTCATCGTGATTCTGATCGCCAACCTGCTGATGGTCGTCTTCGGCGCCATCGGCGCCCGGGGGTTCCGCCGGGTCATGGGCCTGCCCGAACCCCTGTTGATGGGCTGGGTGGTGCTGATGTCGGTCGTCGGGGCCTTTGCCGTCCGCGGCAATCCCATCGACGTGGTCGTCGCCGTCCTGGCCGGCCTTTTCGGGGTGGTCATGCGCTTGGCCGGGGTGCCTGTCGCCCCCATTGTTATCGGCATGGCGCTTGGCAAGACGCTGGAGCAGTCCCTGCGCCAGGGCCTGATGCTGAATGACGGCAGCTTTCTTGCTTTCTTCGGCCAACCGATCGCCGTTGGTATCTTCGTGATCACCCTGGTTTTCGTTGGCGCGCCGATCTACACGGCCTACCGCAAAGGAAGGGGCGCATGACCCGCAGAAAAGACCCGGATAAGCCGTCCGCCGGAACTGCTCGGCGCAGGAAGCCGACGTCCTATGACGTCGCGCGCCTTGCCGGCGTTTCCCAGTCGGCCGTTTCCCGGGCGTTTTCCAACAACGGCTACGTCTCCGGTGCGGCCCGCGAGAAGATCAGGGCAGCGGCGGCGCAACTCGGCTTCCGACCCAATGCGCTGGCGCGCGGCCTGATTACCCAGCGTTCGCGCCTCGTCGGTGTCGTGGTCGCCGACCTCTACTATTCGTTTTACGTCGCGATCCTGCACCAGCTCAACGGGGCGCTGCGGGCTTCGGGCTTTCAGGCGTTGCTGTTTTCGATTCCCTCGGGCGACGATATCGATTCCATGATTGCCGACGTTCTCGCCTACCAGGTCGACGGCGTCATCATGAACTCGGCCCGTCTGTCGAGCAGAGCGCCGTCGATCTGCCGCGATGCCGGCATTCCGGTGGTGACCATGAACCGTATTGTCGACGATCCCGGCATCAGCGCCGTGGCCACCGACAACCGCGGTGCCGGACGCATGGTCGCCAGATTCCTGCAGAGCGGCGGACATCACCGCTTCGGCTTCATCAGCGGTCTGGACGACACCTCCACCAGCCGGGATCGCCAGGCCGGGTTCAGCGAGACCTTGGCACGGGCCCCGAAAATCGCCTCCGGCGGCTTCACCTATGACGGCGGTTATGACGCGGCCCTGGAACTTCTCCGCGGCGCCGATGCGCCGGACGCGATCTTTTGCGCCTCGGACATCATGGCCATGGGGGCTATGGATGCCCTGCGCTTCGAACTCGGTTTGACGCCGGGTCGGGACATCTCCGTCGTCGGTTTCAACAACGCCGCCGAAGCAGCCTGGCGCACCTACGACCTGACGTCGGTTACCGCGAGCGCGGAGGAGTTGAGCCAACGTGCCGTTGAGATTCTGGCGTCTCTTATCGAGGACCCCACAACCGAGGCGCAGCGCGAACTGCTGCCCGGGCAACTGGTGCTGCGCGGCTCGGCCAGAATTCCCCAAGATTGGGCGCCGGAAGACGATTTTTCCGCTTTCGCGCCGATCCGTCACCCTAAGGATAGCTAGATGACCCGACCCAACGTACTGCTCATTGTCACCGACCACTGGTCCGCTCATCTGCTGGGGTCCGCCGGGCATCCGGCGATCCAGACACCGGTGTTGGACCAGCTGGCGCGCAACGGCGTCCGCTTTACCAATGCCTATTCGGAGCATCCTGTCTGCCTGCCGGCGCGGCGCTCGCTGATGACCGGTACCTCGGCCCGCCGCCACGGCGACCGCAGCTTTCAGCCGCAGCTGGAGATGCCGGCTGACCTGCCCACCCTGGCCCAGACCTTCCGCAATGCCGGCTATCAGGCCCAGGCGGTCGGCAAGATCCACGTCTATCCGCAGCGCGACCGCATCGGCTTCGACGATGTGCTGCTGGACGACGAGGGACGAACCCTCTACGGGACCACCGACGACTACGAAATCTACCTGGGGGAGGCGGGTTATCTCGGCCGCCAGTACGACCACGGCATGAGCAACAACACCTATGCCTGGCGTCCCTGGCACCTGCCGGAGGAGACCCATCCGACCAACTGGGCGACCCGGATGACGGCGCTGGCGATCAAGCGGCGCGATCCGACCCGGCCCAGCTTGTGGTACTGCGGCTACCGCCATCCGCATCCGCCGCTGGTGCCGTTGCAAAGCTATATCGATCTCTATCGGGATATCGAGATCGATGAGCCTTTCGGGGGCGCTTGGGCAGAGGATCGCGCGGCGCTGCCCTACAATGCCCAGGCGACTCAGGCGCGCGGCGACGCGCTGAACGCTCAGCAGGCGCTGGCCGCCCGCCGTGCCTTCTACGCGCTCTGCACCCACATCGACCATCAAGTCGGCTCCCTCATCGGCACACTGCGGGACGAAGGGGTGCTGAACGACACCATCGTGCTCTTCACCACAGATCACGGCGACATGCTTGGCAACCACGGCATGTGGGCTAAGCAGGTCTTTTATGAGCCCTCCTGCCACATTCCGATGATCCTGATGGGGGTCGCCGACGACCAGCGGGTCGGGTTTCAGCGTCAGGACGATCGCTTGGTCTGCCTGCGCGATGTCATGCCGACCCTGCTGGATCTCTGCGGCATTCCCATTCCGCAGCAGGTTGAGGGCCTGTCGATGCTCGGCGACGCCCGGCGCAAGACCCTCTACGGCGAATTCGGTGAGGGGCCCCATGCATCGCGCATGCTGCGGCGCGGCGGTCACAAGCTGATCTGGTATCCTTGCGGCAACCGTTTCCAGCTCTTCGATCTCGGCGACGATCCACAGGAATTGCACGACCGCGCCGGCGATGCCTCACTGGCTGCTGTGCAGGCGGAACTGACCCAGACTCTTTTGGGCGAAATCTACGGCTCCGACGAAGTCTGGATGAAGGACGGCGCACTGGTCGGGGAGCCAGGGCGAACTTTTGTCGCCGGTCCCAACCGCTCGATCTCAGCCACCCGCGGCCGCCAATGGCCGGTCTCTCCCGCCAACGATACGGGCTTCATGCAGTTCTACCCAGAAAGCAAATAGCAGGCGGGGCCTGTTTTACAGACTGGGGCTTTCTCTTCACCATCGTCTCCGGCTAGGTTCGGGACGGAACGTCTTTGGAGTCGTCTCCGCGCTCCCTCCTGCTGTTAACCCTCCTTGCCGTTAAGAGGAATGCTTTCATGTCCATCCAGAAGATCGCCGTGCTGGGGCTCGGCAAGGTCGGTTCGCTGACCGCGCGTATGTTGACCAATGCCGGGTTTCAGGTGACCGGCATCGACACGCGGGAGCTGCGCCGCACACCGCCGTTTGAGGTGCGCAGCGCGGATCTGGGGGACGTCGCGGGCCTGCCGGCGCTGCTGCGGCCCTACGACGCGGTGATTTCCTGCCTGCCCTATATTCTCAACAAGGATATCGCCGCGGCGGCGCATCAGGAGGGGCTGCACTACTTCGATCTGACCGAGGACGTGCCGACCACCCAGGCGATCCGCGAACTTGCCAAAACGTCCAAGGGCGTGATGGCCCCGCAGTGCGGCCTGGCGCCGGGTTTCGTCGGCATCGTCGCCGCCCATCTGGCCGATCAGTTCGAAACCGTGCGCTCGGTGCGCATGCGCGTCGGCGCCCTGCCGCAGCATCCGACGGGACACCTGGGCTATGCCTTCAACTGGTCGCCGGAAGGGGTGGTGAACGAGTACCTGAACGACTGCGAGGTGATCGAGGAGGGACAGCACAAGTGGGTCTCCCCCATGGAGTGGATCGAGACCCTCTATGTCGGCGGCGTGAAGCTGGAGGCCTTCACCACCTCGGGCGGTCTGGGCACCATGTGCGAAACCTTTGAGGGCCGGATCGAGAACCTGGACTACAAATCCATGCGCTATCCCGGCCATGTCGAGATGATGAATTTCTTTTTCCATGAGCTGTTGATGCGCGAACAGCGCGAACTGGCCGGCAAGATCCTGACCAACGCCAAGCCGCCGGTCGACGACGACGTGGTCTATGTGCATGTCGCGGCGGAGGGGATGTTCGACGGCCGCCTGAACCGCAAGGAATTCGTGCGCGCCTACTATCCGATCGAAGTTTCCGGCGAACCCTGGACCGCCATTGCCTGGACCACCTCCGCCTCGGCCTGCGCGGTCATCGAAATGGTGAACGAAGGCAAGTTGCCGTCCCAGGGCTTCATCAAGCAGGAGGAAATCCCCTTCGAAGCCTTCCTGAAGACCCCGACCGGCAAGCTCTACGGCGACAGGGCGGGCTGAGGCGGCGCCTCGAGTTAGCAATCCCTGTATGACGGTCACGAATCGTTGATCTGCATTGAAGGCTTCAGTGCGGCTATAGTTGCGCGCCCAGGGTTGTCGCCGTGAATCAGACCTAAGGGAAGGGAAACAGGCAGCCGCAGAGCGGTGCCGGCCAGATAGGGATTCCGCTATGAAGCGACAGAAGCGCAAGACGGCCTCTAAAAAGAAGCAGGGGAGTATCCCCGGCGAACAGACCGCGGGCTCGTCAGGGCCAAAGAAAAAGATTCGCAGCCGCCGCGATTTTCTGCGGAACATCGGCTACAACGTTGCAGGCCTCGCCATCGTCGGCGGTGGCGGCTGGTATCTTGCGAGCTCTGTTCATGCCGGCATTGTCGAGCAGGACCTGTCGCGCATCGGCAACGGCACTTCGACCGTGGTGCAGATCCATGATCCGCAGTGTTCGCTGTGCCGCGCTCTGCAGAGCGAGGCGCGGGATGCACTGTCACAGTTGGACGATGACGACATTCAATATGTTGTCGCCAATATCCGTCATCCGGACGGGCAGGCGCTGGCCGACGCCCACGGTGTTCCGCATGTCACCCTGTTGCTCTTCGACGGCAGCGGAAAACGGCGCGGCGTTCTTTCCGGCCCGAACACCAGTGAGTCTCTGCTGGTCGAGTTCAAACGGCTGATCCGCAAATCCAATCCAGGATAACGCGCGGTTCGGGGTGAGGTTACGGGTCCGCGCGATGATCAAGAGTTGCGTCCAGGCCTTCGGTTTGTAGTGGCCGACAGACTTGCTGACCTATGGCCAGCAGAGGAAGCCGCTTGCCGTCAGTTGCTCAGCAGGACCGGGCCGGGCTCCGCGAAGGTTACGCTGACCGACTGGCCGCGCTGGAAGTCGGCATTGACGTCGGGATCGACGGCGAAGACCGGCCCCAGCGCGGTATCGATGAAATACTCGAGGTGGCGCCCGACATAGGTGATCTTTTTCAGATCGCCGGGAATGGCATTGGCCGCACCTGCCGCTGCGATGGCGACCCGATTGGGCCGCACGGCGACAAAGGCCTTGCCCGGCTGGATGCCGCGGGCCGGCAGGGCGGTCCTGTAAGTGCCCAGGGCCACTGCGGCCTTGCCGTCGCTGACGCTCTCCACCGTGCAGTCGAAGATGTTTGCCTCGCCGATGAAGTCGGCCACGAAGCGGCTGGCCGGGGCGTCATAGAGATCGCGCGGCGCGCCGTCCTGGGCGATGACCGCCCGGTTCATGACGATGATCCGGTCGGAAACCGCCAGAGCCTCTTCCTGGTCGTGGGTGACGTAGACCACGGTCAGTCCCAGCTTGGTCTGGATGTCGCGGATGTCTTCGCGGACCTGACGGCGCAGCTTGGCATCGAGGTTGGAAAGCGGTTCATCGAAGAGCAGAACCTGGGGTTCGAGGACCAGAGCGCGGGCCACCGCAACGCGCTGCTGCTGGCCGCCGGAAAGCTCGCTCGGCAGCCTTGCGCCATAGTCCTTCAGGCCGACCAGGTCGAGCCCGGCAAGCGCCCGTTCGCGCACCTCCACCTTCGGGAAGCCTGAGAACTTCAGGCCGTAGGACACGTTCTCCAGCACCGTCATGTGGGGGAAAAGGGCGTAGGACTGAAAAACCATCGACACGTCGCGGTCGGTGGCCGGCAGCCGCGTCACATCCCGCTCGCCGATCAGGATGCGGCCCTTGGTCGCCATTTCCAGGCCGGCGATCATGCGCAGCGTGGTGGTCTTGCCGCAGCCCGAGGGGCCGAGCAGGGTCACCAGCTTGCCGGCCTCCACCGACAGCGAGATGTCATCCACCGCCACCACATCCTTGCCGAATGCCTTGGTGATGTTCTCGAAGACCACGGAAGCTGCGTTTGATTGCACGGGGCTTTGCTCCACTTGACTAGGTTGCCGTCACCGCGGCGGGGGCCTGTTGGCCGCGGCGGCCGATGCTGCGTTTGCCGACCAGCAGCTGCAGAAGGCCGATGGCCCCCAGCATGACGAAAATCAGGGTCATCGAATAGGCGATGGCGAGGCCGTAATCGTTGTTCTCGACCCGGCCGATGATGTAGCTGGTGGCCATATCGTACTCGGCGCTGACCAGAAAGATCACCGCCGAAACCGCCGTCATCGCCCGCACGAAGCTGTAGACCAGGGCGGCCAGGATCGCCGGGCGCAGCAGCGGCAGAACGACGCGCAGAAACGTCTGCCAGGAATTCGCCCCCAGTGTCAGCGACGATTCATCAAGGCTGCGGTCGAGCTGCGACATGGAGGCGATGCCGGCGCGCACCCCGACCGGCATGTTGCGGAAGATGAAGGAGACGACAAGGATGACGCCGGTGCCGGTGATCTCGATCGGCGGCACGTTGAAGGCCAGGATATAGCTGACCCCGATTACCGTGCCCGGAATGGCGAAGGACAGCATGGTGCCGAACTCAAAAGCGTTCTTGCCGGCAAAGGATTGGCGGACCAGCAGGTAGGCGGTGACAAGGCCAACCGCGGCGGTCAGGGGCGCAGAGACGGCGGCGATCTGCACCGTGGTCCAGAAGGAATCCCAGGCCGACCCGGTCCAGCGGATGCCTTCCTCGGTGATGCGCAGGGCAAAGGCGGTGACGTAGTGCTTCAGCGTAAGGGTGTTGTTCACGCCCCAGAGCTGCACCACGCTGCCGTAGAAGATCATGCCGTAGATGACGATGGTGAAGAAGGTCCAGGCCGCCACGATGGCGCCGACGGCAAAGGCAAAGGGGGCCGGCAGTTGCGGATGGACGCCGGCATCCCCCTTGCCGGTCAGCGTGGTGTAGGACTTGCGGCCGAGCCAGAAGCGCTGCGCATAAAAGGCGCCGAGGGTGAAGGCCAACAGCACGATGGCGAGGACGGCGGCGCGGCCCTGATCGTACTGTGCGCCGACGATGGCAAAGAAGATCTCCGTCGAGAGCACATCGAAGTTGCCGCCCAGAACCAGCGGATTGCCGAAGTCCGCCATACTCTCGATAAAGCCGAGCAGGAAGGAATTGGCCAGGCCCGGCCGCATCAGCGGCAGGGAAACGGTCCTGAAGGTATGCCACTTGCTGGCCCGCAGGGTCTGGGCGGCTTCCTCCATCGAGGGACTGACCCCTTCGACCACCCCGATCATCACCAGAAAGGCGATGGGCGTGAAGGCCAGGATCTGGGCAATCAGCACCCCGGGCAGGCCATAGACCCAGCGCGTCGGCTGAACGCCGAAAAGATCCGCCACGAAGGTCGTCACCGTGCCGGAGAGACCGAAGAGCAGGATCAGGGCGAGGCCGATGACGAAGGGCGGGGTGATGATGGGCAATACCGTCAGCGCCCGCAGGCCGCGTTTGAAGCGGAAACCGGTGCGGGTCACGATGAGCGCGAAGCAGAGCCCGAGGACGGTCGTCGAAGCCCCGACCAGGATCGCCAGGATCAGGGAGTTCCAGGCCGCTCCGCAGCGCCCGGAGAAGGTCATGCAGGCCGTGCCCCAGAGTTTGTCGTCGAAGAACTTGGCGATGAACACGCCGGCGGAATAGCCGCCGTCCTCGGTGATGAAGGCGCTGGTCAGCAGACTCAGGATCGGGAAGAACACGAAGACGGTGACGATAGCGATAACAAAGCCGATCGAGCCGACGACGAAGACATCACCGTTGATCGCGCCGCGTGCCGCGATGCCCTGGGTGAAAAAGAACAGAAAGGCCGTGGCGGCCAGAAGCGCGCCGTAACCCATGCCGAACTGACGATCGCCCAGCGGGCCGAACAGGGCTTCCAGCCACTCGAACTGAAAACCCCGCAGCCCGATGCCGAAGCCCTGGGCGATCAGCCAGCCGAAGCCGAAGGCACCGGCCAGGATCAGCAGGGTGGAGTGGGCCCTGGCCGACTTGGCGGTTGCCAGGGCGAAGATCGGCAGCAGCAGGCCGATCACGATGGGGGCGAGCCAGAGCTTCTCGCCCTGGAGCAGAAGAAAGAGGGCCGGCGCATAGCCGGGCTCGAAGGGATAGCCGTCAAAGAGCCAGATCAGCGACAGGAAGCCGTCTTCGATGCCGTACCAGGGAAGCAGGCAAAAGCCGACCCACCCGACGATCAGCCAAAGGGCAATCGTCGGGTGGACGCGGCGGTGAGTGTCGACCTTGCGCAAGGTCCTATTGCGGCAGGGTCGAAACCTCGTCGTCCCACTTCTTCAAGAGGCGCTTGCGCTCTTCGCTGGAGCCGTACTTGTTGAAGTCGTAGTCGATCAGCTTGATGCTCGAAAGATCCGGCGCTTTGGGCGAGGTCTCCGAGGCTTTGTTGGACGGCACCTGATAGGCCTTTACCTGCAGGGCCAGGGTCTGGGCTTCCTTGGAGAGCGCCCAATCGTAGAACTTCTTGGCGTTCTCCAGGTTGCGCGCGCCTTTGATGATCGACATGGAGCCGATCTCGTAGCCGGTGCCTTCGCAGGGCGCCACGACCTTGATCGGGAATCCGGCGACGGCCTGTTTCACCGCATCATGCATGAAGACGATGCCGATGGTGTTTTCGCCGCGGCCTGCAGCCTTGATGGGGGCCGAGCCGGACTTGGTGTACTGGTTGATGTTCTTGTGAAGGCCCTTCATGAACTCAAAGCCTTCGTCTTCGCCGAAGAGCTGCACGATGGTCGCCAGCGTCGTGTAGGCGGTGCCCGATGAATTCGGATTGGCCATCTGCACGTGGCCCTTGTACTCCGGCTTCAGCAGATCCTTCCAGCAGGCCGGAACCGGCAGGTTGTTGGCCTTCAACAGATCCTCGTTGTAGCCGTAGCCCAGGGCGCCGGAGTAGATCCCGATGGTCTTGTCATCGGCGGAGCTCGCCTGGGAGATGGCCCAGTCGTTCAGCTCGCCGCGCATGGGGGAAACATAGGGCTCGGTCAAGCCTTCCTCGGCCGCCTGCAGATGCGGATCGCCGGTGCCGCCCCACCAAACATCGCCCTTGGGGTTGCTCGCTTCTGCGCGGACCTGCGCATAGGTCTCCCCGGAGCTCTTGCGGGTCATGTTGACGTCAATGCCGGTGGCTTCCTCGAAGCTCCGCGCCATCAACTGGCACCAGTCTTCCTGGGCGCTGCAATAGTAGGTGAGTTTGCCCGCTGCCTGTGCCGGCAAAGCGGCCGCCCCAAGCCCCAGCGCCGCAGCGCCCAGAGCCAAAACGAACGTTCTTTTCATTGAGTGTCCTCCCTATCGTCACATGACAGTTTTTTGAAGTTTTTGTGACAAGAACATGGTGCGGGATTTTCAGGTTGTTGGCAAACTTATGTCACAGGGCGAATTGAATTCCCGTCCTCCGGCAATCCAGGCTCGCATTGCTGCTGGCCTGACCAACCTGAGGGGGAGTGCGGGGCCGGGTGGCCTCTGTTGAGGCTGAGACTGCGGCTAAGACCGGATTCGACCGGAACCGCGAAGGATCTAGTGCTCGTCGGCGAAGAGGTGAGCCTGCAGGTCCTGCAGCTTGTGGATGACGTGGACCTTCATGATGCGGCCGAGCTGCACGCCCTTGCGGTTGCGGATCGCTTTCACCATGGCCTGGTGTTCTTCCACGGCCTGGGCCCAACGCGCCGGTGACATCACCAGTTCATAGCGGGCGCGGCGCATACGCTCCGACAAGACCCGGGTCGAGCGGGTCAGGGTCGGGTTGCGCGCCATCTCCATGATCAGCTGGTGGATGCGGGAATTCAGCTTGTAGTAGCCGGCAAGGTCCTCGGCCTCGAAGCGCTCCGTCATCCGCGCGGTCAGCTCTTCAAGTTCGGCGATCTCGGCTTCCGTCGCGTTCTGGCAGGCCAGCTCCCCGGCGACGGCGTCCAGCGCGCCCATGATCGGCAGCGCTTCTTCGAAGTCCTTCAGGGTGAGTTTCACGACCGAGGCGCCGCGGTGCGGCGTCAGATCCAGAAAGCCCTCGGCCGCGAGTATCTTCACGGCTTCGCGCAGGGGGGTGCGGGAAACGCCGAAGCGCTCACAGAGCGCCTTCTCGGAGATCTTCTGCCCCGCCTCAAGCTGTCCTTCGATGATCATGTCACGCAGCCGGTCCACCAGTTCGTGGTGCAGCGGGCGGCGGTCGATGGTTTCCGTCAGGCTCATTGCATTCCCAACTCATGACTCTCGGGGGCCCGGCTCGCGCGCTCCAGCACCACGGCGACATGGACCGCCTCCCGGCTGCTGCCGTCGGCGATCTGATGCCGGCAGGAGGTGCCGTCGGCCACCACAATCGTATCCTTGTCCGCCGCCCGCACCGCCGGCAGCAGGCTGAGCTCGCCCATGGCGCGGGAAACCTCCAGCGTCTCGGCCTGATAGCCGAAAGCCCCGGCCATCCCGCAGCAGGACGACTCGACCAAGTCTACCGCAAGTCCGGGGATCTTGCCGAGAACCTGCTGCACCGGTGTAACAGCGTTGAAGGCTTTCTGATGGCAGTGGCCGTGCAGAAGGGCCTTGTTCTGGGCCAAGGACCCAAGGGGAAGGTCGAAGTCCCCGGCTTCCTGCTTTCGGGCGATGAACTCCTCGAACAGCAGGACCCGGCTGCCAAGTTCGGCCGACCAGTCGTCGCCCAGCAGGGCAGGGGCCTCGTCGCGGAAGGTGAGGAGGCAGGAGGGTTCGAGCCCGACGACGAAACCGCCGCGCTCCAGCACCGGCTTCACCGCCGCGATGGTGCGCCGCATCTCCGCCTTGGCGTCCTCGACCAGCCCGGCAGCCAGATAGGTACGCCCGCAGCACAGTGGCCGCGTGCTGTTTTCCGGCAGGGCATGCCCCACCTTCAGGCCGGCGCGGCGCAACACCGTTTCGGCGGCGCGCAGGTTTTCCGGCTCGAAGTAGCGGTTGAAGGTATCGGCGAAGAGGATGATCTCCGCTGCGTCGTTCTCCCCTGGATCAGGCCGGTAGGGCTCGCTATGCCAGAGCGGCAGCCTGCGCTCGGCGCTGAGGCCGAGCAAGATTTCCGAAAGCTTCGCTGCGCCCGGCAGGCGGTCGCGCAGGTTCATCAATCCGGCGAAACGCGCCGCCCAGGGGGCATAGCGTGGGAGATTTGCGACCATGCGGTCGCGCAGGGAAAGGCCGTGCTTTTCGGCGCGGGCCGCCAATACCTCGATCTTCATCTTCGCCATATCGACGCCGGTCGGGCATTCGCGGCGGCAGCCCTTGCAGGAGACGCAGAGCTTCATGGTATCCGCCATGGCGTCGGCGGTCATGGCCTCAGGCCCCAATTGGCCGGAGATCGCCAGGCGCAGCGTGTTGGCGCGGCCGCGCACAAGATCCCGCTCGTTGCGGGTGACACGGTAGGAGGGGCACATCACGCCGTCGCCGATCTTGCGGCAGGCGCCGTTGTTGTTGCACATCTCCACCGCGCCCTGCAGGCCGCGCCCGGCCCCGGGGTAGCCGGCCCAATCAAAGACGCTGCGCAGTTCCGGCACCTTGTAGTCGGGCGGATAGCGGAACAGGTTGCGGTCGTCCATTTTCGGCGGCCGTACGATCTTGCCTGGGTTCAACAGCGCGTCGGGGTCCAGGCGGTCTTTCACCCACTCGAAACTCTCGACCATGCGGTCGCCGAACATCTCGCGGTGGAACTCCGACCGGACGATGCCGTCGCCGTGCTCGCCGGAGTGGGAGCCGCGGTATTCGCGCACCATCTCGAAAGCTTCTTCGGCGATGGCCCGCATCGCCTTCACGTCGTTATCCAGGCGCAGATTCAGCACCGGACGGACGTGCAGGGTGCCGACCGAGGCATGGGCGTACCAGGTGCCGGTGGTGCCGTGTTTGTGGAAGATCTCCGTCAGACGCTGGGTGTAGTCGGCCAGGTCCTCCAGACGCACAGCACAGTCTTCGACGAAGGAAACCGGTTTTCCCTCCGCCTTCATGGACATCATGATGTTGAGGCCCTGGGCGCGGACACCGAAGATCTGTTTCTGGAAGTCCGGGTCGATGGCCTCCACCACGCCGCCGTCCTTCTTGCCCGGATCGCCCCAGCGAAAACCGAGCGCCGCCATCATATCGCCCAGGGCCTGCAGGCGGCGGAGGTTCTCGTCCTGGTCTTCCTCGGCGAACTCGACGAGAAGCAGGGCTTCCGGCTCGCCACGCACGAAGCGGTCGACAATGGGCCGGAAGAGCGGGATGTCGCGGCTCAGCTCGATCATCGTGCGGTCAATCAGTTCCACCGCCGTCGGGCCCAGGGTGACCAGATGGCGCGCCGAATCCATCGCCTCGTAAAAGCTCGGGAAATGACAGATTCCCAGCACTTTGTTCTTCGGCAGGGGGGCGAGCTGCAGCTTGATCTTCTCGCTGACCGCCAGTGTGCCTTCGGAGCCGACCAGCAGATGCGAGAGGTTGTTGGCGGGGCCGTTGGGCACCAGCGCATCGATGTTGTAGCCGCCGACCCGGCGCATCAGGTCGGGAAACCGTGCCTTGATTTCCTCCGCTTCGCGCTGGCCGAGGTCGAGCAGCTCGCGGAACAGATCATGTTTCGGGCTCGGGCTGTTGACCCCGGCCAGATCCTGGGGCACCGGGCCGAAATCCATGCGGCTGCCGTCGGCCAGCAGGGCGTCGATCCCCAGCACGTTGTCGCGCATGGTGCCGTAGCGGATGGAACGCGCGCCGCAGGAGTTGTTCGCTGCCATGCCGCCCAGGGTCGCGCGCGAGGCGGTGGAGACGTCGACCGGAAACCAGAGGCCGTGCTGCTTCAGGGCGGCGTTCAGATGGTCCAGCACCAGACCGGGCTCGACCTCCGCCGTTGCGTTCACCGTATCGACGGAGAGGATGCGGTTCAGGTGCTTGGTGAAGTCGATGACGACGGCATCGTTGACGGTCTGGCCGCATTGCGAGGTGCCGCCGCCGCGCGGCAGAACCGGCACACCGGCCGCGCGGGCGATGGCTAGGGTGGCTTCCACGTCCGCCATGGTTCTGGGCACCACCACGGCGCGCGGCATGATCTGATAGATCGAGGCGTCGGTGGCGTAGCGGCCGCGGGAGAAAGCATCGCCGTAGGCCTCGCCCTCCAGGGCTGCGTCGAGCCGGGCAACAAGATCCGCGGCCGGACCCGTGGCTGTGTAGCCGCCGCCTTCCGGTCTTTTCTCGTCTCCCTGCGTTGCAGCGCCCATTGACAGCCGCCTCAAATTTGTATTTTGTATTCAGTATTCATATCCGCTTTATCCGGGCGGATGCAAGCCCTCCGATCGAGCAACGCTGCGGCGTTCGGGAAAAGCGGAGCGCAGGGAGGAACACTAGATGTCAGGACGCCAGGGGGCTTCGCCCGGCCGTCACTTCTTACAAATTCCGGGACCGACCAATGTGCCCGACCGGGTACTGCGGGCGATGGATCTCCCCACCATGGATCACCGCGGCCCTGCCTTCGCCGATGTCGGAATGAAGGCGCTGGAAGGCATGAAGGCGGTCTTCAAAACCGAAGGCTCTGTCGTGATCTACCCGGCGTCGGGCACCGGCGCCTGGGAAGCCGCGCTGGTGAACACCCTTTCGCCGGGCGACAAGGTGCTGATGTACGAGACCGGCCACTTCGCGACGCTGTGGAACCGCCTGGCCCAGCGCCTCGGCCTGCAGCCGGAGTTCATCGCCGGTGACTGGCGTCACGGCGCCGATCCCGAAGCCATCGAGGAACGCCTGCGCGCCGACAGCGGGCAGGAGATCAAGGCCGTCTGCGTGGTTCACAACGAAACCTCGACCGGCTCGGTCACCCAGGTGCCGGAGATCCGCCGGGCCATCGATGCGGCGGGGCATCCGGCCCTGCTGATGGTGGATACCATCTCTTCGCTTGCCTCCATCGACTATCGCCATGACGAGTGGGGTGTCGACGTCACGGTGGCCGGCTCGCAGAAGGGATTGATGCTGCCGCCGGGCCTTTCCTTCAACGCCGTCAGCGCCAAGGCCGAAGCGGCCTCGAAGAACGCCGGCCTGCCGCGGGCCTATTGGTCCTGGGAGGAAATGGCCGAACCCAACGCCAAGGGCTATTTCCCCTATACCCCGGCGACCAATCTGCTCTACGGCTTGGTGGAGGCCGTCGATATGCTGCAGGAGGAGGGGCTCGACAACGTCTTTGCGCGCCATCAGCGTCATGGCGAAGCGGCACGCCGCGCGGTGCGGGCCTGGGGGCTGGAGGTGCTCTGCCTGGAACCGCGTCACTATTCCGGCTCGCTGACCGCGGTGCTGATGCCCGAAGGCCAGAGCGCCGATGCCTTTCGCAAGACGACCCTGGAAAACTTCAACATGTCGCTCGGCAACGGCCTCTCCAAGGTCGCCGACAAGGTTTTCCGCATCGGTCACCTGGGCGATTTCAACGATCTGATGCTGATGGGCACCCTCTCCGGTGTGGAGATGGGGCTGGAGCTTTCCGGCGTCACCCATCGGCGCGGCGGCGCCCAGGCGGCGCTGGACTATCTAAGCGGACGCGAACAGACGTCCGCCTCGGCGGCTGAGTAACCGGCCAAAACAAAGAAGATAAAAAAGAAACCCAACGGGAGGAACCATCATGAAGTTAGCAAAGATCCTGACAGGAGCAGCCGGCGGGGCCGCCTTGATTTCCGTTCTTGCAAGCCCGGCCATGGCCGAGAAGATGACCCTGAAGTTCGGCCACGTGGGTCAGCCCGGCTCGCTTTTCGAGACTTCCGTGAATGCTTTTGCTGCCTGCTCCAACACGGCGCTGGGCGATGCCGCCGAGGTGCAGACCTTCGGGGCCTCCCAGCTCGGCAAGGACAAGGAACTGTTGCAGAAGTTGAAGCTGGGTCAGGTGGATTTTGCATTGCCCTCTTCGGTAATGTCCTCGGTCGCCGATGTCTTCGGCGTCTTCGAGATGCCCTATATCATCCAGGACCGCGACCACATGCGCCGGGTCCAGGCCGAACTGATGGACAGCACCTTCCAGAAGGCGGCCCAGGAAAAGGGCTACCGCATCATCGGTTTGTTTGAGAATGGCTTTCGCAACATCACCAACAACACCCGCCCGATCAACAAGCCGGAAGACCTGGCCGGCGTGAAGCTGCGTACCCCCAACGGTGCCTGGCGGGTGAAGATGTTCAAGCTCTACGGCGCGAACCCCACACCCATGGCCTTCTCGGAGGTCTTCACGGCCCTGCAGACCAAGGTGATCGACGGCCAGGAAAACCCCTACGCCCAGATCTGGTCGGCGAAGTTCCAGGAAGTGCAGAAGTATCTGTCCATCACCGGCCACGTCTACACGCCGGCCTATGTTCTGGTGTCGGAGAAGCACTTCGCCAAGCTGCCGCAGAACGTTCAGGATGCGCTGGTTCAATGCGGACGGGAAACCCAGGACTTCGTCTATGAAGAGGCTGCACGCCTGGAAACCGATCTGCTGCAGAAGCTGAAGGACGGCGGCATTCAGGTGAACACCGCCGACAAGGCGGCCTTCGTCGAAGCCTCCAAGCCGATCTATGACGAGTATGCGTCCAGCGTCGATGGCGGCAAGGATCTGATCGACACGGTGCTGCGTCTGGCGGACGGCTCGTAAGGTCCTGAAAACGGTAAGGCGCCGGGTTGTGCGTTGTCGCGCAGCCCGGCCTGCCGATCTCTCACCTCTCTTCTCGATGGTCCCGCCCTGCGGGCTCACTGACCCCGGGTCCTGCCCGTGGCAAAGGAGATAGCAACGGTGCTTGCGGCGGCAAGACGAAGCCTTGAGTGGTTGCTGGAATGGGTTGTCATCATCCTGATGATCGCCTTGACCATAGTGGTCATCGCGGCGGTGCTGGTGCGGTTGGCCGGCGATTCCTTCAGTTGGTACGACGAGGTGGCGGCGATCCAGCTTTCCTGGATTACCTACTACGGCGCCGCCCTGGCGGCCCTGAAGCGCCGCCACATCGGCTTTGACTCGGTTCTGCTGTCGTTTCCGCCTCGACTGCGCCGCTTGGCCCTGATCCTGGCCGAAGCAATCGTCCTCGGTTTCTTCATCCTGATGGCCTGGGCCGGCATGCTGGTTCTGGAGATTCTGGAAGGCGACCGGCTGGTCTCGCTCACCTGGGTGCCGGTTCAGTTGACCCAGTCGGTGATACCCATCGGCGCCGCTCTCTTCATCATTTGCGAGCTGCTCAGCTTGCCGGACTACTGGCGCAGGACCATGGCGGGCATCTCTCTGGAACACGCCGAGATCGAGGAAGAGGTTGAACAGGAGATGCAGAATGCGGAACGGCGCTGATCCATGCTGATGCTCTTCATCTTCATCGTCCTGGTGGCGATGATCTGCCTCAACGTGCCCATAGCGGTCGCCCTGGCGGTCTCCGGTGTGCTCGGCCTATTGCTGACCGAAGGCCCCGACAGTCTGGTGACCGTTGCGCTGGACATGTACGACGGCTCCACCAAGTTTTCCCTGATCGCCATTCCCATGTTTGTGCTGGCCGGCGCGATCATGAACGCCGGCGGTGTTACCGACCGGCTGATCAATTTTGTCTCCGCGCTGATCGGTTTCGTGAAGGGCGGGCTGGCGATGGTGAACATCGGCGTCTCCCTGTTCTTCGCCGAGATATCCGGGTCCGCCGTCGCCGATGTGGCGGCGCTGGGCTCCATCCTGATTCCGCAGATGAAAAAGCGCGGCTACTCCGCGCCGCTGGCGGCCGCGGTCACCTCCTCGTCGGCCTCGCTGGCGATCATCATTCCGCCCTCGATCCCGATGATCCTCTATGCCACCTCGGCCAACACCTCGGTGGAGCAGCTTTTCGTTGCCGGTGTGGTGCCGGGGCTGATGGGGGCAGGTGGCTTGATGTTCGTCGCCTACCTCTTCGCCCGGCGCTACAACCTGCCGGTGGAGGAGGCCTTCAATCTCCGCCACCTGCGCCAGACCTTCCTGGAGGCGCTACCGGCCTTCAGCCTGCCGGTCATCATCCTCGGCGGTATCTTCGGCGGCTTCGTCACGGCGACTGAAGCGGCAGGCCTGGCGGTCATCGCCGCTTTCCTCGTCGGGCTCTGGTACCGCCAGATCGACCTGCGTCACCTGAAGCGCGCCATGCTGGACGGCGGCATGCAGACCGCGGTGGTCATGCTGCTGGTTGCCGCCTCGGTGCTGATGGGCGGTTTCCTGACCCGCGCCCAGATGCCCCAGGAACTGGCCGCGGCAATCCTCGACTTCACCGACAACAAGTACGTGATCCTGCTGATCCTGAATTTCTTCTTCCTGGTGATCGGCTTCTTCCTGCATTCCGCCGCGGCGATCATCCTGGTGGTGCCCATCGTCATTCCGCTGATCGCGGCGGCGGGCATCGACCCCGTACATTTCGGTCTGGTGGTGACGCTCAATCTCGCCATCGGTCAGCAGACGCCGCCGGTTGCCAGTGTGCTGATCACCTCCTGTGCCGTGGCGCGGGCCAATATCTGGGCGGTCTCCAAAGTGAACGTCTACTTTGTGGCCGTACTTCTGGCGGTGCTCCTGATCTGTACCTACGTGCCGGCGATCCCTATGTTCCTGGTCGAATACTTTTATCGCTGAGGATTGCCCGATGACCGCCACTGACGAGTTGTTGTTCGAGCGTGAAGGGGCCATCGGGGTGATCACCCTGAACCGGCCCCAGGCCCGCAATGCCCTGACCTTCGCCATGTATGAGCGCCTGGCGGAACTCTGCCGTGATACGGAAAGTCTGGGTGTGAAGGCGCTAATCGTCACCGGCGCCGGCGACAAGGCCTTCGCCGCGGGGACCGATATCGCCCAGTTCCGGGGCTTCACCACCGAGCAGCATGCCCTGGACTACGAAGCCAAGATAGATGCGGTGCTGGGCGCGGTGGAGACCTGTCCGCTGCCGACCGTCGCCGCCATCTCTGGCGCCTGCACCGGCGGCGGGGCGGCGATTGCCGCCGCCTGCGATCTGCGCATTGCAAGTCCTGACCTGAAGTTCGGCTTCCCTATCGCCCGTACCCTGGGCAATTGTCTTTCCGTCGCCAATCTGGCCCGCCTTGCGGCCTTGCTGGGGGCCGGGCGCACCCGGGAGATCCTTTTTACCAGCCGGCTCGTCGGCGCGGAGGAGGCGCTGGCCGCCGGCCTGATTTCGGAGGTTCTGGCCGATCATGACAGCCTTATGGCCCGCGCCCACGCCCTGGCGGCGCAGTTGACCGAACAGGCGCCGCTCACCCTGCGCGCCACCAAGGAGGGCCTGCGCCGTCTGGTCCAGCCCGGCATCGAAGATAGCGACCTGATCGTTTCCTGCTATACCAGCGAGGACTTCCGCGAGGGGCTGGAGGCCTTCCTCGCCAAGCGCAAACCGAACTGGCAGGGCCGCTGACATGACGGAGACTGCACCCGGCCCGCTGAGCGGCTGCCGCGTCATTGAACTGGCGCACATCATGGCGGGACCCTTGGCGGGGATGATGCTGGCCGATATGGGCGCCGACGTGATCAAGGTGGAAAAGACGGCGGGGGACGACACGCGCCGTATGGTGCCGCCCACCATCGGTGATGAGAGCGCCGCCTTCATGATGTTGAATCGCAACAAGCGCGGAATCGTTCTCGACCTGAAGCAGCCGGAAGGCAAGCAAGCCTTGCAGCGCCTGCTGTGCGATGCCGACGTGGTGATCGAGAACTATCGCAAGGGCACGATGGAGCGGCTCGGCCTGGGTTACGACGAATTGCGCCGCGAGAATCCCGGCCTCATCTACTGCGCGCTCTCGGGCTTCGGGCGCAGCGGCCCCTATGCGGAGCGGGGCGGCTTCGATCTCATCGCCCAGGGCATGTCCGGGCTGATGTCAGTAACCGGCGAGGGCCCCGGGCGGCCGCCGGTGAAGGTCGGCCCGCCGGTCAGCGATATCACCGCCGGCATCCTGGGGGCCATGGGCATTGCCGCGGCCTATGCTCACAAGCTGAAGACCGGGGAAGGGCAGATGGTCGACACTTCGCTCTTCGAAGCGGGCATCACCCAGACTTTCTGGCAGTCGGCCATCGCCCTGGCCACCGGCGAAACACCGCAGCCCCTGGGCTCGGCCCATCCCTTGAACGCCCCCTATCAGGCCTTTCAGACCGCCGATGGCTGGATCAACATCGGGGCCGCCAACCAGGCCAACTGGGAGCGCCTGACAAAGCTGATCGGCGCGCCGGAACTGCTGGAGGATGAACGCTTCCGGGACAACGCCGGCCGTATGGCGCACCGCCTCGACCTGGAGGAGATTCTGAATACGATCTTTCGCGAACGGCCGACGGCGGACTGGCTGGAAACCCTGGAGACCGGCGGCCTGCCGGCCGGGCCGGTGCTCAGCATCAATGAGATGCACCGCGACCCCCAAACCCTGGCACGGGGTATGGTCGTTGAAACCGATCACCCGGCGGCAGGCCGGACCAAGGCCCTGGGCCCGCCGGTCAAGTTCTCGGCCACGCCCGGCGGCGTCAGGCGCGCCGCCCCTTTGCTGGGGCAGCACAGCCGGGAGGTGCTGGCCGAGGTTGGCTACAGCGAAACCGAGATCGCGCGGATGATCGAGTCTGGGGCCGTCTGCGCCGGCGCGTTCGCGGAGAGCCCTGCCGGTTAGTTTCCGGCTGCCGCGAAACTGCGCGCCTTCATTGCCTTTTGGATCTCGTAGATCGACCCCTTTTTCGGCGGCTGTGGTTGTGGCAGGCGCACCGGGGCCGGTGTCATCCGAGGTGAAAGCGTAGCCTTGCCGCAGAGCAGGCGTTTGTCGAAGTCGTCCAGGCCTTCATAGGCTGTCATCGAGCCGGCGATCGGGAAGGCATCAGCGGCCGCAACCTCGTAAAGCAGCAAGCGCCGGTCGCGGTCTGAAGTGTTCACGGCGGAACCATGCACCAGGCGCACGTGATGCAGGGAGATCGAGCCCGCCGGGCCTGTCAGCATGACCGCGTCCTTCGGGTCCAGGTTGCAGGCTGCCAGATCCATCGCCCCGGCAAAGACTCCCTCCGCATGGTGGTCCTGAACCGGGCCGCGGTGAGAGCCGGGGAATACCATAAGCGGCCCGTTTTCGGGCGCCATGTCGTCGATCATGACACCGACCGCCAGGATGTCGTCGTTTGTGTGGGGATAGAAGGCCCAGTCCTGATGCCACTCCACAGCGGCGCCGTAGCCGGCGGCCTTCATGTTCAGCTTGGAACCATGCAGGCGCAGGCTCGGCCCTAGCAGGTCGCGCAACGGCGCCAGAATATGGTCAGACCGCGCGAGGTCACGAAACGTCGGGGAGAGCTGATAGGGCGCCTTCACCCGCCTCACCCGCGGCGCATCGGGGCTGTGGCTGTCTTCGAGGTCGAGGCGCTCGTTGGATTCCGCCAGACCGCGCGCTTCTTGAACGAAACCGTCAATCTCGTCACGGATCCTTTGCAGGATAGTTTCCGGAATCCGCTTCGCCAGAACCAGATAGCCTTGCTCACTGTATTGCTTGCGCTGGGCCTCGGTCAGTACTTCGCCCTGTGTTTCGCGGATCATGACGCCTCCCTCGGCTGGTCGGGCGCACAGTCTAACCCGGAAACGCGGCAGCGTCATCCCGGGGAGGGCGGCGGAAATCCCTGTAAAGCGCGGCGGTCCAGTGCACGCAGGGCCGGTCGCGATAGGCCTCCATGATCCTTCGTTGCGCCTGCCAGGGCCGCAGGGTGCCATAGACCGGATGCTCCGCCGGAAAGATGATCGGTGACAACAGGCTGGCGACGGCGATGTCCGCGCGGCCAAGGTGATCGCCGACGAGAAAGCGGTTCTGGCCGCTGACCAGCCGGTCGAGATGGTCCAGTTCTCTCTCCAACGCCGCCCGGGCGTCCGGGATGTCTTCGGCTGTTGCCCTTAATCCTCTCATAATTGCCCGGCGCGAAATCGGCCACATCAGCGGCGCCAGGGGCCGTTGCCACCAGATGGCGCCGCGAAACAGCGCAGCCGCGACCGCGCGGCTTTCCGTGCCGAGCGATGCTGCGTAGATGAGCCGGCGGACGGCAACGCCGAGGGCATCGTCGGCCCATGCCTCAAGCTCTGCAATCTCCGCTTTCTCTGCCGAGGACGCGCCCGACCGCCAGTTCATCCCACCGCTCGCCTCGGCCCAATCCGTGATCCGGCCGCTGCCTTGGATGATTGTCTTTGAATGACACAGGATGGGAACCAGGCTCCGCGGAGCAAGGCGCCGCGCCGACAGCAGATGGGGCCCGGGGGCCCAGCGGACCTCCCGGTATCGCACAGCGGCAAGGTCCAGCGCCCAGCGCGCTTTCTCGCAGTAGTGGGAGGGGCCGAAAGTGAAGAGTGTTGCCATTTGTCACATTGCCCGGTCTGTCATTGCTAGATACGACGGCTGCAGGCGGTGGATCACCAGGATTGCCGCGATAAGGCAAAACGGCATTGTGAGAAAGCGATTATGATACGCCACATCGTTCTGTTCCGGGCCAGGCGTTCGGAGGATGTTGAAGCCATTCGGACCGGCTTGGAGCGACTGAAGGAGATTCCGGCGGCTGCCCGATTGGAGGTGGCGCTGAACGGTCGGCAGGATGCTTGGTCGAACGAGATCGATGTGGTTGTGTATGGCGAATTCGCCGATGCTGGCGCCTTGGAATCCTATAAGGCGCATCCGTTGTATGATGAGGCCGTGCGTCTTGTGCGGCCGCTGCGCGATCTGCGCTTTGCCGCTGATTTTGAAACACAGGTCGATTGAACAAAGATCGACCGGCGGGCCCATCTCTATCCGGTGATGGAGGAAGACTGACATGCAGATCGAACTGAGCGACGAGCGGCAAACTGAGTTCAAAGAACAGCTCAAGGCGCTGTTCCAAACCGAATTCGAAGTGGACCTGTCGGACTTTCGCGCCGATGCCGTCCTGGGCCTGTTTCTGAAAACACTTGGTCCCGCCGTCTACAACCAGGCAGTACAGGATGTGCGGGCGCATCTGCAGGTCAGGCTCGACGACCTGGAGGGCGAAGTCTATGCCGATGATTGAAGGGCTTTAGGGTTGCAGCCGCGCTTCAAGTTCGGCGAGCCAGTCCTCGACCCGCGCCTTGTTGACCCCCAGATCCGAATAGCCGTATTTCGAACGCGAGAAAACCGCCAGGGTACTGCCGCCTTCAACCGCCATCACCTTGACGGTGACGAAATCCGGAAAGCCCATCAGTTGAGATCTGACCATCACGGTCATATGGCCCGCTGCGGCAGAACCCTGGATTAAGCTGCTGCGCGGCATGGCGTCGGCCAAGGCTTGGAATGCAGAGGCCAAAGTCTCCGGCGTCGTATCGAAGACCGGGGCGGGCCCATCGCCGCCCTCCGGCCGCAACAGATAAAAGTTCTCCGCGTCGGGCCTTTCAACGGTCATCGGGTCGACATGCCAGTCTTCGGGCGTCACCGGCGCAAAGCGTACGAAAAGACCGACCGCCACCACGCCCAGGATGATCAGTAGCAAGCCTCTGAGCAGATACTTCATCGCCCGTCCTTGTTTGGCAGCGCCGGTTGCGTCATGCGATGGCGCGTCTGAGTGTCCTACAGCAGTCGCCGCCGATATGAAACTGTGTTAGGCTCTTTGCCACAGCGTTTACAGAATAAGAACAGGGCTTTACCCAGCTCTGACCTGCGAGGGAATGCGACATGCCCAGCGTATTGAGCCCCGACCAAAGGGCCGCTTACGATGCCGATGGCTATGTCATCGTCCGCGGCTTCTTTGATGCCGAAGAAGCGGCGCTGCTGAAGCGGGCGATGGAGCAGGACCCGGCGATCCGCGGTCACTTCTACAATCGCGGCGACAATGACGGCGGCAACACCAAGATGGCCTTGTGGAACCATCCGGGCGACAGCGTCTACGGCATGGCGGCGCGCTGCCTGCGCATGGTCGACACCATGGAGGATCTGCTGGGCGGCGAGGTCTATCATTACCATTCCAAACTGACGGCCAAGGAGCCTTTTGAGGGCGGCGCCTGGGAATGGCATCAGGACTACGGCTACTGGTATCACAACGGCTGTTTGTTTCCGCTCATGGCCTCGGCGATGATCGCTCTGGACTGCTCGACGCGGGAGAACGGTTGTCTGCAGGTCTTGAAGGGTTCCCATCTTTTGGGCCGGGTCGAACATAGACTTCTGGACGGTGAGCAGATGGGCGCCGATCTGCAGCGGGTCGAGGAGGCGCAGAAGCATTTGGAAACAGTCTATGCGGAGATGGACCCGGGTGATGTGCTGCTGTTCCACTGCAACACCCTGCACCGCTCCGACCAGAACCGCTCCGAGTTCAGGCGCTGGACTATGATCTGTTGTTACAACGCCGCCCGCAACGATCCCTATCTCGACCATCACCATCCGCGCTACACGCCGCTTCAGAAGGTGGCGGATGATGCCATCAAGGCAGCCGGTCTCGCTTTTGCAGGTGCTGAGGATGAATCGGCCTTTATGGTCGAGGCGGTCGCGCCCAGCGAGATCCGGGCTAAGCGAGATTCGGGCTAAGTAAGATCAACGAAAACGACGGATGCTGAAGCGGCCTGAAATGACGGCCCGCCGCCCATTGTCTGCGGCGGGTGCTGGCCGGGCATCTAGATCCCGCCGGTTTGCGTAGAACCTCCTATGCGAAGGAATTTCTTGCGGCGGCTTCTGTCGCTCACCCCGCTGGCGCTGCTTGGTGCCTGCTCCGGAGCCGACATCCTGAACGGATTGACCCCGAAAGAGGGCTACCGCGTCGAGACCGCGATCGCCTACGGCGATGACGAGCGCCATCGTCTCGATCTTTACACGCCTGATACGGGCGATCCCGCGGCGCTGGTGGTTTTCTTCTACGGCGGGTCTTGGGAGAACGGAGAGCGCGGCGACTACCTTTTCGTGGGTGAGGCCTTCGCTTCCCGGGGTGTCGCCGTGGCAGTGCCCGATTACCGGCTCTATCCCGATGTGCGCTATCCGGCCTTCCTCGAAGATTCAGCCGCTGCAGTCTCCTGGGCACACCGTCATCATCAGGGTCCGGTCTTTCTGGTCGGTCACTCCGCTGGTGCTTACAACGCGATCATGCTGGCACTGGACGGCCGCTGGCTGGGTGCCGAGCAATTGCGGGCCTGCGATACCTTGGCCGGGGCTGTCGGTCTGGCCGGACCTTACGATTTCCTGCCGCTCCAAAGCGCTAGCCTGAAGGACATCTTCGGCCCGGAGGAAACCAGGGAAGATACCCAGCCTATCAACCACGTGAATGACTCCGCACCGCCTTTGCTGTTGTTGAGCGGCGATGAAGACGGCATCGTGTCGCCGCGCAACAGCCGCGTTTTGGCCGAGCGTCAAGAGGCGGCGGGCGGCAGGGCGCAGGCGCGCTTTTATCCCGGCCTCGGACACCTGCGGCTGGTCGGGGCGTTGTCGCGTCCGCTGCGCGGTTCAGCCCCTGTCCTCGATGACATTGTCGCCTTTGTTCAACGAGAATCCGCAGGACGGCATCGCGGCTGCTGAGCGTTTACTCCGCCGCAGCCTGCAGGGCTTTACGAAAGGCGGAGAAGCGGCGCCGGTAGTTGCCGGGACTCATCCCCACCTTGCGGCGGAACAGGCGCCGGAAAAAGCTGGCGTCTTCGTAGCCGATTTCGTTGGCGATCGCCTCGATGGGCAGGTCGTCGGATTCCAGCATCTGCTTGGCTTCTTCCAGGCGCAGCGTGTGTACATAGTCCAGGGGCGCCATGCCCGTTGCCTTGGTGAAGCGCCGTTTGAAGGAGCGTTCCGGCAGGCCGCTGAAGGCGGCCATGGCGCCGACGGGACCAGCCTCGGCGTAGTGGTCGGCGATCCATTCCTGGCTGGCGGCGATGCGGTTGTCCTCGACCTGGCGGCTGCGGGCGAGGGCGGCATAGGGAAGCTGGCCGTTATGATGCCAGTCAAGCAGATAGATCCGGGCGATCCGCATGGCCTCCTCCTGGCCGAGAAAACGCGCCACGAGATAAAGCGAGAGATCCTGCCAGGAGGTGCCGCCACCCGCTGTGATCAGGCGTTGGCCCGGCCCCGAGGCCACCAGGGCGCGGGCGGGATGGACCTTCACCTGCGGATAGTCCCGGGCCAATGTCTCGGTGAAGCCCCAATGCGTGGTGGCATCGCAGCCGTCCAGCAATCCGGCCTCACCCAGCAGCAGGCTGCCGGAACAGGCGGCTGTCAGGGTCGCGCCCCGGTCGTAGCAGGACCGCAGCCATTCGACGGTGGCCGCATAACAGCCGGCGATGGACCTTCCCGGCGGGAGGTGAAGGTCGGGGATGCAGATGATCTGCGGCGGCGGGCAGTCCGCGATGCTGACCTGCGGCGTGATCGGCACGCCGTTGGCGGCGGTGAAGGTTTCCGTCGTCTCGCCGACCACATAGGATTTTATGGCTGACTTACCGGGAACACCGGTGGTGATGAAATCCCAATCGCGCCCCGCCGAGCAGAAAACGTCATGCATCCCGTAGAGCGTGGAGGCGGAACTCTCCGGCGTGGCGACGATGGCGGCGGTTATGGGAGTCTTGGCGGAAGGTGCCTGCATGACCGATTCAACCCGTTTTCGACCTGTTTGACTTTGGTGCGACGGATGAAAGGAGCGTAGAACCCCTGCGCCGCGTCTTCTACCTACGAAATTGGAGACTGCCGGGATGTCCTCCGCCGTCCAAAATCCTCAGAAAGCCGACTTCGATACCCAACGCAGCGAAGCCTTCGAAGCCCGCATGGTCGGGGCCCTCAACGAGGCCTCAATGATGTTGATGACCTCTCTGGGCCACCGCAGCGGGCTTTTCGACGCCCTGGAGGGCGCACCGCCCTTGACGGCCGAGGCTCTGGCGGAGCGTGCCGGCCTGCAGGAGCGCTACGTGCGGGAGTGGCTGGGCGCCATGGTCGTCGGCGGTGTCGTGGATCTGGACGCGGAACAGGGCACCTATCGCCTGCCGGCGGAACATGCCGCCCTGCTGACCCGCTCGGCCGAGGCCAACCTGGCGGTCTTCGCCCAGTACATCGCCGTGCTCGGTAGTGTCGAAGACGACATCCTGGCCTGTTTCCGTGAGGGTGGCGGGGTGCCCTATGCGCGCTACGACCGCTTTCACGAGGTCATGGCCGAGGACAGCGCCCAATCGGTGCTGCCCGCCCTGTTCGATCACATCCTGCCGTTGGTGCCGGGTCTGATGGAGCGCCTGGAGAGCGGTATCCGCGTTCTCGACGCCGGCTGCGGCCGGGGCCGGGCCCTGATGCTGATGGCTGAGCGTTTCCCCAAGAGCCGTTTCCAGGGCTACGATCTTTCCGAAGGCAACATCGCCTGGGCGCGCGCCGAAGTCGCAAGGAAGGGTCTTAAGAATCTGACTTTCGACGCCCGGGATCTGAGTGACTTTGATCGGACCACGTTGGAAGCGACTTTCGATCTGGTCACCACCTTCGATGCCGTGCACGATCAAGGGCAACCTCTCAACCTGCTGAAGGGCATCCACCGCACTCTCGCTAAGGACGGTGTTTATCTGGCACAGGACATCAAGGGATCGAGCCACCACCATCATGACCGCGATCACCCCATGGGCCCGATGCTCTACACGGTTTCCTGCATGCACTGCATGACCGTGTCGCTGGCCCAGGGAGGCGAGGGCCTCGGTGCCATGTGGGGGCGCGAGACGGCGGAGCGCTACTTTGCCGAAGCCGGATTCACTTCGGTCGAGGTCAACGAACTGGAGCACGACCCGGTGAACTACTACTACCTCTGCCGGCCTTGAGGGTGCTGCGTTGTTAACGGCAAAGGCCGCCACGGATTATCCGTGGCGGCCTTACTTGATGAACCGGAAAGGTTGGGGTGATCAAGCCGCTCTTGGGCGGCCCCTCGGGGCGTTGCCGCCGGCGCCGTGGCGGCGCGGGGACTGTCCGCCGCCGTTCGGCTTCTGGCCGGAATTCGCGCCCTGTTTGCCGCCGCCGAAGCGCTTTTTTGCACCGTTTTTGGGCCCGCCGTTCTTGGGTCCGCCTTTTTTCGGCGATCCATCCCCCTTGTTGCCGCCGTAACCACCGCCGCGTTGCTTATTGCGTGGGTTATTCTTGGGGCCGTTCTTGCGGGCCGGTTTCCGGACCGGGTTGTCGTTGGCCGGGGCCTCGCCGATCACCTCCAGGCGCAGCTTGATCAGCCGTTCGATGTCGCGCAGGTAGGCCCGCTCCGTCGCGTCGCAGAAGGAGATCGCCGCACCCTCGGCGCCGGCGCGCGCCGTGCGGCCGATGCGGTGGACGTAGCTCTCGGGCTCGTTGGGCAGTTCGTAGTTGATCACGTGGGTGACATCGGATACGTCGATGCCGCGCGCCGCGATGTCGGTGGCCACGAGCACCCGGGCGCGTCCCTTGCGGAAGGCGTCGAGCGCCCTTTGGCGCGCGTTCTGCGACTTGTTGCCGTGGATGGCGTCGGCGGAGATGCCGGCCTTTTCCAACTGTTCGGCAACCCGGTTGGCGCGGTGCTTGGTGCGGGTGAAGACGATCACCCGCTTCAGGCCGGGGTCGGCCAACAGCGATTCAAGCAGCGCCCGCTTCTGCGGCGTGGCGACGTGGTGCACGGACTGGGCGATGCGCTCAACCGTCACCACCTTGGGCGTCACCTCGACCCGCAGGGGGTTGTGCAGCATGTCGCCGGCCAGCTTGGCCACCTCCGCCGGCATGGTGGCGGAGAACAGCAGCGACTGACGGCGCTGCGGCAGGGCTGCCACGATCTTCCGCACGTCGCGGATGAAACCCATGTCGAGCATGCGGTCGGCCTCGTCGAGCACCAGATGGGAAACCTTGTCGAGGCGCACATGACGCTGGTTCAACAGGTCCATCAGACGGCCCGGCGTGGCGACCACGATATCGAGGCCGCGCGCCAGGGCGCGGACCTGTCCGTGCTGGGAAACGCCGCCCAGGATGACGGTGTGGCGCAGCTTCAATTGCCGTCCATAGACCTTCAGCGCATCGCCGATCTGCACCGCCAGTTCACGGGTCGGCGCCAGGATCAGGGCGCGGGTCGCCTTGGGTCCGACGTGCTCGCGGTTCTCCGCCAGGCGCTGCAGCAGCGGCAGGGAGAAGGCGGCGGTCTTGCCGGTGCCGGTCTGGGCGATGCCCAGCATGTCGCGGCCCTTCAGCAGCGCCGGGATCGACTGCGCCTGAATCGGCGTCGGGTTGGTGTAGTTCGCCGTGGCCAGCGCATTCAGAAGCGGCGCGGCGAGGCCGAGATCGGTGAATTTCACGCCTTCTTCTTTGGAAGAGGCGGTATCGATGTTCTGGGTAGGGGTACTGGTATTCAAAACAGAGTCCTTTTGCGCCGAGCGCGGCTGCCGTTCAGGCCCACAGCCCTTCAGACAAGCCAAAACGCCGGTTAGCGCGTTGCCGTCATCCACGCGCACCTGGAGCAAACGGAATTTTCTGGGAAAAGATGGATCTCGGGATGAGAGGCGCCCCCGCCAGGAGAGGCCTTTCGCGCGATCGCGAGATATCGATGAGCGCTAGATGCCTCTTTTCGCTCCCGAAGTCAAGGAAAGTTATGTTGCATTGCACACAAAAGGGGCGAAAAGGGCGGAAACCCTAGGGTTCAGAGCCCTTACCCTCCCAGCAGAGAAGAGCCCTGCCGCTGGCCTTGCCAATTTTGCTCTACCCCACAACCCGCCGATAGAGATGCCAGGTCGCGTGGCCGAGGACCGGCATGACGATGACGAGGCCGAGGAAGAGGGGGATTGAGCCGAGCACCAGAGCGCCGGCGACGATGAGGCCCCAGAGCGCCATGGTGCCGGGGTTGACCGCGACGGCGCGCAGCGAGGTGCCGACCGCGGTGCCGATGCCGACCGGGCGGTCGAGCAGCAGCGGGAAGGAGATGACGCTGATCGTCAGCACGATGAGGGCGAAGAGGAAGCCGACCCCGCAGCCGACGAGGGTCATGGTCCAGCCTGCGGAGGTGGTCAGCACGTCGGCGATGAAGGCGCTCATGGAGGCCGGCGGCTCCGGCCCCAGGGTCGCCATGTAGATCAACTGGGCGGCAGTCAGCCAGAAGAAGAACAGCATCAGCAGGACCAGCCCGAGGATGGTGATGGCCCCGAAGGAAGGCTGCCGCACCATGCCGAAGGCGTGCAGCCAGCTTGCCTGCAGGCCGCGCTCCCGGCGCCGGCTCAGTTCGTAGAGCCCCACCGCGGCGATCGGGCCGACGAGGGCAAAACCGGATGCGAGAGGGAACAGCAGCGCCAGCAGATTCTGGTTCAGGGCCGCATAGACAAGCACGATGCTGATCGCCGGGTAGATGATGCAGAGGAAGATCACATCGCTGCGGTAGGTGGCGAAGTCGTTGAAGCCTTGTTTCAGGGCATAGCGCAGGTCGGCGGCGCCGATCCGGTTGACACGGGGCCGTGTCCGACCGCTTGCGGTTTCGCTGCCCTGCAGGGCATTGCTTGTGGATTCGATGGCATGGCCCGCATCCTTCAGGGCGTCCATGCCCCACTCGATGGGGTTCCGGATGGTATCCATGATGCTCCCTCGCAGGTTTCGGTTCGGCTGCCGCATCCGGCTCCGGCCGGACGCTTGGCAGCGTTCACCGGCCGCAAGAAAGCCGGAATCTGTTTCTTTCCGACAGCTTACGCCAAGTTTCACGCTTCGTCTCTTCACAACTGGTTGTTTTCTCAGACCGGAATACCGGAGCCGTCCGGATGCCTTGCGTTAAGCGGTCTTGCGGGGCCTATGTCATTGGATGAATAGTGCGCCCGATGACGGAGAAACCCTCGATTCTCAGTATGGGCCCCGATTTCGGGGCCGACTTTCAGGCAAAACTCGAAGAGCTTTTGGTCTGGCGGCGCGACGTGCGGCACTTCCGCCGTGATGCGCTGCCCGAGGGGCTGCTGGAACGGTTGCTGGGTCTGGCAGCACTGGCGCCCAGCGTCGGCCTCAGCCAGCCCTGGCGTTTTGTGCGGGTGATCTCCGTCGAAAGCCGGGCGCGCGTGATCGAGAATTTCGAGGCTGCCAATGCCGAAGCGCTGGCCGACTACAGCGGCGACCGCGCCGCGCTTTACGCGAGGCTTAAACTGGCGGGGCTGCGCGAGGCGCCTGAGCATCTGGCGGTCTTCGCCGATTTGGCGCCGGAGGCGGGACAGGGGCTCGGCCGCCGCACCATGCCGGAGACGCTGCAGTACTCCACCGTCTGCGCCGTTCACACCCTTTGGCTGGCCGCGCGCGCTGCTGGTGTCGGGCTGGGCTGGGTTTCGATTCTCGATCCCCAGCGCCTCACCCGGGATCTTGCGGTCGACGAGGCCTGGCGGCTGGTCGCCTACCTCTGTCTCGGCTACCCCGAAGCGGAGCACGACGATCCGGAACTGCAAAGACAGGGCTGGCAAGCGCGCGCCGAAGCCGGGCCGGTGGTCCTGACCCGCTAAGCGGGCCGAGCTGTTCGCTGCAAACGTTGAGAGCCCTTCCTATCTAGAAGGAGCGGCAAGGCTGCTGTGTTGCTGGTTAACAAAAGGGAGTGGGAAGCATGGCGGAACGACAATCTTGCGTGATCCTGGGTGTTGGCCCGGGCCTGGGTGCGGCGGTGGCACGGCGCTTTGCGGCTGACGGCTATGCGGTGGCGCTGGCCGCCCGGCGGCCGGAGCGGCTGGGCGATCTGGTGGCGGAGATAACGGCCAGCGGCGGAGTTGCACAGGCCTATCGGGCCGATGCAACCGAAGAGGCCGATGTGGTCGCCCTCTTCGATGCGGCAGAGCGCGATCTCGGCCCAGCGGCGATCGCTGTCTTCAATGCTTCCGGCCGGGTGCGCAAACCGATCGCCGAGATCGAGGCGCAGGAGTTCATCGATGCCTGGATGCGGGGCTGTTTCGGCGGTTTCCTGTTGGGCCGCGAGGCTGCGCGGCGTATGCAGCCGCGGAAGGCCGGTACCATCCTTTTCACGGGCGCGACGGCGAGCACAAAGGCCTTTCCGCTCTCCGCCGGTTTCGCGGTCGCGAAGTTCGGTCTGCGCGCGCTCGCCGAATCCATGGCCCGGGCGCTGCAGCCGGAAGGAATCCATGTCGCCCACTTCGTCATCGACGGTGCCATCGGCAGCGATGGCGGGAATGCGAAGCTGGACCCGGCCGCCATTGCCGAAACCTACTACCAGACCCATGCGCAGCACCCCAGCGCCTGGTCGAGCAGTGTAGAACTGCGGCCCTGGACCGAGAATTTCTAGAAGCCGGGTTTTGGGGCAGCAGGCCTTGCGTGCGGCAAGTCCGGCCGGGGCCGCGGGCCGCGTGACAAATTCTGGCCCCCGCAGTTTCGCGGAATAGGGCCGGTCCTTCGGCGTCTTGCTTGCAGCCACAAAACGGGAAGACCGCCCATGCGCATAGCCGCCGGCGCCTTTCCAGATCCAGAGAGGGCTTTGCGATGCTGAAGTTTCTACCGGTTGCCGTCGTTGCCGTTCCCCTTGCGCTGCTGGCCGGTTTTCTGCCGGGACAGGAGGCCCGCGCCGCCTCGAACGGCCTCTTGCAGCTCGTCCAGGCAGAGAACACGGGCTTCAGCGACGGCCAGTTGGAGGCCTACGTATCGGCGGTGGTGAAGATCCAGGAGATCGACAAAGCCTGGCAGCCGCGCATCGAAGAGGCGCAGACATCGGGCGAAGCCGCCGACCTGACGCGTAAGGCAACAGAGCGCATGATCGCAGAGGTCGAGGCTCAGGGGCTCACGGTGCAGGAGTACAACTCGATCACCCAGGCCGCCGAAAGCGACGACCAGCTCTATGAACGCATTCTGACGCTGCTCGCCGAATCCCGCTGACCGTTGAGCGCGGTGCCGACCTGGGTGGCGACGCGGCGGATCTTGCGGGCCGCGGCGCTATCGGGCAGTTGCCAGGGATCGGCGGAAGCTTCGGCCTGCAGTGTGCCGTCCCGCATGGTGAGTTCGGCCCCCAGGCTTTGCATCAATCGGCGCAAGCTGCGATTTTCCGTCAACAGGCTGCCGTGAAAGCTCTCCACCCCTGCCGCCACCGCCGAAGCGCCGAGCGCTCCCAACAACACCTTTGAAACACCCTGGCCCTGGTGCCTGTCGCAGACGGTCAGGGCGACCTCCGCCCGGGACGGCTGCGTCTTGTCGCGGACGTAGCGGCCCAGCGCAATAGGGAAGTCCTCCGGCCTTTTCGACGGATCGATCACTAGCCAGGAGACATGGTCACGCCCATCGGTCGTCGTCAGATAGTCGAGGTCCTTCTTGCTCAACTTCACGCCGTGGCTGTGGAAGCGCGAATAGAGCGTGCGCGGTGACAGGAGTTTAAGGGCCTGCTCGATCATTTCCCGGTCTTCCGGGCAAAGCGGGCGGACCAGATAGTCGGTTCTGTTGTCGGCGGTAACGGCAATGGAGTTAGGCATGGTGCCCTCCCGTATCGGCGTTTTTTGCCGCGGCGTCCTTTGTTTCGATTGAAAGTTTGACGCTCTTGCGCCTCTCTTGGCAAGCTTCCGGCGGTGGAGACAGGTTGCTGGCGCAATCTCTTCGCCAAGCAGGAAAGGCTGAGCCGCAGGCCCTTTGGCGATGAACCTGATCTTTCGTCTCATCAAAGTTCTGTTTGGCGCGCGCTTCGGCGCGACGCTTGCGGCGCTGGATGTCTCGGTTATCAGCCTGCGGGTCTGGCCAAACGATCTCGACTTCAATCTGCACATGAACAACGGGCGCTATCTGACCCTGATGGATCTCGGGCGGATCGACCTGATGGCACGCAACGGCGCTTTGAAACTGTTTCGCCAGCGCCGCTGGATGCCTGTTGTTGCGGCTCAGACGATTACCTTCCGCCGCTCGTTGAAACCTTTTCAGCGTTTCGAACTGCACACCCGCGTCGTTTGTTGGGACGAAGACTTCGTCTACATGGAACAGATTTTCATGTCCGAAGGACGCATCGCCGCCCTGGCGCTGGTCCGTGCGGCCTTCGTCGAGGACGGCCACAGGCTCACCTCGGCAACCGTGCTGGAGGCGCTCGGCCTGCATCGCCGCTCCCCGCCCATGCCTTCCGGCATCAAGGCCTGGACCTCGGTGGAGGATTGGCACCGTGAGGTGAATGCCGCTGACGTGCATCGGCGTGAAGCTCTGCCGAAAAGCGAGTCGCCGGAAGAGCCATAGGCTTGAACGTCATCGAAAGCCTTCCCAGTGCGTTGCGGAGATGATAGCCTCTAAGGCGTCAAGCTACTGAAATGGAACAATAAAAAGTCCGGTTTGGCGCTTCTAAGGAGGAAAGCGCCGATGGAAAGACTGACCCTGCATTCCCTGGCAGCCCGTCCGGTTTCAGTACCTCTTGATCCGCCCTTGACCACGGCAAGCGGCCAGGTTCCCGAAGCGCCGCTGGTTTTGATCGATCTGCACAGCGAAGAAGGCGTTACCGGCTGCGCCTATCTTTTCTGCTACAGCCCTGTCGTCATGGGGCCGATTGCCGAGACCCTGCGCAACATCGAGCCCATGGTGAAAGGCGCTGCCGTCGCCCCGCAAGACCTCGACCGGCTGCTGCGGGCGCGCTTTCGGCTGCTCGGCGTGCAGGGGCTCGTCGGTATGGCGATGGCGGGCCTGGACATGGCGGCCTGGGACGCGCAGGCCAAGGCGGCGGGCGTGCCTCTGGTGCGTCTGCTTGGCGGCGCACCCGCTGCGGTCCCGGCCTATGACAGCCATTCCATGCTCACCGCCGAAAAGGCAGCCGAGGCCGCAGCGGCAGCGCGCGAAAGTGGCTTTCGTGCCTTCAAGGTGAAGATCGGCCATGCCACGATTGCCGAGGATCTTGCTGTGATCCGTGCGGTCCGTGACGCCGCCGGCCCGGACATGGCAGTCATGGTTGATTACAACCAGTCACTCTCGGTGCCCGAAGCCCTGGCGCGCACCGCCGTTCTCGACAATGAAGGTCTCGCCTGGATCGAGGAGCCGACCATTGCGGAGGATTTCGCCGGCCATGCGAAAATTGCCAGGGAAACCCGCACGGCGATCCAGTTCGGCGAGAACTGGTGGGGGCTGCCGGATATGCAGAAGGCGGTCGCCGCCGGCGCGTCGGACCTGGCGATGGTGGACGTCATGAAGATCGGCGGCATCACCGGCTGGATGAAGGCGGCGGCCCTGGCCGAAGGCGCGGGCCTGCCCGTATCGAGCCATCTCTGGCCGGAGGTCTCGGCCCACTTGCTGGCGGTGACCCCGACGGCGCACCTGGTGGAGTATCTCGATCTTGCCGCCGCAGTTCTGCAGCAGCCGGCGGAACTGCGCGACGGCAAGGTCTTGATCCGTGACGAGCCAGGCAGCGGCGTTGCCTGGAACGAAGCCGCCGTGGCGCGCTTCGCGGTTTGACGGGCGCTGCGGTGTCTCCGGGCAAAGGCGTTTGTGCGGGACTGGCGGAACCAGCGGTTAAGGTGCTATCCTGTTGTTTCAACTGCCAAACTGATCGTTCGGATCCGGAAACTTGCCGAACCCTGCGTCAGACCGGCCCCGACCCAAGGTCGATGCCGGCCTCGTAATCGTTTTTGTCGTTGCCGTCGCTGCCGGCGCGCTCTGCTACCTGCTGAAGGGCCCTGGGGTCTTTTGGTCGGTGCTGGGCGACGACCTCTGGCTGCTGCTGGCCATCGCCCCAAAGGTGCTGGCCGGCGTGTTGCTGGCCGGGCTCCTGACGGTGCTGCTGCCGCGCGAGCAGGTGGCCCGCTGGATGGGCTCGCGCTCGGGCTTCAAGGGCCTGGCCCTGGCGTCCTTGGCCGGCGCGCTGCTGCCCGGCGGACCGATGATGACCTTCCCGCTGGCGGTGGCGCTGGGGGCGGCGGGTGCCGACATCGGCACCGCGACGGCCTTCATCGCCGGTTGGGGCCTGCTGAACGTGAGCCGGACCTTGGTCTGGGAGTTCTCGTTCTTTGACGGGGACTTTGTACTGCTGCGCTATGGCCTGAGCCTGTTGCTGCCGATCCTGCTGGGCTGGCTGGCCCGGCTGCTTTTCGCACGTGTGAAAACCTTGGCTGAAGGGCAGGGGGGTGCGGAGTGAGCATCATCATCGCCTCCGCGCTGCTTTACGGCGCCGTCCTGGCATTGGGCTGGCTCGCTTTCCGCCGCGGCGGCGACGCCGTTCCCGAAGCTTGGAGGATCGCCTGGGAGCAGGGTCTTTCCGTGGCGCCGCGCATCATGCTCGCGGTGATCGGTGCCGGCTTCATCGCCGCCCTGGTGCCGCCGGAATGGGTGGCAACCTTCGTCGGGCGGGATACGGGCTTCATGGGCTTGCTGCTGGCCAGCCTCATCGGAGCGCTGACCCCGGGCGGACCGATGCTGGCCTTCGCCGTCGGCGGCGCGGCGATGGAGGTCGGGGCCGGCACGCCGCAGATGATGGCTTTCGTTTCCGCCTGGTCGCTCTACAACCTCAACCGCGTGCTTGTCTGGGAGGTGCCGATCATGGGGCACCGTTCGACCCTGCAGCGCTTCGTCATCGCGCTTCCCCTGCCGGTTCTTATCGGCCTCGCGGTCGGACAGATCGCGATCCTCTAGAGCAGATCCGGGTTTGATGGAATCGCGTTAGCGATCCATCCAGCCCGGTGAATCTGCTCTAAGCATTGGATGTCGATCGGATTCTCCGCCGTCGCGTTTGCGGCAAAGTTGGTCGATTGTGCGCTTGGCTAACAGAAGCATCGCCTTATACTCGGGCTTCACTCCTGACAGGCCGCTAACTGCTTTGCGTGCCTATGATTTTTGGTTTTCCGGCCGCAAAGGTTCCTTACGATGCTCTCCGCCCTTTTTCTCGGTTTCCTCATCGGTCTGCAGCACGCCTTGGAAGCGGATCACGTCGCTGCCGTCGCAAGCATCGTCTCCGGCGAGCGCAAGTTGGGCTCCGCCATCCGCCATGGCGCGGTCTGGGGGGTCGGCCACACCCTTACACTCTTGCTGCTCGGCGGCATCGTGGTGTTGGCCGGTCAGGCGATTCCCGAGATCTGGGCCCAGAGCCTGGAACTTCTGGTGGGTGTGATGCTCCTTGTCCTGGGGCTGGCGGTGCTGCGGCGGCTGTGGCGGGACAAGGTGCACTTTCACCTGCATCGCCATGCCGACGGCGTCACCCACCTGCATGCTCACAAGCATGAAGCCGACGAAGGCCCCCACGACGCGCGCCATCATGAGCACGAACATCCGGCGGGCCTGCCGCTGCGCAGCCTGGCGGTCGGCATGATGCACGGCTTCGCCGGTTCGGCGGCGCTGATCCTGCTGGCGCTCGCCTCCGTCACCTCGACCTCCATGGCGCTGGGCTACATCCTGGTCTTCGGGATCGGCTCCATCGTCGGCATGGCGCTGCTTTCCGCCGTCATCGCCGTGCCGCTGGGCTACACCGCCGGGCTCTTCACCTGGGCCAACCGGGCGCTGCAGAGCGCGGTGGGCCTTGTGACGATCGGGGTCGGCGGTTTCATCGTTTACGGTATCGCCGTGGCCGATTGGGGCCTTATCTAGGCGACACAGCCGCTCAGACACGACTTTGCCAGACATCGCAGCGGTCACGTAACATGGGTTGCGTGCCGCTGCGCGGCTCGTCAACCGCCGAGGGCGACAGACTTTCGTCCGGGATTCTTGCCGGTCTGGCGATCGTGGTCCTGGATGAACTGCTTGATGCGCGGCGCGATCTTCTTGCGCCACTTGCCGCCGTTGAAAAGGCCGTAGTGCCCGACGTCCTTTGCCAGATAGTAGTCCTTCATGGTGTCGGACAGGTTGGGCGTGATCTCCAGTGCTGCCTTCGTCTGGCCGATGCCTGAGATGTCGTCGAGCTCACCTTCGACGCAGAGCAGGGCAGTCTCTTTGATCTGCTCAGGCAGCACCGGATGCCAGCGGGCGATCATCTTGCCTCTGGGCAGTTCGTGGTCCTGGAACACGGTCTTGACGGTCTGCAGATAAAACTCCGCCGGCAGGTCCATCACCGCGCGGTACTCCTCGTAGAAGGCACGCTTTTTGTCCGCCGCTTCTTCGTCGCCGCGCACCAGATGATCGAACAGCTCGCCGTAGGAGGTGAGGTGGCGGTCGTAGTTCATGGCGATGAAGTTGGTGAGCTGTATGAAGCCCGGATAGACCTTGCGGAAGACGCCGGGATAGGGCGGCGGTACCTGAACGACCACATTGTTCTCGAACCATTCGATCGAGTTTTCCTTGGCCAGTTTGTTGACCTGCGTGGGCGACTTGCGGGTATCGATGGGCCCACCGATCATGGTCAGCGTGGCAGGCAGACAGTTGTCGCCCCAACCGGACATGACAGAGACGGCGGCGAGCGCCGGTACGGAAGGCTGACAGACCGCGATGATGTGGGTGTTGGGGCCGAGCACATGCAGGAAATCGATGAGATAGTCGATGTAGTCGTTCAGATTGAAGCGGTCGTCGGTGACGGGGATCATCCGGCAATCGCGCCAGTCGGTGACGAAGACATCGTGGTCCGGCAGCATGGCCTCCACCGTGCCGCGCACCAGGGTCGCATAGTGGCCCGAGAGCGGCGCGACGATCAGCAGCTTGGGGGCCTCCGGACGCTCACTTGCCTTCTTGAAGTGCAGAAGGTCGCTGTAGGTCCGTTTGATCACCACCTCTTCCTCGACCGCGACGTCGACGCCGTCGATAGTGGTGGTATCGAGCCCCCAGTTCGGTTTGCCGTAGCTGCGTGTCAGATGCTCGAAGATGTCTGCCGCCGACTCGATTGAGCGCGCCATCGGCGAGTTGGTCATCGGGTTCATCGGATGATTCAACATCATCCGCAACCCGTCGCTCATGGCGCGCGCCGGCGCCATGGAAAGGCGGGACATCTCGTGCAGATAGTAAAGCATTGGGCTGCTGTCTCCCTTATCGGGCTGCTGCGCCGGGACGGGCAGTCTTCACAGCCGTGATACTTGCCCGGCTGGCGGCAGCGGGAGCCTAGGCTCAACAGCTTGATGATGGCTTAATGAGAGTTAACTGATTAGAAAGGTTGAGTTTTTCTCAAAAGAAGACACTTCTGAGAGCAGCGTGTCTCCGCTCCGGGTCCGATAGGGTTGGGGGTGAGCGCGGGGCTCTAGAGCAGATCCGGGTTTGATGGAATCGCTTTAGCGATCCATCCAACCCGGTGAATCTGCTCTAACCATTTGATGGCGATCGGATTCCCATGTTTGGGCGCAACCACGAAGTGGTTCCGTCAAAACATGATCCGATCTAGTGCTGGCGGGCGCGGACGATGATGCTTTTGATGGTTTCCTCACCCAGGGCGCGGCAGGCTTCCAGACGGTGCAAACCTTCGATCAGGACGAAGCGTCCGTTGCCCTTGCGCACGGAAATCGGCAGCTTCAGGCCTTCTTCCATAATGCTTTCGGCCAGTTCGTCGACCTGGGCGGGTTTCAGGGTGCGCTTGCGCTTCGCCGGCACGTAGATCTCGGCAATCGGGATCTCAATGCTTTCCATCGTCCGTTCGACCATCCGCGCCTCCTGATACCTTTGTCCGTCCCAATCGGTGTTTTTGCCGCCGGATCGGACCGTGATCCAAGATGCCCAAGTCTACGCACAGGGCGTTAACAGAATCCAGCCTGAGCGGCTAAAGCAGGTCCGCTCCAGTTCGCCGCGCTAAGCGGAAGAACTGACGCGGGAGACCGCGTCGCGCCAGCCCTCGTAACGCTCCTCGCGGTCGGCCTCGGCCATCTGCGGCTCGAAGCGGCCGTCGCTCTGCCACTGTGTCGCGACGGCGTCGAGGTTCTGGAATAGACCCCGATTGAGGCCGGCCAGGTAAGCGGCCCCCAGGGCCGTGGTTTCGGCCACCTGCGGTCGTTCCACCGCAACCCCCAGAATGTCGGCCAGCATCTGCAGCATCCAGTCGTTGGCGACCATGCCGCCGTCCACCCGCAGGGTCTCCAGACCGCTGGCGCCGTCAGCGCGCATCGCCTCCAGCAGGTCGCGGGTCTGGTAGCAGACCGCCTCCAGGGTGGCGCGGGCAAGTTCCGCCGGGCCGCTGGCCCGTGTCAGGCCGAAGACCGCGCCGCGTGCCTCTGCGTCCCAATAGGGCGCGCCGAGGCCGGTGAAGGCCGGCACCAGATAGAGGCGCTGGCCGGTATCGGCCTGCTTGGCCAGGGCCTCGGTTTCCTCCGCCGAGCCGATGACCCCCAGGCCGTCGCGCAGCCACTGTACCGCCGCACCGGCAACGAAGATGCTGCCCTCCAGCGCGTAGGTGGTCTGGCCGCCGAGGCGATAGGCGATGGTCGACAGCAGGCGGTTTTTGGAGAGCACCAGTTCGCCGCCGGTGTTGAAGAGGGCAAAGCAGCCGGTGCCGTAGGTCGACTTCATCATCCCGGTCTCGAAACAGGCCTGGCCGACGGTGGCGGCCTGCTGGTCGCCGGCGATCCCGCCGACGGGCAGGGCGGCGCCCAGCAGCCCGGCCTCGGTGGTACCGAAGTCGGCGTCGCTGTCGCGAACCTCCGGCAGCAGGCTTTCGGGAATGCGCAACAGCTCCAGCAGATCCTTGTCCCAGACCTGGCGTTTGATGTCGAAGATCAGGGTGCGGGCGGCGTTGGTTGCATCGGTGGCGTGAACCCGTCCACCGGTGAGGCGCCAGAGCAGGAAGCAGTCGATGGTGCCGAAAGCCAGTTCACCCCGCTCGGCCCTTTCGCGCGCGCCCGGCACCTTGTCCAGCAGCCAGGAAATCTTGGTGCCGGAAAAATAGGGATCGAGCAGCAGGCCGGTGCGCTCCCGCACCAGCTCTTCGGCACCGGTTGCACGCAGGTCCTGGCAGAACTCCGCCGTTCGCCGGTCCTGCCAGACGATGGCCTTGTGAATCGCTTCGCCGGTCTTGCGGTCCCAGATCACCGTGGTTTCGCGTTGGTTGGTGATGCCGATGGCGGCAACCTGCTCTATGGTCGTGCCGGCGTCTTCGACGGCACCGCGGCAGACCGCCAGGGTATCGCGCCAGATATCCTCGACATCGTGCTCAACCCAGCCGGACTGGGGGAAGTGCTGAGGCAGTTCCTGTTGTGCCTGGCCCAGCCGCCGGCCCTCCGGAGAGAAAAGAATCGCCCGGGAACTGGTGGTTCCCTGATCGATTGCCAGAATGCTGTTGCCTTCGGCCATGGCGCCGCGTCCCCCCAACTGAATTGCTTGTTCTTGGTCTTGCTGTCGGCGGCCCGGCCGGCCGCCGCGCGCATGGTGTCGGCAGGTTTCCGGAAGATCAAGCCCTTGCAATGCAGGCTGTTGCTGCCTCTGAAAGCCTAATAAGCGATTTCTTATCTATTGATCTGCGTCAAGGCAAAGCCGCGGGCGTGGCGCTAGCTTCAGCTTATCTGCCGTATCGCGGGAGGTGGTCCCCACCATAACTCTTGGCCTCCTGTGCGGCGGACCCGGTCTTAGCCCAGTTGGACCGGGGAGGGCAGTTCGGAGTCAATCCGAAATGCTGCTCCAGACATCTGCCCGGTGCCGAACACTCCCGGCACCGGGCAATTTTTTGTCCTGCCCAAGCGGTGAACCTCAGCGTCTGCGTCGGCGGGGGCTGCGGGGCCAATCGACGTACTCCGGCGGTTGCCGCCGCACCCAGGTGATGAAACGTTGGATTTCCGGATGATCGCGCAGGGTCGCCGGGTCGGCATAATGGGCGGCCAGGGACTTCTCGTCGAAGAGGCGGTGGATCATACGGTGGCAGACCTTGTGCAGCACCGCGGTTTCCTCGCCGCCGGCGCTGCGCGGCACCCAGTGGTGCCGGTCCACGCTGGGCCCCTCGATCATCGCCCGCCCGCAGATCGGGCAGGGGCCCAGGGTCTCTGTGTTCTTCACGGCAGCCCTCAGTCGAACGGCAGCAGTTGCGGCACGCCACGGCGGCGCGGCCCGATGGCCGGGGCGGGGAAGGCCGCCGCCTGCCGTTTCAGCCAGTCGTACAAGCTGCGCACTTCTGGTGTTGTCTCCCTGCCGGGAAGACAGACGAACCAATGGGCGCAGTCATAGGAAACACGGGCCTCGAAAGGGGCAACGAGACTGCCGGCCTCCAGGTCGTCCCGCGCCAGTGCGGTATGGCCCAGAATGATCCCGCGGCCGTCTATGGCGGCCTGCATGGCCATGGAGCTGTCCAGGAACTCGGCGCCGACCTTCAGGTTGTCGCCGGCCATGCCGGCCCGTTCCAGCCAGTCCGACCATTCGGTGCCGAAGTCGCGCAGCAGGGTCTCCCCGGCAAGGTCCTCCGGCCGGGTCAGCCTCGCGGCGATGGCCGGGCTGCACATGGGCGTCAGTTCCTCGGTCAGCAGAATCTCGGTGAAGAGACCTGTGTAGCCGCCCGGTCCGTGGCGGATGGCGCAGTCGATGCCGTCGCGTTCCAGATCGACGACATCGAAACTGGTGTGGATGCGCAGCGAGATGTCCGGATGGGTTTCGATAAAGTCGCCGAGACGCGGCATCAGCCATTTGTGCGCAAAGCTCGGCAGGCAGGAGAGCGTGAGCTTGCGTGGCTGCGTTTCGCGGCGCAGTTCGGCCGTGGCCTCGCCGATCAGACGCAGGGCTTCGCGTACCACAAGCACGTAGCGCTCGCCGGCTCTGGTCAGGCGCAGCTCGCGGCCCTGCCGGCGGAACAGCTTTGTGGACAAAGCCTCCTCCAGCACCCGGACCTGTTGGCTGACCGCACCCTGGGTGACGCAGAGCTCGTCGGCTGCCTTGGTGAAGCTCAAGTGGCGGGCGGCGGCCTCGAAGACGCGCAGGCTCTTGAGCGGCGGAAGATCGTTCATGGGTGTCTAAAAATTAGATTTTCTAATAGTTAAACCAAGAAAAGATGGTTTGTCAGGTTGTCACTTGTCAATCATTTTGCTGCTCCGCGCCGCCCCAGAGTCCATCTTCAAGCAAAGGGCAACCGACCATGGCCAGCGTGGCAATCTTCTTCATGACCGTTCTCATCTGGGGCAGTACCTGGATCGCGATCAAATATCAGAGCGGTCCCGTAGCGCCGGAGGTTTCGGTCGCCTACCGCTTCCTGGGCGCGGCGCTGGTGCTTTTCCTCTGGTGCGGCCTGCGTCAACTGAGGCTGCGGTTCTGTCTGCGCGACCACCTTTTTCTGGCGCTGCAGGGGCTGTGCCTCTTCTGTCTCAACTACATTCCCCTGTACTGGGCGAGCAAGTGGCTGACCAGCGGCCTGGTGGCGGTGGCGTTTTCCACCGTCGTGATCTTCAGCCTGCTTCTCAGCCGGCTGGTTCACCGCAATCCCATTGAACCGCGGGTCGGTCTCGGCGCCTGCTGCGGCGTTGGCGGACTGGGGCTGATCTTCTGGCCGGAGCTGAACGGCCTCGTGCTGTCCGATCTCACGCTCATCGCCATTGGTCTTGCTCTGCTCGGCGCCTTTATGGGTTCGAGCGGCACCCTCGTCGGCAGCCGCAACTCCAAGGCGGGGATTCCCGTGGTGCAGGCCAGCGCCTTTGGCATGCTCTACGGCGGCCTCGCCACCGCGGCCTACGTAACCCTCTCGCCGCTGGAATGGACGTGGGATCCCGCGCCGTCCTATTCGGCCTCGCTCGCCTACCTTATCTACTTCGGATCGGTCATCGGCTTCTGGGGATTCCTGACCGTCGTTGCCCGCATGGGGCCGGAGCGCGCGTCCTACATCCCCGTGCTCTTCCCGGTGGTGGCCCTGGCTATCTCGACGCTGGTGGAGGGTTATGTCTGGTCCTTCGAAGCCGCCATCGGTCTCGCCCTTGTCCTGTCGGGCAACTTCATGGTGCTGATGAAGTCCGGCGGCTCCGGTCAGAAATCCTCTTCGGCGAAGGACAAGGTCGATCCGGCGCCGGCGGTGACGGACTCGGCCAAGGCGGAAGCCTCGCCCAGCAGGTTATCGGCATAGAACCGCGCGGTTTTCGCCTTGGCAGCCACAAAACCGTCCTCGCCGCCGTCTTCCTGCTGCGCAGCTTTCGCCAGCAGCCAGCCGCCAAGAACCAAACCGAAAAGGCTTTGATAGGGTGTGGCCGAGGCAGCGCCGTTGGCAAGGTTCTGGCCGCCCTGCTCCAGCATCCAGGCGGTCGCCCTGTCGAGGGCTTCCAAGGCTTCGGCCAAAGGTTGGCGAAGCGCGGCCAGGGCATCGCCCGCATCTGCGGCCGGAAGGCCGGCGCGCATTTCCAGCATCAACTGGGTCATAGCCGCGCCCTCATCACGCAACAGCTTGCGGGTAAAAAGGTCGAGGGCCTGGATGCCGTTCGTGCCTTCGTAGATCGGCAGGATGCGGGCATCGCGGTAGTGCTGGGCCGCGCCGGTTTCTTCGATGAAGCCCATGCCGCCGTGAACCTGAATGCCCAGGGAGCCGACCTCGCAGCCGATGTCCGTGCACCAGGACTTGGTGACCGGTATCAGCAGGTCCAGCAGCGCCTGCTGCGCCTTGCGGCTTTCTTCATCGGTCTCCCGCTTTGATCGGTCGAGCGCCGCCGCGGTCCAATAGGTCATGGCCCGTGCCGCTTCGGTCTTGGCCTTCATGGTCGCCAGCATGCGGCGCACGTCGGGATGGCGGATGATCGCCACCGACTTGGCATCGCCCTCCCCGCCATTTCCCGTGAGGGCGCGGCTCTGGGTGCGGTCGAAGGCGTAGGCGCGGGCCTGCTGATAGGCGCGCTCGGCGACCGCAACGCCCTGGATGCCGACGGCCAGGCGGGCGTTGTTCATCATCGTGAACATGCAGGCCATGCCCTTGTTCTCTTCGCCGACCAGATAGCCGATGGCGCCGCCGGAATCGCCATAAGCCATGACCGCGGTGGGGGAGGCCTTGATGCCCAGCTTGTGTTCGATGGAAACGCAGCGCAGGTCGTTGCGCGGGCCCCGGCTGCCGTCCTCGTTCACCAGGAACTTGGGCACCAGGAACAGACTGATCCCCTTGGTCCCCGCGGGCGCATCGGGCAGCCGCGCCAGCACCATGTGGATGATGTTGTCGGTAAAGTCATGCTCGCCGAAGGTGATATAGATCTTCTGGCCGGTGATCAGGTAGTGGTCGCCGTTGCGCTCGGCCCTCGTCTTCACCGCACCGACGTCGGAGCCGGCCTGCGGTTCGGTCAGGTTCATGGTACCGGTCCACTCGCCGGAGATCATCTTCGGCAGATAGGTTTCTTTCTGATCGTCGCTGCCGTGTTCCTGCAGCAGCTCGACCGCGCCGGCCGTCAGCAATGGGCAAAGCCCGAAGCTGAGGTTTGCCGCCTGCCAGATTTCCTGCACCGCCGAAGCCAGGGTCCAGGGCAGGCCCTGACCGCCGTAGTCGGGGTCGAAGGGCAGGGCGTTCCAGCCGCCTTCGACGAAGAGGCCGTAGGCTTCGCGGAACCCCTTCGGTGTGCGCACAACGCCGTTCTCGAAAACCGAGCCCTCGTGGTCGCCCGAGTGGTTCAGTGGTGCCAGGACTTCGCCGCCCAGTTTGCCTGCCTCCTCCAGGATGGCATCGACCATGTCCGCTGTCGCCTCCTCATAGCCAGGCAGCCGCGCAATGCCCGGCAGGTCGGCGATGGCATCCAGCGCAAAGCGCATTTCGGTGATCGGCGCGGTATAGGTCATTTCCTGGTTACTCCCGGGCGGGTTTTTCTGGGCCCAAAGGGGGCCGCTCCCCACAGTTTTTTGCTCTGAGGGAAAGATGGAGCAGGATGGCCGCCTTGGCAATGGAGGGGCGACGGCTTTGAACCCTCCACCCCCCGGCTTGCGACTACAGGCCATAGGGGCCGCTTGAGGCCGATGTAAGGTTCTGGAAGTCCTCATGGATAAGTTGGATCAATTCAAGCGCGCGGTACTCGGCTACTCGGCGGGGGCCGGCCTGGTCGTTGTGACCATCGCGGTCATGACCGGGCCTTACGGCTTCGCGATTGCCTTTCTGGTCGGTGCGGCGGTCGCGACCCTCTGCGGCATCTTCATTCTCCTGCCGATTGTCGCGTTGTTGATCTGGGTCGGGCAGCTTCGAATCTGGTGGGCCATTCTGTTGGCGCCGGTCATCCTTCTGGCCGGCAGCAGTATCCTTTTCCCGCCGGACGATCTGGCACTGATCTTGATGTTCCGGGAAAGGGGCGCCGATGGGCAGCTTCTTCCGGACTGGCGGCTCATCACCATGGCCGCCCTTGCCGCCTTGGCCGCTCTGGTCGGCTGGCTGGTCGCCTTCGGGTTTCGAACCCGGCCCGAATCGCAGGAACGGGAACCACTGGCGTAGTGTGCCCGGCGGCATGAATTTGGCGCTGACGGCAGGACTGGCGGCGCGTAAACTGCGTGCATGGCGGAGATCATCAATCTGCGGCAGGCGAAGAAGCGCCGGGCGCGCGAGGAAAAAGCGGCGAAGGCGGAGACCAACCGTGCCCGCTTCGGCCGCAGCAAAGGCGAGCGCCAGAAGACCGAGACCGAGCGCGACAAGGCGGCACGCGATCTCGACGGCAAGAAACTTGACTGAGAACCCTGACTAAGAACCCCGACCGCTGTTGTTTAGTGGCTGCTGATTTCTGCGGCCGATCGTCGCAGAACCTCGATTATAGAAACCGAATCAAACCTCTAGCTGATTTCCGTTTGCCTTAGATCAATGCGGCCGACTGCCGGAGGTGATCTCCTTCACCCATATCGTTGGTGTCTCCTTTTCCCGAACCCGTGACCACGTTTCGTGCTGGGCGGAGCGTTGAAGTGCGTCTGCCAGTCACAGGGGAAGGGAAGTCGCGACACCGCCTTGAACCTCGAGAGTGGATGATAAGGAGACGACATGACCAAAGGGATTTTTGGCTCTGCGATCTGCGCGACCGCAGTGTCGGCCCTGTTGCTTACCGCCGCGGCACCGGGCCAGACAGCCGCGGCCGAAGAACCCTTCAGGCCTTTTGGCCTGAATCTGGAGGGCTCCCTGGGCGAGGGCGGGCACAGCCGTTATGTGCCGCCACTGACCAACCCCCTCTTTAACGAGACGCCCTATATCACGACGGAAGCCCGGGCGATCTATTTCTATCACGCGCTTCCAAACGACTTCGTGACCGGCGGCGGCGACGTCAACCTTGTGGCGCTTCAGCTTCGCGTAGCCCTGACCGAACGTCTCGGCTTCATCGCCACCAAGGACGGTTATGCGGATTTCCAGTTCGACGACGTGCTGGAAGATGAGAGCGGCTTCGCGAACATTGCCTTCGGTTTCAAGTATGCGATCATTTCCGAGCCGGAAGATGAAACGCTCCTGACGCTGGGTCTGCGCTATGAGATACCGGTCAATGATCTGGAAACCAGCGGGATCGAACTTCAAGGTGATGGTGACGGTTTCCTCAACCCCTTCGTGACGGGTGCGACAACCTTCGGCGATCTCGGCCTTCAGGCCAGCTTCGGCGCCAATATCGCCCTGGACGGCGATGCCGACACCTCGATCGTCCATTATTCGGCGCATGCCGATTATGAGGTCCTCCCGGGCTTCTTTCCTCTCATCGAAATCAACGGCTTCACGCCCATTGACCATGGCAATCGCCTGACCGGCGCCTTGGGGGATCTCGATGGCGTGGATGTCCTGAACTTCGGCAGTGACGACCGGGATACCACGGTCACGGTCGGCGGCGGTTTTCGCTACCAGTTCAACGACAATGTTCAGATCGGACTCGGTGGCGAGACCCCGATCACCGACAAGGACGATTCGATCTTCGACTATCGCGTCTATTTCGATCTCGTTCTCTCACTGTAGGAATCCGATTGCGCTGCGGGAAGGCTGTGACGGCGCGCAGGACGGCGCCGCATAGCCTTTGCCGCACAAGGCTGGACTTGGATTGGTTTTCCGGGTGATTTTCTTTACCCTTGTTGAAACCACTCCGTACAAGCCCCGCAGCGCCGTCGGCTGACGCTTCCGAAAGTAAGCGGTCGTTCCGCCCGGCCTTTGCGGTACCTGGGAAGGTTATGACCGCTTTATCAAAGCCTGCGGGCAGCATGCTTTTTGCCGCCGGCCTGCTGGCCTTCGCCTCGCTCTGCTGGGGCGGCAATATCTTTATCGGCCGGGCGATGCATGCCGAAGTGCCGCCGGTCGGCCTCAGCTTCTGGCGCTGGCTGTTGGCCTGTTGTCTCTTTCTGCCTTTCGTCTGGCCCCGCCTGCGGCGGGATTGGCCGCTGGTCCGGCAGCACTGGAAAATCCTGGCGGCACTGGCCTTCTTCGGCATGGCGGCGTTCCACACCTCGCTCTATCTCTCGGTCAACTACACCACGGCGACCAACGCCGCCCTTCTGGTGGCGATCTGTCCGGTCCTGGTGCCGATCCTGTCCTGGGCCCTTTTCCGCGAGCGGATTACATCACGTCTGGTGCTGGCGACGGCGGTCTCGCTGATCGGTGTGGCCGTCATCGTCACCCGTGGCCAGCCCGGCCAGGTCCTGGCGCTCGACTTCAACAGGGGCGATCTCATCGTGATGATCTCGGTCGTCACCTGGTCGCTCTACACCGTACTGGTGAAACGGCGGCCGGCGGGGTTGCATCCTCACAGCCTGCTCGCAGTGACCATGATAATGGCGGTCGTCATGCTGTTCCCGGTCTACCTCTGGGAAAGCGCTATGGTCCGACCCATGCCGGTAACGGCGGAATCGGCGATCACCATCGTCTATGTCGTCGTCTTCGCGTCACTCATGGCTTTCCTTGCATTCAACCGCGGCATAGAGGTTCTGGGGCCGAACAAGGGCGGCCTGTTCATGCACCTGATTCCGGTCTTCGCGGCCTGCCTGGCGGTGATTTTCCTGGGTGAGCGGCTGCAGTGGTTTCATGCCCTCGGCATTGCCGCGATTTTCGCCGGAATTGTGCTGGCGAGCTGGTCAGCCGGGTCAAAGCGGTCTGCGGTTTAGCGCGGAACGACCTTACCCGGATTCATGAGGTTTTTCGGATCGAGGGCCGCTTTCACCCGCTGCATCATCTCGATCTCCAGCGGTGCCTTGAAGCGGGTGTTCTCGGCAACCTTCATGAAGCCGATACCGTGCTCGGCCGAGATTGAACCGCCCAGGTCGACCACCAAGCTGTGGACCGCGTGGTTCACTTCATCCCAACGCCCGAGGTAGGCCTCCCTGTCGGCGTCCTCCGGCTGCGAGAGATTGAAGTGGATATTGCCATCGCCCAGATGGCCGAAGGGCACGGGACGGATACCCGGCACCATCTCTTTCACCAGCGTCAGGGCCTGATCCAGAAAGGACGGGACCTTGGAGACCGGCACGGAGACGTCGTGCTTGATCGATCCGCCCTCGAATTTCTGACCCTCGACCAGGCCCTCGCGGATATGCCAGAAGGCGGCGGCCTGGCGTTCGTTGGCGGCCAAGGCGGCGTCGATGACCAGACCGTCCTCGCAGGCACTTGCGAGCAGGTCTTCGAGCACCGGGCGCAGGCTGCCGTCGGCCTGGCCGGAGGCCAGTTCGGTCAGCACGTACCAGTCGTGAGTCTCCGCAAGCGGGTCCTCGATACCGTTGACATGACGCAGTGCGAAATCGAGACCGATGCGGGGGATCAGTTCAAAAGCCGCGACCCGGTCGCCGGAGGCTTCTCGCGCGCGCGCCAACAGGTCGACGGCGGCCGCGGGACCGGCAACCGCGATGAAAGCGACGGCGGTTTCTCTGGGCCGCGGAAAAAGCTTCAGGGTTGCCGCCGTGATGATGCCCAGAGTGCCTTCGCCGCCGATGAAGAGATGTTTCAGGTCGTAGCCGGTGTTGTCCTTGCGCAGGGCGGTCAGGCCGTCCCAGACGCGGCCGTCCGGCAGCACCACCTCCAGGCCGAGCACCAGATCGCGCGCGTTGCCGTAGCGCAGCACATGGATGCCGCCGGCATTGGTGGAAAGATTGCCGCCGATCTGACAGGAGCCTTCGGCGCCGAGGCTCAGCGGGAACAGCCGGTCGACCGCTTCGGCGGCCTGCTGCACGGATTGCAGGATGCAGCCGGCCTCGACCGTGATGCTGTAGTCGGTCGGATCGAGGTTGCGCACCCGGTTCATGCGCCCGAGGTTGATCAGGACCGCACCGTCTTCCGGGAAGGGCACGGCGCCGGCCACCAGGCCGGTGTTGCCGCCCTGGGGCACCAGCGGCACGCCGGCCTCTGCACAAAGCGCGACGGCCCGCGACACTTCTTCGGTATTGGCAGGGCGGATCATGAAGGGGGTCTGCCCTTCGTAGCGCCCGCGCTGATCCTTCAGAAAGGGGGACAGCGTTTCACTGTCATCGACCACGCCCTTCTCGCCCAGCAAGGCAATCAGGTCCCGGCGCAGGGCGTCGTAGTCGGCGGTCTTCGGGGGCACGGTATCCATCTCCGGGACTTTAGTCCGCCCGGCGGGCTGTGGCGAGTCCGCTCGGAGCGCTTAGCCTTCGCGCGGTGCCGCGGCGCGGCGCAGGCGGTCGTTGATGGCAATGCCCAGGCCCTGTTCCGGGATCGTCATGGCGGCGATGCCGGCGGCGGCGCTCTCGTCCAACTCCCGCAAGGCGCTGAACAGCCGGGCGGCGGCTTCGGCGAGATCGCCCGACGGGCTGAGATTCACGGCCACAGCGGCGCCGGACGGCGCGGCGGGCCCGAAGGCCAAAAGCGCTTCGTCCGCGGCGGCGCTTTCGGCATGAAGGCGCAGCGGCTTGGTCGGCGCATAGTGGCTGCTCAACATGCCCGGCGCCTTCACCGCGCCGCTGCTGCTCTGTGGTGGTGTCAGGGGGCCGAGCAAATCGGTTAGATCCTCCGCCGTGACCGCGCCGGGCCGCAGGATCGCCGGTTTTTCCGTCGAGAGATCCAGCACCGTGGATTCGAGGCCGACGGCGCAATCACCGCCGTCGAGAATCAGCGGCACCCGTCCAGCGAGGGATTCGGCGACGTGCGCGGCCCGGGTCGGGCTGATACGGCCGGAGGCGTTGGCGCTGGGCGCGGCCAGGGGCCGGCCGGTTTCGGCCAGCAGATCATGGGCCAGCGTATGGGCGGGTACCCGGACCGCCTGAGTGTCCAGACCGGCGCTGCAGAGCAGGGAGAGGCGGCTGTCGTGCCGCCGGGGCAGCACCAGGGTAAGGGGGCCGGGCCAGAAACGCCCGGCCACGGCTTCGGCGCGGGCGTCGAAGACGGCCTCGCGGGCGGCCGCAGCCGTGTCGGTGAAGTGAACGATCAGCGGATTGAAGCGCGGGCGGTCTTTGGCGGCGAAGATACCGGCCACCGCCGCGTCGTCGGTGGCATCGGCGCCCAGGCCGTAGACCGTTTCCGTCGGAAAGGCGACCAGCCCGCCACTTCGCAGGATCTCCGCCGCCTCACGCAGGCTCGCCGCCTCGGCCGGGCGTATTTTGGTTTCGCTGCCGCTTTGCATGGCGGCGCAGTCTAGCCATGCCGGCGGTAATGAAAAGATGCCCGGCGAAAAGATGCCCGGCAAAAAGACTCAGGACCCGCCTGACGGCGTTGTCACCTAGTCATACAAAACGAAACCGGGGCCTGGAGCCCCGGTTCCTTTGCTCTCGTCTGTCCAGGATCGGTTCCTACCGCGGTTTTAGGGGAACCTCCTGCCGAGTCACCGCACAGGCATTGCGGCGGCTAAATCGTCACCGGTTTACCGGCCACGTGCAGACAGTTTGCGACTCTCCGAGTGGTCTGGTCAAGACTCCAATTCTGTGGAAAACCGCAGAATTCTGCCACTTGTGTTGGTGATTTCGCAGGTGCAAACTGAGGCGACATCAACAAAAAAGCGGATGGGCAGCATGGCCGCACGGATTCTTACCGTGGCGCAGCAAAAAGGCGGCGCCGGCAAGACGACACTGGCGGCTAACCTTGCGGTTGCCTATGCGCAGGCGAAGAAGCGTGTTGCGGTTGCCGATATCGATCCGCAGCGCTCGCTCACCATGTGGCATGCCCTGCGCCAGGAGCTGAACGGAGAGGACTCGGGCCTGACCGTCTCCAGCGTCGGGGGCTGGAAGCTGGCCGCTGAGATCGACAGTCTGAAGCGCGACCACGACATCGTCATCGTCGACTCGCCGCCCCATGCGGAGACCGATGCCAAGATCGCGGTGCGCCAGGCCCACCTGGTGATCATTCCGGTTCAGCCCTCGCCCATGGATGTCTGGGCGACGGAGCCGATCCTGGACATGGCGGCGAAGGAAAAGTCGCCGGTTCTGCTGGTGCTGAACCGGGTGCCGCCGCGCGCCAACCTGACCGATGAGATGCTTTTCGAGATCAAGGACTACGGGGCGCAGGTCGCCCAGAGCCGGATCGGCAACCGGGTGGCTTTCGCGGGCGCCATGCTGAAGGGCCTGGGCGTCACCGAGTTCCAGTCGAGCGGGCGCGCCGCCCAGGAAATCCGGGCCCTCGGCAAGGAAGTTCTGCGCCTCAGCGCGTGATCCCGGCAAGCGCCTCTCGGCGCCGTTCCCAGAGACGCCAGACCGCCCAGAGATTGACGAGAACGAAGAGCGGCACGCCGATCATCGGGGCAATCGACATCGGATAGGTGAAGACGGCCCGGGCGTCGGGCGGGCCGGTGAAGACCTGCAACGGTCCGGGCAGGCCGAGCTGCAGCAGGATCGGCGCGGCGGGCACGATGACCAGGGCGCCGACCAGGTTCCACATCAGAAAGCCACGGGCGGTCAAGGTGCCGCGTTTGGCCCGCCCGGCGATCCAAAGGGCCGAAAGCCCGAACAGCAGATCGGGAATACCGACCAGGTATTCGAAGTAGGCGGGAAATTCGCCGGTGTAGGTCTTATAGGCGGTGCCGAGCGCCGCAATCCGCAGGGCGTGGAAATAGGCCAGCCAATGCCAGGGTGTGGCATCGAAGACGCGGCGCAGGCCGCCGCGCAGCGGCGCGAAAAGCAGCACCGGCACGACGCAGACCGCCACCGTGATGATCTGCAGCCAGAGACCGGGCAGCCAGGCCATGAGATCATCCCGCACGAAGATTCCACGCGCGCCCAGGATCGAGGTAACGACACCGTAGAGCGCGATCCAGCCGAGATGGGCATGGACCGCCGCGGTCGCATTCGGTTGTGGCGCGGCCTGAAGACAACGCCAGGCCAGCATGAAAAGAAAGCCGATCTGAACGGCGAGGAGAAAAGGGGTGAGCGAAAGTTGCATGTCGTTTCCCGCAGGCTTGGTGAGGCGTTCTTCGCGGCATCACCAGGTTTCGGCAAAGGGCCGGATGATGTGATCGAAAGACCAGGTCGAGCGATGTTGCTGGCCGACGTGGAAGACTTCGTCGGCGATGGCTTCCGGCTGCGCGAAGAAATCCGCTCTTCTGTGCGGCCAATCATCCGGCGGCTTCAGCCAGGCGGGCTTCTGCGCCTCCGGGCCGTACCAGGTCACGTCGATGGCGGCGTCTACGGTGATGTAGGCGACGTGAATGCCCTCGGGGCCCAGATCGCGGGCGAGGGACTGGGTGAGGATGCGCTGCGCCGCCTTGGTCGGGGCGAAGGCGGCGTAGGTCGGCACGCCGCGCAGGGCCGCCGTGTTGCCGGTGACCAGGATGGCGCCTTCCCCGGTCTTGCGCATCGCCGGCGACAGTTCCTGCACGATCATCAGGAGGGCGGAAGTGTTGACCCGAAAGTTGGTTTCCAGCTCGGCGACCGTCACCTTGTCGAACCGCCTGAAAGTCGCCGAGACCGCATTGTAGACCAACACCCCGGGGTCGCCCATTTCGGCACGGATCAGGTCCAGTGTTTCTCTCATCGCCTTGAAGTCTGCGACATCACAGGCATAGGCGCATGCACCCGGGATTTTGTCGGCCAGTGCTGCAAGGCGCTGCGCGTTTCGGGCGATCATCGCGACGCGATAGCCGCCGGCGCCGAAGCGCCGGACCAGGGCGGAGCCGGTGGCGTCGCCGACGCCGACGATGAGGCAGAGCGGTTTTTTCGCCACCGATTCCATTTGTTTTACGCCGCCGACTGTTTGGGGCCGTAGGGCGCGCCGTACTTGGCGTTCTCTTCGCCGGCCTTCACGACCTCATGCAGGGCCGCGTCGAATTCGTAGGTGCGAATCCATTCAAGATCTCCGGCCATCATCAGGCGGCTGGAATGGGGCGAGCGGGTCCGGCGGCGGTAAGAAACCAGCACCGCGCGGCAGGCCTGCCCGCCATAGCCGTAGGCGTAGCCGTCGCCACCCTCGGGCACCCAGCGCAGCTGGTAGAACTTCCAGTACTGGCCGTCGTGCTCGTAGATAGCGAAGGTCATTTCATGGGTGTCGTACTGCCAATGCCAGGTGCCGCTGTCTTCGATCTTGCGCCAGTCCTTGAACCGACTGCCGTCGCTGAGGCTCTTGCCGGGCTCGCGCCACTGAAGGGTTTCAGTCATCGGTCTCTCCTTTTTGAAGTAGTGTTTTAGTGGCGACTGCCGTCGGCGGCGGCCAGCAAGGGGCTGTAACCCTGGGTCGCCAGGGCCTTGCCGACATAGGTGAAGTAAGCGGGGTTACCTTCGATCCCCATGCCCTCGACCAGTCGGTTCACGTAGCCGAAAAGCGCGATCACGTTGATCGCATCTTCGATCGCTTGCTCCGACCAGCCGGCGGCGCGCGCCTTGGCGATGTCATCCGCGGAAAAGTTGGCGGGATCGCGGGTCAGGCTTTCGGCCAGGGTCAGCAGCGCCTTCATCCTGTCGTCCACCAGCGCGAGCTGCGGTGTCGTGTCGATGGCGGCGATGGTCTCCGACGGGCTGCCCATGGCGTCCAGGGTCGCGCGGTGCGCGCCGACACAGAAACCGCAGCCATTGAGGCGGGAGACGTAGCCGGCGAGGACCTCGCGCTCGGCCTTGCCGATCTCCGACTCACCGGTCATGACCGCCTCGATGAAGAGCAGTAAAGGCCGGTAACGGGCCGGGTCGCGGAGGAATACATCGGCGACGCCCTGAAACTCCTTGGCATAGCTGAAATAAGGCATATCTGTCTCCAATAGCGCTGAAAACCGCTTCTGATCTGAGAGATATGCAAGCCGATGGCGCACCGCAAACGACGAAAATTGACTCTTAGACTAAGAAAAATTTGAGGCAGATCATGGGCCGGAACCGCTATCCGCTAAACGCCTTACGGGCCTTCGAGGCCGCCGCCCGGCATCTCGGCTATGTCGGCGCCGCGGGCGAACTGCATGTGACGCCGGCGGCGGTCAGCCACCAGGTGAAGGTTTTGGAGGACTATCTCGGCAGTCTGATGTTCAAACGTCAGCCGCGCGGTCTGCTGCTGACCGACGCAGGGCAGCGCTTCGCCCAGGCGCTGCACGCCGTCTTCGATGATCTGGACGAGGCGGTCGAGCGGGCACGCAGCAGCGAGGAGAGGGGGCCGCTCAACATCTCCGTCGCGCCGGCCTTTGCCAGCAAGTGGCTGGTGCCGCGCCTCGAGCGTCTGGAGACGGCCTGCGAAGACCTCGACCTGCGGCTCTCCGCCGGTCTCGAACTTGTCGACTTTCGGAGCTCATCCTTCGACGCGGCGGTTCGTCTCGGCAAGGGCCGTTACGATGGTCTCGAGTCGGTGTTGCTGTTCGACGAAGAGGTGACGCCGCTTTGCAGCCCACGTCTTTGTGAAACCCCGCTGACGCCTGAACGTCTCGCGGGGCTGCGTCTGCTGCACGACGATTCGATGCTTTATGATCCCGACGCGCCGACCTGGCAAAGCTGGTTGGCGGCGGCCGGTCTCGACGCGGCTCTTGCGGAAAAGGGCACGCACTTCAATCATCCCGACCTGGCGCTGCAGGCGGCGATGGACGGGCAGGGGATCGTTCTCGGGCGCTTGCGGCTGGCCAGCGACGACCTGGCTGCCGGGCGGTTGATTGCGCCCTTCGACCTCAAGCTGCCGCTGGGATCAAGTTTCTTCCTGGTCTATCCGAAGGCCGCGGCGGCGGACCGCCGCATCACGCATTTCAAGACCTGGCTGCTGCGCGAGCTTGCCCCTTCGAACGAAGCTTCGCGCTAAGCGCTCTGGCGGCTGCCGAGCGCGTAGAAGTTGGGGTTTTCGAAGCCCGGCTTGCCGTAGTCCAGCGGTTCGTCGTCGAGGGTGTAGACCTGCCCGCCGGCGGCCAGCAGCACGGCGTGCCCGGCGGCGGTATCCCATTCCATGGTGCGGCCGAGACGCGGGTAGAGGTCGGCCCGGCCCGAAGCGACGAGACAGAACTTCAACGAACTGCCGGCACTCACGGTTTCCGCGACCTTGAAGCGGCTGAGAAAGTCCTCCAGTTCCGCGCCGCTGCCATGGCGCCGGCTGGCGACGACGACGGCGCCGTCTTCCGGTATGTCGCGGGTGCGGATGTCCATGACGGGTTTGTCTGTCTCGGCAAAGACGGCCTGGCCGGCACCCTTGCCGCCGTCTTCCTCGTCACCACAGACCCCGGCCCAGGTCATGGCCATGGCCGGGGCGTGAACCACGCCGGCGACGGGCTGGCCGTCTTCGATGAGGGCGATGTTGACGGTGAATTCGCCGTTGCGGCTGATGAATTCCTTGGTGCCGTCCAGGGGGTCGACAAGCCAGAAACGGTTGCCCTCGATCACCGGTTCCTCACCGGCGGCCATGGCTTCCTCGGCGACGACGGGAATGTCGGGTGTCAGGGTGTTGAGGGCGCCGAGAATGAAAGTCTCCGCCGCTTCGTCGGCTTCGGTGACGGGCGAGGCATCGTCCTTCTGGCGGACCTCGATCTCCTCGCCCTCGACATAGTAGGCGAGGATGATCTTCCCCGCACGCTCGGCGATCATCTTCAAGGTGGCGATGATGTCTTCCGCGCCGAGTTCGTCTGCCGTTTCCACGGCTGCGCCGTTGCTGTTGCCCACCAATTACTCAGCCGCTTTCTGTTGTTGTGCATCCTGTATGGTCCGCCACACCTTTTCCGGCGTCGCGGGCATGTCAATGTGCCGGATGCCGAGGGGCGAAAGTGCGTCAACAAGGGCATTCATGACGGCAGGGCAGGCGCCGATGGCCCCGGCCTCGCCGGCACCCTTCACCCCCATGGGGTTGGTCGCGCAGGGCATGTCCTCCACCATGGTCAGTTCGATGGACGGCAGGTCGTCGGCCCGCGGCATGCAGTAGTCCATGAACGACCCGCTGAGCAGTTGGCCGTTCTCATCGTAGACCGTCTGTTCCAGCAGCGCCTGGCCGATGCCCTGCACGGTGCCGCCATGCACCTGGCCGGCGACCAGCAGCGGATTCACCAGCACACCGAAGTCGTCGATCACCACATAGCGCTCGATCTTCACCACACCGGTATCCGGGTCGACCTCCAGCTCACAGAGATGACAGCCGTTGGGGTAGGTCTGCGCCTCTGCAACGACATGGTGCTGGTCTTCCAGAGGCTCCTGCATATCTTCCGGCAGGGCGTCGCTGCCGCCGGCCTTGGCGACATCGGTCAGGGAGACCCGCCGGTCGGTGCCGGCGACGGTAAAGATGCCCTCGGCGAACTCGATGTCCGCTTCGGCGGCCTCCAGCAGGTGGCCTGCAATCCGGCGGCTGCGCTCGATTACCTTGTCCGCTGCGCCGTCAAGCGCCCGGCCGCCCATCAGGAGCGAGCGTGATCCGCCGGTGCCGCCGCCCTGGGGCAGATCCCAGGAATCGCCCTGGTGGATTTCGATCTGCGCCGGCTCCAGCCCCAGCTTGTCGGCCAGCAACTGGGTGTAGGCGGTGTGGTGGCCCTGGCCGTTGGACTGGGTGCCGATCCATAGGGTGACGCCGCCGTCCTCGCGCAGTTTCAGGTGGGCGGTCTCCTCGCCGTTGGAGCCGCAGACCTCCACGTAACTGGCAAAGCCCAGGCCGCGCAGCCTGCCTTTCGCCTGCGCCGCCTCCCGTCTTGCCGCAAAACCATCGGCGTCGATGGCCTTCAGTCCCTCGGTCAGGGGCAGGTCGAAGTCGCCGCTGTCGTAGGTCTCGCCGAAGGCGGTTTTGAAGGGCAGGGCTTCGGGGGCGATGAAGTTGCGCCGCCGCAGCTCGTCCGGCGCAAGCCCGACATCGCGGGCGGCGGCGTCCATCAGCCGCTCGATCATATAGGCTGCTTCCGGTCGCCCGGCGCCGCGGTAGGCATCGACCGGCACCGTGTTGGTGAAAACGCAGGTGACTTCGGTATAGCCGACGGGAATGGCATAGAGCCCGCTCAGCATCGGCCCATAGCAGCCGGTCGGAATATAGGGGGCGAAGGCGGAGAGATAGGCGCCCATATTGGCGGTGGTGGTGACCCGCAGACCCAATGCTTTGGCGTTCTCGTCCAATGCCAGTTCGGCGACCGTCACGTGGTCGCGGCCCTGGGTATCGCTGAGGAAACCCTCGCTGCGCTCTGAAATCCAGCGCACCGGGCGGCCGAGGCGGCGGGCGGCGAAGAGCACCAGCACGGTTTCCGGATAGACGAAGATCTTCATCCCGAAACCGCCGCCGACATCCGGCGATATCACGTGCAGCTTTTCCTGCGGCACCTTGAAGACGCTGCTGAGAGGCCCGAGCATGCGGTGCGAGCCTTGGTTGCCGGTGTAGAGCGTGAAGACCTCGCTCGCCGGATCGTAGTCGCCGATGGTGCCGCGCGGCTCCATGGCGTTCACCACCACGCGGTTGTTGACGAACTCCAGCCTGGTGACGTGATGGGCTTGGTCGAAGGCGGCCTTGGTGCCGGTTTCGTCGCCCATGTCCCAGACCAGGCTGGTGTTGTTTGGCGCTTCCGGCCAGATCTGCGGCTGGCCGGGTTCCTTGGCAGTTTTCGTGTCCGTAACCGTTGGCAGTTCGCCATAGTCGACCATCACCAGCTCGGCGGCATCGCGGGCCTGGTCCTGAGTTTCCGCGACGACGAAGACGACGGGGTCGCCGACATGGCGGACCCGGCCGCGCGCCAGGGCCGGATGCGGGGGCATGACGATCTTGCTGCCGTTCTTGCCCGGCATCGGCACCAGGCAGGGAATGTCGGCGACGCCGTCGGCGCTCAGATCCTCGGCGGTGAAGACGCCCAGCACCCCGGGGGCCGCCTTGGCGTCCTCCAGGTCGATGGACAGGATTTCCGCGTGTGCGTAGGGGCTGCGGACCAACACGCCGCAGCTCTGCCCCTCCAGCTTGATGTCGTCACTGTAACGGCCCTGTCCGGTCAGGAAGCGCAAGTCCTCCACCCGGCGCAGGCCCTGGCCAACGCCAAATCGCCCCATGGCTACAGAGTTCCTCGTGAAGAAAGAATGTGTGGATAGATCTTGATGATAGTCGAGGGACCCGCCGGGCACCAAGGGGAAAGTCATGACGGTTCCATGAGGCAGACGCATGGCCGGATTGTTGGTGCGCTCTTGAATTGACAGGAGCATGTCTGCTGGCCGCCGGGTTAGCTTCACGGCCTGGAGCAACAAAGGAGCAGCAGATGGAACAGCGCCTGACCATGGTGACCCTGGGGGTACGGGACCTTGCCCGCGCCCGGGCCTTTTACGAACAGGGCCTCGGCTGGACCCTGGGAGACGGGGTGGACGGACAGGTCGCCTTCTATCAGCTCGGCGGCATGCTTGTCGGACTCTACGGACTGGAAGCCCTGGCTGAGGATGCCAAGCTGACATTGGCCCCCCTGGAGCCGGGCAAGACCCTGGGCGGCATCACCCTTGCCTACAACGTCGGCGACGAGGCGGCGGTGGATGCCGCCCTGTCGGAAGCCGCAGCGGCGGGCGCCACCATCCTGAAGCCGGCGGAGAAGGTGTTCTGGGGCGGCTACTCCGGTTACTTCGCCGACCCCGACGGTCATCCCTGGGAGGTCGCCTTCAACCCCTTCTGGACCCTGAACGACGATGGTAGCGTGAGCCTGGACAAGAAGGACGAATAGAAACGGCGAAGGCGATGGTGTTGAAAGATGACGGGCTTGCGGCAGCAATCGCGCGGGCGAACAAGGGTCGCCTTGGCCTGATGCCCGATGCGGCCGCGGATGAAGCTTTGCTGGAGCAGCGCTTCAACTGTTCCGAAAAACTGGCCGTCTACGGCACCCTGGCGCCGGGCAGGGTGAACCACCATCAGATCGCCGATCTCGGCGGCGAGTGGTGCGACGGGTCGCTGCGCGGGGACCTCGGGCAGGTACCCGAAGGCGTCCACCAAGGCCTGCCGGGCCTGCGGCTCGATCCCAAGGGGGCGGTGATGCCGGTGAAGCTGCTGGTCAGTGCCAAGTTGCCTGATGCCTGGGCCCGTCTGGACTCTTTTGAGGATGTGGAGATGCAGCGTTTGCTGGTGACCCTGGAGCAGGGCGGAACCTTGCTCGGCGTCGCCAACGTTTACGCCCTGCGCCGGGCGATGATGGCGGTACTGGGGTAGAGATAAAGCGATACCACCGATGTCATGCTCGGGCTTGACCCGAGCATCCATTCTGAAGCTTGCTGGAACCGCGCGGTCGGCGCCATGGGCCCTCGGGACAAGCCCGAGGGTGACAGGCTGAACAGGGGTCAGTCGAAGGCCTCTTCCCAATTGCCCTGGGTCGCGGCCTTGGAATACTCCGTCGCGCGGTTTTCGAAGAAGTTCACGTGTTCGACACCATTCAGGATGGAGTCCAGCCAGGGCAGGGGGTTCTTGTCGCTGCGATAGATCGGCTGCAGGCCGAGCTGCGTGAGGCGGCGGTCGGCGATATAGCGGATATAGGCCTTCACTTCCTCGGCCTCCAGGCCCTCGATGCCGCCCTGTTCGAAGGCGAGATCGATAAAGGCGTCCTCGTGGGTGACGATGGTCTCGCAGGCCTTGTAGAGGTCGCGCTCGAACTTCTCGGTCCAGATTTCCGGATTCTCTTCGATGAAGGTCTTGAACAGGCGGATCGCCGACTGGGTGTGCAGGGTTTCGTCGCGCACCGACCAGGTGACGATCTGGCCCATGCCCTTCATCTTGTTG
>JANQMC010000043.1 GCA_028280305.1 Pelagibius sp. | reverse complement strand
GCTGATGACCGGCTATTCCGCCGAACGCCAGCGGGCGCACAACCTCGAAGAGCTGATCTGCGAGGTCATCACCAAGCCTTTCACGCTGCTGGAAATCTGTGAGGCCGCCGAGGCCGCCCTCAGCAGCGAACCCATGACCTGCCACTAAGGCGGTTCCGGCTCGCCACACGTCGAAACCGCCGCCGGCGCCGAAAGCGTCGCTCGTGCCTGTTTATTCAGCGCCGCGCGATCACGGCGAATTCATCGGGCGATGACTCCAGGGGACCGCCGGTCAGAACGTCCACCACCTGCTCCACGTTGAAGCCGTTGTCGGCGAGTTCCGCGGCGATGCTGTCGGGATCGAAATACTGCAACCAGTTGAAGATCTCGCGGGAGCGATGAGGCTCGACGATCAGATAGCGGTCCAGGGCAATGTTCTGATCGCCATAGAGAAACACGCTTAGAAAACCGAAGTAGTCGCCCGGGGCCCAGAAGCCGTCCATCAAGCGGCGGCCGTAGCTGACCTGTTCCTGCCTTCGGCGGAATTGAGCGACCGAGGAAACATCGAAGACAAAGCGCCCGCCAGGTTTCAGCGACCTGCGGGCCTTGCCATAGAGGCGCTCTCGTTGCTCCGGTGACAGAGCGCAGAGATCGCCATAGATCAGGCAGACAAGATCCTGCTCGGGCGGCAATTCAGCCTTCAGATAGTCGGCTTGTTCAAAAGCCATGGATAAGCCCGCCTTCCGTGCCGCGTCGCGGGCGTAGTCGATGGAGCGCGGCGAGAAATCCATCCCCGTCACCCGGGCCCCGCGCTGAGCCATGCGCGCCGCATAGAGTCCCGGTCCGCAGCCCAGATCGCAAACCGCCGCGCCCCCGAAGCCAAACCTGCGGTCCATCCAGTCGACGATGGCCTCGATGGCCGCCGGCCGCCGCGACGCCAGATCGCTTTCGGGATCGAGATGAAAGTCCAGCATCCGCGCTGAAATGTGCGTATCGGTCCACAGCGTATCCGCCGTGTAGACTGAGAAAGGCACAGGGCGCTCGTTCAACGCCGCCAAGTCATCAAACATGGGAAGCTCTTTGTTTGTTCGAAGTGCCTGCTGCACCAAGACGGACAGGGTGCATAGGGCATGTCTGGAGGATATGCCGGTCTCCGAAAAGCTCTTGCCGGCTATGCGTCGATGATTAGAGCCTGCCCAGCACAAGCACCGTCGGGCGGTCCGGCAGGGTCGTCAGGGAAACTTCCGTCGTCTCGTCGCCTTCCACCGCGATGGCGAAGTCCTCGATCATCCCGGCCAGGAAGATGCGCAGCGATTCGCCGCCGAAGTAGTGCATGGGAATGACCAGGCTGGTGCGCAGGTCCTGCAGCACCTCGATCATCTGCGGCAGGTCCAGGGTGTAGGTGCCGTCGACCGGCGCAAAAACCACGTCCAGCCGGCCGATCTTCGCCAGTTGCTCCGGGGTCGGCTTGTGATGCAGGTGACCCAGGTGGCCGATGCAGAGGTCGGCGACCTCGAAGATGAAGATCGAATTGCCGAAGGCCTCGGTGCCGCCGGCCCAGCTCCGGATGCTGGTCGGAACGTTGCGGATCAGCACGTCGTCG
>JANQMC010000042.1 GCA_028280305.1 Pelagibius sp. | reverse complement strand
TTCGTCCAGCTGCTATACGTCAATGTATGAACTGGCAGGCGATTTCCTTTGACTGGAATCAGGTGCGGGCGTTCCTTGCGGCCGCCGAGGAGGGGTCGTTTAGCGGCGCGGCGCGAGCGCTGAAATCTACTCAGCCGACGATTGGCCGTCAGATTTCGGCGCTGGAAGGCTCACTTGGGGTCACGCTTCTCGAGCGCAGTATTAGGGGCCTGACCCTCACTCAGGAGGGCCGCGAGCTTCTGGATCACGTTCGGGCCATGGGCGAGGCAGCGACACTGATCTCGATGGTTGCCGACGGGCAGTCGCAGGACGTGACGGGCGAGGTCACAGTCACGGCGACGGACCTGATGTCTGCCGCGATGCTACCCGCCATCCTCGCGCCGCTGCGGCAGACCGCCCCGGGAATCAGGGTGCGCATTGTCGCCACGGGCGACATCCAGAATCTGATGCAGCGTGAGGCTGACATTGCGATCCGGCATGCCCGTCCCGACCAGCCGGAGCTGATTGCGCGCCATGTCGGTGACTTCCGGGCAAGCCTGTATGCTGCAAGTGTCTATCTCGACCGGGTCGGCCGGCCGTGCAAGCCACGCGACGTGGCCGATCACGCCTTTGTCGGCACCCCGGACCCGGAGCGCCTGATTGGCCCACTTCACGATCAGGGCATTCCCGTCCGGGCCGAGAGCTTCGTCATGTCCAGCGACAGCAACGTGGTGGAGTGGGAGATGGTGAAAGCCGGCTACGGCGTGTCGATGCAACCCGAGGCGCTGGGCGAGGCCGAGCCGCGTATGGAGAAAGTGCTTCCAAGCCTGCCCTCGCTGGAGTTTCCGATCTGGCTTGTCACCCATCGCGAGCTCCGGACCAATCGGCGGATCAGGGTAGTCTTCGACACGCTCGCGCGAGGGCTGGCGGAGGTGACCGCAAGGGCGTCATGAAGCATCTCATTGTCGAGAGTAAGTTGGGTCGCAGCGCCACGAGCTAGGACAAATGACCGCCTATGGCACCTCGCGGAAGTCCATAACCTGTCATAGGCGGGTCGGCGTCTGGATGAGGGTCGGCCAAGGGGGCTTAACGTTTCGGTCTTGTCCCCTACCCCCGCACCCTCTCACTCTTCGGATCATACATCGGCTTCAGACTGGCCATCGCCGGGAACCTTTCGCCGGCCACTTCAATTTCGTAGGTCGAACCCAGCACGTCGTCGGGTTTTTCCGAGACATCGCAGGCGACGTAGCCGAGGCCGATGGCGGCGCCGAGGTGGTGGCCGTAGTTGCCTGAGGTGAGGTAGCCGGTGATGGCGCCGTCGCGCCAGATCGGCTCGTTGTGATAGAGCAGCGGTTCGGCGTCTTGCAGTTTGAACTGCAGCAGGCGTTTTGACAGACCAAGCTGCTTCTTGCGCAGCATCGCCTCGCGGCCGAGGAAGTCGCCGAAGCGGCCCGCCGCCTTGTCGGGCTTCACGGCGAAGCCCAGGCCCGTCTCCAGCACGTGGTCCTCGTCGATGATGTCGTGGCCGAAGTGGCGGAAGGCCTTTCCTATGCTCTCAGGCTGAATTGCCACCCTGCATTGAGGCCTTGTACCGATCAGCTTTTGAAACCTGTCATTTGCGAAGGCAGCTCAAGACCAAAGCGGCAACGGCTTGTTATGTCGTGCCACCTTCGAAAATCCGGAAGTCGAGCTCAACGATCTGAGGCTCCTCGTGTTGCATCCTCAGCAGCATCTGGGCCGCCATGACCCCCATTTCATATCGCGGCGTTTCAATGCTGGAGAGCGGCAGCGGCGTCGCTTTGCCGATGTCTATTCCGTTGAAGCCCATGATGCCCAGTTCGTCCGGGACCTTGATACCCGCGGACATCGCGTGAAACAGCCCCCCGAGCGCCAGGTCGTCATTGGCAAAGAAAATACAATCGACTTCTGGCGAAGCAGCCAGCATGTCGGCAGTCGCCGACGCCCCTGCAAGCGCGGAAGACCGTTCCTCGAGAATCCTGGACGCAACACAGCGGGTGCCCAGAACCTTTAACCGGTCCTCAAACGCCAAGCGGCGCGTGCGAGACCTTTCGGGACGTTCGCTCCAAGCACCGATGTAGCCAAACTTGCGGTAACCTTTTCCGAACAGATAGTCGGCTGCGGCGACGGCGGCTTTCGTGTGCGACATCCCGACGGCGCCACCAATCGGGCTTCCTTCTACATCCATGATTTGTACAACCGGGATGTCAAACTGCGAAATCCTGCCCGCAATGCTTTCATCATGATGCAGACCGGTCAGAATGATCCCCATCGGCGACCATGACAAAAGCTCACGCACCACACGCCATTCCCGGTCGTTGTCATACTCGCTAAGGCCAAGGACGGCGTTAAGGCCGTGCTCGTCGAGACCCGCTTCGATGCCGTCGAGAACCGACAAAAAAACCTCATTGCTCATAGAGGGCAGCACCACAGCAACAAGGTTGCTGCTTTGGTTCTTGAGCGCCCCGGCCAGTCTATTGGGCGTATAGTTCAAGGCACCGGCGGCGTTCATGACTTTCGTGCGCAGTGCATCGGAGATGTTGGGTGCATTGCGCATGACCCGCGAGACTGAAATCTCGGACACTCCCGCAAGCGTAGCAACATCTCTCAAAGTCGCCCGTGCCGGTCTGTCGGTCGTGAAACTTTTAAGGTCCTTCATGCCCAACCTGTAGCCAACGAAATGCCGATTGACAACGTTAACAATAAAATGACAACGTTACCAAAAATACGTTTCAATCGGGAGGACACTATGAAATTCCACCACCTCATCGCAGGGGTCTTGGGCGCAGCCATGGCCGCAACCAGTGCCTCCGCCCAGGACTTTCCGGAGCGGCCGATCAACCTGATTGCGCCCTTCAATGCAGGCGGGGGGACTGACTTGTTACTGCGCGGATTAGCGCCGCATTTCGCCGAAGCAATAGGCGGAGACGTCTTCGTTTCCAATATGGCCGGCGGATCCGGCACCGTGGCGGCGTCGGCTCTCCAAGGACAGCGCCCGGATGGCTATCAGATGGCCTACATGTCGGTCACCGTTTCGACCATCCAGCCGCAGATCAAGAACGTACCCTACGGACTCGATAGCTGGACGCCGATCTGTTCCGTCGCGGCCTCGCCGACCCTGCTTTTTGTGTCCAATGACAGCCCGTTCCAGTCGGTGGATGACGTGGTTGCCGCTGTTAAGGCCGAGCCGGGCAAGTATGTCTTCGGCTCTTCCGGTCCGGGTGCCATTACCCATCTGACAATGGTGTCCGCCTTCGCCGGCCTTGGCATTATCGATGATATGAAGCACCTGCCGTTCCAAGGGTCCGGACCCGCAATCAAAGAGCTTACGGCCGGCAATATCCAATTCTTCGGTGACACCGAAATTCTGATGAAGCGCGGCGATTTCCGCCCTCTCATGGTGTTCAACGAAAAGCGTATTGAGGGTTTCCCCGACGTGCCGACAGCTGCCGAAGTCGGCATCGAAGCGCCCTTGAATGAACTCTATTTGTGGGGTGGCCTGTTCGCGCCGGCAGGGCTTGAGCCTGAAGTGACCGCAACACTGGAAGCCGCTTGCGAAAAGGCTGTTGCATCCGATGGCTTCAAGGAATTTGCCGCAAATTCCGGGACTGTGATCAAATACCGCGGCGCGGCGGAGTTCGATGCCTTCTATCGCGCACAATACGAAGCAAATTCGAAACTGATCGAGGCGGCCGGTCTCTAGACCGCTGCCGACAGTTCATCGTACCGCTGGTGGCATGCGTGAAGAAACCAAGCATGCACGCCACCACACCACCCTGAATCATGAAAGACAGAGCCCATACAACGGATCGTCAATGAACGGGTGATCGTGCAGCTTGCCTTGCTGATATGCGCAGGGGCGCTCTACGCCTCGACATTCAGCCAAAGCTTCTCTGATAACGATCTTGCCCGATCCCCCATGTTCTTCCCGCGGATCATACTGATCCTGTGGATCGGGCTGAATGTGATCGCTCTGTTGCAAACGCTGTTGAAACCGGAAGACGCCGGCGGGATCGCAAGCTGGGTCCGCATCTCCGTCGTCGTTCTGGCCGCGCTGATCTATGTGAACCTGATCGGGTCGGAGGGTTTCTTCATTCCATCGGTTATCTTTGCGCTCATTTGCCTGCCCGCCCTTGGTATCCGCAGCCCGGCGATTGTTGCAGTCTTCGCAGTCGCGGTACCCGGCGCGCTGGTTTTGCTGTTCAATCATTCGCTCGGCATGCCTTTGCCCACCTCCCGCTTCACGCATCTGTTCTAAGACCTGTCCATGCTGTCAGCCCTTCCCGACGCCATCGGAATCCTGCTCAGCTTCGAAGGGCTTTCTGTCCTGGTGCTCGGAACGGTTCTGGGGATTGTTCTGGGTGCGATGCCCGGGATCGGATCCACCGTCGCGGTCGCCATTGTGCTGCCTTTCACCCTGACGATGTCGCAGGCGCCGGCCATTATTCTGCTGCTCGCGGTCTATGCGGGGTCGGTCTATGGCGGTTCGATCGCGGCGATCCTGATCAACACACCCGGCACACCGCAATCCGCCGCGACCTGTCTGGACGGCTACCCGATGGCCAAGCGCGGCGATGCCGGCCTGGCATTGGGCTGGGCCACCATTGCCTCTGTGATCGGCGGGCTGGCATCGGCGGTCGTGCTGATCTTTGCCGCACCGCAACTGGCGGCTGTTGCCCTGGAATTCGGCCCCATTGAGACCTTCGCCCTCATCCTGCTGGGCATGACCTGCATCGTATCCGTTTCAACCGGGTCGGTCGTCAAAGGACTCATGGCAGGTATGATCGGGATCTTTCTCTCCACCGTGGGCGGCGACCCGATTTTGGGTGAGATGCGGTTTACCTTCGACAATTGGCAGCTTTTCGCGGGCTTCAATCTGCTTGCCGTGGTGATCGGCGTCTTTGCCCTTTCCGAAGTCTTCGTGCGGGCCAGCGCGCCCGTCAGCAAGGTGTCGGAATTGGTGGCCTTCAAGGGGATTGTGCTGCCAGGCTGGTCCCTGTGGAAAGGCCGTTTGCGCAACCTGGGCAAGTCCGTCTTGATCGGCAACGTCATCGGCGTCTTGCCGGGCACGGGGGCGGCAACCGCTGCCTTTATCTCCTACGCCGAGGGGCGGCGGTCCTCGCCCAACCGCGAGCGCTTCGGCAAAGGCGAGCCCGACGGCATCGTCTCTTCCGAAGCGGCCAACAATGCCGTAACCGGCGGGGCCCTGGTGCCGACCATGGCGCTTGGCATTCCGGGCGACGCCATTACCGCCGTCATGCTCGCAACGCTGACACTGCATGGCATCACGCCGGGACCGAAACTGGTCGACGACAACCCGACACTGATCGCGGCGATCTTTGCAGGCTTTTTCATCATCAACCTGCTGCTCTTACCGCTTGGCATGCTTCTGTCGCGTGTTGCAGCACCGATCCTGCGCGTGCGCGAGGCCTTTATGATGACGGCCATCGTCATCCTCTGCGCGCTGGGCATCTACTTCGTGCGCGGCAACCCCTTCGATCTTCTGGTGATGGGCGGTGCAGGCCTGGTTGGCTTCCTGTTGCGCCGTCAGGGCTTTCCGATGGCGCCCCTGGTCATTGGCATGGTCCTGGGCCCCACGCTGGAACTCACCCTACGCCAGGGCCTGATTCTCACCGACGGCAGTTTCCTGGCGTTCTTTACCGGCCACCCGATCGCGCTTGTTCTGGCTCTTGCCGCCCTGCTGGCACTGAGCCTGCCGTTATTGCGCGTCCTCCGGGCCGGCAAAACCCACGAATGATCCGTCACTCTGGGTTTTTGATCGCCCGAACTTCCCTACGCCGCGGCAGGTCGGCGTACCTTTCAGCCATGACCTATGGCGCACCAGCTTCGCCGAACCTCTGACTCCCCTACCCCCGCACCCGCTCCGACTTTGGATCATACATCGGCTTCAGGCTCGCCAGGGCTGGGAACCTTTCGCCCGCGACTTCGATCTCGTAGGTCGAGCCGAGGACCTCGTCGGGCTTTTCCGAGACATCGCAGTCGACGTAGCCGAGGCCGATGGCGGCGCCGAGGTGGTGGCCGTAGTTGCCTGAGGTGAGGTAGCCGGCGATGGCGCCGTCGCGCCAGATCGGCTCGTTGTGGTAAAGCAGCGGTTCGGCGTCCTGCAGCTTGAACTGCAAGAGGCGCTTTGACAGCCCGAGCTGCTTCTTGCGCAGCACCGCTTCGCGGCCGAGGAAGTCACCGAAGCGGCCCGCGGCCTTGTCGGGCTTCACGGCAAAGCCCAGCCCCGCCTCCAGAACGTGGTCCTCGTCGGTGATGTCGTGGCCGAAGTGGCGGAAGGCCTTTTCCATGCGGCAAGAGTCCAGCACATGCATGCCGCAGAGTCTGAGACCGTGGGCGTCGCCGGCCTCGGCGATGCGGTCGAAGACGTGGCGGGCCATGTCGGCGGAGACATAAAGCTCCCAGCCCAGTTCGCCGACATAGGTGATGCGGTGGGCACGGGCGAGCGCCGAGCCGATCTCGATCTGCTGCATGGTGGCGAAGGGGAAGGCCGGACCGGGAGGGGCCGCCCAGGTCAGGGGCGGCAGCTGCGCGCGGGCCGTCGGCCCCATGACGCAGAGCGCGGCCTCCGACGGCGTCTCGTCGGTGGCGACGCAGTGGGCCTCCTCCGGAATGTGGCGCTTCAGCC
>JANQMC010000176.1 GCA_028280305.1 Pelagibius sp. | reverse complement strand
GTCCTCCAGATGCAGCAACATCGCCACCCCAAGCATCAACGACACGCCCGCCGGAGTCCAGGCCGCCAATACCACGGGAATGGTTCCCGAGAGTCCAATTGCGAAAACGAAATTGGACATAAAGTACAGCAGAAAGCCCGTCAGCAGCCCCGCCATGATGATCAAACCGACGCGTCCACGCCGCTGCGGGCGCATCGAAAACGTAGCAGCCAGCAGCACCATGGCCGCAAACAACATCGGCAATGCCAATAGCCGATGGAGCTGCAGCCGGTGGGGCAATGCTGAAAACCCTGCTGCGTCCATTATTTCAATGAATTCCGGAAGATTCCAAAAAGAAATTGTCTCGGGCGGTGCGAAGCTCTCTTGAATCTTGTCCACCGTCAGTTCTGTCGGCAGGTCGAGGGTCTCGTGAAAGACCGATGCCTCGCCGGGCCGGGAGACCCAGGCTTCGAAAAGGCGCCAGCGCCGTTCCTGGAGTTGCGCCCGTTCCGCGTCGATGCGGTTGACGAAGCGATCCTGTTCGGCATAGCGGAAAACGATGACGTTGTGCAGGAGCACGGAACCCGAACTGACGCGCGAGGCGTGGATTACGGACTGGCCGTCGCTGTCGGCTTGGCGCAGCCAGAGGCCTGTCTTGGAAACCGCAAGAAAGCTGGATTCATTCCGCACATAGTTGGCCTCGAGGCGCTCGAAACGGCTCAACAGGATGGAGGCGAGGGGATTGAGCGCGGTGACCGTCAGGCAACCGACCAGAAGGGCACTGCCCAGCACCGGCAGCAGGAACTGCCAGACGGAAACGCCGGCGGCGCGCGCCACGACGAGTTCATGGGATCGGGTGAGACGCCAGAACGTGGTCATCGCGGCGAAAGGCCCCGTGAAGGCCATGACCTCCTGACTGAGGTGCGGCAGCTTGAGAAAGGCCATCTCCAGGGTAACCGCCAGGGAGACGTTCTTGGTCGCCAGGCGGTCGATGAGGTCGACCACCGTGGCCAGAAAGATGATGCCGACGATGGCGAAGACGAAGCTGCCAAACCAGAAGAAGAATTGGCGCGCGATGTATTTCGTGAGCGTGGGCGAGAGGCGCAGGCGCCGCATCGCCGGGACGGAGGCGGCGCTGGTCATGGCGTGGCCGCCTCTCCCAGCGGCTCCTGCGGGCGTCGTTGCGGGCGGCGCAGCAGGACGAAGAAAGCGAGCCCAAAGGAAACGATGACCGCCGCATACATGGCCGGAATGGCCGCGGCGTTGCGGCTGGCCAGGTCGTGCAGGGCGAGCGAGAGGCCCTCCAGCGCGGCGACACAGGCGATTGCCGAAAGCACCCGCTTGATCTGCCCCCGGCGGTTGAACTCGCCGGCCAACAGCGCCGCCATCCCGATGACGACGAACACCAGGCTATAGAGGGGGCCGACGATGCGGTAGTGCCCCTCGGCTAAAAGCTCCTGACGGTAGCGCTGGTCGCGGCTGTCCTCACCGGGAATGAGGAGTTCGTGCAGGAAGCGCTCCTTGGGTTCGCGCCAGCGTGCCTGTGGCGCATTGCCGAACTCCGTGAGCTCGACGGTATAGCGCTCAAAGTAAAGCAGGGAAAAGCGGCCGGTTCCCGGCTTCACCTCCTGTCGATTGCCGTTCTCCATCACCACCCGGGGGCCGTTCTCGCTGGGGACCAGGGCGCCGCGCTCGGCCATCATGGTCACCGGTTTCTCCGGATCGCGGTTGTCGTGCACCAAAATGCCGCGCAGCTCACCCTCCGGCGAACGCTCGCGGACATAGACGGTGATATCGTCGGAGATGGTGGTAAAGACACCTTCTTGAAGCAGCACGGCCGAGAAGTCGCTGCGAAATGCGTTCTGTAAGTCCTTGAAGTTCCGAAAAGAGGCCGGAAGGAAATAGAGGGAGATCGAGTAGACGGCCAGGGTCACGACGATGCCGAGAATGATCGCCGGGCGGGCAAGCTGCAACTGCGAGAGGCCGGCGGCGCGCATCACCACCATCTCACTGTCCATGGCGAGCTTGTGGTAGACGAACAGCGCCGCCACGAAGCAGGCGATCGGCAGCACAACCCCCAGGAAGGACGGCAGCAGAAGCCCGACAAAGGCCAGAAAGGTCGAGGCCGGCAAGCCACGGTTCACGATATAGTCGATCAGGCGCAACGATTGCGTCAGCCATATCGCAAAGGTCAGCGCCAGGGTGACGAAAAGCGTTGCCGTCACCAACTGTCCGAGTACGTAGCGTGTGATTGAAGGCATCAG
>JANQMC010000143.1 GCA_028280305.1 Pelagibius sp. | reverse complement strand
CGGCCGGGCGAAGATTACCTCGACGATCACCGCGCCTTCGAGCAGGAAGGCCAACTCCAGCCCCAGCACCGTGACGACGGGGATCGCGGCGTGCGGGGCTACGTGGTCGCGCCCGATCCGGCCTTGCGGCACACCGCGGCGGGCGAGCGCCGGCAGGAAGGGTTGCCCCCGTGCCTCGAGCAGGCCGGAGCGCAGAATGCGCGTTAGCGACGCCGCTACGCCGAGGCCGAGCGTCAGGGCAGGGAGGATCATGTGCGCGGGCGTCCGCGCGCCCATCGCAGGCAGCCAACCCAAGTGCACCGCAAAGAGCAGGATCAGGAGAAGCCCCAGCCAATAGGCGGGCATCGCCGCGCCGAGAGAGGCCACCGCGACCGCGCCGCGGTCGAGCCAGCCGCCGGGTCGGCGTGTGGCGAAGATGGCAAGCGGCAGTGACACGGCGAGACCGATGGCGAGGCCGGCGAGAGCCAGTGGCACGGTCAGGGCGATGGCGTCCCGCAGCTCTGGCCAGATCGGCCGCCCGCTGACGGACGAGTTCCCGAGATCGCCGGCAAGGATCGGTGCGATCCAGTGCCCGAAGGCGGGCCAGAAGCCCGCATTCAGGCCCGCCTCGGCCCGGATCTGCGCAACGACCTCCTCGGACACGACAGAGTCGAAACGCGCCACGGCGATCGCGGCTGCCGGATCGCCGGGGGCGTGCCACAGGAGCGCGAACGTGGCGAGTGCGGTCCCCGCCAGTACCACAACCGCACGGAGGACGACCTCGGCGAACGCCGTCATGCCGCCCGCTCCAATGCGCCAAGGGCGAGCGCGGCCTCGCAGAGTGCGCAGCCGTAATCGGTCTGGGGCGCGCGGAAGAAGGTCTCGGCCGACGCGGCTTCCTCGATGCGCCCGTTGCGCAGGATCACCACCTCATCGGCGTGGGCGGCTGCGTAGCCGAGATCATGGGTGACAACGAGGGCAGCGAAGCCTTCTTCGCTCTGAAGGGCGGCGATCAGGTTGGCCGTGTGTTTCTGGGTCACGGCATCGAGCGCGGAGAGCGGCTCGTCGAAGAGGACCAGCGGTGATCCGGCGATCAGCGCCCGTAGGATGCCGAGGCGCTGCGCCTGGCCGATGGAGACCTCATGTGGCTTGCGGTCGAGCAGGTCGGGGTCGAGTTCCAGTCCGGTGCAGAGGCGGTTAAGCCGGCCTTCGGGCAGTTTGAGCCGCCGCGCGCGGACCGGCTCCATGATCGACCGCCGCAGGCTCAGGGCTGGATTGAAGGCCGCGCGCGGTTCCTGCATGACGAGGGATGGATTCACAGCGCGCAAGTCCTCGCCATTCCAGGCGACATGTCCGGACTGCGGACGCAGCAGGCCGAGGATCGCGCCGATGAGCGTCGATTTTCCCGCACCGCTTTCGCCGATCACGGCCAGCGTTCGACCGGGCGCAAGTGCCAGATCCACGCCGTCGACGACGCGCCTTCCACCGCGCACCACGCTCAACGCCTCGACCCTCAGCACGGCAAGACCGCCCAGTTGCGATGGGCGACGAGTGCCTGTGCAGCAGACGATGCAGGTTGGGCAATCAGCTTCGCGGTCGGCGCGTCCTCGACGATGCCCCCCGCGTCCAGCACCAAGATACGCTCTGCCTGCTTCGCCGCCAGCCCGAGATCGTGCGTGATCAGCAGCATCGCTGTGCTGCTGGCCGCAAGGTGGCGGTCGACAAGCTCCATGGTTGCTGCGGCGATCACCGGATCGAGCGCCGAGGTCGGTTCATCGAGAATCAAGAGTTCCGGCGCCCCGATGAGGGCCATGGCGATGACGAAGCGTTGTTGCATACCGCGGCTCCAGCGCCAAGGCCGGGTCGTCAGCTCGGCGTTCGAAAGGCCGAGCGCCGAGAGCAATTCCAACTGACGCTCCGAATCAGCGGGAAGTCCGAGCGCCCGTTCAGCCTCGCGCCAGTGAAAACTCAGCGTTCTGAGAGGGTCCAGAGCCTCGTCGGGGCTTTGCGACACAAGGGCCACGACTCCGCTCTGGCCGCCGAGACGGTCCGTGAGCGCATGGCCCAAAGTCGACTTGCCCGACCCGGACGGACCGACGAGCGCGATGCGCTCGCCGACTCCAATGGTCAGATCGGTCTGATGAAGGATGGTGCGTCCCGCCCGTTCGACGGACAGGCCCTTGACACGGAGACTCATTCCGAAAGGCTGACCTGCGTGTCGATCCAGTAGGTCTCTGCCGGGTGCATAGCGTAGTTCTTCAGTCCGCCGCGCCCGACGGTGACCGCGCTGGCGTGGAAAACCGGGATCAGCGCCGCTTCTGCCGCGATGATCTCCTGCACGCGGGTGTAGGTCGCGCGGCGTTCGGCCTCATCGAAGGTCTGGCGTCCTTCGGCCAGCAGTGCATCGAGCTCCGGGTTGGCGTATCCGCCGACGTTCCCACCGACGTTGAAGCCTGGCCCTGCGAGCAGCGTTTCCGGGAAGTAGCTCGGATCCCCTTGCGGCGCCGTCCCCCAGGCCTGCAGGTGCATGTCGGCCTCACCAGTTGCGATCGCGTCATTGTTGGCACCAAACTCACCGATCGAGACCGTGGCCGTTACGCCGATGGCCTCCAGATAGGCTTGCGTCAGTTCCGCGGTCGGCGGCAGGGCGGCACGGGAGGCATAGGTGACGATGTCGATGGTCAGGGGCTCCCCGTCCAGCATCCAGTGGCCGCCTTCCTTGACGGCCCCCGCCTCTGCGAGAAGTCGCTCGGCCTCGGCTGGATCGTAGACGGGCGCGATATCGGCGGCCCAGCCCATCATTTGCGGAAAGATCGTACCGGCCGGCACCCCTCCGACGCCTGAAAGCGCCGCATCGACGATGCCCTGACGGTCGATGGCCAGAGAGACGGCGCGGCGAATAAGCGGGTTCTCCAGCGGACCGTTGGACGCGTTCAGCCCATAGAAGAACAGGCGCGTCGTAGGCGCCGCAAAGCCCTGGGCGCCACTGGACAGGATACGTTCGTAATCGGTCTCTGGGTAGTTGATGACCAGATCGACCTCGCCTGCCTCAAAGGCCAGCGCCGCAGCGGCAGGATCGATCACCTTAACGACGCGGACCTCTGCCAGGGCTGGTGCTCCATCGCGGTAGTTCGGGTTCGCTTCGACCCGATAGAGTTGGTTCGGGATCGCCTCTCGAAAGATGAAAGGCCCGGTGGCGTTGATCGGGAAATCTTCGGACGCTTCGCCGAGGATGGTGATGCCGGGCTCGGACAGCGTCCAGGGGAAGGCCGCATTCGGGCTGTTGGTCCGGAAGACAACGACCAACTCGCCGTCTGTCTCCATTCCGGCAAGGTCGAGCAGCCCGACGAGCCGCAGGTTGTGTGCAGGATGCCCTTCTTCCGCGATCGGCGTCAGGCTGTCGATGACCGATTGCGCCGTGACGGGGCTGCCGTCATGGAAGGTGATGCCTTCGCGCAGTGCGACGCGCCACGTCGTCGGGTCCGTCTGCTCGATGCTCGCCGCCAGGCGCGGATAGAGCTGCAAGTCGCGGTCGAGCCCCATCAGCGTCTCGGTGACGCCAGATTGGTTGGAGAGCCAGCCGTACTGCCGCGCACGGGGGTCTGGCGCCTCGTTTGCCGGACCTGTGTGATAGGCGATGGTCAGGCTGCCTTCCTGTGCTGCGCTTGGCTGCGCGAAAGGCAATGTGAGGGCCGCGAGCGCGGCTAGGGCCAGGGACCGCAACATGATGATTCTCCGTGTAGTGTTATAACATAACATTTCAGAAGTTGAGGCAGTTGAAAAGCCGAATTCCCCCTCTTTTGCTCGACTTCTTGATGCGAGTTCGTTCGGCGAGGATCCGCCGGTCGCGAGCGCGCACAGATTTGGTTTCTCTGGTCTTGGTTGAATGCGCTGCCCAAGTTGCGGGCGAGTGCCCGTCACCCCCGCGGTTTGGTCTTTATCGGCGGCTTTGCCGTGGTCGGCCTGTCGCAGTCCCGCGGCGGCAACCTCACCTTCAGCGGCCTGGCGCTGGACGACAACCTGGCCAAGGCGGACAGCGAGGCGCGCGCAGGGCTGATGGTGATCGATCTGAACAGCGGCGACGCCGTGCACTGGCTGCGTATCGAGGGTATCGTCGAGGAGCTCTAAGACGTGGTCGCTCTGCCGGGCACCATCCGCCCCACGGCGCTCGGCTTCAAGACCGACGAGATCCGCTGCGTCCTCAACGTCGGCGAACCCGGGGCCTTGATCCCGAACTGGCGCTCGCGGACGTATGGCTTGGTATCCCCGACGTCCCGTTCCATAAAGGGTGTGATGACAGACGACATGACAAACACTGTCTAACCCATTCCTTAAGCGCCATGTCTTTGTGGGATTAAGCCAAGAACCGAAAGCACCGCGCAAAGTTGGTTGCGGGGGCCGGTCTTCATCCCTGTCAACAAGACTCGGGGCTGCGGCTCCGGCGCGGCTGAAGGAACCTGCTCTATTGGCCTGTCGGCTTGCAGAACATGTTGTAGAGCACCGAAACGAGTTCGCGGGCTTTGTCGCTGGCGAGGGAGTAGTAGATCGTCTTGCCATCGCGCCTTGTGGCGACAAGGTCGTCGGCCCTCAGGCGGGCGAGTTGCTGGGAGACGCTCGGTTGGCGCATTTCCAGCAGAACCTCGAGGTCGCGGACCGACTTTTCCCCGTCGACCAGCATGCAGAGAATGAGAAGACGGTTCTCATGGGCGATCGCTTTGAGGAAGTCGCTGGCTGCCCTGGCCCGCGTCATCATGTCCTCCATAGGTCCCAGATCCGAAAGCTCTTTGGCATCCGCCATGATGCTGCTCATATCCGTCTAATCAAAGGGTTGCTGTTTGTGACATAGCGCCGCAGGCCGTCACTGTCCACCACCGGATGACGTTTGCGGCCCCACCGGGGCGTCGATTTCCGCGATCAGGCCGGCGAGCAATCCCCAAAAGAAATCTTCGCCCGGATAACCCAATATGCGGCCGACCTCTCTGCCGTCTGCAACAAGTACGAAGGTCGGCGTGTAATGAACGGGTTTCAGTTCCGGCAGGTCGTCCGGCCAGTCGCCATGCAGGTCGACCCGCCGCAGGGGCGCGACTTTCCCTTCCGCTGTCTTGGGATAGATCGGTGCGATGTCGTCGTTCCAGCGTGCGCACCAGGGACAACCCGCCTCCTCGAACATGATGAGTTCCGCCGCATTCCCAAGGATGGGCAGGCCGATGAGAAACAGGCACAAGGCAGCGCCCAGGCTGATCCGGCGCATCATTTTCCTGGCAGAGGTCATGCCTTAACATATATCATTAATCGAATATGAAATCCAGGCGGGAGGGTGGATATGGCTTTTGACGTCAGCCTCGGCGGCGCCTTCATCGCCGGTCTGCTGTCATTTCTCTCGCCCTGCGTTCTGCCTCTGGTGCCGCCTTACCTTTGTTTCATCGGCGGCATCTCCATGGAGGAAGTCGCGGAAGGCACGGCGGCGGGGGCGGGCCGAAGAGTTGCCTTTGCGGCGCTGAGTTTTGTTCTCGGTTTCATGACCGTCTTCGTCGCGCTCGGTGCAAGCGCGACCATGGTGGGGCAACTGGTGGCCGAGCATCTCGATCTCTTGAGCTATGTCGCGGGCGCCATCATCATCGTCATGGGTCTGCATTTTCTGGGCGCGTTGCGCATCCCTCTGCTCTATCGCGAGGCCCGCTTTCACACATCTGCGCGCCCGGCGGGTATGCTCGGCGCCTATGTTGTCGGACTTGCCTTCGCCTTCGGCTGGACGCCCTGTGTCGGCCCGGTGCTGGCGGCGATCCTCTTCATGGCGGGCAGCGAGGAGAGCGTCGGGCAGGGGGCGGGCCTGCTGACCGCCTACGGCCTGGGCATCGGCATTCCGTTCCTGTTGGCAGCAGTATTCGCCGGGCAGTTTCTGGGATTCGCGAAGCGCTTTCGCCGACATTTGGCCAGCGTTGAAAAGGCGATGGGCGGATTGCTCGTCGCCACCGGGATTCTTTTCGTGACGGGGTCCATGAGCACCCTCTCTTATTGGCTGCTGGAAACCTTTCCGGCGCTCGGAACCATTGGGTAGCAAGGCTTTATCGAATTCGCATTCAAATATTGCAATATATATATTGATTTAGAAGACCACCCTCTGCATTATTGAATCAAAAGAGAACGGCGCAAAAACGAATCGCAAAATGACCAATGCGCCGGCCAAACCACGCGAAAGCGGGAGGAAAAGGTGGGACCTAAATTCGCAGCCGGATTCTGTCTGGTGCTCTCTCTGGGGGTCGCCGCCGCGGCGGCAAATGCCGCGGCCATTAAGCCTCAGGACGTCGTGATCCGCGATGCCGAGGTGGCGTCATCCCTGACCGGTTCGCCGGGCAATCCGGTGGAAGGCAGCAAATGGTTCAAGAGCCGCAAGCTCGGTAACTGTCTTGCCTGCCACGGTAACCGGGATCAGATCGGCGAACCCTTTCATGGCGATATAGGGCCGCCTCTCGACGGCGTTGCCGACCGCTACTCGGAAGCGGAGCTGCGCGCAATCATGGTGAATGCGAAGTCCGTCTTCGGACCCGAAACCATCATGCCGGGCTTTTACCGAATCCTCGAAGGACAGCGTGTTCGCGAAGAGTTTCAAGGCAAGCCGGTCCTGACAGCCGTGCAGGTCGAGGATGTCATTGCTTACCTGAAGACCCTCAAGGAGGAATAGGCGCAGCATGGAAAGCTCCAGCTTGAAAGGAGATGTTATGAAAGACATGACGCGCCGCAACGCGCTTTGGATGACCGCCGGCCTTTTGGCCGTCACGGTGACCCCGCTGCCGGTCTCCGCCGCCGATACGGCGATGGAGGAGATCACGCAGTTCACCGGCGGCAGCGAAGCGGCCGAGAGCGGCCGGGTCAGCCTCGAGATGCCGGAGATTGCCGAGAACGGCAATACCGTGCCGTTGACGGTCTCTGTCGACAGCCCGATGAGCGGCGAAGACTACGTGAGGCGGGTCATGGTGCTCGCGGATGCAAATCCGCGCCCCGGTGTCGCCACGTTCCATTTCTCACCGAGAAGTGGCGTCGCAGAAGCCTCGACGCGCATGCGGCTTGCCAAGACGCAGAACGTCATTGCTGTTGCGGAGATGTCGGACGGCTCGTTTCACATGGCGAAGGCCACGGTCAAGGTGACGATCGGCGGCTGCGGCGGCTGATCAGGAATAGAGGAGAACCGGGCAATGGCGAAATCCAAGCCACGCGTAAAGGCGCCCAAGGCGGCCGACAAGGGAGAGATCATCACGATCAAGACGCTGATCTCTCACAAGATGGAGTCGGGTCAGCGCAAAGACAAACAGGGCAACCTGATTCCGCGCCAGATCATCCATCACTTCACCGCCAAGTTTAACGGCGAAACGGTATTCGAGGTCGATATCGAGCCGGCTATTTCCGCCAATCCCTATCTGCTGTTCAAGATGCGGGCGGAGGAGCCAGGCGAGTTCGAATTCATCTGGGAGGATGATGACGGCTCGGTCTATTCGAAGAAGCAGAAGCTGAACGTCACCTAAAAGCCGGCGGTCCGCGCAACGGTGCTGCACCCTGTGGCACCGCGCGGTAAGAACCGGACGACGCCTCTGGGAGGGAAGGCAATGACGATGACAAGAACGAAAATTGCGCTATTGAGTGCGTCCGCGGCCGGCCTCGTGATGAGCGGCTATGCCTTCGCTCTTCCCGAAGGGGTCGATACCGTCCAGGTAACGGCGACCGCGAAGGATCATCCGCTCGGAGAGCTCTACTCGGGCTGGCACTTCCGGACTCCTGAAACCCAGGCCTTGCAGCAGGACGACTTTGAGAACCCAGGCTTTCTCTGGGTCGAGCAGGGCGCCGAGCTTTGGGAAACCGTTGACGGCAGCGAGCAGAAATCCTGCGCGTCCTGCCACGAGGATGCGGCCGACACCATGGCAACGGCCGGCGCGCAGATGCCGAAGTGGAACGAGGCGCTGGGCAAGCCGGTCAACCTGGAACAGCAGATCAACCTCTGCCGCAGCGAGCGCATGGGGGCCGAGCCCTGGAAGTGGGAGTCATCGGAACTGTTGTCGATGACGTCCTTCGTGCGCAACCAATCGCGCGGCAAGCCGGTCGATGTTCAGATTGATGGGCCGATGAAGCCATGGTTCGAAAAGGGCGAGGCGCTCTATCACACCCGGGTCGGCCAACTCGATCTCGCCTGTGTCAACTGCCACCAGAACTATTACGGGCAGAGCATTCGCGCCGACCGTTTGAGCCAGGGTCAATCCAACGGCTTTCCGACCTATCGCCTGAAGTGGCAGAAGATCGGATCGCTCCATCGGCGCTTCAAGGGCTGCATGGATCAGGTTCGGGCTGAGCCTTACAAAGTAGGTTCTGACGAATTCCTGGCTTTGGAGCTCTATGTCAATTGGCGGGGGCAGGGGTTGCCTGTGGAGGCGCCGGCGGTTCGCCAGTGATCGCAGCGGGCAGCGGGTGACCGAACAGCCGCTGCCGCTGCCTTGCAGTTTGTCGATTGAGTTCTGCGGAACGGATTCCGCCATGAGCAGACCTGCGTGCGAACAGGCGCAGCCGTAGTAAGGAGAAACGGAGTGCTTTCCCGAAGAGACTTTCTGCAGGTGGCTCTTGCGACAGGCGTCTTGACCAGGGGTATGACGGGCCGCGGGGCCTTTGCTTCGGGCGCGGCGCTTACGCAATCCGACCTGCTGTCCTTCGAGCCGCTGGGAAATGTCACCCTGCTGCACGTTACCGATATGCATGCGCAACTGGTGCCGCTCTATTTTCGGGAACCGACCATCAACATCGGCGTGGGCGAGGTCAGCGGCCTGCCGCCGCATGTCACCGGCAAGGCGTTTCTGGAGAAGTATGACCTTGAGGCCGGAAGCGCCGAGGCCTATGCCCTGAGCGATCAGGGTTTTGAAACCCTGGCGCGCGACTACGGCCGTGTCGGCGGTGCCGACCGCCTGGCGACGCTGCTCAATGCCGTCCGTGCGGAGCGGCCCGACAACACGCTTTTTCTCGACGGCGGGGACACCTGGCAAGGCTCTTACACCTCCTATCAGACCCAGGGTGCGGACATGGTCCGCGTGATGAACGCGCTGGGCACCGATGCCATGACCGCGCATTGGGAGTTCACCTACGGAACCGAGCGGGTGAACGAGCTGCTGGAGCAGCTTGCCTTCCCCTTTCTCGCCCAGAACGTCCGTGACACGGACTGGGAAGAGCCGGTCTTCGACGGGGTCGCCTACTTCGAACGCGGCGGCGTCAAGGTCGCCGTCATCGGCCAAGCCTTTCCCTATACGCCGGTGGCCAATCCCCGTTACAAGATTCCCACCTGGTCATTCGGTATCAGGGAGGAGGCCGTTCAGGCACAGGTTGACGCGGCGCGCTCGGCCGGTGCGGAACTGGTCGTCCTGCTGTCGCACAACGGTTTCGATGTCGACCGCAAGCTGGCCTCCCGGGTGCAAGGCATCGATGTCATTCTCACCGGCCACACCCACGATGCCCTGCCGGATGTCGTCCAGGTCGACAAAACGCTGCTGGTCGCCAGCGGTTCCCACGGCAAGTTCCTTTCACGCCTGGATCTCGACGTCCGTGACGGTGAAGTGAAGGACTACCGCTACAAGCTGATGCCCGTTTTCTCTGATGTGATCGCGCCCGACCCGGAGGTCTCGGCGCTGATTGATGAGATCCGGCAACCGCACAAGGGCGAGCTGGAGCGCGTCCTGGGAACGACCGAGACGATGCTCTACCGTCGCGGCAACTTCAACGGCACCTTCGACGACCTGATCTGCCAGGCGCTGCTGGAGGAGCGGGATGCTGAGATCTCGCTGTCGCCCGGTTTCCGCTGGGGGGCGTCCCTGCTGCCGGGTCAGGACATCACCGTTGAAGACGTCCACAACCTGACATCCATAACCTATCCGGCGGCCTATCGCACGGAGATGACCGGTGCCTTTCTGAAGACCGTGTTGGAGGACGTCGCGGACAATCTCTTCAATCCGGATCCCTACTATCAACAGGGCGGCGACATGGTCCGGGTCGGCGGTTTCGGCTACACCATCGATCCCACCGAAGTGATCGGCAAGCGGGTCACCGGCATGACCTTCCTCGCCAGCGGCGAGCCGATCGAAGCGGACAAGAGCTACACCGTTGCCGGTTGGGCAAGCGTCAACGAAGGGACGGAAGGACCGCCGATCTGGGATGTCGTGGAGGGTTATCTCCAGCGCAAGGGAAGCGTGAACATCACGCCCAATGACTCGGTCAAGGTGGCTGGACTCTAACGGCGAGGCTTGGCGTTGGGCTTAGGCTCCAACACTTTCAGAGCAAGTGCAGAAGTGAGGTCGAGTAAGATGAAAGACCAGAATGTTCGACCGGGAACGACCCGCCGCAACTTTCTGAAGACATCATTGTTGGCCGGAGGCGCTGCGGCGGCCACGGGTTCGGTCTCCACTGCCGCCCAGGCGGCCGGCGACCCGGCGATCCTCGAGGTTCAGCCCTGGGCGCAGGCTCTGGGCGATGGGGTTGACGCGCGACCCTATGGTTATCCTTCACCCTTTGAAGAGCATGTCCGGCGGCGCAACGTGGATTGGCTGACCGCCGATCCGGTGAGTTCGGTCAATTTCACGCCCCTGCATGAGCTTGACGGGATCATCACGCCCAACGGGCTTTGTTTCGAGCGGCATCATGCCGGTATCGCCGAGGTCGATCCGACGCAGTACCGCCTGATGATCAACGGCCTTGTGGAGAAACCGCTGATCTTCACCGTCGAGGATCTCAAGCGCTTCCCTCGCGAGAATCATCTCTATTTTCTGGAGTGCGCCGCCAATTCCGGCATGGAATGGCGCGGGGCCCAGCTCAACGGCTGTCAGTTCACCCACGGCATGGTGCACAACGTAATGTACACCGGCGTGAAGCTGCGCCACCTGCTGGAGCGGGCGGGTGTGAAGACCAACGGCAAGTGGCTGCTTGCCGAGGGCGCCGATGCCTCGGCCATGACCCGGTCGATCCCCATGCATAAGGCGCTCGACGACTGCCTTGTTGCCTTCAAGATGAACGGCGAGGCGCTGCGGCCGGAGCAGGGCTACCCGGTCCGGCTCGTCGTGCCCGGCTGGGAAGGCAACATGTGGGTCAAATGGCTGCGCCGGCTGGAGGTGGGTGATCAGCCGTGGCATCACCGCGAGGAGACCTCGAAGTACACCGACCTGCTGGCCGATGGCCGGGCCCGGCGTTTCACCTGGGTGATGGACGCGAAGTCGATCATCACCAATCCCAGCCCACAGGCGCCCATTACCCATGGCCGCGGTCACACGGTGATTAGCGGTCTGGCCTGGTCCGGCAGGGGCACCATTCCCCGTGTCGACGTCACCTTGGACGGCGGCAAGAACTGGTATCCGGCCCGCGTCGACGGGCCGAGCCTGCCGATGTCGCTGCATCGCTTCTACTTTGACTTCGATTGGAACGGACAACCGCTGCTGTTGCAGAGCCGGGCGCACGATTCGACCGGTTACATCCAGCCCACCAAAGACGAATTGCGCAAGGTGCGCGGCGAGAACTCGATCTATCACAACAACGGCATTCAGACTTGGCATGTGAACGACAAGGGGGTCGCTGAGAATGTTGAGGTTTCCTGATCTCCTTCTTGTCTTTGCCGCTGTCGTGTCGCTCGGCCAAGCCGCCTCGGCCCAGCCCTTCGATCTCGGCCGGGAGGCGACGCCCGAGGAGATTGCGGCCTGGGACATCGATGTTCGCCCCGACGGGCTTGGGCTGCCGGAGGGCGCCGGCTCGGTGACTGCGGGTGAAGAGGTTTTCATCGAAAAGTGCGCGGTCTGCCACGGGGACTTTGGCGAGGGCGTCGACCGCTGGCCGGTTCTGGCCGGCGGTCAGGATTCGCTGGCCAGCGAACGCCCGGTGAAGACCATCGGCTCCTACTGGCCCTATCTCTCGACGGTCTGGGACTACGTGCACCGCGCCATGCCCTTCGGTGATGCCCAGTCGCTGAGCGCCGACGAAGTCTATGCGATCACCGCCTACCTGCTTTACATGAACGACGTGGTCGATGATGAGGACTTTGTCCTGTCGAAGGGGAACTTCGCGGAGACCCGGTTGCCGAACGAAGACGGTTTCTTCATGGACGATCGCCAGGAGAGCCCGGTCTTCACCAGAACCGAAGTCTGCATGACCGACTGCAAGGAAACTGTTGAGATCACCATGCGCGCCCGCGTTCTCGATGTAACGCCGGACGAGGCGGCGGGTGAACCCGCCGATGAGACAAGGGATCAGGGCGCCGCGGCGCCGGAGAGCACGGCCCTTGCCGCTGTGCCAGAACCGGCTGCAGCCCTTGACCCCGGTCTGGTCGCAGAGGGCGAGAAGCTCTTTCGTAAGTGCAAGGCCTGCCACCAGGTCGGCGAGGGTGCAAAGAACCGGGTCGGGCCGGTTCTGACCGGCATTATCGGCCAACCGGCGGGCGCCGTGGATGGCTTCAAGTACTCAAAGCCGATGGCCCAGGCCGGCGAGGGCGGCCTGATCTGGGACCACGAGTCCCTTGGCGCCTTTCTTGCCGACCCCAAGGGCTATATGCCAAAGACCAAGATGTCGTTTGCCGGATTGCGGAAGCAGGAAGAGATCGACGCCATTCTGGCCTATCTTGAAAGCACTACGGAGTAGGTCATGCGCGCCCTGACCATCCTCGCTGTCCTTGTTTTTGCGGCTTCGAGCGATGGTGCCGTCGCGGAGACCGGCGATGCGGAGCGCGGTGCGAAGGTCTTTCGTCAGTGTGTTTCCTGTCATCAGGTGGGGGAGGCGGCAAAGAACCGCGTCGGTCCTCATCTGAACGGTGTCTTCGGCCGGCTGGCCGGGTCGGTGGCGGGGTTCCGTTACTCCGATCATATGAAGCGGGCCAGCGCCGATGGTCTGGTCTGGACCTTCGAGACACTGGATGCCTTTCTGGAGAACCCCAAGTCTCTGGTCTCCGCGACACGGATGAGTTTTCGGGGTCTGAAGAAGGCGCAGGACCGCGCCGACATTCTGGCCTATCTGCGCCGGTACTCCGACAAGCCCTCGGACATTCCCGAAAGCGAGCCGACGCTGCACCTCGGCGGCCCCGATCTCGATCCCGCCGTCCTGGCCCTGCAGGGTGATCCGGACTACGGCGAGTATCTCTCCAGCGAGTGCACCACCTGCCACCAGGCAGACGGATCAAGCCAGGGAATTCCATCGATCACCAGCTGGCCGGCAGAGAACTTTGTCGTCGCCATGCATGCCTACAAACAGCAACTGAGGCCGCACCCGGTGATGCAGATGCTCGCCGGCCGGCTGTCGGACGAGGAGATCGCCGCCTTGGCAGCTTACTTCGGTGGTCTGGACTAAAAAAAGGTCAAAGGGAGGAGAGCAACATGCAAATCAAAAGAAGAACGTTCCTGGGAACGACCCTTGTTGCCGCAGCCAGCCTGTCGGCGCCGGCAGCGCTTGGTCAGGCCAGGCCAAGGGTGGTGGTTGTCGGCGGCGGCGCCGGCGGGGCGACGGCTGCGCGCTACATCGCCAAGGACAGCAAAGGGGAGATCGATGTCGTTCTGATCGAGCCGACAAGGCGCTATTATACCTGCTTCTTTTCCAATCTCTATATCGGTGGCTTCCGTGAAATGAGCTCCATCGGTCACGGCTACGGCAAATTGGCGAGCGACTATGGCGTCAACGTGGTGCACGACTATGCCATCGGGGTCGACCGGGATGCCAAGACGGTGACGCTCGCCGGTGGCGGTTCGATCGGCTATGACCGCCTGGTGCTTTCGCCAGGGATCGATTTTAAGGAGGGCTCTCTGCCCGGCTGGGATCTGTCGGCCCAGAATGCGATGCCCCATGCCTACAAAGCCGGCTCTCAGACCGAGCTCTTGAAGGCCCAGATCGAAGCCATGCCCGTCGGCGGCACCTTCTGCATGGTCGCACCGCCGAATCCCTTTCGCTGTCCGCCCGGGCCCTATGAGCGTGTGTCGATGGTTGCCCACAAGCTGAAGGCGGAGAACCCGACGGCCAAGATTCTGATCGTCGATCCCAAGCCCAAGTTCTCGAAGCAGGCGCTCTTCGAGGAAGGCTGGCAGAACTACTACGGCGGCATGATCGAGTGGATCGGCCCGGACTTCGGCGGTGATGCGGTGGAGGTGCGTCCTGACACCATGGAGGTCGTGATCGACGGTACCGTGGAAAAGGTCGACGTCTGTAACGCGATCCCCGCGATGAAGGCGGGACACATCGCCGCGCTTGCCGGTGTGACGAACGATGCAGGCTGGGCGCCCGTGGTGCCGGCCAGCATGCAAAGCCGTATGGATGAGAACATCTATGTCCTGGGTGACGCCTGCCATCAGGGCGACATGCCGAAGTCCGGTTTCTCGGCCAACAGCCAGGCCAAGGTTTGTGCCATGTCGATACGCGGAGCGTTAACCGGGTCGAAGGTGTTTCCGGCGAAGTACTCGAACACCTGCTGGTCGCTGATCGAAACCGACGACGGCGTAAAGGTCGGGGCGACCTACAAGGCGACAGAAGAGAAAATCGCCAAGGTGGACGGCTTCATCTCCCAAACCGGCGAGGCTGCGGGCCTGCGCAAGCAGACTTATGAAGAATCGCTCGGCTGGTATGCCGGGATTACCGCCGACATGTTCGGCTAACAGTCCGATTCCCTGTCGACTTTCTCCCTGCATCGGTGAAATCCGCCGGTGCAGGGTTTTCTTTTTACTCGAACTCCATCTGTTCGTAGACCCGGCCGGCATTGCGCGTGGCCAGTTGTTCGAAGGTATCGAGATGGGCGTAGGGCGACTGATCGACATAGTAGGCCTGCTCCAGGCTGCCGCCGTTTTCGAGCAGCTTGCCGATCATTCCGCGCAGATAGACCAGATAATCCCTGGTATAGCGTCTGACCTGGTCCATGTTTGTCGGATGGCCGTGGCCCGGGATCACGTAAGTCGCCTCAAGCGCTTCGAAGACCTCCCAGCTCTCCAGCCAGCCGGCCGTGTCGGTGTCGTCGAAGATCGGCAGCAGGCGCTCGTGAAAGGCCATGTCGCCGGAAATGACCAGGCTCTGCTCCGGCAGCCAGACCACGATGTCCCCCGGTGAGTGGGCCGGCCCGAGATTCTTCACCTCGATCCGGAAACGGCCCATTTCAATGAGTTTCTCCTCCTCGAAGGTCTCGCTGGGACCTTGCAGAACCGTATCAGCCGACTTCTCCTTGTTGTAGGTCTCCATGCGCGCCAGGATCTGTGGGCCGCGGTCCTCGAACTCCTCCGCCGCGTCGACATGTGCCAGGATTGCGATGCCTTGTTCCGCCCAATAGGCGTTGCCCAGCATGGCGTGACCCTGGCCGTTCTCGTTGATCACCAGCTTCACCGGCTGGTCTGTGACCTGTCTGATCTCGTCGTGCAGCGCCTTGGCCAGCTGATAGGCCGCACCGCCGTTGACCACGACAACACCCTCGCCGGTGACGATGAAGGACAGGTTGTTGTTGTGCCCCGAGTTCTCATAAGTCGGCGGGGCGGTGGCGCCGATGGCGGACCAGACGTAGGGAATCACCTCCACCGGCTTGGCATAGAGCACCGACTGTGGGTACTGATCGGGTATCTGCTCGCTGGCAACGCAGGGGAATGCCGCAGATGCGAGCAGGACCGCCAAAGCTATCTGAAGACGCACGGCTCTTTCTCCTGATGTCGGAAGTTTCGCCGCTCCGGTTAGAAGGCGATCTTGTCGTCGATTGCCGCCAGGCCCGCCTCAGCGCAAAGCTTGTCGGCAGAGCCGCTGGGGGCGCCGGAAACACCGATGGCCCCCAGCATGCTGCCGTCGCCGGCGAAGATCTGCACGCCGCCGCCCAGCGGCAGGGCCTTGGAGACATTACGGATCGCCCAGGCTTCGCCTTCTTCAGTCAATTCGGCCAGCTCCAACGTATCGGTGCGGAAACTGACTGCCGTCCAGGCCTTGCGGTAGGACGTGTCCGGCGTGTGAGGGCCGGCGAACTGATCGCGGATTGTCGCTTGCAGATTGCCGCCGCGGTCGACCACAGACACGGCAACTTGGAAGCCTTCGTCCCGGCAGTTTGCCAAGGCAGCCTGAGCCGCCTCCACCGCCACATCGGGGGCCAGCGACTTGAAGGTCACAATGGCGTCCTGCGCGGCGGCGGTGCCGGAAAGGCCCGCAGTGAAGAAAGCCGCAACAGCTAGACGACGACCTAGACTATGATAGGGGATCATGACGGTTCTCCCGATTGCGGTGGACTGACGGCGGTTGGCTTCAGCGCCTGTGGCGCCTGCCTTTGGGCGATTCTTGTTGCCAGAGAATGAGTATACATATAAATATTTGAATATAAAAATGTAAAAAACAGCGACGCTGCTTTTGGCCTTCTCCCCGGTGCTGAGTCACCGGCTGCGAGCGACACCCGGCAGCGGCGCTGAAGAGGGAGAGAAGCCATGGAAAGCAACCGAAGGACGGTGCTGCTTGCCGGCATGGCAGCCACCGCCAGTCTCCTTTCACCGTCAAGCCTGCGCGCTGCCGAACCCGAGGTTGGCGACAACGGGCTGCATGTCCAGGACTGGTTCATCGAGAGTTTTCTCGACCTGCAGGAAGACCTTGGCGACGCGGCTGCCAACGGCAAACACTTCGCGGTCTTGTGGGAACAGCGCGGCTGCCCCTATTGCCGCGAGCTGCACGCTGTTAATCTGTCGCGTCCGAAGATCGTTTCCTATCTGCAGGAGAATTTCGAGCTGCTCCAACTGGACCTCTGGGGCAGCCGCGCCGTCACCGATTTCGATGGCGAAGAGCTTGAGGAGCGGGCCCTGGCGCGAAAGTGGCAAATCAATTTCACCCCGACTGTCGTGTTCTTTCCGAACGACCCGCAAGCCGTTGAAGGTCGCGCAGGTCGGGCGAGCGAGGTGGCCCGTATGCCCGGCTACTTCAAGCCGTTTCATTTCGCGAGCATGTTTGAGTTTGTCCGGAGCGGCCAGTACCGGGACCAGTCGTTCCAGCGTTATCTGCAGGAGAAGCTTGCGCAGCTCAAGGCGGAAGGCAAATCAACGGATGTCTGGTGAGCGGACCCTGAAGGTGAGTTGACTCATGGACGAGATTCCCACCTCGCTGATGCTGGCCAGCGGTGGCTTGGCCGCAGGTTGCGTCGTGGGCGCCGTCGCCCGAGGCGCGCGATTCTGTACTTTCGGGGCGATCGAGGACTGGGTCCTGGCGGAAGACAGCAGGCGGCTGCGCAGCTGGGGTCTGGCGATTGCGGTCGCCGTGTTTCTGGTCCAGCTTCTTGATGCCGCCGGCCTTGCGCGCATCGGCGAGAGCTTCTACCTCGCTGCCGACTTTGGATGGGCGGGCGCGCTGCTGGGCGGCCTGCTTTTCGGTTTCGGCATGGCCATGGTTGGGACCTGCGGCTACGGCACCCTGGTGCGCCTCGGTGGCGGCGACCTGCGAGCCGTCGTTGTCTTTCTGGTTCTCGGCTTGACGGCATACATGACCGCAAGAGGGCTCACCGGTGTCCTTCGCGAGAGCGTTATCGAACCCCTGAGCTGGAATCTGGAAGGTTTGGGAGGGCAAGGGCTGTCCCATCTCCTCGCGGCCGCTTTGGGAATCGAACGCACCTCCGCCAGCCTGGTCCTCGGCATCCTGTTGCCGGCGGCGATGTGCTGGTGGTGTTTCCGCCATGCAGGCTTTCGCCGCGCCTATCGGGACATCGTGGCCGGCGTTCTGATCGGTGCCACCGTGGCGGCGGGCTTCGCGGTGACCGGGATCCTGGGCGATGACCCCTTCGATCCTCAGCGCGTTCAGTCGTTGAGCTATGTCTTGCCGCCCGGAGAGACGATCGTCTATTTGCTGACGTTCTCCGGCGCGACCGTTACCTTCAGTGTTGGGCTGGTGGCGGGAACCATTGTCGGCGCTTTCCTCACCGCGGCGGCGAAGGGCGAACTGCGGCTGGAGGCTTTCGATGACGCGCGGGAGATGCGCCGCCATCTGCTCGGCGCTTTCCTCATGGGCTTTGGCGGCGTAACGGCGCTGGGCTGTACCGTCGGCCAGGGGATTTCCGGCATGGCCACCTTGTCGATGAGCGCACCGATCACGCTTGGTGGAATCATTCTCGGCGCGGCCTTCGGCTTGCACTATCTGGTAAGTGGCAGCATCCGTGAGGCGCTCTCTGCCTTACACTTCGCAGGACGCCAGTATCTGAACTGAGCTTGTCGTTGGTGCAGGCGGTGGGACACCGGAAAGAAATTCCTTCATGGTCGGCCGGTGTATCTGGATGTCTATCCCGGCTCCCTGCTCTATGAAGCGGATCCAGGAGATGTTAGTCAGCATCCACGCAAGGAAGAACCGGTTTCTTATCTCATAGCCGTCAGGCAAGTGCATAACTTGGATCAAGCCGGCGCAGGCCTGGGCGTAGAAAGCATCCACGCCCAGGCTCACGATTTCCGCTGGAGATTCAGAAAGTGAACAGCTTTGTGTCTTCCGCCAGGAGCGCGGCTGCGATTGCCGGTGGTTGCGCGACTGTAACGCCCTCGATGAGGTCCGCGGGAGACTTGTTTTCATTCGGCAGGTAGAGGGCGCAGACCTGAGGTTTCACGCCCATGCCGATGAGTGTCGTGAGCATTCCCTGAGGCGTGACGCCGCGCGGTTTAAGGGTTGTCTGCGCCGCGTCCTTCAGCGCCAGATCGCCCCCCGGGCCGCACAACAGCATTTCTACCCCGGCGCCTTGCTTGAGGGCTTGGATGGAAAGCACCATGGCCATGCCCTGGGTTTGCGGTTCCGGCGAGGTGACAACGACAAAGAGGTCTTGCCGGTCTTCGCTGGCTGCCGCCATATCGGCCCCGAAAGTGGTGACCACCGCCACTGCGAGAACCAGGAACAATCGTTTCATTCAGTTTTCTCCTTTGCTTGGATGAATTTCCGCCTATTTGGCGAGATACATCTTTTCTTTGTTGAGGCCGTAGCCCCACGGCAGCCCGGCGTTCTTCCATCCGTCTTTCAGGCGCCAGTTTTTCCTGGGACCTTCTTTGACCGTGCCGCCTTCGAATCCGTCGACAACGACGTAGACCTGCTCGTATCCCTTGCCCCAAAGCGCCAAGGCAGAAGGGGCGCCCCGCGTACCGCCGGAGCGGCACATGAGGATCACCGGGACCTCCTTCGTCAGGCCTCTGGCGGCAAGCGCGCGGGCGATCAGGGGCTCGAAGTCCGGGTTCTTCTCCATCGCGAAGTTCGGCTTGGACGGGTGCCATTGGCCGCGGTTGGCGAGAAGAAACGGCACATTGACGTCGACGACATCGGTGAAGCCGGTGAACATGATTTCGATGGGGTCGCGTACGTCGACGAAGAGGACCTGATCGCTAAGCTGCGTCTTCATTTCGTAGGCACCCTGGGCGTCGAGGTAGAGATGCCAGGGGGTCTGTTTCTTCGGGTCCTGCGGTTCCGGGGCCGCCGTGGCGGGGACCGGCAGCGCCAGGGCCAAGATCAGTACCAGGATCACTGCGAGGGAGAGGCTTCCCAAGTCCTGGTACAGGGACGTCCCTGGTGATGTTGTCGTTGCGGTCACGCGGCAAGATCCTTTTTGCAGAAATACCAGTCGGTGCAGTCGTAACCCTCGGCGGCCCGCTTTTCGGCCTCTTCCGCAGTCGCGGGCGGCGGAACGATGACCTTTTCCCCGCGGCGCCAGTTTTCCGGCGTCGCGACGCCATGTGCGTCACTGGTCTGGAGCGCGTCGAGCAGGCGGAGGAACTCGTCGACCGAACGGCCGTTGCTCATGGGGTAGTAAACCATGGCGCGGAGCTTGCCCTCCGGGTCGATCAGAAAGGTCGCGCGAACCGCTGAAGTATCGCTGGCGCCCGGCTGGATCATGCCGTAGGCGGCGGCCACTTTCATCGAAAGATCCTCGATGATGGGGAAGGGAATCTCGACTCCGAACATCTCCTTGATGTTCCGGACCCAGGCGATGTGCGCGAAGGTGCTGTCGATCGACAGCCCGAGCAGGTCGCAGTTGAGGGCCTGAAACCTGTCGTGGGCCTGGGCGAAGGCTATGAACTCCGTGGTGCAGACCGGCGTGAAGTCTGCCGGATGCGAGAAAAGGACCAGCCAGCGACCCTTATAGTCGTCAAGTTTCTTTGGGCCGGCGGTGGTTTTTGCCTCGAAGTTCGGCGCTGGCTTGTTCAACTGCGGCATCACGGGGCGCATGTCTGTCTGTTCTGTTTCCATCGGTGCTGTCCTTCCGGAAATGGGGGGTAGCTGTTCTGTCCTATGCATGCGTCCGGCGGGCAAACGCAGGGCTGGACAAGCGCCAGGCTATCTGCTGGAACTCTTGATGTCGGTGACAAGATCACCGTTCTTGCATATCCCAACGATTCCATTACGCCGCTATGACTGCCGGGTTGATTGGGCTGTATTCGTCCAGTCCGGCGCTGTGACATAGCCTCAGCCGCAAACTGCATGACCTAGATCAAGGTTCAGTAGCTGCGTCGGTGTACACTCCATTTTGTCCGTTGCTTCCAATACAGGACCGTTCCGCCGGTGCGTCACTTGGTGACGAAGCGGGACGCGGAGGTGGACTTTGTCCGACTTCTTGGCCGACCAATTCGATTCGAGTTTTGGTTCGGTTCAGGCGAGTCGTACGGATGTTTGAGAAAAGTGTGACCGCCGCACCGCGGTGTTTCGAACCGAAGAGGAACCCTCTGTTGGCAAGTGACTCTGCCGGCCCGGCGCCGCGCTTCAAGTTTCCGACCGCCTACACAATCCTTTTTGGATTGATTGTCGTCGTCGCTGCACTCACCTGGATCGTTCCCGCCGGGGAGTACGATCAGGCGTTCAATGAAACCTTGAACCGGGACGTGCCGGTGCCCGGTACCTATCAGGAAGTCGAGCCAAATCCGCAGGGCCTCGGCGCCATTATTCTGGCGCCGATTGCCGGCTTCTATGACCCAGCCAGCTACGAGGCCAACGCCATCGACGTGGCGCTCTTCGTTCTGGTGCTCGGCGGCTTCATCGGCGTGGTCGCCAAGACCGGGGCCATCGATGCCGGGATCACCGGCACCATGAGGGCGCTCAAAGGCCGGGAAAAGTGGATGATTCCGATCCTGATGTCGCTCTTTGCCGCGGGTGGCACGACCTACGGCATGGCTGAGGAGACGCTGGCGTTTTACACCATCGTCATACCCATCATGATTGCCGCCGGCTATGACACCGTGACCGGCGTTGCGATCATTCTGATCGGTGCCGCCATGGGCGTGCTGGGGTCGACCGTGAATGCTTTCGCAACGGTCATCGCCGCCGACGCGGCCGGTGTTCCCTTCACCGATGGGATCGTTCTGCGTCTGATCATCCTCGGCGTCGGTTGGTTGATCTGTGTTGCTTATGTCATGCGCTATGCCGAAAAGGTCCGCCGTGACCCCGCCAATTCGATTGTCGCCGACCGCCGAGAGGCCAATGAGGCGCATTTCCTGAAGGGCGGCAAAACGTCGCAAGCCATCGCGTTTACACTCCGGCGGAAAATCATCCTGTTGATCTTTGCGGGTACTTTCGGGGTCATGGTCTGGGGCGTTGCAGCCGGTGGTTGGTGGATGGCTGAAATGTCCGCGCTTTTTCTGGCGTCGGCGATCGTCGTCGGGGTCATCGACCGCCTGGGTGAGGAAGGCTTCACCACCGCTTTTGTGGAGGGCGCCAAAGAGCTGCTCGGCGTTGCCCTGATCATTGGTGTCGCCCGCGGCATCGTTGTCGTGATGGACGCAGGCCATCTTACCGATACCATCCTCTTCCACGCCGCCCAGGCTATGGACGGCCTGTCGCCCATTGCCTTCATCAACACCATGTACTGGCTTGAGGTGGCACTGTCGTTCTTCGTGCCCTCGTCATCCGGCCTTGCGGTTTTGACCATGCCGATCATGGCGCCGCTGGCCGACTTCGCGGGGGTCGGCCGCGATCTCGTGGTCACTGCCTACCAGTCGGCCAACGGCCTGGTGAACTTCTTCAACCCGACTTTCGCGGTGGTCATGGGTGCCCTGGCCATCGGCCGCATACCCTATGAACGCTGGCTGCGCTTCGTACTGCCGCTCTGTGGGATTCTCACGGTCATGATCATGATCACGCTCAGCCTTGGAGTTGCCGTCGGATGAAAGATGAAAACTTGCATCGGGATACCGGCGTGATCGCTGACTATGGCGTCCATTCCGAAGTGGGCAAGCTACGCAAAGTCCTGGTTTGTCAGCCGGGCAGGGCTCACGAGCGCCTGACCCCTGAGAATTGCCGGGACCTGCTCTTTGATGATGTCTTCTGGGTCCAGCAGGCCAAGACCGATCACTACGACTTCCGCTCCAAGATGGCGGAGCGCGGTGTCGAGGTCCTCGAGATGCATGAGCTCCTGGCGGCGACCATGGCCATCCCCGAGGCACGCGCCTGGGTTCTTGACCGCAAGATCACGGAGAATCAGGTTGGGGTCGGCCTTTGTGCCGACCTGCGCGGCTGGCTCGGCGAGGTGCCGGCCAAGGATTTGGCAGACTATCTGATCGGCGGCATCGCCGCCGGCGAGCTGCCGTTCGATCCGAAAGGCATGTTCGGCCGCTACCTTGGCCCGGATGGCTTCGTGTTGCCGCCGCTGCCGAACACCATCTTTACGCGGGATACGACCTGCTGGATCTACGGCGGCGTCACGCTTAACCCGATGTTCTGGCCGGCCCGGCGGCAGGAAACGCTGCTGACGACGGCGATCTACAGATTCCATCCTGCGTTCCGGGAAACGGCGTTGAACGTCTGGTGGGGCGATCCTGATGTCGATCATGGGCTGGCGACGCTTGAAGGCGGGGACGTCATGCCGCTCGGCAACGGTGCCGTTCTCATCGGCATGGGAGAGCGCACGACGCCCCAGGCTGTCGGTCAGGTTGCACGGTCGCTGTTCAACCATGGCGCCGCGCAACGGGTTGTCGCCTGCCAGATGCCGCGATCCCGTGCGGCGATGCATCTGGACACCGTCTTCTCGCTCTGCGACCGGGATCTGGCGACCGCCTATAAGGCGGTCTGCGACGAGATTGTCTGTTACAGCCTGAGGCCGGGCGACAAGGAAGGCGAGATCGACTTCCGCCGGGAGAAGAAGCACCTTTTCACCGTCGCCGCAGACTGTCTGGGCATCGATGAGCTTCGGGTCATCTTTACCGGCGGCGATGCCTATGAGCGTGAGCGTGAACAGTGGGATGACGGCAACAACGTCGTCGCCCTGGAACCCGGTGTGGTCATCGCCTACGCCCGCAACACCTATACCAATACGCAGCTGCGCAAGGCCGGTGTCGAGGTCATCACGATCCGTGGGTCGGAGCTCGGCCGTGGCCGCGGCGGCGGCCACTGTATGACCTGCCCGCTGCTGCGCGATCCGGCCTGAAACGATGGTTCGACCTTCTCAATGGGAAGGGCATCTTGGTTTGCTTCATGGAGAGAGCCCATGCCGATCAATCTGAGGGGGCGGAGTTTTCTCACTCTGCTCGACTTTACGCCTGATGAGATCCGCTATCTGCTCCGCCTGGCCGCGGACCTGAAGGCCGCGAAGGCCGCCGGTTACGAACAGCGCCGTCTGGCCGGCAAGAACATCGCCCTCATTTTCGAGAAGGCGTCGACACGCACCCGGACCGGTTTCGAAGTGGCGGCTTACGATCAAGGGGCCCAGGTGACCTATCTCGGTCCCAGCGGCAGCCATATCGGTCACAAGGAGACCATGAAGGACACCGCCCGTGTACTGGGCCGCATCTATGATGGCATCGAATACCGCGGCTTTGGCCAGGACATCGCCGAGGATCTGGCCAACTTCGCCGGTGTCCCGGTTTGGAACGGCCTTACCGACAGCTTCCACCCGACCCAGATTCTCGCCGATTTTCTGACGATGCGGGAGTTCACGCACAAGCATCTCTCCGATGTCAGTTTCTGTTTCCTGGGCGATGCCGGCAGCAACATGGGCGATTCTTTGATGATCGGCGCCGCCAAGCTGGGCATGGATATCCGGATGGCCGCGCCGAAGAAGCTGTGGCCGAACAGCGATCTGGTCGAGCGTTGCAGCGCCCTGGCGGAGAAGACCAAAGCGCAGGTAACGCTGACCGAAGATGTCGAAGAGGCCGTCAGCGGCTGCGATTACATCTATACGGATGTCTGGCTGTCGATGGGCGAGCCGGCGGACCTCTGGCGTCAGCGGATCGACCTTCTTAGGCCCTATCAGGTCACCCGGGACGTGATGGAGATGACCGGCAATCGTCACGCCAAGTTCATGCACTGCCTGCCGGCCTTCCACAATGCGGAGACCGTCCTGGGTAAAGAGATCCAGGAAGAATACGGCCTCGATGCCATGGAAGTCACCGAAGAGGTTTTCGAGTCGGAGCGCTCCATCGTTTTCGATCAGGCGGAGAACCGCATGCACACCATCAAGGCCGTTCTGGTCGCAACGATAGGGGCCTGAGCCTTGCGCATCGTCATCGCTCTTGGTGGCAACGCGCTGTTGCGGCGCGGCCAGGCTCTGACCGCCGAGAACCAGCGCGTGAACGTCCGCGCAGCGGCCGCGGCCATGGCGCCGCTGGCCCGCGAGCACGCGCTTGTCATCTCTCACGGCAACGGCCCGCAGGTCGGGTTGCTTGCTTTGCAGGGGGCGGCCTACAAGCCGGACGAGGCTTACCCGCTGGACGTCCTCGGCGCACAGACCGAGGGCATGATCGGCTACATGATCGAGCAGGAGATGGCCAATCTGCTGCCCGATGAGGTGTCCTTTGCAACCCTGCTGACGATGATCGAAGTGGACCCTGAAGACCCTGCCTTCGACAATCCGACCAAGTTCATCGGTCCTGTCTACGAAGCCCCAGAGGCGCGCCGGCTCGCCGAGGAAAAAAACTGGTCAATCAAGCAGGACGGCGATAGCTGGCGGCGTGTCGTTGCCTCACCGCAGCCCAAGCGGATCTTCGATATCCGGCCGATCCGCTGGCTGCTGGAGCAGCGCGCCATCGTCATCTGCGCCGGCGGCGGCGGGATTCCGACGGTCTACGATGCGGATCGTAAGCTGACCGGCACCGAGGCGGTCATTGATAAAGACCTCGCCAGCGAACTGCTGGCCCGCGAGCTCGAGGCTGATCTCTTCGTTATGGCAACCGATGTGGACGCCGTCTACGTCGACTGGGGCGAGCCGCAGGCCCGGGCGATCAGACGGGCGACGCCCAAGGCGATGAAGGCCTACACCTTTCCCGCCGGCTCCATGGGGCCGAAAGTCGAGGCCGCCTGCCGCTTCGCCGAGCGCACAGGAAAGATCGCGGCGATCGGGGCTCTGGCCGATCTGGCGCAGATCATTCAAGGAACTGCGGGAACGACGGTGATGCAAGAAGCTGGCGAACTCGCCTGGCACCAGCGTCCAGGCGGCTCAGGCACAGGCTGATCCGGTAAAGCAGTGGCCGGAGACGGCGCGCGGGCCGGGAGAGAGGGCGGTCAACTGCAGCCCCGGGCTATCCCTGGGTGAGGCCGAACAGTTCCAGGCAGATGGGCTGTGCCGCCGGCACCGGCTCTGCCGGCTTCGCTATTCGGCCACCTTCAGGGATCGGAAGGACTCACTCGGCGCCTCGCCGAATTCCTGCCGGTAAAGCTTGGCAAAATGGCCGGAGTTGGAGAAGCCCGCGGCGTGGGCAATCTCGGCCACGGTGCTGTGCTGGCGCAGCAAAATCAGGTCCCGGGCAAAGTTCAGGCGAACCGACCGGATGAAGGCGGCCGGTGTCAGGTCACAGGCCCCCTTCAGACGCCGGCCAAGGGTTTTTTCGCTGGTGCCCAAGGCGCCTGCCAGTTCCCTGGCGCCAAAGCCCGGCTCGTCGAGGCGCTCGAGGATGCATTCCGTGGCGGCCTCCACGAAGCGTTGATCGGCGGGCGGTAGCAGTTTCTTCTGAGGACTCCCGATCAGGCTTGCTTCAAGCGCTTCAATCCTGGCGCCGGTGGACTTCAGGGTTTCGGCGTGGCGCTGCTCGGCGGTGGCCACGTCGCGCCGAAGGGCCTTTACTTCTCTGACAGCGGCCTGCTGCTGGGTCTTGACGGCCTTTGTCATGGAGGAGATGGCGACCATCATAAACGCCGTTTCGCCCATAACAGCGAGATAATATCCCCAGGTGAGCGGTCGCATGACAACGAGGTCGTAGGCGAAGGCCGCTTGTGTGATCTCGGTTGGAGACACAAAGGCGTAGACGGCCGTGGACAGCCCCGCCGTCAGGGCGAGCAGGGATCCGAAGACGAACTTTGCTTGCGGCAGTCCGTCAAAGATCCTCTTGAAGGCCACGCCGAGAAGGACCAGGGGGCAGGCGAAGAAGGCGAGATGCAAGGGCATGGAGAGCCCCCAGGGATCGACAACCGCAAGCCCCGTGGTGACGACGGCAATGCCCGACAGGGCCAGGAACAGCCATCTCAGCCTGGGGGTGCCCGTGTCGATCCGCAACAGAACCCGGCAATACTGGATATTGGCGAAGACGCCGAGCCCGGCCATGAACTCGCGAAACGGTGACATCACGGTCACCGGCAGCGTGACGCCGGCAAAGTTGCTGAGCCATCCGTCATAGATGAACGAAAAGACGAAGAAGCAGACCATGTAGAGCGCGTAGTATTGATAGAAGCGCACATCGACATGGCGGAACAGGATCAGGCTGATGAAGGCGATCGCGGCCACGTAACCCAGGAAAACCGCGGTCATAACAAGGCTCAATGTCGCCCAACCCGAGAACAGGTCCGGCGCCATGATGACGGGGGTTATGGTGGGGGCGAAGGTACCCCGAATGCGCAGGTAAAAGGTTTTCTCTTCGCCTGGCCCGACATTCAGGGGAAAGCCGGTCTTGACCTCATTGTTCACCCTTTCCGGGACCGGGATCGTGCGGCCGTTTTGCGATACGGCGATCAATCCCTCCGGCTGCTGCCCCTCCGACTGCTGCTCGAACAGCACCACCTCATCGAAGATGTATTCCAAAAAGGCGACGAACCACTGCTTATCATCAGCGTGGTCATTGACGACGCTGAAGCGGAACCAGAGGGTCTGATCGGGAAGCGGGGCCCGGAAAGAGAGGGCGCAGCGTCCGGCTTCGAATGCCTGTGCCGCGATGGCGGCCGGCTCGATCTTACCTGTGGGATCGAGAAAGAAGTCGGCCCATAGCGGCCTCAACTTGTCATCGGCCCGTTCCGACAGGCTGTTGGCCATCGACGTTCCGTCGCCGAGAATCGTGCAGGCCTCGGCGCTCCCCCGCGCCGTATCGGCACGTGCCGGCTCGGTCGGAAGAAAGAGCGCTGCCAAGAAAAACAGCCACCGTGTAGCGCGCAAATTTACCATCGTGATTCGAGTCTAACTGAAGGTTGATGGATCGTAACCTCACATCTCTGTATGGGCTAAAGACTCATTTCGGACAAAGGTGCCTGTAGATCGGTCAAACTCCAAATTTCCCATTCAAATCAATTACTAAACCTGCTTCTACTCACAGGTGCGGCATCGCTGGCGTGGGCAGAATTTCAGCGGGCTGGCGAGGATGTACAGGAACACAGGCGTCTGAAACTCCCTGCGCGCAAGGGGGCTCGGGCTCCGGATGTTTGGGCACATCTAAGAACTCAGGTGATTAAGAAATCACGCATGTAACGGATATGAGAAGCGGCCTCCAACGTCCGGTTTTTGCATCTGTCGCAGGGGTATGTGTCGCAGGGGTATGTGGGGACAAGTGGGAGAGCGGCGATGACGGACGACCTTATCCGCGCGCAGGAGAGTCAGGAAGACACCGGGCCCAAACCTGTTGAAGACTCTAAATCCATCAAAGGCAATGACATTGCTGGGGGTGATGCCAGCATCGCCAGTCTTGGCCAGGCGGCGGAGACAATGGATGTTTCACGTAGTCGACCCGGGCAGTCTGTAGAGATTCAGGCGAGGGCCGGGCAGACCTACAACTTGACCTTCCCGCCGGAGACCGCCCAGGTTCGGATTGCCGGTGCGGACTTCATCCTGACTTTCGACGACGATGGCGACGGCGCACCCGACAGCCAGATCGTTTTCCTCGATCTGGTCACCTTGGCGGAGAGCGGTGACGCGCCGAGTTTTACGCTTGCCGGCGTCGAGATCGATGCGGACGTATTGATTAGTCAGGCGCTGGCGCTGGCCGAAACCGGTGACGCCAGTCTTGAGACCGCCGCCGGCCCAGGGGCTCAGGGCGGCGGTGCAACCGCCTATAACGACAATCTGGGTGAAACCATCGATCTGCCGGGGGCTACGGCGGATGTGCTCGAAGGAACGGAGCTGGAATTCGGTCTGCTCGAGGTTGCCGCCGATGCGATCGAGTTGCTTGCCGATCCGGAAGCCCTGTTGCCGCCGCCGCCGTCGTTGCTGATCAACGAGATCGGCCTATCGGTCGAGATGGCCCTTCCTGATCTGCCGGACGCTGAACCGGCGGTCCCGGCCGCCGCGTTGCTTGAGGCCTACAATTTCATCGAACTGCGGAACAACGGCGGCGAAGCGGTTTCGACCGAGAGCCTGGTGGTCGAGCTTCTCAATCCCACCGGCGACGTCGTCTCCTTTGCAGTGCCGGACGGTATCACGATCCCCGCCGGCGGTTTCGCGGTTTTCTATCAGCTTGCCGGTGACGGCCTCGGCGATGGGTTTGAGACCGTGGTGGTGCGGATCTTCGATGCCGAGGGCAGCGTCGTCGGCGGCCTGGAGATCCCGGCTCAGGCTTTCTGGGATCTGGGTGCGGACACTACGGAAGGCATTGCGGTGAACCTGGTGTTCACGGACGCGGAAGGGGCCACCAGCTCTCTCGATACCTTTGCCGCCAATCTGATCCAGGAAGACCTGGACGGATTGACCGATCCGGGCTTTGCCGGCGCGCCTGACGGCTTCGGCTCTCCACTGCTGAACCTGAACTTCGAGACCTTCAACGGCCGCTTGACCGGCGGCCATCGTATCTTCGCACGGGTTGATGGCGACGACAGCGACACTCAGGGCGACTGGACCACCGGGACGGTTCCCACCGACGGGCGTCTCAACGACCTCAACGCGGATGACGAGTCGGCGGCGGGCGACGCCAATGCCAAGGACCCGTTGAACGACGACCTGAATCCGGACCAGGACAACCCGGACCCCCTGGCCGGTCAGGACTATCTGCAGGCGGCGGATGTTGGGGGCGATGTCCTTGAAGGCGGCGGCGGCCCGGATTTTCTTTTGGGTGCCGAGGGCGGGGATTCGCTCTACGGTGGCTCGCAAGCGCTGCGCGCGGAGCAGGGCACCAAGGCACAGAACCAGTTCCAGCAGGTTCTGGATTCCGGGGTGCTGGGCGGCGAGGATACTGCTGATCTCAGCCACACACCGCTGTTTAACGATCACAACGACTTTCTGTTCGGTGAGGCCGGCGACGATGCGCTCTACGGCGGCGCCGGGGGAGACTATTTGATCGGCGGCCAGGGCAACGATTCCCTGGAAGGCGGCAGCGGCGACGATGAGATCTACGGCGACGGCTCGGAAGAGATCGGTGGTTTGCCGGACGACGATCCCGATCACGCCGGCAGCGATGCCATTGCCGGCGATGCGCTGAACAACGTGGAGTCCATTCCAGGGGCGGCTGCCCAGGATGGCAGTGCGGCCATCGCGGTGCTGGGTGGCAACGACACCATCGTCGCCGGCAACGGCCATGACGCGGTTTCCGGCGATGCCCTGGCGACCGGTGCCGAAAACGCCCGGGCGGTGAGCTATTCCGACAACAGCGTCGTGCGTCCGCTGGATGGGACGGGCGCGACCGACCGGGGTTTCGCCAACGATGTTCTCGACGGTGGCGCGGGCAACGACAGGATCGCGGGCGATGCGGCGGCGATCATTACCGGTGAAGGGCTGTCGGGTACGGCAGAGGCGACGGCTTACAATCTCAGTCTGCAGGACAGCGAAAGCACTGCGGCGACCGGCAGCGATACCATCGACGGCGGAGCCGGCGATGACCGGATCGCTGGCGATGCGCTGGCGGATGCAAGCGCCGGGGGGAATGCCTCTTCGGCGACGGCCATCAGCCAGAACCGCAGCGACCGCGCGGAGGACGTGGCCGGCAATGATGTGATCGACGCCCGAGTCGGCAAGAATACCGTGGCCGGCGATGCTCTGGCATGGGGTAGCTCTGCGTCCGCCGAAACCCGCAACAATGCAGACAGCGGCTCCGCCGGTTATGACAGCATCGACGCCGGCGACGGCAGCGATGTCATCTCCGGCGACTCCCTGGTGATCGTAACCGGCCCCGGTGAGACCGTCATCGGCGGCGGCGCTGAAATCCAGGCGGCCAACACCCACAATACCGCTGTAGATGAAGGTACCGCGGGCAGCGACGGTATCGATGCCGGTGCGGGCGACAATCGGGCTGCCGGCGACGCGATGGAGATCTCGGTCTCTCAGGCCAAGGCCAACACCTTCAACAAAGCCGATGAGGAAGGCAGCAAGGCCGGCGATGACACGATCGGGGCCGGGAACGGCAATGACGCCGTCGCCGGCGATTCTTTTGCCGAGGGCTTCGACGCCAAGGCCTACAGCAGCAATATCGCCGGCGATGATGGCTCGGCCGGCAATGACGTGATCCGTGCCGATCAGGTTCCCGCCGAAGCCGGTAACCCCGGCGGGCCGGCGACGATTGTGGATGGCGACACCGGTTTTGAGCCCAGCGGCGACGACGGTGGGGGGGTCGAGCTTCCGGCCGACGGCGATCATGTCGATGTGAACGGCACGCTGGCAACAGCCCAGGTCATCGCGCGCGCCGACTTCGGCGTCGCGCCGGATGCGACGGTCGGTGACGACAGCGATCCCCGGGTGCGGATCGAAGGTAAGATCAACGAAGAGAACGATGTCGACTTCTACCGTGTCGAGCTGAAGGCCGGCGAGATCCTCACCCTGGATGTCGATTTCGCCTGGGGCCAGGGCGATGGCTTCGACCCGGCGGTATGGCTGCTGGATGCCGACGGCAACGTCATTGCCGATAACGAAGATTCCGGCGAAGCGCTGGACCCGGGATCGTCGGATTTTGACGGCAGTGAGTACGATTCCTTACTGACCTTCGTCGTGCCTGCCGACGGCGTCTATTACTTCGGAATCGTCAGCAGCGGTAACGACGTCAATGATGGCGGTACGGTCGATAACGATGGCCGAGAGACCGGCGATTATGTAATCCAGGTCGGTATCGATGGTTTCGATGGTGCCAACGGCGGCAACGGCGACGATGCCATCGCCGGTGATTCGGCAGCCTTCGCCGATAGCGAGAACGGGCTGGCCGAGACCAGCACCGACAACACGGTGAGCAATGAGCGCGGGCAGGCGACGAGCGCCGGCAGCGATTTGATCTTCACTGGTAGCGCCGAGCAGGGCGACCTGGTCGCCGGCGAGTCGCTGGCCCGGGGTTATGACGCCAAAGCCTCCGCAAAGAACACAGCCAATGGCAACAACGGACGGCGACAAGGCGATATCGAGGCAGGCAACGACACCATCCTCGCCGGCGCCGGCAACGACACCATCTCCGGCGGTTCGCTGGCGAAAGGCGTGAACGCGACAGCCGAGCAGACCAATGC
>JANQMC010000138.1 GCA_028280305.1 Pelagibius sp. | reverse complement strand
TGCCGAGTTCGGCCAGCGCGGGTTTCACCTCCATTGGCTTGATCGGCCCGGCTTCCTGCGCCGCGGCTGGAACGCCGGTAAGCACAAGAAGGGCAAGGGTGAGAAGCAATCTCATCAACTATCTCCCAATCCGACAGCCCGATACCTTCACGGCACCGGTATTGGAAGCAGTTAATAAAGATCGCGCGGGCAGTGGTCCTTGATTGCAATCAATCTGTTCATGGCAATTTTGCTACAGTTTCAGACAACCGATGAGTCACCCTGCTGCACCGCACCATTATTTGATACAGATCAACGAAGCGGACAGCCCCCCTCACTATCAAGACGCCAGATGTAGGGGAGACAGGGAATGGATTCTTTTCAGCCGGCCGTCATTGCGCCGCAGCCATACCTACCGGACTACGGACCCTGGAACAGCCTGGCAGATACAAGCGTGCACGACCTGCTCGAAGCGGCCAGCCTATGGTTGCTGGAGCGCGGCGATCAGATCGATGCCTCTCTTGGCATCGTCGTGTCCGGTACGTTGGCGGTGGAGCGTGAACTGTCGGACGGCCGCCGCGTTCTCGCCAGCCTCTTCCACGAGGGCGACCTTGTCGATCTGCGGCGCACGGAGCGCATGCGGCAGGGCGCGCTGATTGCCTTGAAATCCTCGGAGTTCCTGCACCTGGATGAAACACGTGTCGACGACCGTGCCGCCACTAATCCGGAACTCGCCAAGGCCTTCATCGCTCAATTAGCCGACCATTTCGCACGCATGCAGGATCATGCCACCGACTTGGCATCCAAGACGCCCTTGGAACGCATGGCCTCCGTTTTGTTTGAGTTCAAACGCTGGCCTGAAACGACACCTGCCGAACGCAGCCGGGACATCGTGCGGATACCGATCTCGCGTATCGACATCGCCGACTATATCGGCGTGAAACCGGAAACCGTAAGTCGCGCCATCCGGGAACTTGAAAGAGAGAAGCTGATCGGTATTCCCCATCAGGACCAGATACTCCTGGCCGATATCCCTTCGATGCGCGGCATCGCCAACGGCGGCCGCCCGCGCCGCTCCAACGGACGGCCAAACGGACAGGGTTGAGCGGGCGCCAGACAGGCTCGCTGTCCTCTATCCCTGCTTGTTCTTGTTGTAGACGTCGAAGATGACAGCGGCGAGCAGCACCAGGCCCTTGATGACCTGTTGGTAGTCGATGCCAATGCCCATGATCGACATGCCGTTGTTCATCACGCCCATGATGAAGGCACCAACGACGGCGCCGACGATCTTGCCGACGCCACCTGACATCGACGCGCCGCCGATGAAGACAGCGGCGATGACATCCAGTTCGAAAGCGACACCGGCCTTGGGTGTCGCGGTATTGAGACGGGCAGCAAAGATGAGCCCGGCGAGCGCCGCCAGCATGCCCATATTGACGAAGGTAAGGAAGGTGAGCCGCTCCGTCTTCACGCCGGAGAGTTTTGCCGCCTTGCGGTTGCCGCCCAGGGCATAGATGCGCCGGCCGATGACGGTGGACTCGGTCAGGAAGGCATAGATGACAATCAGGACGCCCATGGTGATGAGCACGTTCGGCAGGCCGCGGAAGGTGGCGAGCTTGTAGGCCACAAAGACGATCGCACCGGCAACCAACAGGTTGCGGATCGCAAAAAAGCTAAGCGGCTCGCCCTCAATGCCGTACTGCGCGTTCCGCTGGCGGTTCCGCAATCCCATCCAAACGAGGGTGCTGGCGATCATCACACCGGCAACAATGGCGGTGATGTTCGGCCGCTTGACGCCAAAGAGATCCGGGATGAAGCCTGTGGACAGCGCCTGAAACTCCCGCGGGAAAGGACCCACGGACTGACCTTCAAGAAGCCACAGCGTGGCACCTCGGAAAACCAGCATCCCGGCGAGAGTCACGATGAACGAGGGAATGTTCCAATAGGCGACCCAATACCCCTGAGCCGCGCCGATGACGATACCGATGAACAGGCAGAACGGAACCGCCGCATAGATGGACCAGCCCTGATCCACCATCAGGATTGCCGCCAGCGCACCGATGAAGCCAACGACGGAGCCGACCGAGAGATCGATATGGCCGGCAACGATGACCAGCAGCATGCCGAGCGCCATGATGATGATGTAGCTGTTCTGGAGAAACAGGTTGGTGATGTTGACCGGCCGCAGAAGCGTGCCGTCGGTCATGATCTGGAAGAAAACCATGATCGCAACCAACGCCAGTATCATGCCGTACTCGCGCAGATGACTGGCAAGGTAAGATCCGATGCCGCGTCCTTCGCCAGACGCTTGTTTTTCTACTGCCGCCATAGCGCCAATTCCCGACCCCTAGTCCTATTCCTGGTGATCCTACTTCCTGACGATGTACGACATGATACGTTCCTGGCTGGCTTCCGCGGCGGCCAGTTCGCCCACCAGCGCCCCCTCGTTCATGACATAAATCCGGTCGCACATGCCAAGCAATTCCGGCATTTCAGAGGAGATCATCAGGATCCCCCGCCCCTCCCCGGCCAGCCGGTTTATGATCCCGTAGATCTCGAATTTCGCTCCGACGTCGATGCCGCGAGTCGGTTCGTCCAGGATCAGAACCTGCGGATCGGCAAAGAGCCACTTTGACAGCACAACCTTCTGCTGATTGCCACCGGAGAGGTTCACCACGAGCTGCTGGACGCTAGGCGTGCGGATGTTCATTGCGCCGCGGTACCGCTCTGCGACCTTTTGCTCTTCAGCTTCGTTTAGCACGCCGTTCATGGAGACGGCAGGCAGGTTGGCCAGAGAAACGTTACGCTGAATGGTCTCGTCCAGCAGCAAGCCCAGCGCCTTGCGGTCTTCGGTAACGTAGGCGAGCCCCGCGGCAATCGCCCGGTCAACCGTGGAAACATCGACCGGCTCTCCGCCAAGTGCCGCCGTGCCGGAGATGTTGCGTCCGTAACTCCTGCCGAAGATGCTCATGGCCAGCTCGGTCCGGCCGGAACCCATAAGCCCGGCAATACCGACAACCTCTCCCCGGCCGATGCTTAAGCGGGCTTCCTTGATAACCTGTCTCTCCGTCTGCTCCGGATGCCAGACGTTCCAGTCGGATATCTCGAAGAGCGTTTCACCGATCCTGCGTTCGCGTTCGGGATAGCGGTGCGCCATGTCGCGCCCGACCATATCCATGATGATACGCTCTTCGCTGATCTCGTTGTCTTTGGCCGAGAGGGTGGAAACGATCGCGCCGTCGCGGATGACCGTGATGGTATCCGCAACCCTTTCGACCTCGTTCAGCTTGTGACTAATCAGAATAGAGGTGATACCCAGGGCTTTCAGTTCAAGAAGAAGGTCGAGTAACTTTTGACTGTCGTTCTCCTGCAAGGCGGCCGTCGGCTCATCCAAAATCAGAAGTTTCACATCCTTGGAGAGCGCCTTGGCAATCTCGACCAGTTGCTGCTTGCCGACACCCAGCTTGCCGACATGCGTGGTCGGCACCTCCGAGAGGCCGACCTTGACCAATAGTTCCTTGGTGCGCTGAAACGCTTCGGGCCAGTTGATGATGCCGTGGCGCGCGACCTCGTTGCCGAGAAAGAGGTTCTCGGCGATGGAGAGAAGCGGCACCAGGGCAAGTTCCTGATGAATGATGATGATGCCGGATTTCTCGCTGTCGGGAATACCGCCGAACTTCGCAAGTCCGCCGTTGTAGTGGATCTCGCCGTCATAGCTGCCGTGGGGATAGACTCCCGAGAGGATCTTCATCAGCGTTGACTTGCCGGCGCCGTTCTCACCGACAAGGGCGTGGATCTCGCCCTGTTCAACCGACAAGGAGACGTTGTCCAGGGCCTTGACACCTGGAAAAGTCTTGGTGATCTGACGCATTTCCAGAACGGGAGGCATGACCGCTCGTCACTTACGTTACGCTGACAGAAAAAACGATGGCCCGCCTGCGAAGCGCAGTGCGAGCCATCGTTTCAAGGAACGGCCTTACTTGACCTGATCGAGCTTGTAGTAACCGCTTCCGATCAGGACAGATTCCCAGTTCGACACATCGACGGAGACAGGCTCAAGCAGATAGGAAGGCACAACCTTCATGCCGTTATCATAGGTCTCGGTGTCGTTGATCTCCGGCTCACCCCCCTCAAGCAGGGCATCCACCATGCCGACGGTAACACGCGCCAACTCGCGGGTATCCTTGAACACCGTTGAGTATTGCTCGCCGGCCAAGATGGACTTGACCGAGGGAACCTCGGCATCCTGACCGGTAACGATCGGCATCTGCTGATCGCCGGAGCCGTAGCCAACGCCCTTCAGAGACGATAGGATGCCGATCGACAGGCCGTCATAAGGGCTGAGGGCGCCATGAATCGGCTTGTCGGTATAGTTGGCCGACAACAGGTTATCCATGCGGGCTTGGGCGACGGCGCCATCCCAGCGCAGAGTACCTACCTTGTCCATGCCCATCTGTCCCGACTGAACGACGACCTCGCCGCTGTCGATCAGCGGCTGAAGCACGGACATGGCGCCGTTGTAGAAGAAGAAGGCGTTGTTGTCGTCCGGCGAGCCGCCGAAGAGTTCCACATTGTAGGGGCCATCGCCAAAACGCGCCTTCAGGCCGTTGACCAGGCTCGTGGCTTGCTGGACCCCGACCTTGAAATTGTCAAAGGTCGCGTAGTAGTCGACGTTCTCGCTGTCGCGGATCAGCCGGTCATAGGCGATGATCTTGATGTCGGCGGCGGCGGCATTTTCCAGCGCATTCGACAGTGTCGTTCCGTCGATGGCCGCGATCACCAGCACGTCCACGCCCTTGGTGATCATGTTTTCGATCTGCGCGAGCTGGTTGGGTATGTCGTCTTCTGCGTACTGCAGGTCGGTGGCATAGCCGGCGGCTTCGAACTGTTCCACCATCGAGTTGCCGTCCGAGATCCAGCGCGCAGACGATTTTGTCGGCATCGCGATGCCGACGGTCCCTTTGTCGGCTGCATAGACCGGTACATTGCCAAACATGACGACGGTCGCCAGAGCCGCCAGGGCCACCAAGGGCCGTGTGATGAATTTCATTTTTCCTCCCATGATCGCTGCCGCGATTCTTTCATTGTTGTCCTCCGTGGATTGACCAGATCAACCCCGCCGGAACGGACCCAGAGTAGAAAAGTGCGGCCAAAATATATATCAGTCAAATTATTATACATGATAGCGATATATCATTATTAGTATACCAGAAATGAGGGCGGGAGATCATGGCCGAAGACCTTATGCGCCGGGGGCTGAAGCTCTCACACATGCGCTTGCTGGCGTCTCTGGCGGAGACCCAGCGCATCAGTTCATCAGCCGAAAACCTGGGCATCACCCAGCCGGCCGCATCGCGGATTGTCGGCGAGCTTGAGACGCTGACAGGCACCAAGCTGTACAACCGCACCGGCCGGGGCGTGCGCCTGACGGAGGCGGGCCTGCTCTTCGCCTATCGCTGTTCGCGCATCCTCAAGGAGATCGAAGATGCCGAGCGAGACCTGGCGGAAATCGGACAAGGCGTATCAGGGCGGGTGACCATAGGCTCGGTGGCGGGCCCGGCGGTCGAGTTCGTACTGCCGACGATCAAGCAGATGCGCATCCACAATCCCGGCATCCGCATCGAAATGGATGTGTCGGCCAGCGATGTGCTCGCCGCCAAGCTGCTCGAGGGCCAGTTGGACTTCGCGCTCTGCCGCCTGCCCGTCGGGTTTGATGCAGGCATGTTCCATGAGATCCCTCAGAGCGCGGAAAGCGTGAGCATCGTCGCGCGATTCGGCCATCCACTCTCAAGCAGCCCGCAGCCGGTAGACTCGGAGCTGTCGAAACAGGACTGGGTGCTGCCGCCGCTCGGAACCCTTCTGCGCACCACCGTGGAAGGGGCGCTGAGGCAAAGCGGCTTTGCCCTGCCGGAGCGTGTGCTGACGAACTCATCCTTCATGTTCACGGTAGCGATGCTGCACGGTACCGACGCCGTCGCGCCCGTTGCCACAGCCGTCGCCCAGAGTTTTGCGGGCACGAGGTCTCTGTCGATCGTGCCGACGGATTTGGTTTTTGAGGTCGAGCCCTATTCGCTGATCACCAGGGCGGGACAATCGCTGACCCCGGTCGCGGAAGCGGCCTTCAACGCTGTCCGGCACTCCATGAACAAAGAGGCGTAGCGCACACCAAAGCGCCAGAAAGCAATGATTTGCGGATAAGCGCCGGTCCGCCTGCCGCCCATGCTGCAGCCTGGCGTTGGCGTTACAGGCTTGGTTTGGTCTCTGCGGATTGACTTGGGTTCATAACGAAATACATCTCCCAAGCGCACCGGACGCGGAGGGCTCCCTCAGTTTGGTCCCAACACATCTTACGGAGCTAACCGCGGCTGGCGCCGCCGGTCTTTTCACAGTTTGAGTTGTCATGCCTGAAGGTCATACCATCCACCGCGCGGCACGAGATCATCGCCGCATTCTGGCCGATCAGAAGCTGGCCGTATCGTCTCCTCAGGGGCGTTTTGCCGAAGGTGCAGCCCGCCTCAACGGCCGGCGCTGCCGAGCGGTTGAGGCCTACGGCAAGCATCTGCTTTATCATTTCGAAGGCGGGGATACCCTTCACATCCATCTCGGCCTCTTCGGGCGAATCCGCAAACACAAACTGCCACTTGCCGAGCCGCGCGGCGCCGTGCGGGTGCGGCTCGTCGGGCCCACCCACGCCGTCGACATCAACGGGCCGACGATCTGCCGGGTCCTCGATGAGCCGGAAAGGCTGACACTGATTCAGCGCATCGGGCCGGATGTGCTGCGCGCCGATGCAGATCCCGAACGCGCCTTCAAAAAAATCATGCGAAGCCGGGCGCCTATCGGGCGGCTGATCATGGATCAATCAGTCATGGCCGGGATCGGCAACATCTATCGTTCTGAGGTTTTGTGGCGCCAGGGCATTCATCCGCAGACCCCGGGACGGATGATCGGGCGGGCTGCTTTCGATCGGATATGGACCGATGCCAAGGCTTTGCTGACTATCGGGGTGAAGCGCAATGCCATCATCACGGTAGACGGCGCCATTCCTTCGAAAAGCCGCTACCGGGAACGCGTGAACATCTTCGCCAAAACCCAATGCCCGGCCTGCCGTGGCGCGATACGGCGCTTCGAGATCGACGGACGCCGCGCCTTCGTTTGCGAAGCCTGCCAGCCGCTTTCCGGAAATGAATAGGTTATGGGATATCCGGCCAGTCCGATGGTCTGCGTCAGCCGGGACGCCAGCATGTATACGCGCTTCTCGTCAAACCACGCGGCGACGGCATCGACGCGGGAACCGCATCACTCAATCAATGTCCTCAATCCAGGTTTTGGCGGCAACCGCGCGGGCCAGACCGCAGGATCCGATCGACAGAAGGGCCACCTGCGTCACCGCGGCGTCTTCAATGCCCTCAGCTTTGGCACGGCGCGTGTGGGAATGCACCGCCCCCTCGGACCCGATGCCGATCGCAAGCGCCAGTTTGACCAGCCGCCTCTCCCGGTCCGACAACGGACCGGCCTCAGCCGTGGCCTTGCCGAGAGCGGAATAGGCCTCCCAGATTTCGGGAAAGGCTCTGACAAGTTCACCGGCGGCGCCGGGTATTTTATCTGACATCGGAGTTCCTTCAGGTTGAATAGTCGTCGATCAAGGGACTCGGCTTTGCGAAGCGCTCGAGACCCTGCTGGTCGGAGATGCGTACCTTTACGCCCTCAACCACCACCCCATAGGCTTGAAGGCCTTTAAAGGCGCGGCTGAGGTTTTCCGGAGTCATGCCGAGGAATGACGCAAGCCGGCGTTTTTCTATCGCGAGGTCGAATTCAGCGGCGCCGTCCGCACGCATCTGCTGGCGCAGGAGATAGTTGGCAAGCCGTTCCAGAGAGGTGCGCAGCTTGAGGTCCTTGGTGCTTTTGATGACGGAGCGATAACACTGCGCAAGCTCGGTGACGATGGCCTGGGCAAAGACGGGATCGATGTGGAAGATTGCGCGCACATCCTCGCTGGGCACCAGAACGATGCGGCTTTTCTCCAGCGTGCGGGCCGACATCAAATAGGGTGCGTCCTTGATCGTCGCCGCAAGGATGAATGTCGAGATCGGGCGTACGGTCGCCATGCTCGTCTCCCGCCTGTTCCAGGTGGAAAACAGATCGACCGATCCGCTCAATACGATGTGCAGAAAATCGCTGGGGTCGCCCTCGTTGATCAGCTCTATCTGGGGTGGAAAATTTTGGACGTAGGAACCTCGCATCAGGGTCAGGAAGTGATCCTCCTGCATCCCCTGGAACAGGTCCAGTTGGCGAACTTCGGGGAAGTGCGACCTCGGCATTCTCAGTTATACCACCCATTTCTCTCTTGACATTTATCAAGCCTAAAATCGTCAAATGTCAACCTAAGATGTTCTCCCCGGCTTCCGCAGGCTTGATCATCAACCGTGCCGGACACCACATTCTTCTGTAACCCATTTATTTTAAACAGAAAAACCCCTCACTTGATCCTGATCAAATCGGCGGGATCACAATTGTAGGCCTCTGACGTCAAGCGCTGGTCGATATACCGCGCAAAGACCGAAGGAGGACAGTGATGGATGTAATGCTCGCCTATGACCATTCGCGCAATGCGCGGATCGCGCTTGAGGCCGTGAAGGAGATGTTCGGCGCGATCAGGCCCAACATTACGTTGATCTCCGTCATCGAGGATCCAGGCAGCACCACCTCCGGCGCCGACGACATGTTCAACGAGCAATATGCCGAACAGAAGGCGGGCGTCGATGCCGCCGCCGCCGAACTGCTGGCAGCCGGTTTCCCCTCCAAGGTTATCGTGGCCGAAGGCGACGCCCGCAAAATGATTCTGCGCGCCTGCGAGGAACGCCAGCCCAACCTGCTCGTTATGGCGCGTCACAGCCACAAGCCCGACGGCAACTTTATCACCCGGCGCCTGGATGCGCTGGTGGAAGAGTTCGACCACATGACCTTCGGGTCGGTTTCCGCCTTTCTGGCCCGGCGCGTGCAGTGCCCGCTGCTGATCATTCCCACCGGAACCGGCTGATCCCGGCGCCTTGCCTCCAGAAAAAACGTTTCGACATTCTCTAGCCTGACCGAGGCCCACCCATGCAAGTCTCTGACGTCTTCCGGTTCAAGAACCGTGAAATCCGGGCGCTCCACCTGACTTGGATCGCCTTCTTCATTACCTTCTATGTCTGGTTCAATATGGCGCCGCTGGCATCGTCGATCCTGAATTCGGTCGACTGGCTGACCAAGGACGACTTGCGTCTCTTCGCCATTGCCAACGTGGCCCTCACCATTCCCGCCCGAATCCTCGTCGGCATGGCGCTCGACAAGTGGGGACCGCGGCGGGTTTTCTCGGTCCTGATGGTTACGATGGCCATCCCGACCTTCGTCTTCGCTTTCGGCGATACCCGCGAGCAGCTCTTCATTTCGCGTCTGGTGATGTCGTCGGTCGGCGCTTCCTTCGTCGTCGGCATCCACATGACCGCGCTCTGGTTCAGGCCGCGCGACATCGGCTTCGCCGAGGGTTTCTATGCAGGTTGGGGCAACTTCGGCTCCGCCGCAGCGGCTTTGACCATCCCCACCGTGGCTCTGACGATTTACGGCGGCGACGACGGCTGGCGCTACGCGATCGCCACTTCGGGCGCGATCATGGCGATCTACGGTGTCTTCTATTGGTTCGCGATCACCGACGGGCCCACGAAGGACACCCATAAGAAGCCGCGCCAGGCAACCGCACTGGAGGTTTCCACCTATCGCGACCTGGGCCTGCTGGTCCTCTTCACCATCCCTCTGATCGGTATCCTCTCGATCCTCGTCTGGCGGATCCAGGGCATCGGCTACATCGATACGATGACGGCGTCGATCTGCTACACGGCGATCGTGGTCGTCGTGATCTACCAGGTCTGGCAGGTCTTGCGTGTCAACCTGCCGGTGTTGAAGAAGGGCGTACCCAAGGATGACCGCTATCCCTTCTCGTCCGTCGCGGCCCTTAACACCACCTACTTCGCCAACTTCGGCGCCGAACTTGCGGTGGTGTCGATGCTGCCTCTGTTCTTCCAGGAAACCTGGGGTCTCACGCCGGTCACGGCAGGCATCATCGCGTCGTCCTTTGCCTTCGTGAACCTCTTTGCACGGCCGATGGGCGGGCTTGTTTCAGACCGCTTCGGCAACCGCCGCTTCGTGATGCTGTCTTATATGTTCGGCATCGGCGCTGGCTTCGTGCTCATGGGGCTTCTGAACTCGACCTGGCCGCTGATCGTCGCCATCGCGATCACCATCGCCTGCTCGTTCTTCGTGCAGGGCGCGGAGGGCGCGACCTTCGGGATCATTCCCTCGATCAAACGGCGCGTGACCGGCCAGATCGCCGGCATGGCGGGTGCCTACGGCAACGTCGGCGCGGTCTTCTACCTTTTCATCTTCATGTACGTCACACCGTCGCAGTTCTTCTTCATCATCGCGACAGGCGCGTTCATCAGCTGGGCTGTCTGCTTCATCTGGCTGCGCGAACCGCAAGGCGGATTCGGTGATGAATACGTGATTTCGTCCGTCGACGAAGCGATCGCCGACGAGGCCCGTCTGCGCCGTGAGACCGAGGCGGACCTGGCCGTGATCTTCGCGGGCAGTGAAAAAGTCGCCTTGGCAGACAAGGGAACCGGCCTGACCGTAACCGCGCGGTTCAAGGATCTTGACGACTTACGAACGGCGCTCGCGCGCCTTGGTAACGGCTCTGCGAAATCAGCACCGGCCGAATGATATGCCGCAGGCCCGCCACGCGGGCCGCCCGACTTAACCCTACGCCAAATCGGGAGGAACCAACCCATGGCGACAACAGACCACCGCAATACGCCACAAGGTCGCGTCCTGACCGACTGGCGGCCCGAAGACCCGGAGTTCTGGAGCGCACAGGGCCGCGCCATCGCCACGCGCAATCTCTGGATTTCGATCCCCAACCTTCTACTGGCCTTTTCGGTCTGGATGGTGTGGTCGGTGGTCGTGGCGCGGCTTCCGGCAATCGGCTTCGACTACACAACCGGCCAGCTTTTCTGGCTGGCCGCCCTGCCCGGCCTCTCCGGCGCGACGCTCAGAATCTTCTACACTTTCATGATTCCGATCTTCGGCGGCCGACGGTGGACGGCACTTTCCACCGCCTCTCTGCTGTTGCCGGCACTGGGAATCGGCTTTTCCGTACAGAACCCGGATACGCCCTACATTCTGTTCGTCGCCCTGGCGCTCATGTGCGGCTTCGGTGGCGGTAACTTCGCCTCTTCCATGGCCAACATCGCTTACTTCTATCCCAAGAAGACCAAGGGCCATGCCTTGGCGCTGAACGCAGGCCTCGGCAATCTCGGCGTCTCGGTGATGCAGTTCGTCGTACCGATGGTGATCACGGCCGGTGTCTTCGGTGCCATCGGGGGTGAAGCCCAGACGCTGTCCGACGGCAGTCAGCTCTGGATCCAGAATGCCGGCTTCATCTGGGTGCCGTTCCTTGCCATCTCAGCTGTTGCGGCCTGGTTCGGGATGAACGACATCGCCGATGCCAAGGCATCGCTCGGCGATCAGCTGACGATCCTCAAGCGCAAGCACAACTGGATCATGTGTATCCTCTACACCGGCACCTTCGGTTCCTTCATCGGCTACTCCGCCGGCTTCCCGCTGCTGATGAAGACGCAATTCCCGGAGGTGAATGTGCTGTCCTATGCCTTCCTCGGCCCGCTCGTCGGCGCGCTCAGCCGTGCGGCGACAGGATGGGTGTCGGACAAGTTCGGCGGCGGACGGGTGACCTTCTGGGTCTTCCTGGGCATGATCGTCGCCGTTTGGGGCGTGCTTCAGTTCCTGCCGCAGAATGGTACGGCGGGTCACTTCTGGGGCTTCTTCGCCTGCTTCATGGCGCTGTTCTTCCTGACCGGCGTGGGCAATGCCTCGACCTTCCAGATGATCCCGTCGATCATGAAGAAGGAAATCGCGCGCCTGATCCCGGCCGGAGACCCGGCGGTGAACCAGAAGACGGCGGAGCGTGAAAGCGCTGCAATCATCGCCTTCACCAGCGCCATCGCCGCCTACGGTGCCTTCTTCATTCCAAAGGCCTACGGCACTTCCATCGACATGACCGGCGCCCCGCACGGCGCGCTTTGGGCCTTCCTCGGCTTCTACGTGCTCTGCGTTGGGATCACGTGGTTCTTCTACAGCCGCAAGAACGCGCCGGTTTCCTGCTGAAGCTTTGACTATCCCTGCGCCGGCTCAGATGCCGGCGCAGGCCCCACGCTGAGGAGACAGAGATATGAGCCATCTGCTCGACAGATTGAACTTCCTCCAGTCCAAGGAACTGGAACAGTTCTCGGACGGGCACGGCCAGGTCACACGCGAAGACCGCGCCTGGGAAGATACCTACAGAAACCGCTGGCGCCACGACAAGATCGTGCGGTCGACCCACGGCGTGAACTGCACCGGGTCTTGTTCCTGGAAGATCTACGTGAAGTCCGGGATCGTCACCTGGGAAACCCAGCAGACCGACTATCCCCGCACCCGCCACGATCTGCCGAACCACGAGCCGCGCGGTTGCGCGCGGGGGGCGTCTTACAGCTGGTATCTCTACTCCGCCAACCGGGTGAAGAACCCGCTGGTCCGCGGCAAGCTTCTGAAGCTGTGGCGCCGGATGCGCGAGACGATGAGCCCGGTCGAAGCCTGGACGGCGCTGCAGCAGGACCCGATCCTGCGGGCCTCCTACGTCGAAACCCGCGGCAAGGGCGGATTCATCCGCGCCAGCTGGGACGAGGCGACCGAGATCATCGCGATCGCCAATGCCTATACGGCCAAGACCTACGGCCCCGACCGGATCTTCGGCTTCTCGCCGATCCCGGCCATGTCGATGGTCAGTTATGCCGCCGGCAGCCGCTATCTCAGCCTCCTCGGCGGCACCTGCATGAGCTTCTACGACTGGTACTGCGACCTGCCGCCGGCCAGCCCGATGACCTGGGGCGAGCAGACCGACGTGCCGGAATCGGCCGACTGGTATAACGCCGGCTACCTTCTGGTTTGGGGTTCGAACGTACCGCAGACGCGCACGCCGGATGCGCATTTCTACACCGAGGCACGCTATCGCGGCACCAAGTCCGCCGTCATCTGCCCGGACTATTCCGAGGCCGCCAAGTTCGGCGATGTCTGGCTCAACGTCAAACAGGGCACCGACGCTGCGCTGGCCATGGCCTTTGGCCACGTCATCCTGCGTGAATTCCACCTCGACCGGCAGACCGCCTACTTTGCGGACTACTGCCGCAAGTACTCCGACATGCCGATGCTGGTCCAGCTGGAGAAAAAGGACGGCAAGCTCATACCGGGCCGGTTCCTGCGCGCCGACAGCCTCGACGGCAAACTCGGCGAAACGAACAATCCGGAATGGAAGACCATCGCCATTGACGAGGCCAGCAACCATCTGGTCGCGCCGAACGGTTCGGTCGGCTATCGCTGGGGCGAACAGGGCGAATGGAACCTTGAGGAGCGCGCCGGCCTGGCGGAGGTACGCCTGAAGATGACGCTGGCCGATGGCGGCGATCACGACGAAGTCGTGGGGGTCGATTTCCCATACTTTGGCGGCGCAGCCACGGCCGAATTCGCCACCGACGCCAATCACCCGGAGGTGCTGACCCGCAACATCCCCGCCCGCCGTGTGAAAACCGCACAAGGCGATGTACTGGTCGCAACGGTGTTCGACCTTTTCTGCGCCAACTACGGCCTCGACCGCGGCCTCGGCGGCGACTGGGTGACGGACGACTTTATGTCCGACGTTCCAGGCACGCCGGCCTGGGCCGAGAAGATCACCGGGGTCGATGCCGAGAAGATCATCCATGTAGCGCGCGAGTTTGCGTCGAACGCCGAGAAAACAAGCGGCAAGTCCATGGTGATCATTGGCGCGGCGATGAACCACTGGTACCACATGGACATGAACTACCGCGGCGTCATCAACATGCTGGTGATGTGCGGCTGCGTGGGTCAGTCGGGTGGCGGCTGGGCGCACTATGTGGGGCAGGAAAAGCTGCGCCCGCAGACCGGCTGGGCGCCCCTCGCCTTCGCGCTCGACTGGGGCCGTCCGCCGAGGCACATGAATTCCACCTCGGCCTGGTATGCGCACAGCAATCAGTGGCGCTACGAAACACTGACGGCGAACGAAATCATCAGCCCCACCGCGCCCGATGGCGACTGGGATGCCTCGCTGATCGACTACAACATCCGCGCCGAACGGATGGGCTGGCTGCCCTCCGCACCGCAACTGAAAACCAACCCCCTGGAGGTCGCCAAGGCGGCCAAGGCGGCGGGCAAGGAGATTCCCGCCTACGTGGCCGAGCAGCTCAAATCAGGCGCCCTGGAAATGTCCTGCGAGGACCCCGATGCGCCAGAGAACTGGCCCCGCAATCTCTTCGTCTGGCGGTCCAACCTGCTGGGTTCCTCCGGCAAGGGACACGAGTATTTCCTCAAGCACCTCCTGGGCACCGATCACGGGGTCCTGGGCAACGACCTGGGCGAAGAGGGGCAGCAGCTGCCGAAGGAGGCGAAGTGGCATGACGAGGCGCCGCGCGGCAAGCTCGACCTGCTCGTCTGCATCGACTTCCGGATGAGCACGACGGCGGTCTATTCCGACATCGTGCTGCCGACAGCGAGCTGGTACGAGAAAAACGATCTCAACACCAGCGACATGCACCCCTTCATCCACCCGCTGCAGGCCGCCGTGGACCCAGCCTACGAATCGAAGTCGGACTGGGAGATCTTCAAGGCGATCGCCAAGAAGTTCCAGGAGCTGGCGCCTGAAATCCTGGGACAGGAGACCGACATCGTCGCGCTGCCCATCCTGCATGACACCCCGGGCGAGATTGCCCAGGATCAGGTGCGGGATTGGAAGAAGGGCGAATGCGACCTGATTCCCGGCAAGACGGCGCCCGCCTATGTCGCGGTGGAGCGCGACTACACCGCAATCCACGACCGTTTTGTCGCCCTTGGCCCCCTTATGGACAAGATCGGCAACGGTGGCAAAGGCATCGCCTGGGATACCAAGAAAGAGGTCCAGCACCTGCGCGAACTTAATGGCGAGTGGCAGGACGGCCCCGCCAAGGGCTGCCCGAAGATCGTGACCGATGTCGACGCCACTGAAGTCATCCTGATGTTGGCGCCAGAGACCAACGGCGAGGTCGCGGTCAAAGCCTGGGATGCATTGGGCAAGGCCACGGGCCGCGGGCACACCCATCTGGCCGAGCCCAAGGAAGACGAGAAGATCCGCTTCCACGACATTGCCGCCCAACCGCGCAAGATCATCTCCTCGCCCACCTGGTCGGGCCTCGAGAGCGAGAAGGTCTGCTACAACGCCGGCTACACCAACGTTCACGAACTGATTCCCTGGCGCACGCTGACGGGCCGTCAGCAGCTCTACCAGGATCACCTCTGGATGCGCGCTTTCGGCGAGGGCTTCATGTCCTACCGCCCGCCGGTGGATCTCAAGACCATCACCAAGGCATTGAATGAGGATGCCCGTGACGGCACGCCGCACCTGGTTCTGAATTTCATCACGCCGCACCAGAAATGGGGCATCCATTCGACCTATTCGGACAACCTGCTGATGCTCACGCTGAACAGGGGCGGACCGGTGGTCTGGATCTCCGAATCCGACGCCAAGCGCGCCGGGATCGAGGACAACGACTGGGTCGAGGCCTACAACGTGAACGGCGCCCTCACCGCCCGCGTCGTCGTTTCCCAGCGTATGAGGGACGGCACCATCTTCATGTATCACGCCCAGGAGAAGATCGTAAACACGCCGGGGTCTGAGAAAACCGGCCTCAGGGGCGGCATCCACAACTCGGTGACGCGTGCGACCCTCAAACCCACCCACATGGTCGGCGGCTACGCTCAACAGAGCTACGGCTTCAACTACTACGGCACCGTGGGATCGAACCGGGACGAGTTCGTCGTTGTCAGAAAGATGCGCAAGGTCGATTGGCTCGATCAGCCCGCCAGCCAGAAGGAGACCGCGAAATGAGAGTACGTGCACAAGTCGGCATGGTGCTGAACCTCGACAAATGCATCGGGTGCCACACCTGCTCGGTCACCTGCAAGAATGTCTGGACGAGCCGTGACGGCGTCGAATACGCCTGGTTCAACAACGTCGAGACCAAACCCGGTACCGGCTACCCAACCGACTGGGAGAATCAGGCGCGTTGGAACGGCGGCTGGGAGCGCACGAAGTCCGGTAAGCTGCAGCCCAAGCAGGGCGCAAAATGGCGGATCCTGGCGAACATCTTCGCCAACCCCGACCTTCCCGAGATCGACGACTACTACGAGCCCTTCGATTTCGACTACGATCATCTGAAGTCAGCGCCGGAGATGGCCGCCTTCCCCACAGCGCGGCCGCGCTCCAAGATCACCGGGGAACGCATCGAGAAGATCGAAAAAGGTCCGAACTGGGAAGAGATCCTGGGTGGCGAGTTCTCCAAACGCAGCCAGGACTACAACTTCGACGGCGTTCAGAAAGAGATCTACGGGGAATACGAGAATACATTCATGATGTATCTCCCCCGGCTTTGCGAACACTGCCTGAACCCGGCCTGCGCCGCGTCCTGTCCCTCCGGCGCGATCTATAAGCGCGAAGAGGACGGCATCGTCCTGATCGACCAGGAGAAATGCCGTGGCTGGCGCATGTGTGTCAGTGGCTGCCCCTACAAGAAGGTCTACTACAACTGGTCGACAGGCAAATCCGAGAAATGCACGCTGTGCTATCCGCGGATCGAGTCCGGCAACCCGACGGTCTGCTCAGAAACCTGTGTCGGCCGCATCCGCTATCTGGGCGTGATGCTCTACGACGCCGATAAGATCGAGGCTGCGGCAAACGCCGAAAAGACGACAGACCTCTATGATGCGCAGTTGGACGTCTTCCTTGATCCGAATGACCCCGCGGTGGTCGAAGCCGCAAAGGCCGACGGTATCCCGGAAGACTGGATCAAGGCGGCGCAGGAAAGCCCGATCTGGAAAATGGCGATGGAATGGAAGGTGGCCTTCCCCCTCCATCCAGAGTACCGGACATTGCCGATGGTCTGGTACATCCCGCCGCTCAGCCCCATCCAGAACGCCGCGCAAGCGGGCTCGATCGGCATGGACGGCGCAATGCCCGACGTGCGCAGCCTGCGCATACCGGTGAAGTATCTCGCCAACATGCTGACGGCGGGCGACGAGGAACCGGTGGTGCAGGCGCTTGAGCGCATGCTCGCCATGCGTTCCTACATGCGCTCGAAGACTGTCGATGGCGTGATTGACGAAGGCATCGCATCGCGCGTCGGACTGAGCGGCCGGATCATCGAGGACATGTACAAGATCATGGCAATCGCCGATTACGAGGACCGCTTCGTGATCCCCACCACGCACCGAGAGGAGGTCGAGGACGCCTACGACCTGCGCGGTGGTTGCGGCTTCACCGACTCCAATGGCTGCTCGGGCGGGATCAGTAAGGGCAATCTCTTCGGCGGTAAGAAACGCTCGCTCAAGATGCCGAAGGAGGTGGCGTGATGGACCGCACGGTAAAAGCCCTCTCGTTGATCCTCAGCTATCCGACGCGGGACCTGCAGGCAGCCATGCCGGAAATCGGTGGCGTTCTCGCCGCCGACACCCGGCTCACCGCCGCAGCCCGCCGGGCACTGCGACCTTTGGTCGAGGATCTGGCCCGACGCGACATCTACGATCTTGAGGAACAGTTCGTTCTTCTTTTCGACCGGTCGCGCAGCCTGTCGCTCAATCTCTTCGAGCATGTTCACGGCGAAAGCCGCGACCGGGGCGGCGCCATGGTCAGCCTGGTGGAAAGCTACCGCGCCGCCGGTTTCGAGCCGGCGACCTCGGAACTGCCCGATCACCTGCCGGTGCTTCTGGAATTCCTGTCCACACGGCCCGCATCCGAGGTGCAGGAAACCCTGGCGAATGCGGCGCACATCTTCGAGGCGCTGAACGCCCGGCTGGTCCGGCGCGAAAGTCCCTACAGTGCCGTGTTCGCCGCCCTGTTGCAGCTTTCCGGCGCATCCGCCGACAGCGAGGCCGTGGCCGAGCTTTTGGAGCAACCCGAAGACGACCCCGCCGACCTCGCCGCGCTTGATGCGGTCTGGGAAGAAAGCCAGGTCACCTTCGGCCCCGACCCGAACGCCGGCTGCCCGCAGGTGCACGAGATGCTTTCGCGCATGGACGAACCCATCACCCCCAATTCGGCCCAACACAACGCGGCCGAGTGACGGAGGACTGAGACATGAGTATCGATTTCTTCATCTTCGGCATCATGCCCTACGTCGCGCTGACCGTTCTGGTCATCGGCTCCATCGCACGATACGAGCGCGATCCCTTTACCTGGAAATCTTCGTCGAGCCAGTTGTTGCGTCGCAAACAGCTGATGTGGGGCTCAGTCCTGTTCCATGTCGGCATCATCGTCGTGTTCTTCGGCCATCTTGTCGGTCTCTTCACGCCGATCTGGGTTCTCGATGCAATCGGCATTAGTTACGGTTTCAAGCAGCTCATGGCCATCGTCGTCGGCGGCATCGCCGGGGTCGCCGCGCTGATCGGCGCCAGCATGCTTTTGCACCGCCGCCTCTCCGACCCGCGCATTCGCAAAACCTCCAGCTTCGCCGATATCGGCATCCTCTCCTTGATCTGGCTGCAGCTCGCGGTTGGCCTCGGCACGATCTTCTTGTCGATGAAACATCTCGACGGCGGCGAGATGGTGCGGTTCATGACCTGGGCGCAAAGCGTAATGGGCCTGCAGCTCAACGCCTGGCTTGAAGTGGCCAATGTGCATGCCCTGTTCAAGTTCCATATCTTCCTCGGCCTGCTGATCGTAATTCTGTTCCCCTTCACCCGGCTGGTGCACATGCTGTCGGTGCCTGTGCGTTATCTCTGGCGGCCGGGCTACCAAGTGGTGCGGTCGCGGCGCCAGACAGCGCTGTCAGGTCGTCGCGATGCTTCCGCATCGGCGTCAAGACATGCTGCGCGGTCTTCCGCCGGCGGCATCGCCAAACCAGCGGAGTAAGGACCATGGGTAAATCACTGTTTCCCGATCTCGTGGTGAACGGCGAAGTCATCCCGCAGGCGAAGTTGGACGCCGAGACCCAGAACCACCTGGCACCCAAGGGTAAACCGCTGGTCGCGAGGCAAAAGGCCGCCAATGCCCTTGCCGTGCGGGCCCTGCTGCTGCAGGAAGCGCGGCGGCGCGGGTTGCGGGCCGCCCCCCGCGAAGTGGCGCCGGGGCGCTTTGAGACCCGGGAGGAGGCCCTGATCCGGGGCCTCCTCGATCAGGCGATCCCGAGAAGCGCTGCGACCCCTGCGCAGATCCGCAGCGAATGGGCACGCGACCCTTCCCGCTTCCGAAGCCCGCCGCTCTGGGAAGTCTCGCACATTCTCTGCGCCTGCGATCCCCGCGACAGTAGCGCCCGAGACACCGCCCAAGCGCGGGCGACGGCATTGACCAAAGAGGCTCTGGCCGATCCAAGGGGCTTTGCCGCCCTGGCGGGCCGCGCAAGCGACTGTGGGTCGAAGAAAGACGGCGGTGTGCTCGGTCAACTCGGCCCCGGCGATACGGTGCCGGAGTTCGAGGCCGCGCTGAACGGCCTTTCGGAGGGAGAGATTACGTCTACGCCGATCCTCAGCCGCCATGGCTGGCACATCATTCGGATGGATGCCAAGGCGCCCGGCCGAACGCTGCCCTTTGAGGCAGTCAAGGATCAGATCGCCACCGCCCTGGAAAGGTCGGCCTGGGATCGGGCAGCCAGGACCTTCGTCTCTGAACTTGTTGATTCCGCCGAGATTTCGGGCGCAACACCCGGGTCTGTCGGGCATTAAAGAGCATGATATGAACAGCAAGACCGTCCCTCGACAACGTGGAGGCTGCTTAGCACCGACTGACCTGAACCTGATCAGAAGACCGCTTGAGTTCATTGCCGAGGACCATCTGCGCGAACGCCTCATCTGCGCCGCCCTGGACAGGATTGCCGATAGCCCCCTTCCCGACCGCGGCGACCTGGAAATGGTGCTGAGCTTTCTGGAGCTGGAATTCAGCCTCCACCACGCCGACGAGGAAGATGGACTGTTCCCCTTAATGCTGAAACGTTGCGAGCCGGAAGACGAAATCGACAAAACGATCGTTCGGCTTCAAGCTGCCCACCGCGAAGCCGCCCTATCCAAGCCGAAAATCCTGGTGCTGTTGCGGGATCTCCTGCACAGCGGCGACTCGCCTGACATCGAGGCGCGGGATTTACTGCGCGCGTTCGCCGCCAGCGAGCGTCAGCACCTCATCGTCGAGAACGCGATCATTCTGCCGATTGCGCGGGTGCGTCTGACGAAGGATGACCTGACGGCGCTAACCCGCGGCATGCAGTGCCGGCGCGGTTTGGATCAAACGTCTTAAGCCAAACAAAGATGAGCCTTACCGAACCCCGAGTTTGCTCAACAGGCGGTCGCGCTTCATCAGCCACCAACCCGACTCGATCGGCCACAGACCGTGGTTCTCATCGGCCTCCAGTTCTTTAGCTGCATTAAGGGGCCAGTTCGGGTCGGCAAGAAGCTCTCTTGCCAAGGCAATCATATCGGCCTTGCCGGCGCTGACGAGATCCTCGCAGACATTTGCATCCCAGAGGAAACCGACAGCCATGGTTGCCATCTCGGCGTCCGCCCGGATCCGCTCGGCAAAGGGCACCTGAAAGCCCTGTTCGATGACCATCCGGCGCGGCCGGTCCTTGCCGCCGATGCCGCCCGATGAGCAGTCAATCATGTCCACGCCCGCTGCTTTGAGCGCTTTTGCGGTCTCGACCGTATCTTCCACCTCTATGCCGCCGTCGAGCCAATCGGTCGCTGACAGGCGAAACGCCAATGGATATGCCTCCGGCCAGTTCGCCCGAATGGATTTCGCCACTTCAACGGCAAACCGGCGGCGGTTTTCGCCGCTGCCGCCCCAGCGGTCCCGGCGCTGATTGGCGATTGGGGACAGGAACTGGTGCACCAGAAACCCGTGGGCCGCATAGACCTCGATAATCTTGAAGCCCGCCTCATGGGCACGCCTGGCGGATTCGCCAAACGCGGCGACGACCCGCTCTATATCGGTCTCCGACATCTCCAGGGGTGCCGGCCAGCCCTCCGCATAGGGAATGGGCGAAGGCGCGATCGCCGTCCACGGCACCTCGTTCCGCTCGGCGACATCTTCATGGTCGACAGGCGTCTCGCCATGCCAGGGCCGCCGCTCGGAGGCCTTGCGGCCGGCATGGCCAAGCTGAATGCCGGGAATCGCGCCTTCCTGGCCGATAAACTCGGTGATCGACTTCAGGTCGTCTATCTGCGTGTCCTGCCAGAGCCCGAGATCGCCATGCGTTCTTCTGCCTTCTGCTTCGACAGCCGTTGCTTCGGCGTAGACCAGCCCCGCCCCGCCAATGGCGAAACGGCCAAGGTGCACCGCGTGCCAGCTGTTGGCATGGCCGTTCTTTGCCCGGTACTGGCTCATGGGTGAAACGGCGATGCGATTCTTGAAGGTGATGCCGCGCAGAGTGAAGGGAGAAAACAGAATGGCCATTGATGATCGAATCCTTATCGCAAGACGCTGTCACCGATGTACCAGGATTGTCACCCAAGACTGAAGTAACAGATTGGTGGGTTACGGCATTTGATGCGCGGCGCACCGATGTCGGCTCCTGAGCAGCAGGGCTTGGGCTAGGTTCGCGCAATCTCACGGATCAGATCGCTTGTTTCTGGTCTCGACGTTTGGTGTCGATATCGAAGTGCGGCGACCTTGCGCGATACTTCAAGGCCTTCGATTGGTATCGACACCAGGCCTTTGTCTGCAGGAATTGCCGTGACCGGCAGAACCACGGCCCCTGATCCTCGCCGGGCAAGTTCGATCAACCAATCGACGCGATTTGACCGATAGGCCGCGTAGAGTTCGTGACCATGTTCGGCACATGTACCGTGCAACACGTCGCGCATTTCGCAATTCAGCCGGTCGAGCATGTCTGTATTCGAAAGGTCCGAAAGAGAGACTGCAGACAACTTCGATAACGGATGTGCGTTAGCCACGACCACTTTGTAGTCCTCACTATAGAGCGGATCTATTCGATAGAGATCCTCACTGACCTTTTCGGCGGTGATTACGACATCAAATTCACCGTCCCTCAATCCAGCCAGCAATGCAGAAGCAGATGCAACGATCAACTCGATCTCGGCTTGTGGCAATTGCGCACGAATGCGCTCCATTGCGGCCGAAATTCTGTTGTGACCAATCGTTTCGCCGACACCCACAGAGATTGGAACCCGCTCCAATCGCATATGCCGAACCGCCTCTGCCTTGGCCTCCCGCGTTTCATCGCAAACCTTTCTGAGCCTTGGTTGCATGAGCTTGCCGAGAGCTGTTAGCCGACATCCTGCCCGATCCCGCACAAACAGGGCACCGCCGAGTTCGTCCTCCAGCTTCTTGATGGCAGTCGTCAAAGAGGGTTGGGAGACATTGGAGGCGCTGGCTGCGTGGGTGAAGTTGCGATGTTCGCAGACCGCTAAAAAATACCTGATCTGGTTCATCTCCATCGTCATCTCCTCAGTCGGTCTTATTGGCACTGCCCATCAAAGCAAGTTCCATAGTCCATGCCTATCAAAGAATAGACGCTCGGAATTGGAGTCTTGCCCGTCTGCCATGTGAAAAAAGCGCATCGAAATCAGACACGACGAAACTCAAATCAGGAGACGAGCATGAAAAAGCAATTCCTGCAGACACTGGCCGCACTGACCCTCATGACAACATCCGCAACCGCCCAGGAAAACGCAATCGAGGAAAACGCAATGGACAACAGAACCGCCAGCTACATCGCCATGCCCGCCGCAGAGGGACAAACCGAAGCCTTCGCTGAATTTCTGGCTGGGGCAGCACCGATCGTGAAGGAGACCGAACCGGGAACGGCACTATGGTTCGCACTGCAGGCGGACGATACGCTGGCGATCTTTGACATCTTCGAGGACGAAAAGGCACGCGATGCGCACTTCTCGGGCGCTGTTGCAGCTGCACTTCATCAGAATGCTGACGCGTTGGTTGACGGGGGGTGGGACGCAGGCGTTGTCGCCAATATCAGCAATTCAGACGTGTTGTCGGTGAAGGCGCCCGTCGATCTCTATTCTGCGACGACCGCAACCTACATCAAACTAAAAGCAGCACCGGGGAAAGGCCCAGAGTTGGCAGCTTTGCTGACCGCAGCCGGTCCGATCGTCACTGACACCGAACCCAAAACCCTGTTCTGGGTAGCGCTGCAAATCGACGAAAACAACTTTGCGATCTTTGACATCTTTGCTGACAACTCAGGTCGCGAAGCTCATTTCGCGGGTCAAGTCGCCGGGCTGCTGAACGAAAGAGCTTCGGAACTGGTCGTCGGCGGTTGGGACGACGGCGTTGTCGCAAACGTCAACAACTTCGATATTCTCGCCATTAAGTAAGGAGCAAATCACTCGATTAAGCAGCGCCCGGTATTTTTTGTATCGGGCGCCTTGCTGTTTGATATCGGATGCTCACCTTAAAGCCGGCGTTCGAGCAACTGCAACCAAGGTTCACTTTGTCCGCCGCTTTGCTCGCAGCGACAACCTTCATGGGCACAGGCCCAGATACCGACTCTGCAGCCTGAGACGCAAGAAAGCCATCCAGGGGTGGCTTCTTTCGTTTTTCGTTTCGGTTGCGTGATTTGACGCTGCGCAGACTGCACGCCGGCTTTTCGCTGGTTCTGCTACGGATCAGGTCGCACCGCAGGCCGTCCCAACCGGCGCCCACCTCATCCCAAGCAACACCTGCCGACCATGGCATGCAGTTCGGCGTCGGCGCAGCCTGATAAAACCCTAAGGCGATACAACTGTTTGATCTTTCCTATTAATCCGCCGGGGTTATGCCTTTAGTTTAGGTGGCTCTGACTTTTGGTCCCCCTCGCCGGAATCATAGTGCTTATGCGCTCTGGCCCGCCCAAGAGGCTCAACGTTAGACTTCTTTTGAGATCCGGTGGAAAGGATTCGCTTCACCGGACCAGCAACGCCGAGGCGGCCCGCAGAAGGCCGATGCGATACGAAGCGGCAGATTGGGACATGTTCTTGGCCTAAGCAATCGGGAGGGGGGCACGGGAATGACGTTGGAAAAGCCGGGACGGTCTCGATGACCGACCGCGAACTCACTCTTGATGAAGTCCTGAGCCGCAATCCCAACGCTTTGGCTGATCTCTTGGTCAAGTTGGGCAACAATGACGCTGGCCTCGCCGCGCTGGTGCGTGGCCTGGAGGCAGCACCCTACCCCAACCCCAATGGCCCCGAGTATCGGCGCCCGGCTCTACCGGTCGCAGGAACAGTACACCCGACCAGCGAACCCTTCATGGTCGGCGAAAGCGCCGCCATGAAAACGGTCTTCGATACCATTCGCCGGTTTGCAAGAACCGCCGCACCGGTGCTGATCCAGGGCGAAAGCGGGACCGGCAAGGAGCTGGCGGCACAAGCAATTCACGAACGCTCAGCCTACGCCGGGGGGGCCTTCGTCGCCATCAACTGCGGCGGGCTGCCGGCATCCCTCATCGCTTCGGAGCTCTTCGGTCATGAAAAGGGTGCCTTTACCGGCGCCAATCAACGCAAGATCGGCAAGCTGGAGGCGGCCAATGGCGGCACCTTGTTCCTGGACGAGATTGGCGACATGCCGCTGGAACTGCAGCCCCATCTCCTCCGCTTCCTTCAGGAGCAAACCATAGAGAGGGTCGGCAGCAACAAGCCGATTCAGATTGACTGCCGGATTGTCGCCGCGACGAACCGTGACTTGAAAAAGCTGATCAATCGCGAGCAGTTTCGTGAAGACCTGTTCCATCGGCTGAACTGCCTGGCTCTGACCCTGCCGCCGCTGTGCGAACGCGGCGATGATATTGCGTTATTGGCTGGTTTTTTCGCGAAGATCTTCGCAGGTGAGATCGGCAGCGGCGAACGCTTGGTCTCCGACGCCGCTTTGGTGGCCATGCAAGGCTATCATTGGCCAGGCAATGTCCGCGAGTTGATCAGCAAGATCCGCCGCGCCGTCGTCATGACCGACAGCAAATGGCTCAGCGCTGAAGACCTGGGGTTGGCCATGCCGGCTGCCCGCGAGGTATCAAACCCTTCCGCCGCCGGACAATCGCATAAGGCAATCGAGATCGGCCTCCCTTCAGCGGCCGACATGTTGGACCGCCAGCATCAACCCTGTGCCAAGATGCGTACGACCTTGGAGGAAGCCAAGGCGCGAATCGAGGAAAAGCTGGTTCGCGACGCCCTGGGCAAGAACGCGCACAACATCACCGTATCGGCCCGCGATCTCGGCGTTTCCCGGGTGACGCTCTATCGATTGATTGAGAAATACCGCATCCGGTCTGGGCCGGTTTCATCATCTCATTGAATCCAATGCAAGAACTGGCGATCCACCGATGATGCGTTACCCCGCTGCAGGATACAGCTTTCTCCGTTTCCCGGCGTATTGCGCCTTGAATTTCACACGCTCTATGATTGACAATGACTGATGACCTAGGGGGAGTCGGAAATATCATGGTCATGCAACCCAAATACGCCCGAACAGTGATCGGTGGTGGGGCCGGGTTGTGCCTGACGCTGCTTAGCTCGACAGCTCTGGCCCAACAAAGCCCGCCGCAGCCCGGGCCGATGACCGTCGAGCAGCTGTTTGAGCTGATACAGGTTCAACGCAAGCAGATCGAAGCCCAACAACAGCGCATCGAGCAGTTGGAATACTCCATCCGCGGGATCGCCGGCACCGGGCAACCTGGCGGCGGTTCCAACTTCAGCCAGGTAAACTACAGCGGACAACCGGGTCAGGGCGCCCAACAGGGCCAGCAACCGCAGCAGAACCAGCCCAATCAGCAAGCCCAGGGCACACCGGAGCAACCGGTCGGCGAAGAGGACCGCGACGCGCAGCGCAGACGGATCGACGTCTCTGGCGTGCAGGACATCGGCGGGGTTCTGACCCGCAAGAACCATTTGGTCTTCGAACCCTCCATCGAATATGAGAATACCAGCAGCACCCGTTTCTTTTTCGACGGCGTCGAGATCATCGAAACCGTGCTGGTCGGCGATATCGAGGTCTCCGATGCCGACCGCCAGTCGATAACTGCCGCGGGCACATTTCGTTACGGCTTGACTAGCCGCTCCGAAATCGAAATCAAAGTTCCCTTCGTCTATCGCAACGACGACGTGACCCAGGAAGTTATCGGCGGCTCAAGCGGCGCAACGACCAGTAGTCTCGATGCCGCCAACATCGGCGATGTGGAAGTAAGCGGGCGCTATCAACTGAATTCCGGCCGTGACGATTGGCCGATCTTCATTGCCAACGCGCGAATCAAGTCAAACAGCGGGCGGGGGCCCTTTGACGTCAGCCGCGACGACGACGGGATCGAGACGGAGCTGTCGACCGGCTCGGGTTTCTGGGCGATTCAACCGGGCTTGACGATGATCTACCCGACCGACCCGGCAGTTTTCTTCGCCAATATCAGCTATACGCACAGCTTTGGCGAGGATGTCGATGAAACGATCGGCGATTCGGAAATCGGCGACGTGCAGCCGGGCGACGTGATCGGTTTCGGTTTTGGAATGGGCTTTTCTCTCAATGAAAAGGCTTCTTTCAGTGTCGGTTACGCCCATGACTTCGTTTTCGAGACGGAGCAGGAGATCGACGGCGTCACTTTCGATTCCGAGAGTTTCGAGGTCGGGCGCCTGAGCCTCGGCTTTTCCTATGCCCTGACGAATGATTTCAACATCAATCTGAATACCCAGATCGGCGTCACCGACGACGCTCCCGACGTGGTGTTGACCTTGCGCACCCCCCTCACCTTCGATCTCAATTAGAGGGCTTTGCGCCGCGAGCACAGAAAAACGGGGGCTAAACGCCCCCGTTTCTCCATTCCTACGCCTTGAAATCTATCTAACAAATTGGGTTTCGCAGACCAGCCGATGCCTGACTCATCTAGCGCGACAGGCTGCGGATGATCGACTGCTGGGTTTCCATCGGCATCCGCCGACCGTTGCCGAGCGCGCGGCCGCCTTTGTGCACATGACGCAGGCCGATGATGTCGATCGCCAGCGTCGAGATGTTTTCGATCTGGACCCCATCTTGGGTGTTCAGGATGGTTGCAGAGATCCCGTCCGGACCCGCCGCATGAATAATATCTGTAAGCCCGCCATCACTTCCGGCAACCGAAATAGAGTTGAGGTTGGGAACGACACCGTTCCCACTGACGATATCGTTGAGGGAAAGTACGGAAGTGAGCTGGGGGATGCCGTTGACAAAGGTGCGGAATTCGAACCCGAAATCGACCTGCAACCCACCGGCGGTAATGAAGCCGCCACGCTGTTCCTCAAGGATCTCCTTCTCAACGACCTCATGCGGTGCGATCGCATGACCACTCGCCATCGCCACTAGGACGTTGCGCGGATTTTCACAAGACGATCCCGCACCGGTGGCCCCGCTCTCGGAAGCGCAATCCCACTGTGCAGTCTGCGTGACCATCCCCGTGCTTGAGCAAGCGGTGGTCAGAAAGGCGAGCGCCGCGACTGCCGCCGAAGACCTTAGAAAATACCCTGAGCCCATCAGGAGTCTTGCGATGTATGAAGATGCTATGGGTGTCGACATCTGGCGCCTCCCTTAGCGTGTACCTGCCCCTGGCAGGTAGATTGTGATGTTGGCCAAGCTGCTCTGGCTAACCGCGGACCCGAAAGGTGCCTGCGGATGGGCGCCCCAGTCATCCACCAGATTGAAGTTGGCTTTGGCCACCTCGACCTGGGTGCGGACGACGAAGACGATATCGTTAGCCAGAAGTTTCTGAAAATCCGCACGCTTATAGCGCTGGATACCACGCGAGGGATCGCCCACCAGGACATGATGCGGCGTCACTCCCTTGATCACCACGAAGTGCTTGTAACCACGCAAATCAAGCAGAACGATCGCCGGCACGCCAACTTCCTGGAGCTTGTCGAGCGACACCCGGAACCCGTCGGCGGTATAGCCGCGGGCATCGAGAAACTGCTTCATGTCGAGCAGAGAGAACCCCTGTGCCATGATCTTCTGACGGTCACCGACAGCAAACATCGCCTCGAAGACTTCCACTTCCTCTGTCGGCCGGTCGTAGTGATACGACAACAAGGTGGCGACGGCCGCCGAGCCGCAGGAGAAATCGCGTTCCTGCCGAACAACCGTCTCCCACTTACGCTCCTTGATACTCTTGACCTTCAGATTGAAGGCCATGCCGCCGGCGGAGACAAAACGCGTCTCGCCCGCATCCGCCGGCGATCCACTCAGCCCAAGCAAGCCAACCAGTAGAACCGTGCTTGCGAGCACAGCCCCGCCCCGCCGGCCAATCGCCCGAAAAAAAATCGACGACGTTGTCATGGCGCGGCCACCGTGCTGTCGATAACCGTGACGGCAATCACGTTCTGATGTTGCATGGCGACATTGCTGCCGGTGTTCATGACGTTCAACGACATGACCTGATTGGCAAAAGTATGGCTGCCGAGGGTGATTTCGCCACCAGGGCCAACCTCTCCGATATCCGGGAAATTAACATATTGGTACTGGGCGCCAACTGCCGTCGCCAGGGCTGATTCATCAAGCTCGAAGGCCTTGCCCCGTTCCGCTGACAGAGCTTGGTCGTCGACACTGCCCCAGTTGGAGAAAGCATCCTCCGCCAATACGGGCGCGGTCCCCGCAGCGCCGAAAACAACCGCAGTGATGAGTAAGGCAGGAAAACTGAAAAGTCTGATCTTGATCGTCATAGCAACGCCTCCCGAGCATCGCGTTTCCACTGTAACTCTCTCCCACCGGTGTCCGGTGGGGCCGAGGCCCCACCGGTCCGGCGTACCTGTTAAACAGGTTTCAGCTTTGGCTTAGCTGCCGCCGCTGAAGGAGATAGCTATGGTGTTCGCACCCTGCTGAGCCGAGTTGATGCCAGAATTGATGTTGTTCTGGCTCATGACCTGGTTCTGGAAGGTGTTGTTGCCGAAGTTGTTGTTCAGCGCATTCACCGCACCACCGCCGATGCCGGCATTGCTGTCGCCGGTCACCATGGCCGTATTGGTGACGGTCTGGCTGAGCGCGGAGGTGCTGACCGCCGAGTTCAGATCCAGGCCGCCCGGACCACCGAGGTCGAGGGACATGGCGACGGTGTTCGCGCCCTGCTGAGCCGAATTGATGCCAGAATTGATGTTGTTCTGGTTCATCACCTGGTTCTCGAAGGTGTTGCTACCGAAATGGTTGCTCAGGGCGCCGTTGTTGGGGCTGCCGTGCGGATTGCCGCCGACACCACCACTGTCTTCACCGGTAGCCTTGGCGGTATTGGTCAAGGGATCATTCTTCTTGCCCTGGGTCAGATCCGCAGAGGCTTCCGAGATGTTTTCATCAACCGCACTTGCGCTGTCGGCAATCGCCAGAGCAGTGGTGTTGCCACCCTGCTGCGCCGAATTGATGCCGGCATTGATGTTGTTCTGGTTGATGACCTGGTTCTCGAAGGTGTTGTCGCCGAACTTGTTGTTCAGGTTGTTCGGGCCCGGGTTACCGCCAATACCGAGGCCGGTATCGTCGTCACTGCCGGAGAAGCTGTTGTCTTCGGCTGTGTTGGAACCCGTCTGAAGACCGGTTGAATTCGCGTAGGCGAAGTTCAGATCGGTTTCCGAAGGCGATGCATCGATGGCCATGGCAGAGGTGTTCATGCCCTGCTGGCCGTTATTGATGCCGGCGTTGATGTTGTTTTGGTTGATGACTTGGTTCTGGAACGTCTCTTCGCCGAACTTGTTGAACAAGGAATTCGTCGGCTCCGGATTGCCGTCATTGTCGAACCCGCCGACGCCGTCGTTGTCGAGGTCATCGGTTTTAGCTGTATTGTCGAAGTCCTGCGTTTGATTGGAATCCGAAATCGCGATGTTCCAGTCCTGAACACTCTCGTTGAAGAATCGAGTCCGCTCATCGGTGTCCACCGCGAGAGCCAGGGTATTGGCACCCTGTTGGGCGGAGTTGATGCCGGAGTTGATGTTGTTCTGGTTAATCGCCTGATCTTGGAAAGTCTCGTTCCCAAAGTCGTTATGCAGGGATCGTTCTACATCGCCGCCAATACCACCGTCTTCCTCGTTGTCAGCTTCGCCGCTGTTATTGGCGGTGTTCTTGACTTTCTGGGTGCCCTTTGAACGGGACGCCGCAAGGTTCAACTCGTATTCCTCAACCTCGATGCCGTCCTGATCATCGACGGTCGGGCCGATATCCAGGGCATCGGCAAATGCGTTCACCGCCTCGCCGAGGTTTTCCTGCGTGTCGTTATCCAGGTCCAGAACGCCGAAGGACGGCAGGTTGTCGACATCACCGACACTTGCAGCGATCGATACCGTGTTGGCGCCCTGCTGTGCGGAGTTGATGCCGGCGTTGATGTTGTTCTGGTTGATCACCTGGTTATCAAAGGTCTGGTTGCCGAAGTCGTTGCGCAGCGAATCGTCGACTTCACCGGCGATGGCATCGTTGTCTTGATTGGTTGTGATGCCTGCGTCGCTGGAAACCGCGTCGTTCTCAACATCCTGGTCCAGGTAATTGCCCGAAAGAGCGACGTTGGCGGAGAATTTCGCCTTTGCGCCGTCAAGGTCGACCGAGATAGCAGCCGCATTGGCGCCCTGCTGGGCCGAGTTGATACCGGAATTGATGTTGTTCTGATTGATCGCCTGATTTTCAAAGGTCTCACTGCCGAAGTCGTTGTTCAGCGAGTCCCGCGCCTGACCTGCAATACCGTCATCGTCTTCACCACTTACTTCATCATCGGCATTGACGAAGGCGTTGTTCTCTACCTTCTGATCGGCAATGGTGCCGGCCTTGGCAAAGTTCACATCAGGGTCCGAGGTATCGGATAGACGGACGCCATCGCCATCAATGGCGATCGCAGCGGCGTTGCCACCCTGTTGGGCTGAGTTGATGCCGGAGTTGATGTTGTTCTGGTTCAGCACCTCATCCTTGAAGGTCTGGTTGCCGAAGTCGTTGTTCAGCGAGTTCTCGGCGCCGCCGCCGATGCCATCATTGTCATCATTGGTTGGACCAACTTCGCCGTCATTGACGACGGTCGAGTTGAGCGTGTTAAGGCTCACGGCCTCATTCACGTCGCCGGCCAAAGCGGTGCCGCCCAGCCCCGCGACCAGTGCGAAGACGGAGGCCCCCGCGATCAGAGACTTTCTCATTGTTTTCTCCTCTTGATGCGTTATCCGGTTCATAGCCTCCTGCCTGGAAGCGCCTTAACCCGAAGGCCTCCCCCGACAGACCTGCACCCCTTGGATACCCCTCGGGCTCGACCTCTACGGGACCTTCCGGCCGGGGATCCACAAGACACGCGCACCCCCGTCGCAATACACAGCAACCGCCGTGCCACAACGGCAACACAGGTCTAAATCATTGTATTTCATAACTTTATGATGATTTTCTGCGCCGCGTTCTGATGATCGAACCGCTTTTCGGACCGGCCTCGCGTTACAGCTTGTACAGCGGCTATACGGTCTGTATCGGCCGCGTAACAGATTCAGGCTCTCAGAGACCGTGTGGCGGCGATACTGCGCGTCGAGAGTCGGCGAATACCTCTTTTTTGCCGCGCCTTCAGGCCGTCGGCAAGCCAGCCGCCCCGCAGAGCTTCAGTGTTACATCCGTGTTACAGGTGTTAAGAGAAATGACGCCGCCTCGACGCGAACCATGGTCACGGCAACGGCCCGGCCCGGCTTCAGCGGCCACCGGTTGTAGAGATGTTGCTGCGGCTCTGGCCCGCCTGCGTCGGCTGGGGCGCACCCGGTTTGATCGGCTTGAGTTCGTCCCAGAGAATGACACCGTGCTCCCGCGGCCCTCCCGGGTGCACCAGCCCTTGCTCCGCAAGGCCTCGCGCCTTTAGCAGTTCGAGTTCCCGATCGCTCACCGCCGGTGTCTCGTCATCGAGAAACGCCATCAGGGCCAGCTTATCTTGCGCCAGTCCGATCGTTGCCGCCGGGACAAATACGACGGCGCTGCCTGCCAGCATCAGGCCCAGAATCCTCAGAACCATTTTTTCCCCCGCCCAAACTGGCATACCCGCAACCATCGCGGCGCGGCCATGCCCCAGTGCCCGGAAGAATGCAAAGCAAGTGGCATGCCATTGCAGGCAAGACCGGGCAGTCAGCCCGTCATCTGCTGTTTCAGGAACCGGTAAAGAACTAACGGAGCCTCATTTCCTGACCGACCGCTTAGCGCGAAGCAACATGGGGGTGCGGGTCAGGGATTTCGGCGGCGGGTGTGCGCCGCTCAGAACAGGCGTGGGAGCCCGGTCCGGGGGGGGGGGGGGGGCTGGCCCTGCAGGAACCGTTATGCCTGGCCCGGGAAGGGATAGATCTTGGCTTCTTTCCCAGTGGCGTCGGTGGTCAGAGGCGCAGCGGCCGGGCGGCTTGCCAAGTCCGGCTCTAGCACCTGCGCAGCCACTAAGGCAGCCTGCACGCGATTGGCAACGCCGAGCTTGCGAAACACCGTCCGAAGCTGGGCCTTTACAGTGCCTTCGGCAATGCCCAGTTCTCGGGCAATGATCTTGTTCGGCTTACCCTCGGCAAGACGCTCGAAGATCATGCGCTGGCGTCGGCTTAGGGCCGGCAGCGGCTCGCAGGGTCCACGTGGAGCGGCCGGATCGACGGCTTCCACCTGCTCCTCGCCGCGCGCCATCAGCGCCTCGACCGGCGCATAGGTACCGCCGACGAGAATAAGATCCAAGGCGCGTTGCAGGACCGCCAGGCTATCGCTCTTCGGGATGTATCCCCGGGCGCCTTGTTGCATTGCCCGGCAGGCATCCGCAGGATCGTCTGATGCCGAGATCATCACCAAGGGGATACTCGGCCTGATGGCAACCAAGCCGGCAATGCAGTCGGCACCCCCCATCCCGGGCATCCGCAGATCACAAATCACCAGTTCAAGCCCCGGCTCGGCCTCCAAGATGGCTACCAGGTCTTCCCTGTCCGCCGCTTCGAGCACCTGTGTCTCAGGCCCAAAAGTGTCCTTCAGGGCGCTGCGAAGGCCATCCCTGAAAAGCGCATGGTCGTCTGCCAGAGCAATCTTCATCGGTCTTCTCTCCCATCGACCGTGACGATTCAAACTTAGCGGAGCCCAATTGCAGTGTCGTTACGATCACACCAGAAGAGGTGTCAGATCATTTCAGAGGCAGTTAAGGACAGTAAATCTGCCTTCGCCGGCATGTCTCTTCTCGAGACAATAATACGATGAATCGCAAACTACCTGTTGTCTGCAGCACCAAAAAAGGCTGCCGAAGCTGTCCTAGCGGGTATCACTCCCAGGGACTTATTAAACGTCTGGAGCATACCACGAATATTTGTGCCTACTGGCTGATTACTACCCTGAATAGTAAGATTTAGCATTCAAACCCCGAATAAGGACAATAGCGGTTTGGATGAACGGAGTACAGGACCATTCGCCCTGATTACCCACTGTGCGCTAAGATATGATTACAAACGGGTTTTGAAGTCAGAAGAATGGCCTGCTGCCGTCTCGCAAGACCAGTGCGTGATACGGCAAACGGCAATCAGCAGAGTCCCTTCAACCGGGCCACCCAATGTCGCACGAGGCCGGTTGCGCTTGCCCGATGCCAGTCTCCGGATTTAATAATCCGCTCAAATTCGCGCGCTAGGTCGGTAGCCTGAGGTACGCCGAAGGGGCGCCCGGTTCCCTTGATGTCATGGAGGTGTGCCGCAACGGCGGCGGAGGCATCCTCGAAATCCAGACTTCCATCCTGTAGTCCGGCGGCCAGGGCCTCCATCGCATTCAGCCGTTGCGCGAGATCCGCCCGGAATGCGGCGAGCATGGCCGCGGACTTTTCCTCGCCCCCGCTCAAGGCAAAACCAGGGCCGGTAAAGATGCGTCACCAGCGTCGTGGCGCAGCCGCCGGCCAGCATACAAAGATGCACCGCCTTCCGCCGGCATGTCCGCAGTATCGATGTCAGCCCAAGTACGCGCCGCCGCATCACTCTCGAAGATGCGGTCGCGGCACCACCGCACCACCTCCGCTAAGCGCCGGCTGCCTGCGACGATGTCCGTCGCCCGTTCAACCGCGATCAGGCTCTCTCCAGGGGTCAGCGAATCCACCGTCTCGTCACTCCAGTCACTTGCCGTGCAAGTACTCGGGCCAGAACACTGCCACAGCCGGGAAGGCCTGTATAATGATCATGACGCTGAGGAAATCTAGGGTTGGGCGCCGCGAGGCTGTCAAGTCTGTCCGGCTTGAGCTCTCTTTTCGCCGGAGCTCGCCCTTCGGGCTAAAAAGGGCTCCCCTGGAGCTTTTTCTATACGGTCTCAGCCTTCAAGTTATGAGGAGTCTCATAACCCATCGGAGGACACCGGCTCAAAACCCTATCTCCAGAAACCAATAAAGCCTCCTGGCGGGCCAGGAGG
>JANQMC010000094.1 GCA_028280305.1 Pelagibius sp. | reverse complement strand
GCGCGCGAATCCCTAGAGCGGATCATGTTTAGACGGAAACACTTTGGTGTTTGCGTCTAAACATGTGAATCCGCTCTACACTCAAGAATTAGAGCAGATCCAGCTTCGATGGATCTGCTCTAGGGGCAGCTCGCCGCGATGGCCCAGAAATCCTCCGCCTTGAGACTGGCGCCGCCGACCAGGGCGCCGTCGACGTTGGCTTGCCCCAGTAGCTCGGCGGCATTGGCCGGCTTGACCGAGCCGCCATAGAGGATGCGGACCCGGTCCGAGCCCTCGCCCACCAGCCCGACCAGCAGCTTGCGGATCTCCCGGTGGACCTCCACGACGTCGTCCGGCGTGGCCGTCTGGCCGGTGCCAATGGCCCAGACCGGCTCATAGGCGATCACCAGGCGCTCCGCGGCCATACCGACCGGCACCGATCCCTTGAGTTGCCGGGCGATCACCGCCAGGGCCTCGCCGGCAGCCCGCTGGTCCGCCGTTTCCCCGACGCAGACAATGGGCACCAGACCGGCGGCCTGGGCCGCCTCCGCCTTGGCGCGGACCAGCGCGTCATTTTCGCCATGGTCGGCGCGGCGTTCGGAGTGGCCGAGAATGACATAGCCGCATCCCAAGTCCCGCAGCATGTCGCCGGAGACGTCGCCGGTGTGGGCGCCGCTGCCGGCCGTGTGGCAATCCTGGCCGCCGACCCGGATCTCGGTGCCCTGCAGGATCCCGGCGACCTGGGCGATGTGGAGAAAGGGCGGGCAGACCAGAAGTTCGCAGGCCGGCAGGCCGGCAGCGCTGCGTGCCTTGAGGTCTTCCGCCAGGGCCTTGGCATCATCTGACAGGCCGTTCATCTTCCAGTTGCCGGCAATCAGCGGCTTCATTGCAGATCCATTTCCTTCCCTAGAAACGCGCCGGCCAGCCGGCGCGGCCCGTGAACCCGGCCAATCTCCGCAAGATCCTGCGGAAAATCAAGGCCGTGACCGGGGATTTGCGTGTTGCCCGGCTGGAGAGGCCTTCTTAAACTGCCGCCGCCGCGCCTTGGCTTGACAGTGGAGCGAGCGGGCGGCCGGCCCATCCAGCCCTTACGAGAGTCAGCACCCAGCAATGAAAAGCCGTAACCTTTTCGTCAAGATCGCGACCTTCATACTCTTCGGACTCTTGATCCTCAGTTTCGCGGTCTGGGGCATTGGCGACATCTTTCGCACGGGCGGCCACGCACAGCAGGTGGCCAAGGTCGGCGATACGGTGATCGACCAGCGCAGCTTCGCCCAGGAGCTGTCGCAGGAGGTCACCAACGTGAGCCGGCAGTTCGGCGTGCGCCTGACAATCGATCAGATCCGCGCCCTGGGCCTTCCCCAGCAGGTGATCAACCGGTTGATCAGCCAGGCACTGCTCGATGAGATGTCGGCCCGCCTCGGCCTGCTGGTCACCGAAGAGCAGATGCGCGCGCAGATTTTCGAGAACCCGGCTTTTGTCGACGCGACCGGCCGTTTCGACCGCAACCGTTTCGCCCAGGCCCTGCAGTTCAGCGGACTGAGTGAAGAGGGCTATCTGGCGATCCTCAGCACCGATACCCAGCGGCGGCAGGTGACCGAAGCCGTCACCGACGGTGCGGTGGCACCGCGTAGCCTGGCCAGGCAGCTTTTCGCCTACCGCGAGGAGCGCCGGGTGGCCGACTATCTGACCGTATCCCACGACAGCATCGGCGCGCTGGGCGAGCCCGACGAGGCCGCGGTCCGGGAGACCTTCGAGGGCACCTCCGACAA
>JANQMC010000080.1 GCA_028280305.1 Pelagibius sp. | reverse complement strand
AGAAGTACGTCGAGTTCGGCGGGCCCGACGGCGGCGACGGCGGGCGCGGCGGCGATATCGTCTTCGAGGCGGTCAACAGCCTTAATACGCTGATCGACTTTCGCTACCGCCAGCACTTCAAGGCCCCCCGCGGCGAAGGCGGCAAGGGCAAGAACATGACCGGCGGCGCCGGCAAACCCCTGGTCATCAAGGTCCCGGTCGGCACCCAGGTGCTGGACGAGGACAAGGAGACGGTGCTGCTCGACCTGACCGAGGAAGGCCAGCGCGTCGTCTATCTGACCGGCGGCGACGGCGGCTTCGGCAATGCCCGTTTCAAGTCCTCCACCAACCAGGCGCCGCGCCGCGCCGATCCGGGCTGGCCGGGCCAGGAACTCTGGGTCTGGCTGCGCCTGAAGCTGATCGCCGATGCCGGACTGGTGGGCCTGCCGAATGCCGGCAAGTCGACCTTCCTCTCCGTGGTCTCCCGCGCCAAACCCAAGATCGCCGACTATCCCTTTACCACCCTGCACCCCAACCTGGGCGTGGTGACCGTCGGCGAGGCGGACTTTGTCGTCGCCGACATCCCCGGCCTGATCGAGGGTGCCCACGAGGGCGCCGGGCTCGGCGACCGTTTCCTCGGCCACGTCGAACGCTGCGGCGTGCTGCTGCACCTGATCGACGGGACGCAGGAGGACGTCGTCGGCGCCTATCGGACCATCCGTAAAGAGCTGACCGCCTACGGCGGCGCGCTGGCCGATAAGGTGGAGGTGGTCGGACTCAACAAGATCGACGCCCTGACCCCGGAAGAACGCGCCGAGAAGCAGGCCGCCCTGCAAGCCGCGTCGGGCGCGGAAGTGCTGTTGCTCTCCGGCGCCAGCCGGGAGGGCGTGGATGACGTTCTGGCCCGTCTGCTCCAACACATCGAAGCGGCCCGCACCGCCGAGGCCGGTGAGGAAATCACCGCCGCGGGATATCAGCCGTGAGCACCGACTCCGCAGAAGCGCCCCTGGCGGCCGGGCATCATGACCTGCGCCGGGCCCGGCGGCTGGTCGTGAAGATCGGCTCGGCCCTGCTGGTCGACGAGGCAAGCGGCGCGGTCCGCCGCGACTGGCTGGATGCGCTCAGCGACGATGTCGCGGCCCTGTCCACCGCGGGCTGCGAGGTGGTGCTGGTTTCCTCCGGCGCTATCGCCGTGGGCCGGCGCCACCTGGGGCTGACCCAGAACGCCTTGAAGCTGGAGGAAAAGCAGGCCGCCGCGGCCACCGGCCAGATCCGCCTCGCCCATGCCTATCAGGAATCCCTGGCGCGCCACGACATCACCGTCGCCCAGATCCTGCTGACCCTGGACGATACGGAGGAACGGCGGCGCCACCTGAACGCGCGCTCAACCCTCAACACCCTGCTGAAGCTGCGCACCCTGCCGGTGATCAACGAGAACGACACCGTGGCGACCAGCGAAATCCGGGTCGGCGACAACGACCGTCTCGCCGCCCGGGTGGCGGCCATGCTGGGGGCCGACACCCTGGTGCTGCTCTCCGATATCGACGGGCTTTACAGCGCCGATCCGCGCAGCAACCCCCAGGCGGACTTCATTCCCGAGGTGGCGGAAGTCACCCCGGCGATCGAGGCCATGGCCGGAGCCGCGCCCAGCGACTATTCCAGCGGCGGCATGGTGACCAAACTGATGGCGGCCAAGGTGGCGACCGGCGCCGGCTGCCGCATGGTGATTACCGACGGACGGCGCCTCAATCCGCTGGCCGCTGTGATGGAGGGTGCCCGCTGCACCTGGTTCCTGGCCTCGGTCGAACCGCGCACGGCGCGCAAGCGCTGGATCGCCGGCAGCCTGAAACCCAGCGGCAAGCTGCTGCTCGACGACGGCGCGCTCAAGGCGCTGGGCGACGGAAAGTCGCTGCTGCCGGCGGGTGTCACCGCCGTAGAGGGCAGCTTTCAGCGCGGCGACGCGGTACAGGTCTGCGATGGGACGGGGCGGGAGATCGCCCGCGGCCTGGCCGCTTATTCCGCCGCCGACGCGCGCCGTATCATCGGCCACAAGAGCCGTGAAATCGAAGCCATTCTCGGCTACCGTGGCCGGGAAGAGCTGATCCACCGCGACGACCTCGTGGTGTCATAAAGCCGGATTTGGGAGAACGAGAAGATGTCCGCCGAGGCAGCCCCCCTACAACACAATGGGCAGCAGGATTCTTTGCAGGACCAGATGGCCGCTCTGGGCCGCAACGCCCGCGCGGCCGCGGCCGAACTGGCGCAGGCGAGGCCGGAAGCCAAGCAGCAGGCCCTTTTGGCCGCCGCCAAGGCGATCCGCGACAGCCAGGCGGTTATTGAAGGGGCCAATGCCCGGGATATGGCCGCCGGCCGCGACAAGGGCATGACCGCCGCCCTGCTGGACCGCCTGGAGCTGACGCCGGAGCGCATCGAGGCCATGGCCCGGGGCCTGGAAGACATCGCCGCCTTCCCCGATCCGGTGGGCCGGGTGCTGGCCGAATGGGATCGCCCCAACGGCCTGAAGATCGCCCGGGTTTCCGTGCCGCTGGGCGTCATCGGCATCATCTATGAAAGCCGCCCCAATGTGACCGCCGATGCCGGCGCGCTCTGCCTGAAGTCCGGCAACGCCGCCATCCTGCGCGGCGGTTCTGAGAGCTTTCATTCCTCCGGCGCCATCCTCGACTGCCTGCAAAAAGGCTTGGCCGCGGCCGGGCTGCCGCAAGCGGCCATCCAGCGCATTCCCACCACCGACCGGGCGGCCGTCGGCATGCTGCTGACCATGAGCGATACGGTGGATGTCATCGTGCCCCGCGGCGGGCGCGGCCTGATCGAGCGGGTGCAGCGGGAAAGCCGGGTGCCGGTCTTCTCCCACCTCGACGGCATGGTACATACCTATGTGCACGCTTCCGCCGACCCCGCCATGGCCCGCGATTTGGTGGTAAACGCCAAGATGCGCCGCGTCGGCATCTGCGGCGCCACCGAGACGCTGCTGGTCGATGCCGCCCTGGCCGACAGCCAGCTGCCGGCCCTGCTTTCGGCCCTGCAAGCGGCCGGCTGCGCCATCCGCGGCGATGAGGCAGCCCAGGCCGCCGTTGAAGGCGTGGCGCCCGCCACGGCGGAGGACTGGGACACCGAATATCTGGCGCCGGTCATCGCGGTGAAGGTGGTCGCGGGCCCGGACGAGGCCATCGATCACGTAAACCGGCACGGGTCCCATCACACCGAGGCCATCATCGCCGAGGACGCCGCGGCCGCCGAACGCTTCCTCAACGAGGTCGATGCCGGAATTGTGATGCACAACGCCTCGACCCAGTTCGCCGACGGCGGCGAGTTCGGCATGGGCGCGGAGATCGGCATCTCGACCGGCAAGATGCACGCCCGCGGCCCGGTCGGCGCCGAACAGCTGACCAGCTACAAATACAAGGTTATTGGCAGCGGCCAGGTCAGGCCCTGATCGCCCGGGAAAAGGGCGGTGCAAACGCCTTTATCAGCAAGGGCATTGTTCGTTGACATACAATTCTGCGGCTATGTAGCTTGCAGAGTCAGATTGGGCGCGATATAGCCGCCCTAGCTGCGTCACGAATAGGCGCACAAGCCGCAAAGGCAGCCACAACAAGAACAGGGAACAGGACAGCAAGAGACAATGGCGGGGTTGGTTTGAGCTAAAGATCATCGGACAAAAGCAGGCCCTGGACCGTCCTTGGTCCGCCTGGCGAAGCGATTCCCCGGCGGACTTTGGGTAGCGGATTTTGGTTAACGTCACCGGCTTGGGTGGCCAAGCCTGATTACCGAAGAAACCGTAGCCCGGTTCTAGAACCGATGTCCGGGGCTCCTGCCTGATGAGAGACTTTCAGCCAATCCGCCTCAAAAGCGGCAATACCGTCCTGGACCTTCCGTCCGGTTGCTGACAGCATGACGCAAAACCAACAGTTGTAGTAGCAGGGAGAACAAGAATGAAATCCAGAACAGCTTTGCTGGCGGCAGTCCTGCTGGCCAGCACCAGTAGCTTCGCAATGGCCGACACCCTTCGCTGGGCGCGGGCGGGTGACAGCCTTACCCTTGACCCCCATGCACAGAACGAGGGGCCAACCTCGGCGCTTGCCCACCAGATCATGGAGCCTCTGGTGATCCGTGACATGACCGGCAAGATCGTTCCGGCCCTGGCCACTGAATGGGCGCCCAGCGAGGAGGACCCCAACGTCTGGGTGTTCAAGCTGCGCGAAGGCGTCACCTTCCACGATGGGGCCGAGTTCGACAGCGAGGACGCGGTCTTCTCTTTCAATCGCGCCATGACCCCGGACAGCGACTTCAAGGAACTGCTGGCCTCGGTGAAAGAGGTCCGGGCGAACGGAAAATACAGCTTCGAGATCGTCACCGACGGTCCCAATCCGATCATGCCGTCGAACCTGACCAACCTCTTCATCATCGACAAGGGTTGGGCCGAGGCGAACAACGCCGTCAAGGTTCAGGACTACGAAGGTGGCGAGGACACCTTTGCCGCCCGCAACGCCAACGGTACCGGCCCCTACAAGCTGGTCAGCCGCGAGCCGGATGCCAAGACCGTCCTCGCCATGAACGAGAACTACTGGGGCAAGGACGAATTCCCAATGGAGGTGACGGAGATCGTCTACACCCCCATCCAGAATGCGGCGACCCGCGTCGCGGCCCTGTTGTCCGGCGAGGTCGACTTTATCCAGGACGTACCGGTGCAGGATCTGCAGCGCGTCGGCTCCACCGACGGCCTGAAGGTCATCACGGCACCGCAGAACCGGGTTATCTTCTTCGGTATGAACCAGGGTGACGCCGACCTGACGGCCGACAATGTCGACGGCAAGAACCCCTTCGCCGACAAGCGGGTGCGGCAGGCCATGAACATGGCCATCAACCGCGACGCCATCAAACAGGTGGTCATGCGCGGTCAGTCAATCCCCGCCGGTGTCGCCATGCCGCCCTTCGTGAACGGCTGGACGGAAGACCTCGACAGCCTGCCGGCCAACGACGTTGCCAAAGCCAAGGCGCTGATGGCCGACGCGGGTTACGCCGACGGGTTCTCGATCCAGCTCGATTGCCCGAACGACCGCTACATCAACGATGAAGCGATCTGCCAGGCTGCAGTTGGCATGCTGGCCCAGATCGGTGTCGATGTGCGCCTCGATGCCAAGCCCAAAGCACAGCACTTCCCCTTGATCAACAACCTAGAGACCGACTTCTACATGCTCGGCTGGGGCGTGCCGACCTACGATTCGGAGTACATCTTCAACTTCCTGGCCCATACCAAGGGCGAGAAGTACGGTTCCTGGAACGGTACGCGTTTCTCCAACCCCGAACTCGATCAGCAAATTCAGCGGCTGGCTTCGGAGACCAATCTGGAAGAACGCAACCTGATGATCGCCAATATCTGGTCGGTTGTGCAGGACGAGGTGCTCTACATCCCGATCCACCATCAGGTGCTGAACTGGGGCATGTCAGCCAAAGTCGACACCATTGTCGACCCGGAGGACACGGCCAAGTTCAAGTACTTCAAGTTCAACTAGCGGAAACAGCGCGGGAAGCTCTCGGATTCAGTTCCGGGGCTTCCCGCCACCGACCCGGCCGGGCTGTTTTTTTACGCCGGACTTTCCAGACCATAGCCGCCAACTGACTCCATGCTCGCCTTCACCATTCGCCGGGTTTTCCAGTCCTTCGTCGTCCTGCTGGTCGTCGGTCTGGTCGCCTTTTCCATGTTCCGCTTCGTGGGCGATCCCATAGACAACATGCTGGGACAGGAGCGCACCGGCGCCGACATCGAACGGCTGCGCAGCAATCTGGGGCTCGACCAGCCTTTCCCGATTCAGTACCTGCGTTTTCTTGAAGGGGCGGTTCAGGGCAACTTCGGCGTCAGCTATCGCCAGGGCCGGCCGGTCGCCGACATCATCGCCGAGCGTCTGCCTGCGACCCTGGAGCTGGCCGCCGTCTCCGCCGTGCTGGCGATTGTCTTTGGGCTGATCCTCGGCGTCTTTACGGCGATCAGGAAGGACGGTTGGGCCGCAAACACCATCATGACCTTGTCGCTGGTCGGCGTATCGCTGCCCACATTCCTGATCGGAATTCTGCTGATTTATCTCTTTGCGGTCGAACTGAACGTGCTGCCCAGCTTCGGGCGCGGCGATGTCGTGGACCTGGGCTGGTGGCGCACCGGGTTTCTGACGGAATCGGGCCTAAAGGCCCTGATCCTGCCGTCGATTACCCTGGGCCTCTATCAGATGACTCTGATCATGCGGCTGGTGCGCTCGGAGATGCTGGAGGTTTTGCGCCAGGACTATATCCGGTTTGCACGGGCGCGGGGCCTGCGTGAAAAGTCCGTTCTCTTCCGCCACGCCCTCAAAAACACGCTGGTACCGGTCATCACCGTGACCGGCCTGCAACTCGGCTCCATCATCGCCTTTGCGATCATCACCGAAACGGTTTTCCAATGGCCAGGGGTCGGGCTGCTGTTCATCAACGCCATCCAGTTCGTCGATATTCCGGTCATGGCCGCCTATCTGATGCTGATATCGGTGATGTTTGTCGGCATAAACCTGATCGTCGACATGCTTTACTTCGTCATCGATCCCCGCCTGCGCGGTGACAACACGAAAGCAACGGCATAATGGAGAGCCAGCTTTCCCGGGCCTGGCAGTCCGATTTCATGTGGTCCTTTCGGCGCTCGCCCACGGCTGTCGTATCTTTCTTCGTCGTCCTGGTGCTGGTGCTGGGGGCTGTCTTTGCGCCGCTCGTTGCACCCCATAACCCCTTCGATCCCTCCTCGCTCAACCTGATGAACGGCTTCTCGAAGCCGATGCAGCCCAACGCCTTCACCGGCGACGCCTTCTGGCTGGGCACAGACGATCAGGGGCGCGACGTCTTCTCGACCATTCTCTACGGCATGCGGATATCGCTTTTCGTCGGCTTCTGCGCTGTCCTTTTTGCCATGGTGCTGGGTGTCACACTGGGACTGATCGCCGGCTATTCCGGCGGCACGGTAGGCACCGTGATCATGCGCATCGCCGACGTGCAGCTCACGTTTCCGGCCATCCTGGTGGCCATGCTGATCTTCGGTATCGCGAAGGGCTTCACCCCCGTACATCTGCGCGACCAGATGGCGATCTGGGTGCTGATCTTCGCCATCGGACTTTCGGATTGGGTGCAGTTCGCCCGTGTCGTGCGGGGCGCCACCCTGGTGGAGAGAAAAAAGGACTATGTCCAGGCCGCCAGTCTTAATGGCCGCAAAGCGGTCGGCATCATGCTGCGACACATCCTGCCCAACGTCTTGGGCCCGGTTCTGGTGATCGCCACCATCAGCCTCGCCCTCGCCATCATCGCTGAGGCCACACTCTCCTTCCTGGGTGTCGGGGCACCGCCGACCCAGCCGTCCCTCGGCACCCTGATCCGCATCGGCCAGGGCTTCCTCTTCTCCGGCGAGTGGTGGATTCTGTTCTTCCCGGCCGTCACCCTTCTGGTGCTTGCCCTGTCGGTTAACCTGCTGGGCGACTGGCTGCGCGACGTCTTGAACCCGAGGCTGCGGTGATGGCGGAGGCCGTCCTATCCATTCGCGAGCTGGTGGTCGAAATACCGACCCGCCATGCCGTGCTGCGGCCCGTTGACAGGGTCAGCTTCGACATCGCCCCCGGCGAGATCCTGGGCGTGGTCGGCGAAAGCGGCGCCGGCAAGTCGATGACCGGCAACGCCGTGATCGGCCTGCTCGACCGGCCGGCCCATATCGCCAGCGGAGAGATCCTGCTGAACGGTACGCGCATCGACAATCTGACCAAGGATCGTCTGCGACGCGTGCGCGGCAAACAGATCGGCATGGTCTTCCAGGACCCCCTCACATCACTCAATCCGCTTTTGCCCATCGGTGAGCAGATTGCGGAGACCATTCTGGAACACTTGCCGGTCAGCCGGGCCGAGGCCGAAAGCCGCGCCGTCGCCGCGTTGGAGGAAGTCGGCATCCCGGCCGCCGCCGCACGCATCGGCAGCTACCCGCACGAATTTTCCGGCGGCATGCGCCAACGTGTCGTCATCGCCCTGGCGCTCTGCGCCGAACCCGCATTGGTGATTGCCGACGAGCCGACAACCGCCCTCGACGTTTCGGTGCAGGCCCAGATCATCGCTCTGCTGAAGCAGCTCTGCCGGGAACGCGGCACCGCGGTCATGCTGGTCACCCACGACATGGGGGTCATCGCCGAGGCCGTCGACCGCGTCGCGGTCATGTATGCCGGCCGGCTGGCGGAAATCGGCGCCGTAAGAGACGTTCTGACGCGCCCGGCCCATCCCTATACAACCGGCCTCATGGCTTCTACGCCGCTCGCTTCCAAGGGCCTGAAACGGCTCAACCAGATTCCCGGCGCCATGCCGCCCCTGTCTCGGCTGCCGGAGGGCTGCGCCTTTCATCCGCGCTGTCCCCAGGCGGCGGAGCGCTGCCGCAAGGAGCCGGGCCCGACTCTTGCTGCCGGGGGCGGCCGGGCGGCCTGCTGGTTTGCTAGAGAGCCCGTAGCATGAGAGCGCTGGTTTCGGTCAGGCACCTGACACGGATTTTCGACGTTTCCAAACCCTGGCTGAATCGCTTGCTGGAGGGAAAGCCGAAAGCCTTTCTGCAGGCCGTCTCCGATGTCAGCTTCGACATCGAAGAGCGCAGCGTCTATGCGTTGGTTGGCGAGAGCGGCTCGGGCAAGTCGACCATCGGCAAGATGATCGTTCACCTCCTGCCGCCCTCCAGCGGGGCCATAAAGATCGAGGGGATCGACCTCGCCCGCGACAGCGACCGCCAGCGTGTCGAGAAAATCCGCACCGACATCCAGATGGTCTTCCAGGACCCCTATGCCAGCCTGAATCCGCGCTGGCGGGTGCGTGACATCATAGCCGAGCCGGTCACCGCGCGCGGCGGTAAAGCAGACGGCCTGGCCGAACGGCTCTTGGAACAGGTTGGTCTCTCCGCCGCCGATGCCGGCAAGTATCCGCACGAGTTTTCGGGCGGTCAGCGGCAGCGTATATGCATCGCCCGGGCGCTCGCATCGGAACCCAAGTTGATCGTCTGCGATGAACCCACTTCAGCCCTTGACGTCTCGGTGCAGGCACAGGTGTTGAACCTGATGAGCGACCTGAAGGAGGAATTCGGCCTTACCTATCTGTTCATCAGCCACGACCTGACCGTCGTCGAACACATGGCGGACCGCATCGGCGTGCTCTACCTCGGCCGGCTGGTCGAGGAGGCGCCGCGCGACGTGCTGTTTTCGGACCCAAAGCATCCCTATACACAGATGCTCTTTGCGGCGGCGCCGAAGCTTGACGGCTTCGGGCGCGAGGTGGAGCCTCCTAAGGGCGAGATTCCCGACCCTATCAATCCGCCGTCGGGCTGCGCCTACCATCCGCGCTGCCCGAGAGCCGTTGCCCGTTGTACACTGGAGCGCCCGGAGATGCGGACCCTGGGCGACAGCCGTGTCGCCTGTCACCTGGCCGAATAGAGCAGTCAGCCAAAGACGGCAGGCTTTGCGGTTCTGATTGAAAGGACCGCCAACGCCCCGCAAACTGCCTGGCGACAACCAAGCCACAATCCGCATGATCCCGCGCAGCTCGTCTAAGCCATACACTCCGTTGACCCCCGCCGGCCTGGGCGCCGCCCTGGCGGGCCGCGTCCCGGCGCCGGGCAGCCGTGTCGGCCTGCTCGGCGGCTCCTTTAATCCGGCCCATGACGGCCACCTGGAGATCAGCCGGGAAGCCCTGCGGCGTCTCGATCTCGACTCTGTCTGGTGGCTGGTTTCACCGCAGAATCCCTTGAAATCGACGGTCGGCATGGCCCCGCTGGACGAACGCCTGGCGACCGCCCGGGCCGCCGCCGAGGACCCACGGATCCTGCCCACCGGACTGGAAACGGCCCTGGGCACCGCCTACACCGCCGACACCCTGCTGGCGCTGACCCGCCTGCTGCCCAAGGTCCGCTTCGTCTGGCTCATGGGCGCAGATAACTTGATTCAAGTTCATAATTGGCAGAATTGGCAGCAAATCTTTAATACCGTAGCCGTTGCGGTTTTCGACCGCCCCTCCTATTCTTTCAGGGCGTTGTCTGGAAGAGCAGCGCTTTCCTTCGCCCGGTACCGCCTCAACGAGGCTTCGGCGAGGCGCTTGGCGGAGGAGCGGCCGCCGGCGTGGGTGTTCATTCGTTGCCGCTTGAATCCCCAGTCAGCGACCGATATCCGGGCAACATCGGACGGCTAAGGCCATGGCCGGCTGCAGGCAGCAGCGGGAAAGGCCTGATAGCCAGCGTACCAACAGACAGGAGGCCTAAAGTCATACTGCAAGACACCGGGGCCATTGCGGCCGACAAGCAGGACGCGCTCGCACAGAGCCGGCGCCTGCTGAACTTGGTTCAGTCCTCTCTCGAGGACGACAAGGCCGACGACATCGTCGCCATCGAACTCGCCGACAAATCCAGCATCGCAGACTTCATGGTTATCGCCAGCGGCCGCTCCCAGCGGCAGCTCAGCGCGATGGCTCAGCATCTGCGTGAGAAGCTGAAAGCCGCGGGCGTGCACGGCATCGCCGCCGAGGGGCTGGAACGTTGCGACTGGGTTCTGATCGACAGCGGCGATGTGATCGTCCACCTCTTCCGCCCGGAAGTCAGGGAGTTCTACAATCTGGAAAAGATGTGGGGCGTAAACCTGCAGGCGGTCGAAGAGGATGCGGAGACCCCTGCCGGCTCAGCCTGACCGGACAGCGGGAACGATAAACCTCGCGGGAGCATACTCCCGGCGATATCCGGCCCCGGACGGTCGGCCTGAAAGGGCTCCCGGTCCCCCGGTCGGTGGAATTGGTTGCGGAAAATGCGCATTACCCTGGCAGCCATCGGCAAGGCCAAACCCGGCGCTGCTAGAGACCTCTACGACCACTACGCGGGCCGTCTGCGCAGCCACCTCACCCTCAAAGAGGTCGAGGAGCGCCGCGCCCTGAAAGCCCAGGCCCTCAAGGAACAGGAAGGAAAGCTGCTGTTGGCCGCCGTGCCGCGCGGCGCCCGGATCATCGCCCTGGACGAGGGCGGCAAAGATCTCAGCAGCCGCGACTTCGCCGCCCTGCTTGGGCGCTGGCGCGATGAAGGTATCCAGGAAACGGCTTTTCTGATCGGCGGCGCCGACGGCCTGTCGCAGGCGGCGCGGCAGGCCGCCGATGTGACGCTCTGTCTGGGCCGCTTGACCTGGCCGCATATGCTGGTCCGCGGCCTTTTGGCCGAGCAGCTGTTCCGCGCCGAGAGTATTCTCGCCGGGCACCCTTACCACCGGGGCTGATCATTGGGATTGACCGGTAAACACTTAATTTGCCGCAAGCATGCTATAACCGCCGCGACGCAGCCGATGAACAAAGGCAAACCGGAATGACAGAGACGCAAGCCGCAGATGCTCCCGCCAGTGACAAGGCTTCGGGCCCACGGCCCGTCATCCTCTGCATCCTCGACGGCTGGGGCCACCGTACGAGCTGCGAGAACAATGCAATCTGCGAAGGGCCGACACCGAACCTGGACCGCATGCTGAAGGAACTGCCCAACGCCCTGGTCGACGCCTCCGAAGGCGAGGTCGGGCTGCCGGAAGGCCAGATGGGCAACTCCGAGGTCGGTCACATGAACCTCGGCGCCGGCCGGGTGGTGCTGCAGGACCTGCCGCGCATCGACGCCACCATCGCCGATGGTTCCTTCGAAAACATGCAGGCTCTGCAGGACGCCATCGCCGCGCTGAAGCAATCCGGCGGTACCGCCCACGTCATGGGCCTGATGTCGCCCGGCGGTGTGCATTCCCACCAGGACCAGATCGCCGCCCTGGCCGAGGTGCTGGCGGGCGCCGGTATTCCGGTGGCGGTCCATGCCTTCCTCGACGGCCGCGACACCCCGCCGCGCAGCGCCATCGACTTCCTCAAGGACTTCCAGGTCAAGGCCCCCAACGCCGGGATCGCCACGGTCTCCGGGCGCTACTATGCAATGGACCGCGACAAGCGCTGGACAAGGGTCGAAAAAGCCTATGCCGCGCTGATGAACGGCAAAGGCGAACAGGCCGGTGACGCCGTGAGCGCGGTCGAACAGAGCTACGCAGCCGACACCAACGACGAATTCGTACTGCCGACCGTCATTGCCGACTATCCGGGCATGGCCGACGGCGACGGCCTCTTCATGGCCAACTTCCGCGCCGACCGCGCCCGTGAAATCCTGACCGTGCTGCTCGACCCGGCCTTCGACGGCTTCGATGCCGGCAAGCCGCGGGATTTTGCCGCCCGCGTCGGCATGGTCTCCTACTCGACCGACCTCGACCCCTTCCTCGCCACGCTGTTCCCGCCGGAGGACCTGGCCGGAACGCTGGGCGAGATCGTGGCGGCGCACGGCAGGCGGCAGCTTCGCATCGCCGAGACCGAGAAGTACGCCCACGTCACTTTCTTCTTCAACGGCGGCCGCGAGGATGTCTTCGATGGCGAAGAACGCATCCTGGTTCCTTCGCCCGATGTCGCCACCTACGACCTGCAGCCGGAGATGTCGGCGCCGGAAGTAACGGACAAGCTGGTGGAAGCCATCGATTCCGGCCGCTTCGATCTCGTGGTGGTGAACTACGCCAACGGCGACATGGTCGGCCACACCGGTGATCTCGTCGCCGCCATGAAGGCGGTGGCCTGCGTCGATACCTGCGTCGGCCGTCTGGCGGAAGCGGCGGAGAAGGCCGGCGGCTGCATTCTGCTGACCGCGGACCACGGCAACGCCGAACAGATGACCGACGAAAGCACCGGCCAGGCCCATACCGCCCACACCATGAACAAGGTGCCGCTGCTGCTGATCAACGGCCCCGAAAAGGTGACGGGCCTCAGCGGCGGGCGCTTGGCCGACATCGCGCCGACCATCCTGGATCTGATGAATCTGCCGCGCCCCGCGGCAATGACCGGAACCAGCCTGTTGCAAACCAAGTCCTCGCTCGGCGAGGCGGCTGCGGAATAGTCTTGCGGCCTCCCATCCCTTCGGCGGCCCGCCGACGCCAGCCGTTCCGGTTTGCCGGTTTCTGCCTGCTGGCCCTGGCTGTCATGCCCGTGGCGGGCGCGCAGGCGCAGCAAAACCAGGACGATCTTCAGGCGCTTGAGCGCTCCCTGGAAGCCGACCGGGCGCGGGCGGAAACCTTGAGAAACGCCGCCCAAGCACTGACAGCGGAGGTCGAAGCCCTGCGCGAAAGAGCCATCGCCGCCGCGGCCCGGACCCAAAGCCTGGAAGACGAGATCGGCGAGGCGGAACGCAGCCTCGCCGCCCTGGACCGCGAAGAAGCCGAAAAGACCGACCGGCTCGCGAAACGGCGCAGCCAGCTTGCCCAGACCCTGGGGGCTTTGCAGCGCCTGGCGCTGCAGCCGCCGGAGGCGGCCCTGGGCCGAGCCGAACAGCCGATCGATTCCGCCCGGGCGGCAATGTTGCTGAAGGTTGCCGTGCCGGCCCTGGAGGAACGGGCGGACGCCCTGCGCGCGGAGCTCGGCGACCTGGCGATCCTGCGGGCCCGCATCGCCATCAAGCGGGACGACCTGGGGGCCGCACGCGGCGCCCTGAAATCGGAGCGCGACCGCCTCTCCGCCCTGCTTACCCGCAAGGCTTCGCTGCAGGAAAGCACCGAGGGCGAACGCCAGGAAACCGAAGAGCGCATCGCGCGGATGGCCCGTGAGGCCGGTGATCTCAGAGAATTGATGGAGCGCCTGGAGGCCGAAGCCGCCGAGCAGCGGCGCCAGGAAGAAGCACGCCGGCTGGCCGAAGAACGCCGCCGGGCCGAGGAAAAGCGCCAGGCGGAAGCAAGGGCCGCCGCCGAGCGCGAGGCGGCCGAGGAAGAACGCCTGGCCGAGGCCGCGCGGCTGGCGGCCGAAGAGGCCAAGGCCGCCGAAAAAGCCCAGCAAACCGCCCGTCTCGCGCCACCGAGCAACCTCCGGGCTTTCCCGGAAACCCCGGCGAGCCTGAACATGCCGATGCGCGGAGAGATCGTGCGGCTTTATGGTCAAGCGGGCTCAACCGCCGGTGAAACCGCGAAGGGAATCACTATTCGCGGGCGCCCCGGGGCGCAGATCGTGGCCCCCTTTGACGGCAGAATTGCCTATTCCGGCCCCTTTCGGGGCTATGGGCAAATCTTGATCATCGACCATGGCGAGCGATATCATACGATACTTGCCGGTCTCGATCAGATCGATGCCGTGGTCGGACAATGGGTTCTGGCCGGTGAACCAGTCGCTCGGATGAGCGATCTCGCCGGCGGCAGTGCGGAGCTCTACCTGGAACTTCGCCGCACAGGACAGGCAATCAACCCCCTGCCCTGGCTGGCGACCAATGATGACAAGGTGCGAGGTTAATGCGCAAACTCCAGATCCCGGTCCTTTTGGCCGCTTTTCTTATCATTCTTCCCACGATGTCTTCCGCCCAGGAGGATCGTTCGGAAACCTATCGCCAACTGAAGCTGTTCAGCGATGTCTTCGAAAGAGTCCGCGCCGACTACGTCGAAGAGGTGACCGACGAGCAACTCATCGAGTTCGCCATTCAGGGCATGCTCTCCACCCTCGATCCGCATTCCAGCTATCTGAACGCCGATTCCTTCGGGGACATGCGCGTACAGACCAAGGGTGAGTTCGGCGGCCTCGGCATCGAGGTGACCATGGAGAACGGCTTCGTGAAGGTGGTCTCGCCGATCGACGACACCCCGGCGGCCCGCGCCGGTGTCGAGCCGGGCGACTTCATCACCCACCTGGACGGCGAAGCCATCCTGGGCCTCAGCCTGAATGAAGCGGTCGACAAGATGCGCGGACCGGTGAACACCGATCTACGGCTGACCATCCGGCGCGAGGGCTCCGAGCCCTTCGACCTGACGATCACCCGCGACATCATCAAGATCCGCTCGGTGCGCAACCGGGTCGAGGATAACGTCGGCTATATCCGCATCACGACCTTCAACCAGCAGACCACGCCGGGCCTGAAGAAAGCCATCGAGGACATCAAGGCCGAGCTGGGCAGCGAGCTGAAGGGCTTCGTCATCGACCTGCGCAACAATCCGGGCGGCCTGCTTGACCAGGCCATCGACGTCTCGGACGCCTTCATAAGCCAGGGGGAGATCGTCTCGACCCGTGGCCGGGTGGTCGACGATTCCCAGCGCTTCAACGCCAAGGACGGTGATCTGGCCGAGGGCCTGCCCATCGTGGTTCTGATCAACGGCGGTTCGGCTTCGGCTTCGGAGATTGTCGCCGGCGCCCTGCAGGACCATCGCCGCGCCATCATCATGGGAACCCGCTCCTTCGGCAAAGGCTCGGTGCAAACCATCATTCCGCTTGGCCTCAACGGCGCCATGCGTCTGACGACGGCGCGCTACTTCACGCCCTCCGGCCGTTCGATCCAGGCCCTCGGCATCGACCCCGATATCGTGGTTGAGGCGGCGACCATCGAACAGCAGGAGACCACCGGGCCCGGCCGGCGCGAAGCCGACCTGCGCGGCGCCCTGGACAATCCCAACGGCGAAAACGGCCTGGATAGCGAAGACGCGACCGACGGTGAAGTGGAGGCCAACGCGCTGTCGGAAGCCGCCGAACAGGACTATCAACTGGCCCGTGCCGTCGACCTGCTGCGCGGTCTGGCCCTTTACAACCGGCGTGTCGTAAACTAGCGAAAGGAAACGAACGCTGATTCGGCGCCGGGGGGGCGCCGGAAAGCGGGCCGTGACGGGAGCCCGGTATCGAGATATGACGAGTCGTCTCTGGACAACTCGCTGGCAACAGCACCGCGCGTACCCCGGGTACGCGCGGTCTGTCGTATAGAGGCAGCCCGACTTGCGCCAGTTCCTTAAAAACAACCGCCTGCTCATCGCCGCCTGGATCATCGTCCTCGCTGCTCTGGGTGGCGGCCTGGGTTATCTTCTGCTGACCCCCGTGCCGCCACCCTCGGTGGTCGATACGGTTACGCTGGCGGTACCGGCCCCACCGCCCCCACCACCGGCACCTGAAGCCGAAACCCTGCCGGAAGCCACCGCGGCGCTGCCCCCCGAAGAAGGGGCCGACCCGGCGGCCACACCCGAGGCCGCCGATGGAGCAGAAGCGCCGGAAGGCGCCGCGGCTGAAGAGACACTGCCCCCGGAACCATCGCCGGCTGAAACCGCGCCGGACACCGCCGCAACGCCCCCGGCGCCGGAAAGCGAAACCATCGCCATCCCACAGCCAAAGCCCGAACCGCCAGTTCAGGAAGAGACAGCCCCGGAACAAACCGCCCCGGAACAAGCTGCCCAGCAACAAACCGCTGCAACGGCGCCCGATGAACCTGCGCCCAATGAATCCGTTCTGGACGCGGAACCGGTGCAGGAAAATGCGGCGCCAACGGTGGAGGATCAACAAGCGGTCAACGTCCCGCTGGTCCCGCCGTCGCCGGAGGAATTGCCCTACTGGCAGCGTTACCGTCAACCTTTCAACGACGCCGACGAGCGGCCACGGGTCGCCGTGGTGCTGAGCGGCCTCGGCCTGTCGGACTCCGCCACCCAGGCGGCCATCGACAACCTGCCCGCCGCCATCACCCTTTCCTTCAGCCCCTACGCCCGCGGGCTGGAACGCTGGATTGCGCTTGCCCGCGCGCGCGGTCACGAGGTCATGCTGGACCTGCCGATGGAGCCGACGAGCTTTCCCAACGACGACCCCGGACCCCAGGCCTTGCTGACGTCCCTTTCCGCCGAAGACAATCTCGACCGCCTCGACTGGGTGCTCAGCCGCGGCAGCGCCTATGTCGGTGTCGCCGGCAGCATGGGCTCGCGCTTCACGGCCTCGCTGCAGCAGATGGAACCGGTGCTGAAGGAGCTGAAGTCGCGCGGCCTCATCTTTCTCGACAACCGCACCACGGATCGATCGGTAGTGCCGGCTATCGCCCTGGAGATCGGCCTGCGTTCGGCCTTCAACAACCGGGCGATCGACGAGCGTCAGGCCAGCCGCGTGGCCATTGACGCCAGACTGGCGCAGATCGAACGCATTGCGCTTTCAGAGGGCTTCGCCGTCGCCATGGCCCAACCCTATCCCGTGACCCTGGACCGCCTGGCCGAGTGGTCGACGGAATTGACCGCCCGCGGCATCGTCATAGCGCCGATTTCCGCCGTGATCGACCGTCAGGCACAACGTTGATGCTGACCGCGGAGCAGATCGCCAAACTGCCCTACCGGCCCTGTGTCGGAGTCGTTCTGTTGAACGCGGAGCGGCGGGTTTTCATCGCCAAGCGCATCGATGCCAGCAAAGACAATCCCCACGCCTGGCAGATGCCCCAGGGCGGTATCGACAAGGGCGAGGACCCGCAACAAGCCGCCCTGCGCGAACTGCACGAAGAGATCGGCACCGACAAGGTGGAGGTGATTGCGGAGAGCGCAGACTGGCTGCGCTACGACTTCCCCCCAGAGCTGGTCGAGAAGGTGCGCCGCGGGCGCTATCGCGGCCAGGAGCAGAAGTGGTTCGCCATGCGCTTTCTCGGGTCGGACAGCGACATCGATCTGGAGACCGAGCACCCCGAATTCAGCGACTGGCGCTGGGAGGATCTGGAAAGGCTGCCGGCGCTGACCATCGCCTTCAAACGTGACCTCTACACGGAAATTGTGCGGGAGTTCCGGCACCTGGTTGCTTGAATCGGGAGGGGCCGGATACCGGACGGCGGTTCAGGCCGCGGCCTTCATCCAGCGGCTCCGCAGGCGCATGAAACCATACATCAGCCGGGAGGCCGGCGCGGTAAGCGGGCTCTGCGGATTGAGGCCGGCGGCCTTGAAAACCATCGAAACCGCGCGCTGCACATGGCCGAGTTGATAGCAGGCATAGGCCCGCTTCATGTAGGCCTGGCCGTGCTTCTTGCGGTCGTAGGGCTGCTCGTTCTCGTTGGCGGCATAGAACGCGTAGGCAAGCTCATCGTCTTCGCTCTCGCCGATACGGCCGAGCGCCACCGCCAAACGGCGCCACTTGCCGATCCGTTCGTGCTCGAGGTAACGCTTCAGATGGGTATAGAAGAGTTTGTAGTGCCGCAGTTCATCGGCGGCGATGTTGCGGCAGATCGCCTTTAGTACCGGCTCATCGGTAAGACTGGCGATGGAGGCGTAGTAGGACGAGGTACCGACCTCGACGATGCAACGGGCCACCAGTTCGCCGGAGCGCGAGCCGCGCACCGACTCCGGCGCGTCGACGGGAATCTGATAGCCGTCACGGAACCGCTGGATGCTGGCGTCGAAATCAAACTCCCGATCCGCCATGGCAGCCCATTTGGCCAGGGCCTCGCCATGCTGAACCTCTTCCTGGGCCCAGATCTTGGCGGCGGCCTGAAAGGCGCCATCGTCGGGAAAGACATTACACAGGTATTCGGCGTAGATACCGCCGTTGTACTCCACCAGGCTGGCTGCCTTGATGATCTTGACCAGTTCCGGGTCAACCTTCGTGCGGTCAAACTGCTGCCAGGGGATATCGTCGAGAGTCCAGTGACTTGCCGCCATCGAAAACGCCTGTTCCCAGTTCCTAAACCAGTCGACCGTGTAACGGATTTGTGAAGCTTTGAAAACGGCGGCAATTTACCACAGGGTTGCGGACAATCAACCGCATCGATCCTGTGGTTGTTCCACACGAGTGGTCATCTGGCCTACGGGCTGCCCGCCGCCCGTCTGTTCAGGGACGGACGTCTGATGAGGCTGAAGAAAAAGAGGTCAGCCCGCCGCTTTCAGCATGGCCTCGGAAACGGCAATCTGCCGTTCCGCCGCCGCCTTTTCCAAGTCGGTCTTGGCATCGAGCAAATCGTCGCGGGCGTCGCTTAAACGCTGTTCCGTGGCCGCCCGGTCGATATCACCGACCGCAACAGCCTCTTCCGCCAACACCGTGCAGCGCGCCGGCGTCACCTCGGCAAATCCGCCGGCGACAAAAATCGAATCGGTAACCGCGCTGCCTTCATGGACCTGGATCACGCCCGGACGGAGGGTCGAGATCATCGGCGAGTGGCGGGTGAGGACACCAAAGTCGCCCTCTTCGCCCGGCACCACCACCATCTCGACATCCTGAGACAGCAGCAGGCGCTCCGGAGAGACCAGTTCAAAAGCGATCTTGCCTTCGGCCATGGTTTTGCTGCCCGTTCTCTATCCGATTTTCTCTATCTGATTCCAGCCAAGCGCCTTAGGCAGCTTCCGCCGCCAACTTGCGCGCCTTCTCGACCGCCTGCTCGATCGGGCCGACCATGTAGAAGGCGGCCTCCGGCAGGTGATCGTACTCGCCGTCGCAGATGCCCTTGAAGCCGCGCACGGTGTCCTCGATGGAAACCTGCACGCCGGGGCTGCCGGTGAAGACCTGGGCAACGTCGAAAGGCTGCGACATGAAACGCTGGATCTTGCGGGCCCGGGCCACGGTCAGCTTGTCCTCTTCCGACAGCTCGTCCATGCCCAGAATCGCGATGATGTCCTGCAGCGCCTTATAGCTCTGCAGAATACGCTGCACCTCACGGGCGACGGCATAGTGTTCCTCGCCGACCACCTGGGGATCGAGGATCCGGCTGGTGGAGTCGAGCGGATCGACCGCGGGATAGATGCCCAGCTCGGCAATCTGGCGCGACAGCACCGTGGTGGCGTCCAAGTGGGCGAAGGAGGTCGCCGGCGCCGGGTCGGTCAGGTCGTCCGCAGGCACGTAGATGGCCTGCACCGAGGTGATCGAGCCCTTTTTGGTCGTCGTGATGCGCTCCTGCAGGGTGCCCATGTCCGTCGCCAGGGTCGGCTGATAGCCCACCGCCGAGGGAATGCGGCCCAAGAGCGCCGACACCTCGGAGCCCGCCTGGGTAAAGCGGAAGATGTTGTCGACGAAGAACAGCACGTCCTGGCCTTCCTCGTCGCGGAAGTACTCGGCCTGGGACAGGCCGGTCAGGGCGACACGGGCACGCGCACCCGGCGGCTCGTTCATCTGGCCGAAGACCAGGGCCACCTTGGAGTCGCCTTCCAGGTCGATAACCCCGGACTCCATCATCTCGTGATAGAGGTCGTTGCCCTCGCGGGTCCGCTCGCCGACACCGGCAAACACAGAATAGCCGCCGTGGGTCTTCGCGACGTTGTTGATCAGCTCCTGGATCAGCACCGTCTTGCCGACGCCGGCGCCGCCGAACAGGCCGATCTTACCGCCGCGCGAATAGGGCGCGAGAAGGTCGACGACCTTGATGCCGGTGACCAGCATCTCGGCTTCGGTCGACTGCTCGGCGAAGTCAGGCGCTTCGCGGTGGATCGGCGCCGTGCCCGCCGCATTGACCGGGCCGCGCTCGTCGATCGGCTCGCCGATGACGTTGATGATGCGGCCCAGCATCTCCGGGCCCACCGGCACGGAAATCGGCTTGCCGGTATCGGTCACCTCCTGGCCCCGGACCAGACCCTCCGAAGCATCCATGGCGATGGTGCGCACCACGTTGTCACCCATGTGCTGCGCGACCTCAAGCACCAGGCGCTTGTTGTCGTTGGTGGTCTCCAACGCATTGAGGATCGGCGGCAGGTCGCCGGTGAACTGCACGTCCACCACCGGGCCCATCACCTGGGTAACTTTGCCAACGAGATTTGCTGCCATCTTCTTGCTCCTTGGTGCCCGCTGCGCCCCTGCGGGCGCGGCCCTAATGCAACGGCGGGCGGTCCGCCGTTACATTGCTTCCTTAGCGGAAATAATTTCAATCAGTTCGCCGGTGATCGCGGCCTGACGCGTACGGTTGTAGATCAGCGTCAGGTTATTGATCATATCGCCGGCGTTGCGTGTTGCGTTGTCCATCGCGGTCATCCGCGCGCCGTGTTCACTTGCCGCGTTCTCCAGCAGACCCTTGAAGATCTGAATGGAGAGGTTGGTCGGCAGAAGCGCCGTCAGGATCTCTTCCTCGCCCGGCTCGTACTCGTAGGTTGCGCCGTTCAAACCCTCGTCGGGCTTGTCGTCGGCCTTGTCGGCCTCTTCGTCGCCGTTATCGCTTTCGGCTATGGCGAAGGGGATCAGTTGCTGCGGCGTCACAATCTGCGAGATCGCCGAACGGAACTCGGCATAGATCAGCGTGCAGACGTCGAACTCACCGGCCTCGAACATCGCCACGATACGCTCGCCGATGGAGGATGCCTTGTCGAAGGAAAGCTTCGGCTTGGCGACATCCTCGATGGTGTCGACGATCATGCCGCTGAAGTCGCGGCGCAACTGGTCGCGGCCCTTCCGCCCGATGCAGAAGAACTTTACCGTCTTGCCGTCGTCCAGCAGTTTGCGGGCCAGACGCCGGGCCTCGCGAACGATCGAGGTGTTGAAGCCGCCGCAGAGGCCGCGGTCGGCAGTCGCCACCAGGATCAGATGGGTTTCGTCGGAACCCGAGCCGGCCAGCAGTTTCGGCGCCCCGGCCTGACCGGCCGCAGCCGCCGCCAGGGAGCCCAGCATCCGGTCCATACGCTGCGCGTAGGGGCGCGAAGCCTCTGCCTGCTCCTGGGCGCGGCGCAGCTTGGCCGCCGCCACCATCTTCATGGCAGAGGTGATCTTTCGCGTCGATTTGACGCTGTCGATCCGCACTTTAAGGTCTTTGAGATTCGGCATCAGCCGGGCCCCGCTCCGCCTTTTCTAGTAGATCCGTAACCCTCTGCGGTCAGGCCGCAAAGGTCTTGGCGAAGGAATCGAGGAAGCCTTTCAGCTTCTCGTCCGTCGCATCGGAGATCGCCTGATCGTTGCGGATCGCGGCCAGGATGTCGGCACCGTCGGCGCGCAGCTTGGCGAGAAGCTGCGATTCGAAGGCCGTAACCTTGTTGACCGGCACATCGTCGACATAACCGCGCACGCCGGCGAAGATCACTGCCACCTGCTCTTCGACCGCCAGCGGCGAATACTGACTCTGCTTCAACAGCTCGGTCAGGCGCGAACCACGGGCCAGCAGGCGCTGGGTTGCCGCATCGAGGTCGGAGGCGAACTGCGAGAAGGCCTCCATCTCACGATACTGGGCCAACTCCAGCTTGATGGTGCCGGCAACCTGCTTCATCGCCTTGATCTGCGCGGCGGAGCCGACACGGCTGACCGAGAGGCCGACGTTCAGCGCCGGGCGGATACCCTTATAGAACAGGCCGGTTTCCAGGAAGATCTGGCCGTCGGTGATCGAGATCACGTTGGTCGGGATATAGGCCGAAACGTCACCGGCCTGGGTCTCGATGACCGGCAGCGCCGTCAGGCTGCCGTTGCCGGCATCGTCGCCCATCTTCGCCGCGCGCTCCAGCAGGCGGGAGTGAAGATAGAAGACGTCACCGGGATAGGCTTCGCGGCCCGGCGGGCGGCGCAGCAGCAGCGACATCTGACGGTAGGCCACGGCCTGCTTGGAGAGATCGTCGTAGATGATCACGGCGTGGGAGCCGTTGTCGCGGAAGTACTCGCCCATGGCGCAGCCCGTGTAAGGCGCCAGGAACTGCAGCGGCGCGGGCTCGGAGGCGGAGGCGGCCACGACGATCGAGTATTCCAGCGCGCCCTGGTCTTCCAGGATCTTCACGAACTTGGCGACAGAAGAGCGCTTCTGGCCGACGGCGACATAGATGCAGTAGAGCTTCTTGGACTCGTCGTCGCCCTGGTTGATCGGCTTCTGGTTGATGATGGTATCGAGCGCGATGGCGGTCTTGCCGGTCTGGCGGTCGCCGATGATCAGCTCACGCTGGCCGCGGCCGATGGGGATCAGCGCGTCGATGGCCTTCAGGCCCGTCTGCATGGGCTCATGCACCGACTTGCGGGGAATGATGCCCGGCGCTTTCACGTCCACACGGGCGCGCTGCGCACCCTCGATGGGGCCCTTGCCGTCGATCGGATTGCCCAGCGCGTCGACCACGCGGCCCAGCAGGCCGCGGCCCACCGGCACGTCGACGATCTCGCCGGTCCGCTTGACCGTGTCGCCTTCCTTAATGCCCCGGTCTTCGCCGAAGATCACGACACCGACGTTGTCGACTTCCAGGTTCAGCGCCATGCCCTTGATGCCGCCGGGGAATTCGACCATCTCGCCGGCCTGCACATTGTCCAGACCATGGACACGGGCAACGCCGTCGCCCACGGAGAGAACCTGCCCGACCTCGGCGACGTCGGCCTCGTTGCCGAAGTTTTCAATCTGGTCTTTCAGAATGGCGGAAATTTCCGCGGCGCGGATGTCCATCATCCGACCCCTTTCATGGCGAGTTGTAGTCGTTGCAATTTGCTGCGCAGGGAGGAGTCGATCATCCGGCTGCCGACCTTGACGATCAGACCGCCGATCAACGCCGGATCGACCTTCAGATCCAACTGGACCTTGCTGCCGACCGATGAGCGCAGTGCGTCTAGGAGAGCGGCCTGCTGGCCGTCGGAAAGATTGCGGGCCGAGGTGACCTCCGCCGTGATTTCGCCGCGGCGCTCCGCCAGCTCGGCGAGATAAGCCTCGATCATCGCCGGCAGCGCGAAAAGGCGGTTGTTCTGGGCCACCACCAGCACAAAGCGGTGGGTCAACTGGCCGAGGCCGGCCTTGTCCATGATCGCCGCGACAGCCTTGCTCTGCTGCGCCTTGGAATAGATCGCGCTGCTGAACAGCCGGCGCAGGTCTGCGCTCTCGGCAATCAGCGTCCGCAACTGTTTCAAATCCCCGGCGACCTCGTCGAGCGCATTGCGCTCGTCGGCCAGATCGAGCAACGCGGAGGCATAGCGCCCTGCCAGGTCGCTCAAGCTCGTGTTATCACCAGCCAAGCCCGATTTCCTCGAAAGTCCTTGTTAGCCCTGCCCGCACGGCTGACCCATTATCGGGGAATGAGAGAGAACTTGCGTCCCGGCACCCCTGAGCCTTGCACACGGCGGTGAACCCGCCGACGAGCGCGGGTTTGGTATCATAGGTGAAAGGGTGTTGCAAGGAGCCTAGACCTGCTTTGGGAAAGCGTTGCGGAACCAAGATTTATGCGCCTTACGACGGGCTTCAAGCCAAGCCTGCACAGGCGGTCCCAACCGATCAAAGCCGCGCCCAAAACCTATCAGGCCGGCGGTGCCGGACTAGAGAAAACTATAAGGGTCTATATCCACCTGGAGGCGCAGGTTCGATGGCAGCTTCAGGCCGGCCAGCCAGTTGCCCAGGGCCGCCTGAAGCCGGAAACCGCGCGGCGCCTTGACCAGGAAACGGCGGCGATGGCGCCCGCGCAGCACCGCCAGGGGGGCCGGGGCAGGCCCCAGAACCGTCAATCCCTGCGCCCGGGGCGCCCGCCGCGCCAGGGCCGCGGCCAGGGCATCCACCTGCTGGGCATCGGGTCCCGACAGGATCAGGGCCGCCAGACGGCCGAAAGGCGGCAAACCGGCCTCTTCACGGGCCTGCGCCTCAGCGGCCAGAAAGGCGTCGCGCTCGCCGCCGGCCAGGGCCTGCATCACCGGGTGTTCCGGCTCCCCAGTCTGCAAGAGCACGCGACCCGGGCGTTCCGCCCGTCCGGCGCGGCCGGCGACCTGATGCAGCAACTGATAGGTCCGCTCCGCCGCCCGCAGATCGCCGCCATAGAGCCCGAGATCGGCATCGACCACCCCGACCAGGGTCAGATGCGGAAAATGATGTCCCTTGGCGACGATCTGGGTGCCGATCAGCAGGTCGATCTCCCGCGCCTGAACCGCGCGCAGGAATTCCGCCGCCGCATCCGGTCCGGTCAGGGTGTCGCTGGTCATCAGGCCAAGGCGGGCCTCGGGAAACAGGGCCCGGGCCTCCTCCGCCAGGCGTTCGACCCCCGGTCCGCAGGCCGCCAGGCTGCCCTCGGCACCGCAATCCGGGCAGGTCTTCGGCAGGCGGCTGGCGAAACCGCAGTGGTGACACTGCAGCCGCCCGGCCAGGCGGTGTTCGACCAGCCAGGCGGTACAGTTCGGGCACTGCAGGCGATGACCGCAGGCCCGGCAGAGGGTGAGCGGCGCATAACCGCGGCGATTGAGAAACAGCAGCACCTGTTCCTCCGCCGCCAGGGTCTCGGCGATCGCGGCCCGCAGCCTGCCGGAAAGCCAGGCCTGCCCCCCCTGTTGTCCGGCGCCAGATGCTCCGGGGCCAGGTGCTCCGGCGACAGGTGCTCCGGCGACAGGTGCTCCGGCGACAGGTGCTCCGGGGGCCGGCAGGCGCGGCGGTTTGTCCTCGCGCAGGTCGATCAGATCGATCCGAGGCAAAAGCGCGCCACCGTGCCGCTCCGGCAGGGAGAGACAGCGATAGCGTCCACTCTGGACATTGTTGAGGGTCTCGATCGAGGGCGTTGCCGAGGCCAGCACCACCGGAAGCTTCCCGAGCTGGCCGCGCACCACGGCCATATCCCGGGCGTGATAGGGCACCCCGTCCTCCTGCTTGAAGGCGGCCTCGTGTTCCTCGTCGACCACGATCAGGCCGAGATCGGGAAAAGGCAGGAAGAGCGCCGAGCGGGCGCCGACCACAACCGGGGCGCGGCCAAGAGCAACGGCCCGCCAGGTCGCCCGGCGCTGGGCCGAGGTGAGATCGGAATGCCACAGCGCCGGCGCGACTCCGAAACGCGATTCGAAACGCTCCAGCCACTGCGCCGAGAGCGCGATCTCCGGCAGCAGCACCAAGGCCTGACGGCCC
>JANQMC010000069.1 GCA_028280305.1 Pelagibius sp. | reverse complement strand
GCCATGGTCGCCGACCAGCCCGAGAAGAAGGACGCGGCCATGCCGGCGGCGCCCGACATGGGTGGCATGGGCGGCATGGGTGGCATGGGCTTCTAAGCCGTCTACCCAAGGCACTGAAGGAAGGGGCCGTGGCTCACGCCACGGCCCTTTTCGCTTTTCAGGGCGCGGTCACTCGGCTAGAGCAAGGCGCCCCTGTCCAGAGGTCCCCTTGATCGACATCCAGACCGTCGCCGCCATCCTTGAAGAGACCGCCGCTGAGGAGGTGCTGCCGCGCTTCCGCGCGCTCGGCCACGGGGACGTGCAGGAAAAGGCGGCGGGCGAGCTGGTGACCGTGGTCGACCTGGCGGTGGAGCAGGCGCTCAGCCGGCGCCTGCCGGACCTCCTGCCCGGCTCGGTCATGGTCGGGGAGGAGGGCGCCCATGCCGAGCCGGCCCTCATGGACCGGCTGCACGAGGACCGTCCGGTCTGGATCGTCGATCCCATCGACGGCACCCGCAACTTCGCGCGCGGGCGCGAGGCCTTCGCCATCATGGTGGCTTTGGTGAGCGCCGGGGAAACGCGGGCCGCCTGGATCCTGGAGCCTGCGACGGGTCGCTTCGGTGTGGCCGAGGCGGGGGCAGGGGCCTGGATGGCCGAGCGCCGCCTTCGGGTCGCCGCGCCGGCCACGCCGGAAGCCATGACCGGCAGCCTTCATGCCTCCCGCTATGCGCCGCGGGACCTGGCTCGCCGGGTCGACCGGCGCCGCGGCCGGGTGTCGGCGGTCAAGTCGCTCGGCTGTGCCGGCGCCGAGTATCTGCGTCTGGCCGAGGGCGAGACCCACTTCACCCTGTTCACCCGCCTGATGCCCTGGGATCACGTGCCCGGCAGCCTGATCCATCAGGAAGCCGGCGGCTACCCCCGATGCTTCGACGGCCAGCCATACCGCGCCGACCGCTACAAGGACTTCGGCCTGCTCATGGCCCCGGACCAGGAAAGCTGGCAGGCGCTTTATGAGGTGCTGTTGGCGGAATAGCGGATGAATGCCGCACGGCCGTTTGCCGGCTGTGCCGCAGTTTTCCCGTCATGAAGTCCCGTATATCGGCGTGCCGTCATGCCCATAGCCGGTGACGCCCGGTTCCCACCAATAGATCGGGTTGTTCGAAAAGCTCTCGCGCTCGTCGAGCTGAGCGATGAGTGCCGAAATCTTCGGATATCTTTGGAGATCGAGATCGATACCGATCGGCCGGTTCTCGGTGAACCTGATGTGGCAAGCGAGGAAGATATCCTGAATGGAAACGCAATCGGGCATGAAGCCGGAGCCTTCGTGCGCGATCTCCGCCTCCAGCCAATTCATGAGATGCGGGACCCGATCTGCGCATCGCGTCAAGTGTCCGTTCGCGGTCTTATCCAGACCGGTCCATTTGAACTGTGAGACGGTGGTAACCGCAGCGCCAAGCGTTTGGATCGTGGCGAACACCAGTTTGTCGCGCCACTCGTGGTCGACACGCCACGCGCTTTCGCTCAGCGGCGGCTGACCATCCCTGTTCCGATAGGTCCGCAGCAGATACTCAGCGATCAGGCCGCTTTCCCAAAGGTGGATGTCGCCATCCCAGAAGGTCGGCACCTGCAAGCTTGGTGTGGCCGCTGCGCGCTGCTCAACGGTTGGTGTGGTAATTTCCTCGCGGCGCTCATAGTCGAGGTCCAACTCGTCAAGTATGATCTGAACTGCGCGTGCGAAAGGCGATCCCGTCGTAAAGAGCAGAGCCCGCATTGTGACCTCCAAGTCCGGTGATTTGGCGCCGACGATAGCAAGGCGGCCAAGTCAGCACCACTCAGCCTGAGCCGATCCTCAGAAGGTCGCTTGGGGCTAGAAACAGTGTTAGAGCCTGCCTCGAAATGAACGAGTTGATTTCAATGGCCTGCCAACGCCATCGATACACATGTCGTCACCCTCGGGCTTGTCCCCCGTCGCTTCTTTTGGGGGTCCATGGAAAGACCAAGACCCGGACCGCGATGGATTGCCGGAACAAGTCCGGCAAAGACAGGCTATGCTGAAGAGGGCGGATAGCCGCTTGGCCGCGTTAGCGCGTCCAAACGCTATCGCCCTGTCCGAAAAATCAGTCTTTGAGTTCGATCGGCTCGACGATAAACCGGCCGCGGCCGCGCCGGATCGCGTAAGCGCTGCCGCGCTGAATCCGCACTTTGTCGATTAGTGGACTGAGCGCATTTTCGATCACTTCGATGTTCGGATCGACGTTGTTCTCGCTCTTGGCCTCGCGTGCATACCACTTCGCGAAGGCATCATCAGCCAGTTCATCGCCGATGGATTTCCGCAGTGCGGTCAGTTTGCGAAGCTCTCCCTTCGTCAAAGATTTTTCGTCAATTGTGCGCTTGGGCATAGCCAGATTCCGGTCCTCGTAGATTTCATTCGGCCTGCCTTATCGCCCGCTATGGCCGAAACTTCAAGCGCTGGGCGCAACTAAATTTATGGCAAAGAGACATGAAGGCTACTTTTGGATTAGGTCGCGTTGTGCTGATTCAATCATGAGCAGTCGAGTCGTGTTTTCTGTAGGATCTTTTTAGTCTTCCAGAGGAGTACCGGGGCAGCAAGATCGGAGAAGAAAACGCGCAGAGTCGCCGCGGTAGACTCGTTTGATCGGGCACTTGCTGCCGCCTTGACCAAATCATTTCGAAACGCCCCCAGGTGGCTCTCCATGATGTCTCTCGGAATTCAGAGCGGGATTCCAAATCGTTCCCGGTGGGCCGGCGCTCTTTTCTTTTTGTCAGAGAAACTCACCTCATAGTTTTGCCGAATTGCCAACTGCTCCCAATAGGACGCTGTTGGAGTTTGGCTCCCGTTCGCTATATGTGGCCATCAGCCGCGGGCCTGCCCGATGCGCAGTGCCGATTGAACGCTCAATCGACTCTATGATTGAGTACGCTCTTCTGCCGGTTTGCAGTTCGGTTTTGTGTGCTGGAAGAGTTGAGCGACGATCGCCTGTTCGGAAGATCACAAAAGTCGCCGAGACCGCGAGTAAATTTCACCGTAGCGTGTTTTTGTTGATTTTCATCTCGTTTTATTCTCCCTTTGGTAGCATATCAGGATGTATTTGATTGGAGAACCGGTCAGGACGGAGATTGCCGCGCATAGTCTGTTGAACCTCACATTTTGTCGAGACCGCGGTGGGTTGCGGCGGACATGCAGCGGACCTTGAGCAAGAGCTTGCGCTCTTTTGCCATGGAACCTCGCGCGGTAGTCTGCGCGCCGGTAAGAGCGATGGGCTAGGGGAGTCGTTGTGGAGCAAGGGTCCGGGGGACCTGCGATTTATTGGGTGGTGGGCAACGGCACCGATGTCGGCAAGACGACCGTCGCGACAGCCCTGATCAAGGTCTTGAATGCGCGTGGGGAGAGGACCATCGGGTTCAAACCCTATGCCGCCTCGCTGCTGCTCTCCATCATCGACTTTATGGTCGAAAAGTACCCCCTGACGCCGTGCAAGCTGTTCGGCAATGACGCCTGGGAACTGACCATGGCCTCGCCCTTGACGGGGCCGGAGATGATCGATCTCGTCGCGCCGATCCAACTGCTGTGCTATCCGAACTGGCAAAGCGCCATCCTGGTCAGGGGCGGCTCTCTCCTCCTCGACAACGTCGAGTACCTCTGCAGCGACAACGGCGCCGCGCTGCGGGACCGCACCGACTTTCAGGCTCTTGCCCGCGTAACCGGCCTTCCCTTGGGGGAAGCCGTGGTGCGGGACGGGCTTGGCCTCGACGAGGCGGCGCACCTCTCGCCGGAGAAGCCGAAGCAGGCCTTCGCCCGCCTGCTGGATCTTGGTGTCGATGCGGTGGTCTGCGAGGGGGCCGGCAAGTGGTTGCCGCTTTGGCAGGACTGTCCGGCGGCGAACCATGTCCTGGAGGTCGCCGATGGCCGTGTGCTGTTCTGTCCCGATCTGGACTTCAGCCTTCCGTTCGACCCGACGAGCGCGGGCCAGGGGCGGGAAAGACTGTCGGCTGCGCTGAACGCTCCGGATCGGCCGACGGTCTCCTCACCGCTTTATCTGGCTGAAGCCGGGCGCCGCGCCGAGATGGCGCAGCGAATCGTCAAAGGGCTTCTCGCCAAGGCCTCGCCGCGGAGTTAGATCCGCAGAGATGGAGCCGCAGAGACAGATCAGAGTGGGCGGAAGCGGTACCTTGCGCATCGGCATCGGCGGTCCAAGGTACCTTGGAGCCGAGCCAACCGGGGAGCGCCGGCACCCAAATTGTCACCAGGGCAATGTTCCTCTTGAGGCGGCCAAATGACGATGCGAACGTCCCGGCTCGCAGAGAATCAAAGTAAGTGTGCGCCTTGGAGTCTCCCGCATGGCAACATCGCGGACGGGGACCGGGATCTCGCTGGCTCTGGTGTGTTTGTGCATCCTTGGCACGATGCCGGTCATCTCAAACAGCCGCCCCGATGGTTTCGGTGCGCTTGGCTTCGCGTTCCTGCTCTCTGTCTGGCAGGCCGTCTTCGCCGTTCCTTTGCTCGTCCGGGAGCTGCGCTCCGATAACAAAGGACTGTTCACCGCGTCCCTGACCGTTCGGGAGAAGCGCCGTGCCGGCGCCGTCACTCTGGTGACGGGCGCGATGTTCGGCCTGTCGACCTATCTTTACGTTTTCGGGGTTGAGAAAGCCGGCGCCGTCAGTGCGGCTATCGCCATGCAGGCTTACCCTCTCTTCGCAATCCTCTGGGAGACGCTGTTCCTGAAGCGCCGGAAGACCGTGGCCGAGCTCCTGCTCACGGCACTCTTGATTGCCGCCCTCTACTATCTCGGCACCGGCGGGACATGGAGGATCGAGGGCTTTTCGCCCTGGTTCTTTGTTGCGCTGGGGGTTCCCTTCCTTTGGAGCATCGCCCACGTGATCATCAAGGAGGAACTGGGGCGCACGCCGATCACGCCGGCCCAGGTGACGTTTTTCCGCGTCGCGATCTCTGCCCTCCTGCTTGGCGCCGTTCTCGCCGCCGTCGATCCGGCGAGCCTGCCGGGCGCGGTCCAAAGGTGGGATTTCCAGTTCGCGGCTGCGGTCATGGGATTGGTCTACTACCTGGAACTGATCGTCTGGTTCTATGCCGTTCGCCATATCGACGTTTCCCTCGCCAGTTCCATCACCACACCCTGGCCGGCGCTTACCATGGTTCTTGCGGTGGTCTTTCTCGGCGACCGGGTCGCGGCCCACCAGATCGGCGCGTTCCTTGTCGTCGCCGCGTGCATCTACGGCCTGATGGTCGCCGGGCTGCGCAAAGACAGGGCCCGGGCTGCCTGAACCATCACGCTAGGCTTTGCGCAGGACCCGCTCCAGGACCACATGGGGGCCGATCGGGGGCAGGTCGAAGATGTCACCGACGCGCGTGAAGCCCTGGGCGACGTAAAAGGGCTCCACCGTCGTGCGGCCGTTGCACCAGAGCAGGCCGGTTGGGTCGTCCGGGTTCTGCTGGGCCGTCGCGTAGTCGATCAGCCCCTTGAGCAGCAGTGCGCCGAAGCCTTTGCCCTGGTATGCCGGGTCCACCGCCATGCCGCGGATGCGCCAGGCGTTTCCGGCGCTGCTCTCCGGCGGCGCCTCGTGAAAGACCGAGGCGATGCCGAGGATCGGGCCGTCACCCTCCCGATAGCCCAGATGCAGGGTGCCCGGCGCCTCGTCCAGTGGATAGCGGCAGGCGGAGAGCGGTTGGTTGGGCCGCAACACGCGGTGACGCAGGTCAAGGCAGTCCTCGGCCGAGATCGGCTGGATGGGGGCTTCGAAGCGTATGTCTTTTGGCATCAGAAACTGACCGAATCTGGCTCTGGTGCTTCCCAGGGTGCAGGCGTAGGTTTCGGCGGACAAGGGGCTTGCGTCAACGCTTTTTCGTGCGGCTCCCGGCGCCGCCGTCGCAGATGCCGTTCGGCGCGTGCCGGGCCGAAGCCGGCGAAGTGCCCCAATGCGAATGAGCTTCTGGCAGAGAGGAACCGAGGCAATGTTGGTGGGTGTGCCCAAGGAAGTGAAGAATCACGAATATCGGGTCGGTCTGGTGCCGGCTTCGGTGCGTGAATTGGTTCACCATGGCCACAAGGTGGTTGTCGAGACCAACGCGGGCCTCGGCATCGGGCTCAGCGACGCGGACTACCAGGCGGCGGGGGCGGAGATCCTGCCCGATGCCGATGCGGTCTTCGCGGCGGCCGAGATGATCGTGAAGGTGAAAGAGCCGCAGCCGGCGGAGTATGCCCGCCTGCGCGAGGGGCAGTTGCTCTTCACCTATCTGCACCTGGCGCCCGATCTGCCGCAGACCCAGGGGCTGGTGGACTCCGGCTGCATCGCCGTCGCCTACGAGACCGTGACCAACGCCCGCGGCGGCCTGCCGCTGCTGGCGCCGATGAGCGAGGTCGCCGGGCGCATGTCCATCCAGGTCGGCGCCCACTGCCTGGAAAAAGAACAGGGCGGCTCCGGCATGCTGCTGGGCGGTGTGCCCGGCGTGGCGGCGGCCCGGGTGGTCATCATCGGCGGCGGCGTCTCCGGCACCAATGCCGCGCGCATGGCCATGGGCATGGAGGCCCATGTGACG
>JANQMC010000068.1 GCA_028280305.1 Pelagibius sp. | reverse complement strand
CAGCAGCCAGCGCCGCGCCCTTTGGATCAGCCGCCGGGTCACCGGTCTTTGCCCGGCCTTTTTCTTACTGCGCGCCATTCAGTCGGCATGCGTGGAGGTTGGTAGCGGACCGGCGCCCCAGTTGCGCTGCCATTTCAGCAAAGCCTTGCGGGCTGTTGACGGCGCCGTGCGGTCGTACAAAGCCAGGATCTCTGCAACGCGGTTCGGATCGTTGTCTGCATCGCCGCCGCGCAGGTGATCGGTCAGCAGAAAGATGGCACCGAACAGCAGCTTGTCGACCTCGACGGCGCGGCAAACGATGGCAAGGTCTTCCCCGCGACCGCCGTAAACGATGCGCTGCAACTGAGGACTGCGCAAATCGGTTAACTCGCTGAACAGCAATTCGAAGAGCGGCAAGTTGCCTTTGCGCAACGCCTTGACGATGGGGTGCCCGGCTGCCGACTTCTCGTCGCCGAGGACCGCGGCGTTATCGGCGCTTGCGACCTCATGCACGTCCGCCGCCGAGATCTCCGTGTGGGCGACGCCGTTGACCGTTTCTTGCTGCGTTGCTGCCGCGTCGTTGCGGCAGGCCGCCTCGGGTTCAACATCCGCCGTTTCGTCCAAGGGTCGCGTTTCTTCAAGAGGCGGCACGTCGATCACGTCAGGAGGAGGATTGTTCAGGGCGCTGCGTTCCGGCGGCGGCGGGAGGCGCGCTGGCGCTGGCGCGATGCGCGCCGGCTCCGACGGCGGCTGGTAAACGGCAACCGGACGCTCCCGGCGCCGGGCCCAGAGCAGCAGCGTCAGCACGAACATCACGGCGATCGCCGCCATCATGTAGAGCTGCCGCTCTTCAATCCGCGAAACGGCCGGAACGATTGTAGACTCCGGTGCCGTTTCCAACCTGCTGCGCGCCTCGGCCAATTGTTCCTGCAGGGCGCCGGCTTCTCCGTCGCGGGCGTTCAAGGCCGCACCCAGTTCGTCGACCTGGGCCTGGAGGGCCGCAACCTGCTCCTGCGCTTCGTCCAGTTCACCGACTTGGGACTTGAGGGCTTCGACCTGCCGCTCGGCCTCATTCAACACGCGGACACGCTCTTGAAGTGCGCTGACCTCCCGCTCCACCGGCTCAAGCGCGTTGATCCTTGCATTCGCCAACGCCAGTTCCCGCTCTGCGGCATTGAGAGCCCGGTCACGCTTGGCAAGTTCCAGCGCCGGGTCGGGTTGGCGCATCGCCGTTTTCAGACGCTCGGCGAAAGCCCGGAACTCCGCCGTGCCGGAGGCGCCATATCCGGCCGCGCCAAACTCCGGCCTCAGCAACAGTGCCTGGACCGGAAAACTGGCTGCAACGTCGTTCTGCAGGGCCTGACGTGCCGCCCGGGTCTCGACCCTCCGGACAAGGCTGGAAAGGCTCGGCCCGGTTTCGTCAAGATAGGGCAGAGCCTCGGCCGGCTGCGGGTCCGGCAGGCCGGCGGGCCGCTGCCCCGCCCGGGGACTGAGGATCGAGGTCTGGCGGGCCTCGACAATCTCCTCCGCCGCCCGTTCGACCGTGCCGTCGGGAAGGGTCCTCTGCAACCGCGTCAGCCGCAGGGTCGGATCGAGCATCAGCCAGCCCCGGGTAACGGCAAATCCGTCGACGAGCGCCACGTAGTTCGACCAATCGTCGCGCAGGGTCTCGGCCGGCCCGGCACCAAAACGCGTGGCAAAGTCGCGCCGCAGACCGCGCACCTCCGTAAAGGCGCGCATCTGCCGCCGCGCCCAGTCATGGCGCAGCCCGGGGTCGCCCTCGGCGATGCGGCGCATCGAAAGACTGAGATAGCGGTCTTTCAGAAAGAAGTAGCGCGCCAATTCAGCCCGGCTCGCGCCCTCTTCGGTAATCGGACCCAGGGTGCCGGCGCGCCGCATATGCTCGTCGAACCAAGGCCAATTCCGGGCATCGTTGACCTGAGAAAGCGCCTGAATCAGAACCGGCAAGAGGACATCGCTGTTCTGTGCCTCGGGACGGCCCTGCCGGCGCTGCGCGCGCACCAGGCTCGGCAGCCAGCGCCCGTCCAGTCGATCGTCGATCTCGATGTCACCCTCTTGGGAAATCCGAAGCGATCCCTCCGGCAGGTCGACGATACGTAGACGGCCGCTGCCGAGCAGATCGGTCAGCTGGCCGGCCATGGCGGCATAGGAGGACTGGAGGTCAGTCCACCGCGATGCGGCGAAGCCGTTGCTGTCGCGCCCGGCGATCTCGCCGTAAAATGCCGCGAGTTGCCGAAGTTCGTCTATCGCCCCTCCCAGATCATCGGCGCTCAGAATGCCGGAACCGGCGCCATCCTGGCTGGCGGCGTTTTGGGCGGCGGCGTTTTGGGCGGTGAGGCCGGCAGGCGCGGCAAAGATCAACAGGCAGATCAAGGCAAAGCCCCGCAGCAAGCGAATGCTTCGCGCGGACGTTGCGTCAACGGCCCTTAGATTGCAGTCTGTCTGCGCCGACCCCATTGCACCTTGCTAAGCCATCCTCTGACGGCGATTTGTCGCTCATTGCTGTGTTCAACCCGGTCGGCGCCGGTACTCCCGACGGGGCGGGCCGCCACGTTCATGGCAAATTAGAGTATTTCCGGCGCATCCGGTAGTACCGGGGTGGCGGGAATGCGGATTAGCCCTCGCTCACCTGCCGCGGCGCGTTGCCCAGGAAGGCGCGCAGTGCCGCCGGCTCACCGGCGCTCAGCACAGCCTGTGTTTCCCCCTGGGCAACGACACGCCCCTCATAAAGAAAAGCGGTCCGCGCCGCTATGTGCTGGGCATCCTGCGGATTGTGGCTGACGATAACGACAGTCAGACCGCGCTCCCGGCGCAATTGGTCCACCAAATCCAGCATGCCCCCACGCAGCCCCGGGTCGAGCGCCGAGAAAGGTTCGTCGAGCAGCAGCAGGGGTTTTTGCCGCACCAGACTGCGGGCCAGGGCGACCCTCTGACGCTGCCCGCCGGAGAGCTGTGCCGGCAGACGCCCGCCCATGCCGGTCAGTTCGACGCGCTGCAGTGCCTCCTCCACGGCCGCACGCTCGGCCGGCCCCAGATGCAGGCCCGGATCGAGGCCCAGCCCGACGTTCTCGGTCACCGTCAGATGGGCGAAAAGATTGTGTTCCTGAAATAGGCTGGTGACCGGGCGCTCGGCCGGGCTGAGGTTCGTCACGTCGCGGCCCTCGATTTCCACCCGCCCGCTGCTGGGCGTCTCGAAGCCGGCGATCAGGCTCAGCAAGGTCGACTTCCCGGCGCCGCTGGGCCCCAGCAAAGCCAGGCACTCGCCCCTGGCGACCTTGAGATCGAAGACCATGGTCATGTCTTCGTAGTGGAAAGTCAGGCCCGCGACCTCAAGCATGGCGTACCCGCCTGCGGAAACGCATCCGCCCCAGGCCGTATTCGATGGAAAGGAAAAGCAGCAGGCAGAGCAACGAAAGAACCGCTGCGATCACCGCCGCTTCAGCCATGCGAAAACCGCCCATCGCCTGATAGAGCAACAGCGGCAAGGTGGCAAAATCCTGGCTGCCGAAGAGCGCGATGACCCCGAGGTCTCCCAGCGACAGGGTCGCCGCCACCGCCAGCGCCAGGGCGATGGGGCGGCGCAGACTCGGCCATTCGATCAGCCGCAGACGGTTCCAGCCGGCAAGGCCAAGACTCTGGCAAAGACGGTCGTGCTTCTGCGCCTCGGCCATCATCGGCCCGCCGAGAAAGCGCACCACAAAGGGCAGCGCCATCAGCGCATTCACGAGGATCACCAGCGGCATGGCGAGCGCAAAGACATCGGTGACGTGCCGCAGCATGACGAAGAGCCCGGTGGCCAAGACGAAGGGCGGCACAACAAGGATCAGCGAGGCCGAGAGCTCCAGCCGATTGGCCGCCGCCGGGCGCAACAGGCGGTGACGCAGGCTGCGGCTGCTGATCAGCAAGGCAGCCCCCAATAGCAAAGCCAGGACCGCCGAGGCCATGGCGATGGTCAGCGACTGGCCGAGCGCACGCCAGAGTGCCGGATCGGTGAGGACGCTTGCCGCCTTGGCATTGAAGCCCGCCAGAACCACCGCAGCCAGCGGCAGGAGCACGAAGATCATGGCGCCGCCGATCATCGCGCTGTCCGCCAGCCGGCCCGGCCAGCCGGCGCGGTCCGGCCGTGGATAAGCGCGCCCTTCGGTCAGCGAGAGGTTACCGGGCAGCGAGAGGTGCAACACCGCCAGAACAATGCCGCCGCAGCAGACAAGCTGCACCAGCGCCAGGGTCACCGCGCGCCCGAGGTCGAAGTCGAAGCGCAGGGCCTGATAGACCGCGACCTCGAGGGTCGTGGCCTTGGGACCGCCGCCCAGAGTCAGCACGACGGCGAAGGAGGTAAAGCAAAGCATGAAGACGAGACCGGCCACACCGGGCAGAACCGTGCGCATGGCAGGCCACTCGATCAATCGGAAGAGATCCCGCGACCGCAGACCGTATTGGCTGGCGACGCGCCAGCTTTCTGGCGGCACCGTATCCAGGGCCTGGAGCAGTATCCGGGCGACAAAGGGCATGTTGAGAAAGCAGTGGCCGATCAGGATGCCACCCAAGCCGTAGAGGTAATGAACGCCGGAAAAGCCAAAAGCTTCCAGGGCCTCGTTGACCCAGCCCCGGCGGCCGTGCACGGCGACGATGCCGAAGATGGCGACGATGACCGGCACCACCAAGGAGAGGCTGAAAATGCGGAGCAGCAAACCACGGCCCGGAAAGCGGCGCCTTGACAGGGCCCTGGCAAGGGGGATTGCAAAGGCCACCGACAACAGGGTGGAAAGCGCCGCCTGCCAGAGTGTGAACCAGACCACGCGCCAGAGATAGGGCTGTCCCAGGTTGTCGGCCAGCGCCAGTCCGCCGGCGGTCAGCCCCAGGGCCAGCAGCGCTCCGCCGACGAGGAGCCCAACAACGCTGAGCGAGAGACTCGCTGGAAGCCACCAGGGCATGGTCGCGATCAGCCGGTGTCGGCCGCTACCGACTGACGGCCTGCAGCCATTCCTCTATCCAGGCCTTGCGGTTTTCAGCCACCTCCTGCGAAGGGATCAGCAGGGGGCGCGACGGGTAGTCCAGCTTGCCGTATTCGCGCGGCAGGCCCTCAGGCAGATTGATCACCGGATACATCCATTGCCCGGTCGGAATTGCCGATTGAAAGCCCGGGCTGACCATGAAGGCGAGAAACTGCCGGGCCAGTTCCGGCTCCGGCGCCGACTTCGGGATGCCGGCGATCTCGACCTGCATGTAGTGGCCTTCCTCGAAAGCAGCGGCCTGATAGCGTGCGGAGTCCTCAGCAATCATGTGATAGGCCGGCGAGGTGGTGTAGCTCAGCACCAGCGGCGCCTCACCCTCCAGGAACAGGCCGTAGGCCTCGCTCCAGCCCTTGGTGGTGGTCACCGTTTTGCGCGCCAGCTTGGCCCAGGCCTCGGGCGCCTTGTCGCCATAAACGGCGCGGACCCAGAGCATCAGGCCGAGCCCGGGCGTCGAGGTGCGCGGGTCCTGCACGATGATCTTCAGATCATCCGGCGCCTCCACCAGTTCCTTCAGGCTCTGCGGCGGTGCGGTCAGGCTCTCGGTATCGTAGACGAAGGAAAAATAGCCGTAATCGAAGGGCAGAAAAGTCTCATCGTGCCAGGCGACCGGCAGCACAAAACCCTCCGCCGCCAAGCCGTGCTCGGCGAAAAGTCCGGTCTCTTTGGCCTCGGCCATCAGGTTGAGATCGAGCCCCAGGACGACATCGGCCTTGCTCGACGCCCCTTCCAGGCGCAGGCGGCTGAGCACACCGACCGAAGAGTCGACGGCCACGAAATCCAGCACGCAATTGCAGTCGGCTTCGAAAGCTTCCTTGATTTGGGGGCCAGGACCCCAGTCGGAGGTGAAGGAGTCGTAGGTGTAGACGGTCAGGCGCTTCTTTGCCTCGGCCGCCTCAAGAACGTCGGGGGCGCCGGAAAGGCCGGCCGTTATGACGGCGGCAAGGCCGAGGGCCGCCAGGAAACTGGGAATTCGCATAACATCGCTCCATAGCGCTATGGGGCGGCTGGCTTTGAGGTGGGTCTTTTCCGAAGAGGCCTTCCGCTCAAATCCCTCCGCCGGCATTACCCGGGTCAGGTTCATCGGGTTGACCGGGCGGCAGCACCGCCCCGATCTCTCAGCCCAGAGTCATCAAACCACTGTGGTCAGACCGCTTGGGCACCCCGTTGAGACAGCGCCAGACTAGGCCCCGCCCCCGGCCTTGGCAAGGCCCCGGAAAGGACGGAGAAGAGCTGGAGGAAGGACCAAGGTCCCGCGGGCACACTTCGATATCAGGCGAATCTTGGAGCAGACGATCCGTGCTTTATGGCAGCGACAAGCAACCCGGAGCACCGTGCCATGATCACCTGTTTCATCCGCTACGAAATCGACCCCTTCAAGAAGGAGCTCTTCGAGATCTACGCGCGCAATTGGGGCCAAGCGATACCGCGCTGCGGCGCCGATCTCATCGGCTACTACGCGCCGCACGAGGGTTCGGCGACCACCGCCTACGGTCTCTACAACGTTGCCAGCCTGGCGGACTACGAAGCCTACCGCGCCCGTCTGGCCGCCGACCCCTTGGGGCGAGAAAACTATCGCTTTGCCCGAGAGGAACGCTTTATCCGCCACGAGGACCGGATGTTTCTGCGCATCGCCTCCGCTCCCCATGCGGATTCCGTCTAGCCGAGCGGTAAGGATCTTGTATCCGGCGGCGTGGGAGGCCAGGGCGGAAGTCGCCCTGAATCAGCGGTCAAAGCTAGGTAAAGCCTTCCATGGCGGCAATTAGTGCCGCCTATTTTCAACTTACTGACCTCGGCGCTCACACCTCTTGCAGGCCCAGTCTTAGGGTTTCAAAGGGAGTCAAAGCGCCCAAACATTTGATGTTTCTTGGCATTCTTCTTGCTGAAGTTGCAGCGGTGACTCTTCGCGGATCACCGGGGGATCCCGATGAACGGAGGATCAGATGACAACGATACAGAGTGGCATTCCTCTCGCCGAGGCACGCGAAATCAAACCACAGCTTCATCGGCTTCATGACCTGAAGGAGATCGACCCCGAACGCTGGGAGATGATGCAGCGTGCCCTGCAGACGCGCCCAGAGGAGCTTTCGGCAACCGAGAGGGCCGCACAGATCGCAAAGCAGCGCGCTGTCCCGGTGCATACCGTGTACCGGGTCAACGGCGAGGTCGTCGCGTTGCACCAAACCAATGGCTGGTCGACGACCAAAAACGCCGACAGTAGTGCCCGAATCGTCCCCGGACAGGGCGATGCCGATAAGGTCGGCCGAGAGCTCGGCCTGACCGGCGATGCGCTGAACGACTTCGTCGCCACGCACATGACCGCCAATCTCAAGAAGAAATACGGCGCGGCCCTGACGGTCGAGACCTACTCCAACGCAGCCACCGCGCCAAGCGTCGGCGAGGTGCAGGACGAAATGTTCGGTATCACAAGTCATCGCGACACGGTGCCCGGACGGATGTCCCGCGTTGCGATGGACACCGAAAGCTGGGCAGCACTGCTGGACCGGTACCGCTAGGCCGACCGACCGTTTCGCCGATCTACCGGCCCGCCGTAACCTCGATCTCGACCAGATACTCGGGGCGGGCCAGGGCGGCGATGACCAGGGTCGTCACCGCCGGGGCCTCGTTGCCGCCCCAGCGGGCCTGGCGGATCTTCGTCAGCGCCGGCAGGTTTTCCGCCTTCGTCAGGTAGTAGACCACACGGACCATATCGTTCATCGAGAGATCGACGGTGCTGAGGAGCGTCTCCACGCTGGCCATGGCCTCATGGCATTGGTCTTCGAAAGACTCATGCGTCACCCCTTGCGGGTCGACACCGATCTGACCGGAAATGAAGAACAGCTTCTGCGGCGCCTCAAGGGCCACGGCATGGGTGTAGATCCCTTTGAAGTCGTTCCCCACCGGGCGGATCGAAGGGGGGTTGTGACGTTGTGGCATGACTTATCCTTCCTATAGACGGAGCCTTCGGGGGGCTCCCGGTCTACCGTCTTTGATGTGATTTCAAGCTGAAGGGCTTTCCGGCTTGGCGCACCCCTCGCGCAAGAATTATCAATAAAAAATAATATCTTGCGGGGTAGCGCAAACGATATAAGTTCACGCCTTCTGTGAGTTTAAGTAACAGGAAGACAGGCGATGAGGCTTCCCTCGCTACGGGCGATCCAGGCCTTTGACGCGGTGGCGCGGCACAGCAGTTTCAGCCGCGCCGCCGACGCCCTGGCGGTGACCCACGGCGCGGTCAGCCGTCAGATCCGGGGCTTGGAGGAACAGCTCGGCAGTACCCTTTTCCATCGGACGGCAAGGGGTGCCGGGCTCACCGACGACGGCCGGGTGCTGTTCCGCGCCAGCCGCGAAGCTTTTGCCGCGCTGGAAAACGGCGTCGCCGAGCTGGAAAGGCGCAAGGCCGCCCAGACTGTCACCCTCTCCCTCACCACCTCCCTGGCGATGAAGTGGCTGCTGCCCAGGCTGCCGGACTTCAGGGCGCGCCACCCGGAGATCGCCATCCTGCTGGACACCAACGACGCCCCGGTCGACTTCACCGATAAGACGGTGGACGCTGCCTTGCGCTTCGGCAAGGGCGACTGGAAGGGCCTCCATGCCAGTTTGCTGGCGCGGGAAGAGTTGGTGGCGGTGGCGGCACCCGGGTTGATCGGTGATCGGCCGCTGCCGATCGAGCCTTCTGCGCTCACGCGCTCTGCCGCTGATCCATGACGATTACAACCCGGGCTGGGAGCCTTGGCTGGAAAGAGCGGGTGGCGGCGCCAGCGGCGAAACGCTGCCGGGAGACCGCTATGGAGACACCGGCCTCTTGATCGCCGCCGCCCTCGACGGCCAAGCTGTCGCCCTGGTGCGCCGCCTGCTGGCCGCGGACGACCTTGCCGCCGGGCGGCTGGTCCAGGTCAGCGATGTGACACTGCCCCTGGAGCGGGCCGTCTACTTCGTCTGCCGGGCGGGCGATGAGACCCGGCCGGCGGTTGCCGCGCTGCGGGATTGGCTGCGCGACGACCTCACACCGTTTCGAGACCCATCGTAAGTGGCCCACTGCTGCATAATTGGCCCTCTCCAGTTTCCCGATCTGGTCCTTGCCTGCCGGACCGCTTGATCGCATGAAGACGCCGTCGCCCGCCCCCCTGATGCCGAGACCGCCATGCCGGATACCCGAGAGAACCTGAACCAACCGGCCGATGCTCCTCTGGGCGATCCCCTGCCCGGCTGGATGCCGCCGCCCGCGCCACCGCGTTCGGCAATGGCAGGCCGTCTCTGCCGGGTGGAACCGCTGAGCCCTGAGACCCATGCTGCCGACCTCTTCGCCGCCTATGGCGCCGACCGGGAAAACCGCATCTGGACCTACCTGCCCTACGGGCCCTTCGACGATCCGGCGGCCTTTCGCAAGTGGATGGAAGCGACCTGTCGGGGCGACGATCCGCTGTTCCACGCCATCGTCGATCAGGCCACCGGAAAAGCGCTCGGTGTCGCCAGCTATCTGCGCATCGCCCCGGCGGCAGGCTCCATCGAGGTCGGCCACATCAACTACAGCCCCGCCCTCCAGGGCACCGCGATCGCCACCGAGGCGATGTACCTGATGATGGCCCGGGCCTTCGATGAATTGGGCTACCGGCGCTATGAGTGGAAGTGCAACGCGCTGAACGCCGGCTCCTGCCGCGCCGCCGAACGTCTCGGCTTCACCTTCGAGGGGGTCTTCCGCCAGGCCGCGGTGATCAAGGGCCGCAACCGCGACACCGCCTGGTACTCCCTGCTCGACCGGGAATGGCCGCAGGCCAAGTCCGCCTTCGAAGCCTGGCTGGCGCCGGCGAACTTCGACGGCGACGGGCGGCAGAAACGCGGGCTGAAAGAAATTAGAGACAACTTGTAATCAGGACTTCTAAGGCTTTTGCGCCCATGACAATCTCCGGGAATTGGTTAGATTATTCTAATCCAAGGGTTGTGGAGAGTCGTTTTGGGGTACTTCGATGCGCTGGCAAGCAGTTGTTTCAAACATACAAAGTCCGGAAAGCCCGCCTTTTATCCCTGGGGCAAATTCGGCAAGGGATATGAGATCGACACGGAGACGCGGCATCACGAGATAAAGCAAGGCGTCATCCGTTACACCATGGCGCTCATCGCCGTTACCATCGCGGTCGGGGTAGCGCTCAAGTGGCAGGGGCTGATCCTCATCCCCATCGTCGTGCTTCCTTACATCTTCCTGGTCCGCAAGTGGACCAAGGGCCTGCAGGTCACGACCGAAAAGCTGACCTTCAGGGAAAGTTACCAGGCTCAGGCAAAGCGCCATCACCCCGCCGTGCTTTGGGTCATGCTCGTTGCCTCTCTGCTGCTGACGGTCGGCAGCGCCCTGGCCCTGAGCATCGAGGGGCATCTTGTTTTCGAGATTCTCGGCCTCACGCTCTTCGGTTTCTGCACCCTGGTCTGCGCCTGGATGCTGATCGCGCGCCGGCGCGGTTCCTGAACCGAAGCCCCGAAGCCGCGCTCAGTTCGTCCAGGGCGCGTTGTAGAGATTGATGGCCAGCTTGATCGCGGTGCCGCCGAGGATCAGCAGCAGGACCCAGACCTTGGAGAGACTGGCGAGGGCATAGAAGGTCTTGGCGTCGTTGATCTTGGACTGCTTTTCCGGCCCCTCCGCCATCTTCTCGGCCTGCTGTTCGCGGTACCAGCCGCGCAGCGCCTGCGACGTCACGTAGAGCGCCGCGGCCGCCAGCATCATGTCGGCGAGAAAGCTGAACCAGGGCAGGATGCCGTCGCCTTGCAAGGACCGCGGGCCTATTCGATAGAGATCTTCAGGGTCTTGTTCATGGCCAGCGCGATCTGCGCCAGGGAGGCGACGGTCGCCCCCTGCTTGTTCACCTTGCCACCGGCCAGCTTGGAGACGAAAGCGGGGTCCAGGCCGGTTGCCTGCTGCAGATCGCGCAGGCTGCCGGCATAGGCATTGAGGGCCTCGGTGACCGCATCCGCCACCTCCATCCGGGCCACGATGCGCGCGCTCGCCCGCAATGCCTCGACATCCGGGTCGGTGGGATCGGCGCCCTGCGCCCGGGGGGCCGGCCGCAACCTGCTGACTGCCATGGTCTGCTCCTTTCCGGCATTCTATCCGCCACATGTTGTCGAATTAAACAACAAATCGGCCGATCTGTCAAGAAGCCGGTCTTTCAGGAATCGGTGGGTTTCGGCCCTTTTTGGGCCTCGCGGCAGGCGTTTTCGAGCCAATCGGCATAGTCCCCACTGACCGGGCGCCAGTCGACCCAGAGCCGGGTTTCCTGGCCCAGGCGGGCGACGGCCTGGGGGTATTCGCTCTCCGCGCCGATCCAGAGCAGCCGCAACTGGCTTAGCGGCGCCAGATAGACGGCCAGCGCCGTGGTGTCGCCCAGTTCCCGCTCCTGGGGCGGCCCGTCGTCCAACTGTGCCAGGTAGCTCTCGCCATCCAGCGCCGACCAGTTCGGCCCGCCGGGGCAGCAGGGCACCGCCTTCAGCAAGGGCCGCGCCGGCAGGCGCAGGCCATGCAGCACCGCGGCGGCGCGGTGCGGCCAGCCCTGGCTCGCCAGGGGGCCGAAAAGCTGTTCCTCCAGGGTCGCCTGTCTGCCGTCGACCAGCAGCGCTTCGCCCTTGGCCACCGCGGTGTCCTGACGTTCAGCCAGCCGTTTGGCCGCATAGACAAAGGCATCGCGGAACACCCGCACCTGGTTGGCAAAATGCGCCCCGCGCCGGGTCCGCTGTTTCAGATAGCCTGCCTGGGCTTCGTTGATGCGTTCAAGATCCAACTCGACGGTCAGCACGCGCGGGGTCCCTGGCAAGTCTCTTTCAGGCGCAAACTGTCACCAAAAGCAGAGTCGGGGCAACCGAGGCGAGCATCGACATTTGCCCCCTGCCCGGCTATAAGGCGCGCCAATGCGGCCCCGCGGGCGATTGGGCCCGCTCCCGGGATTTACAGATTTCGAGCATGACCGACCTTTCCGAGGCCGTTGCCAAACGGCGTACCTTTGCGATCATTTCGCACCCTGATGCGGGCAAGACCACGTTGACGGAAAAGCTGTTGCTGTTCGGCGGCGCGATCCAGATGGCCGGCGCCGTGAAGGCGCGCGGCGAGCAGCGCCGCGCCCATTCGGACTGGATGAAGGTGGAGCGTGAGCGCGGCATCTCCGTCGCCTCTTCGGTCATGACCTACGACTACGCCGGCAAGACCTTCAACCTGCTCGACACGCCGGGCCACGAAGACTTTTCGGAAGACACCTACCGCACCCTGACGGCGGTGGACTCCGCCGTGATGGTGATCGATGCCGCTAAGGGCATCGAGGCCCAGACCCTGAAGCTCTTCGAGGTCTGCCGCCTCAGGGACATGCCGATCATCACCTTCGTGAACAAGCTGGACCGCGAAAGCCGCGACCCCTTCGAGCTGATCGACGAAGTCGAACAGCGCCTCGCCCTGGACGTCACCCCGGCCTCCTGGCCGATCGGCATGGGGCGCTCCTTCCTCGGCTGCTACGACCTGCTGCACGACCGCCTGCTACTGGTCGAGCGCAGCCGCGACAAGAAGGGCGCGGAGGGCGAGGCCTGTTCCGGCATCGACGACCCGAAACTGGACGAACTGCTGCCCGCCGACGCGGTGGCCCAGCTCCGCGAAGAGGTCGAGATGGTGCGCGGGCTCTGTCCGGAATTCGATCGGCAGGCTTATCTCGACGGCACCATGACGCCGATCTACTTCGGCTCGGCGCTGAATAATTTCGGAGTCCGCGAACTGCTGCAGGGTGTCGCCGACATGGCACCTGCCCCGCGTCCGCAGCCGACGGTGGGCCGCGAGGTGGAACCGACGGAAAACAAGATCAGCGGCTTCGTCTTCAAGATCCAGGCGAACATGGACCCCAATCACCGCGACCGCATCGCCTTTCTCCGGCTCTGCTCCGGCCATTTCAAGCGCGGCGCCAAGCTGCGCCATTCGCGCAGCGGCAAGACCCTCAACATCCACAACCCGGTGCTGTTCCTGGCCCGCGACCGCGAGCTGGCGGAGGAGGCCTGGCCCGGCGACATCATCGGCATTCCCAACCACGGCAACCTTGGCATCGGCGATGCCCTGACCGAGGGCGAAGAACTGAAGTTCACCGGCATCCCCTCCTTCGCGCCGGAATACCTGCAGACCGTCCGCCCCGCCGATCCGCTGCGCGCCAAGCACCTGGGCCGCGCCCTGCAGCAGTTGGCCGAGGAAGGCGCGGCGCGGGTTTTCAAGCCGACCATCGGCGCCGACTGGATTGTCGGCGTCGTCGGGCCGCTGCAGTTCGACGTGCTGGCCGATCGCATCCGCACGGAATACGAAGTGCCGGTGCACTTCGAGCCGACCGCCCTGCACACGGCCCGCTGGATCGAATGCGACGATGCCGTGAAGCTGAAGCGCTTCATCGACAGCAACCAGGGCGCCATGGGCGAAGACCATACCGGCGCCCCGGTGTTCCTGGCGCGCAACGCCTGGCATCTCGACCGCGCCGCCGAGGACAACCCGGATCTGCGCTTCCTCAAGACCAAGGAGCAGATTTGATTTCGTGGACTGGCGACAGATACAATTGGCTTTGATGACTTCGGTCGCGCCTTGCGGCGCCAACAAGTCCTCCCCCCTTGCGGGGGAGGATTTAGGAGGGGGGGGACGCTTCAAGCGTGGATATGTCGGTCCAAGCGGCAACATACCCCCCACCCCGACCCTCCCCCGCAAGGGGGGAGGGAGAAGCGGGTTTGGCGCTTGGAAGTTATGCAATTTCAGCGGCAAGCCCAACTCTCTGGAGCATTCCATGACTCCCATGGACATGCAGCCGGACGGACGGCTGCCGTCCGAGCTCTGGATCAAGGCGCATCTCCGGCGCTGTTTTGCCGAGGGCATGCCGGCCACGATCGTCCATCGCGGCGAAAAGAATAGCGGCACCCTGATCCTGAAGATCAACCAGCTTGAGGCCGGCTGCCGCGTGCTCAGCCAGACCCGTACCCTGGAGGGCGAACTCGCCTGGATGCCCGCCCTGGGCGGCGAGCTGGTGGAAGAGAGCGCCGCCGATGCCTATATTGAGCGGGCCGTGAGCCGCGATCCCGATGTCTGGGTCCTGGAGATCGAAGACCGCGAGGGCCGTCACCCCTTTGAAGGCAAGCTGCTCTAACCCCTGCCATCCGGAGCGCTCCATGTCCAACCGCAGCATCGACCTCAGCGACGCGCTGTACGACTATCTGCTCGCAACCTCCCTGCGCGAGCCCGAGGTGATGCGCCGCCTGCGCGCGGAGACCGCCGGCCTGCCCGGCTCGATGATGCAGATCGCCCCGGAGCAAGGACAGTTCATGGCCCTGCTGGTCCAGTTGATGGGGGCGCGGCGCTGCCTCGAAATCGGCACCTTCACGGGCTACTCGGCTTTGGCCGTCGCCCGGGCCCTTCCCGCAGATGGCCGCTTGGTCGCCTGCGACGTCGATGCGGAAACCATGGCCATCGGCCGGCGCTATTGGGACGAGGCGGGCGTCGCCGGAAAGATCGATTCGCGAATCGGGCCAGCGGTCGAAACGCTGGACGAAATGCTTAACGCCGGCGAGGCAGAAAGTTACGACTTCGCTTTCATCGACGCCGACAAATCCAACTACGATGACTACTACGAACGGGCCTTGAAGCTGCTTCGGCCCGGTGGACTGATCGCCGTCGACAATGTGCTCTGGGGCGGCAGCGTGATCGATCCCGGCAAAAAAGACCCGGATACTCTGGCGATTCGCGCACTGAACGAGAAAATCAAAGAGGACGATCGAGTCGTCTGTTCGCTGGTTCCCATCGGCGATGGCCTGATGCTCGCACACAAACAAACCGACTATCATTCGTAGTCAAAAGTTATCTTTTGGCGTTAACGATCGCTTAAGTGAAAGTTAAGCGCATCTTCATTGCCACGTGGAAAAATTGTGGAATCGGCGGAAAGAGTTTCGCTGACGTGCAATGAAAGATGAGGCCAACTATGTGGAAGATCTTAGCGCTCAGCGCCGGACTCGCCCTCGTTAGCAACTCCACCGCAGCGACGGCGCAGCCTCAGTGTGATCAGCGTGACTCTGTTCTGAAGGTTCTGCAGCAGAAGTACAAAGAAGCCCCTGTTGCTTTGGGCGTCACCCACAACGGCGGACTGGTCGAGGTGCTCAGCACCGGCAATGGTACGACCTGGTCCATCATTGTGACGACTCCCCAGGGCATGAGCTGCCTCGTGGCTGCCGGTGAAGGCTGGCGCGCGATGGAGCAGATTGCTGCGGATCCGGAGGCCTAACTTGGCACTTCAGGAAACTGGGCCTGCCGATATGAGGTCGATGCACTCAGGATCCTGATTCGAACGCGCCATGAAGCACCCGGTCTCCGGGCTTGATGGAAAGACGGGCCGAAGTCCCGGCGTTCAACTCCAGAACTGCGATTACGGGCTGGCCGGACGCGATGGCCTGCAACGAAAAGGGCACGCTGCGCGCATGGATGCGCACAATGACGCCGCCCTCGTCGATGAAGAGCATATCCAGCGGGATAAGCGTATTCTTCATCCACATCGCGCGCTGTTCAGAGCGCTCAAAAAGAAACAACATGCCCGCGTCTGTCGGCATGCTATGCCTGAACATCAGCCCTTGAGAGCGCTGTTCAGGCGTGATCGCCAATTCGACATCAAAAACATGACTGCCGCCCGCCGCGGTATCGATGGTGATTTGGTCCCTGTCGAAGCTCACGAGGCTGTCCGGCGCCTGGGCCCGGCCCTCGCCCAGGGGCGCCAGCAACGCCAGCACCAAGGCGCCCAGAACGGCGATCTTATTCAGCTTTTCCATGGCACCAAGCTTTAGCCACCCCGGCTTTGGCACACAAGGGCAATAAAGCGGCGACTGGCGCTGCTCATCACACCGCCATCACCTGGGCTGCGAGATCCCTCACCGCCGGGCGCAGCGGTCCATAGCGTGGCGGGTCAGCCAGGGTGGTGAACCAGGCCGCCGGCGGATTGCGGCCTTTGCTGTGACGCCATTCCAGCGCGCGCAGGATCGCTTCCGCCGCCGGCGGCAGGCGTTCGGGTATTGCAAAGCCGTTGAGCGTCGCCCAGACGCCGGCCCAGGCGCGGCCGACGGACCAGGGGTTGTAGCCCCCACCCCCCAACACCAGAAACCGGGGAGCAAGACTGCGCACCTGTGCCACGACCCGCCAGAGCGCCGTGTTCGAAAGAGCGAGCTTGCTCAAAGGGTCCTCTTCCAAACCGTCGGCGCCGCATTGCAACACCAGAGCCTGAGGCGCGAAGTCTTCGAGCATCGGCAGGACGGCTGCTTCCATCAGGAAAGCCAGCTCGTTGTCGTTGAAGCCCGCCGGGACCGGCAGGTTGCGCGCCTGCCCGCCACCGCGGTCGCCGACGCTGCCCGGACTCTCGGCAGAACTGGTGGAAGCCGCCATCGGCCAACGCATATCCTCGTGGATCGATATGGTGAGAACCCGCGGGTCGTCGTCAAAGGCCGCCTGTACGCCATCGCCATGATGGGCATCGACGTCGAGATAGGCCACGCGCGAAAGCCCGCCGTCGAGCAATGCCAGGATCGCCAAGACCGGGTCGTTGAAATAGCAAAAGCCACTGGCCTGGCCGCGCCGGCCATGATGGGTGCCGCCGGCCGGACTGTGGATCACCCCCGGCTCGGCGAGAAGCCTGCCGGCCAGGATGGAAGCGCCACAGGCCGTCGCCGGGCGGCGGAAGACTTCCGGATAAATCGGATTGCCGTTGCGGCCGAGGTTGAAGCGCTTCTGCTCCTCGGCCGTCAGGCGCTGCTCGCGTTCGGCCTTTCGGACCGCAGCGATATAGGCCGGGTCGTGAAAGCGGGCCAGTTGCTCGGTGGTCGCCAGGGGACTGTCGATGTAAACACTGTCGGGCAACCAACCGAGCGCCCGGCAAAGATCGATGCAGGTCGAAACCCGGGGGATCGCCAGGGGGTGACGCCCGCCATAGGTCGAGCGACGATAAATCTCGCTGCCGATGAACCGCGGCGGCGGCCTGCTGTCCCGCGCTTCATTCATGGGGCGTCAGTCATCCGGCTTCAACAACCAGCGCAAAACGAGCGGCGCGACGAAAGTCGTAACGACGGCCATCACTACCAGCAGGGAAAACAAATTCTCCACCACACCGGGCTCCGCACCATGATGGCCTGTTGCGAGGATACCTGCCTCCGCTACGACGCCGAGGATGATCAGCTCGACCGCCCCCCTGGCGCTCATGCCAACGCCGACGGCAGAGGCGTGCCGCCGATCGAACCCGATCCACAAGGCGGGGAAACCGGCACCCGCCAACTTGCCGAAGAAGGCGGCGAGAACGACCAAGGCCGCCAACACCGGCGCCTCATAGACGGCGGAAAGATCGACCTGCATGCCGATGGACACAAAAAACAGCGGGCCCAGTACGCCGCTGGTGATGGCGGCAAGGATCAGCTTCATATCGTCAAAGGCGCGCCGTCCGATCCGCGTCGGCTCCAGAAACAGCCCCGCCATGAAGGCGCCCATGATCCAGTGCAGCCCCAGAAGCTCCGCCAGGAACGCATAGGCGAGCGCAATGGCGACCAGCGCGCTGAGATCCAGCGCCACGATCTTTTCCTCGCGCAGCCGCTCGCTGACATGCGGGTAGACATGAGCGCCAAGCAGCCCGGTTATCACGAAGAACAGACCGGCCTTGGCGGCGAGCCAGGCAAGGTTGCCGAGATCGGCATCGCCGCCGGTCGCGGCATAGGTGGTGACGCCGGCCAGGAGGATCAGACCGAAAACATCGTCGATCAGGGCGGCGGCGAGGACGGTGGACCCCAGGCGGCTGTGCAGCAGACCCAGTTCTTCGAACACCCGCGCGGTCGCCGGGATGGCCGTTACCGACATGGCAACGCCGACCACCATGGCCTGCGCCACCTTCAGTTCCGAGGCCGGGATGAACCACCAGGCCAGGGCGAAACCGAGCGCCATCGGCAGGATGACACCACCCAGCGCCACCGCGAAGGCGCCGCCGGAAGCGGCGAAGACTTCTCGTGGTTCCATGTCCACACCGGCCCGCAACACCAGAAAAAAGATCGCCATCGCGCCGATGTCGGCGATGTGCGGCGCCTCACGCAGGCCCTGGAGGAGACCGTTGGCGGGGCCGAGCGCGGGTCCAATGAGCGAAGCGGCCACGGCGATCAGGACACCAGCGACCAATTCGCCCACCGGGGCGGCCTGCCCGAAGCGTTCAGCCCCGACCCCGCAGAGCCGGGCAATCACCAGCAGACAGAGTAACTGGCCAAGGACCAGGAGCATGACTCACCGTTGTCGTTCGTCATCGGCGTATGCGGGCCGCCGTCGGCGTACCCGGGATATCATCAGGGCATTCGCGCAGTCTGCCCGGATCAGCGTTACGGCAGCCTGGCGAGGCGGTCGTGAATGAGACTGTAAAACCCGGCCGCGTCGATCTGATTGATCACGTGACAGTTCGCCGGCCTACCGGAAACACCCCACCAATCGACCACCGTCATACCCATTGTCAGTTCCGATCCGGTTTCGACCTGCACATTGCAGTCCTTTCCCTGAAACAGGTCCGGCTGCAGCAGAAAGGCCATGACGCAGGGATCGTGCAGCGGCCCGCCGTCTTCGCCATACTTTTCCATATCGAAGCGTTCGTAGAAATCGAGCATCGCCGCCGCGGCCGCACCGGTCCTGTTGCCCAGCGCCTTCAGCGAATCGATCCAGGTTCGCGTCATCAGCGCTTTATGTGTCACATCAAGCGGATGCATCGTGATCTTGACACCGGAGCTGAGAACTACATGGGCCGCGTGGGGATCGACGTAGATGTTGAATTCGGCCGCCGGCGTCACGTTGCCGCCCTCGAAAAAGCCGCCGCCCATCATCACGATCTCAGCGATCTTGCCGGCGATGTCCGGCGCCTTCACCAGCGCCGCCGCGACATTCGTCAGCGGCCCCAGGGTGCAGAGCGTGATGCCGCCCGGCGCCGCCGCGCGCAGCGTCTCGACGAGCCAGTCCACCGCGTGCTGATCCTGCAGCGCCATGGCGGGATCGGGCAGTTCCGGTCCATCGAGGCCGGTCTTCCCGTGCACCTCCTCCGCCGTGACCAGGGAACGCATCATCGGTCTGGCGCAGCCGGCAAAAACCTTCGTCTCGGGTTTTCCGGCAAGCTCGCAGATCTTGCGGGCATTCATCTCGGTCAGCTTCAGGGGCACATTGCCGGCCACCACCGTGATTCCCAGCACGTCGAATTCCGGCGACGCGAGCGCCAGCAGAATGGCAATGGCATCGTCCTGTCCGGGATCGGTATCGATGATAATGGGCCTGGGGGCCATCGGCGCCTCTCCTGTCAGTTGCGCGGTGAAAGGGTCATTGCGCCGCCGTGGCGTTGCCCGCCTTTAGCGATGCCCGATTGGCGGCCCAGCCGCAAGCCTTCGATTTGACGCCCCGGATGTCGGATCGACACCCTTCGTTCGCCGGACAGGCGTCCGAAGCGCGCTGCGATTCGCTGTCCGAATCCGGCAGCAAGAACCGGGACACAAAGATGATGTCGGGCCGGTGAGTGCCATCAGCGGGCCGGCCAACCTAAACGAAACCGACAGGAAAGGCTGGGCCAAGACCAGGGCGACGGGTCGAAAACGGCCTTGGGGGGGCCAGCAAGCATTGCGGGCTGCGGGATTGTCTTGACCGCCGCCGATCCGTCAGTAGGCTCAGTCTATCAAGCCTGAGCTGGGAAAAGATTCTAGTTTGCATTGACGCACGGCCCGCCCCTTCCACGAAAACGAAACTACAGAAAGAATAACCGGGCATGACGTTGGCGTGGATCGTCCTGTTACCGTTCATAGGTGCAGTGCTGCCCGGTCTGTTGATCCGGGCGGGCCGTAACGCCTGTGCCTTGACCACAGGTTCGGTGACCCTGCTGGCACTGATCCTGTTGCTCACCCAGACGCCCGCCGTCTTCGCCGGCGAGGTCGTGCAGGCCGGGTGGGATTGGCTGCCCTGGCTGGGGCTCAACGTCACGTTCTTCCTGGACGGCCTCGGCTTTTTCTTTGCCGGCCTGATCCTCTCGATCGGCCTGCTCATCATCATCTATGCACGCTTCTATCTCTCCAAGAACGACCCAATGGGTCAGTTCTATGCCTACCTGCTGCTGTTCCAGGGCGCGATGGTGGGGATCGTGCTTTCGGACAACATCCTGCTGCTGTTGGTCTTTTGGGAGCTGACGAGCCTCAGTTCGTTTCTGCTGATCGGCTATTGGAAGCACCTGCCGGCGGGCCGTCAGGGCGCGCGCATGGCCCTCGCGGTCACCGGCATGGGCGGCCTGTCGATGATCGCCGGCATGCTGATCCTCGGCAACATCGCGGGATCCTATGATCTTACGGTCATCCTGCAGCACGGCGCGGAAATCCAGGCATCGCCCTGGTACCTGCCGGCCCTGCTGTTGATCCTGGGCGGCTGTTTCACCAAGTCGGCACAGTTTCCCTTCCACTTCTGGCTGCCTCACGCCATGGCGGCGCCGACCCCGGTCAGCGCCTATCTGCACTCGGCCACCATGGTGAAAGCCGGCATCTTCCTGATGGCGCGCATGTCGCCGGTGCTGGCCGGGACCGATGCCTGGTTCTACATCGTCGCAACCACTGGCCTGGCGACCATGGCGATCGGCGCCTGGATCGCACTGTTCAAGGACGACCTGAAGGGGCTTCTGGCCCATTCCACCGTCAGCCACCTGGGGCTGGTGACCATGCTCTTCGGCTTCGGCACCCCCATGGCCGCCATCGCCGGCGTGTTCCACATCCTCAACCATGCGACCTTCAAGTGCGCGCTCTTCATGACCGCCGGCATCGTCGACCACGAGACCGGCACCCGCGATGCCAGACGCCTCGGGGGCCTTGCCGCGCTGATGCCGATCACCACCACCATCGCCACGATTGCCGCCTTCTCCATGGCCGGGTTGCCTTTTTTGAACGGCTTTCTTTCCAAGGAGATGATGCTGCATGAGGCCGCCCACACGCCCTGGGCCGGCAACCCGTGGATTCTGCCGGCCCTGGCAACGCTGGGCGCGATTTTCTCCGTCGCCTATTCGTTCCGCTACGTGTTCCATGTCTTCTTCGGGCCGCAGCGCGACGACTATCCACAGCATCCGCACGACCCGCCGGCCGGGATGTTCCTGCCGCCGATGTTCCTCGTCGTCCTGGTCATCGCAATCGGGCTGCTGCCTTTCCTGGCGCAGCCGCTGGTCACCGTGGTCGCGGGCGCCGTTGTCGGTGCACCGCTACCGGAGTTCCATCTGGCCATCTGGCACGGTTTCACGGCGGCGCTCGGCATGAGCGCCATTGCCGTCGCCGGGGGCGCCTTTTTGCTATGGCGTCACGACGTCTTCAACAAGCTGCGCCTGGCCCTGCCGCGCCCCGAAGCCAAGACCATGTTCGACGCCTTGATCGGCGGGCTTGCGGCTTTCAGCAATCTGGTGATCGACGGGCTGCACAATGGTTCGTTGCGCCGATACCTCGCGTTTTTCGTCGCGGCCTGCGTCGCGGTCGGCGCTACAGCCTTCATCAGCGGTGAGCACGCTGCCGGTCTGCGGGCCCCCATGCCGGCACCGCTGATTCCAATTCTCGGCTGGATGTTGCTGGTCGGCGCTTGCATCGGCATTCTGTTTTTCCACCGCCAACGCCTGCTCACCCTTGTGATCGTCGGCGTGTTGGGTCTGATTCTCTCCATCGCCTTCATCTATCTCTCGGCCCCGGACCTCGCGCTCACGCAGATCTCGGTCGAAGTCGTCACCATCGTCCTGTTGCTGCTGGCACTGAATTTCCTGCCCAAGGAGACACCGCGGGAAAGCTCGGTGACGCGGCGCCTGCGTGACGGGGTCCTGGCCGGCGCCAGCGGCCTGGGAGTCGGCGGTCTGATCTATGTCATCATGACGCGGGACTTCAACAGCATCTCGACCTTCCATCTCGCCAAGTCCAAACCTGAAGGCGGCGGCACCAACGTGGTGAACGTTATCCTGGTCGACTTCCGCGGCTTCGATACCTTTGGCGAAATCATCGTGCTGGGCATTGCCGCCTTGGCGATCTTCGCGTTGCTCGACGGCGCTCTCTACGGTCCGGCGGCCAGGCGGTTGAATTCGTGGATCCCCGATCAGGAACGCGCCAAAGACCGCCATCCCCTGATGATGGTGGTTGCCACCAGGGTGATGCTGCCGCTGGCACTCGTCGTCGGCATCTTCATCTTCCTGCGTGGCCACAACGAACCCGGCGGCGGCTTCATCGCCGGCTTGGTCGTCGCCATCGCCTTTGTCATGCAGTACATGGCCAGCGGCTTCGGCTGGGCGGAGCGGCGCATGAAGATCGACTACCATGCACTGATTGCCTGGGGCGTTCTGATCGCCGGCTTTACGGGTGCCGGCGCCTGGCTGGCCGGGCGGCCTTTCCTCACCAGCGACTACGGATATTTCAAGCTTCCGTTCCTTGAGAAGTTCGAGTTGGCGACCGTCATGGGTTTCGATATCGGCGTGTTCCTGACCGTTATCGGGTCGGTCATGCTGGCCCTGGCAAACCTTTCCCGCCTGGCGCGGCGGACCGAGGAGCCGGTGAGCGACGAGCCTATGGACTTCCGGCCGGTTCCCGACGACGAGAGCGTCGAGGACAATCCGGCGGCCGATAGCAGCCCTGCCGGCGAGACGGAGGGCCGCAGCTGATGGAGCTTCTCGTGGCCAGCGGCGTGGGCGTCATGACAGCGACGGGGGTGTACCTTCTGCTGCGCGCCAGAACCTTTCCTGTCATCATCGGTCTGGCCCTGCTTTCCTATGCGGTCAACATTTTCCTCTTCGCCACCGGTCGTCTGACGACCAACCTGCCGCCGGTGATTTCCAGCACCGCAACGGCCTATACCGATCCTCTGCCCCAGGCCTTGGTGCTGACGGCGATTGTGATCTCTTTCGGTATGACGGCCGTCATCGTGGTGCTGGCCCTGCGCGCCTATCTTGAAGCCGGCACCGATGAGGTCGATGTTGGCTCGGTCGATACCGCCGAAGGCGAGCGTCCGGGTGGCAGCGGTGGTTCCGGCGCCGGGGGAGATCAGGCATGAACCATTGGCTGATCGTGCCGATTGCCCTGCCGGCCCTGCTGGCGCCGTTTATCGTATTGGCCATGCGCCACGATCTGCTGCTGCAGCGGGTATTCTCGCTGGCCGGCACGATCGCCCTGCTGGCGGTGGCCATCGCGCTGACCGCCCAGGCAGCCACTGGTCCCGCACAGCTCTACGAGCTCGGCAACTGGCAGGCGCCCTTCGGCATCGTTCTGGTACTGGACCGCCTGTCGGCCCTGATGGTGCTGCTGACCAGCCTGCTCGCGGTGGTCGTGGCGATCTATGCGGTCACCAGCGAATGGGATACCCGGGGCCGCCATTTTCATGCGCTTTTCCAGTTTCAGCTCATGGGCATCAACGGCGCGTTCCTGACCGGCGACGTTTTCAATCTCTTCGTTTTCTTCGAGGTGCTCCTGATCGCCTCCTACGGACTGATGCTGCATGGCGGTGGCGCGGCCAGGATGAAGGCCGGGGTGCAGTACGTCGTGGTGAACCTTGCCGGCTCGACCCTTTTCCTCATCGCCGTCGGGACGATCTACGGCGTCACGGGGACGCTGAACATGGCCGATCTGGCGGTGAAAGTGCCGCTGGTTCCCGCCGGCGATCAGGCGATCCTGCGGGTCGGCGGCCTGTTGCTGCTTGTCGTCTTTGCCGTGAAGGCCGCCCTGGTGCCAATCCACTTCTGGCTGCCCGGCACTTATGCCAATGCACCGGCACCGGTGGCGGCGCTTTTTGCGGTCATGACGAAAGTCGGCGCCTACTCGATCCTGCGTTTCTTCACCCTGGTGTTCGGCGAAGATGCAGGCGACAGCGCATGGCTGGCGGCCGACTGGCTGCTGCCGGCGGCCCTGGTGACGCTGATCGTCGGTTCGGTCGGCGTCCTTGGCGCCAAAGAATTGGCCCGGCTTGTCTGCTTTTCGGTAGTCGCCTCCATGGGGACCTTGCTGACGGCCATTGCGCTCTTCACACCCGCGGCCACGGTCGCGGCGTTGTTTTATCTGATCCATTCGACCTTCGCGACGGCAGCTCTGTTCCTTCTGGCCGATCAGATCAGTGAGCGCCGCGGCGGCGCCGGCGGCCGGCTGATCACCGCGCCGCGCTTTGCCCAAACCGGCCTGCTCGCCGCCATGTTCTTCCTGGCCGCCATTGCCATGGCCGGCATGCCGCCGATGACCGGTTTCCTGGGCAAACTCATGATTCTCGACTCTGCCCGTGATGCGAACTCCATGGCGACCATTTGGACCATCATCCTGGTAACCTCGCTGATCAGTATCGTCGGCTTCGCCCGGGCCGGCAGCGTGGTCTTCTGGAAGAGCGCATCACTTCCAGAACCCAAGCAGGTCGCCTCCGCCCGCCCGGCCCTGCCGATCGCCGCGGCCGGTATGATGCTGGCCGCCATGATTGGCCTGGCGCTCTTTGCCAGTCCGGTAACCGCCTATCTGGAAACAGCGGCGGCGGAGCTCTATTCTCCGAACGGCTATATCCAGACCGTCCTCGGCCCGAAAGCCGTGGCGGAGCAGTATTAGGGAGCCATGCTGTGTTAGCCAGACTGCTGCCCCATCCGATCCTGACCGTTACTCTGGTGCTGGTCTGGCTCATGCTGCTCAACAGTCTGTCGCTGGGTGGCCTGCTGCTTGGCCTGATCATCGGCATTACGGTACCGCTGACCACCGCTGCTTTCTGGCCCGGGCGGCCGCGCATCCGTCACCCTTTGAAGATTACCGCCTATGTCTTCCTGGTGCTCTGGGACATCTTCGTGGCCAACCTCCAGGTTGCCTATATCGTCGTGTTCAAGAGCAACAAGCAGATGCGCTCGCACTTCATCACCATCCCGTTGGAGATCTATTCGCCCGAAGCGATAACAGTGCTGGCAGGCACCATCACGATGACACCCGGAACCGTGTCCGCGGACCTCTCGGCTGACGGGCGGAGCCTTTTGGTGCACTGCCTCGATACCGATGATCCGCAAGGCCAGGTGGTTGATATCAAGGCGCGCTACGAGGCGCGGCTGAAGGAGATTTTCGAGTGATTGACTATGCGCTGGCATTTGCCTTCGGCTGCTTTGCCATAGGGCTGCTGCTCAACCTTTATCGCCTTGCCAAGGGCCCGACCGTCGCCGACCGGGTTCTGGCGCTGGACACCATGGTGATCAACGGGATCGCGGTTTTGATCCTCTACGGCATCGCCAAGGGAACGACGGTCTACTTCGAGGCCGCCCTTCTCTTTGCCATGGTCGGTTTCATATCCACCGTTGCCTACTGCAGGTTCATCCTGCGCGGCGACATCATCGAATAGCGGCGGGACGGCTATGGACCTCTTCCTGGAACTGCTGGTCGCCGGCCTCATCGTCTTCGGTGGCGTCTTCGGATTGGTCGGCTCCTACGGCCTTGCCAAACTGCCGGACCTAATGACCCGGCTGCACGGCCCGACCAAAGCCACTACCCTGGGTGTCGGATCAGTCCTCGTTGCCTCCGCGGTTTTCATTCTGAAACACCAGGGCAGTTTCTCGGTCCATGAGTTGCTGATCGCCATTTTCCTTCTGCTGACAGCCCCGATAACCGCCAATTTCATCGCCAAATCCTTCCTGCACCGGCAGGTGGACCCCGAAACCGACCTGCCGCCGACCGGCACGGAGTGCGGTTGGGCAAGCTTTGACGTGCCGCCCGATTCCGATGATGACGAGCCAAGCTCTCTGACAATTCCCCGCCGAAACCAGCGCTGAAGGGCTGAGACCGCCTGGCCGCCCCGGATCGCAGGACGGGTGGCAGACGCCAAGCCGGGCAAAACAAGCGGGGTTGCGTCACAACACCACCCTTATATGATCTTCTTCTAACTGATCGCTCAAGCGGCAGAAAAAGAACGAAGCTGAACGGCTTCGAATACGGGAGGAAATCACATGAAATTCAACACTCTGCCCGGCAGGGCTCAGGGATTTTCGCGTTTGGTGATGGCCGGCGCGGCCGTCGGCTTGCTGGCCGCCGGCAGCGCCCAGGCCAAGATCGAAGGCGACACCATCGTTCTGGGCTCCGCCATCTCATTGACCGGCAAGTACGCAACAAACGGCGTTCACGCCCAGAACGGCTACGATCTTGCGGTCAGAAAAATCAACGAAGGCGGCGGCGTCAAGGTCGACGGCAAGTCCTACAAGTTGAAAGTCGTCTACTACGACGATGAATCAACACCCGCCCGCGGCGCACAACTGGCCGAACGCCTGATCAAGCAGGACGGGGTCCAGTTCATGCTCGGCCCCTACTCCTCGGGCCTGACCAAGGCCATCGCACCGGTCACCGAGAAATACAAGATCCCAATGGTCGAGGCCGAAGGCGCCTCGCGCTCGCTCTTCACGCAGGGCTACAAGTATCTCTTCGCCGTGCTCTCGACCTCCGAACAGTATCTCGCCAGCGCCATCGACCTGGCTGCGGAGATGGCCGAGAAAGAAGGCAGGAAGCCCTCGGACGTGAAGATCGCCATGGCTTTCGAGAACGACCCCTTCTCGCTCGATGTGCGCGCCGGCGTGGTTGACGACGCCAAGAAGTACGGCATGAAGGTGGTGATCGACGACAAGCTGCCGCGCGACCTCTCCGACATGTCGGCGACCCTCACAAAGGCCAAAGCCCTGAAGCCGGACCTGCTGATCGTCTCCGGCCACTCCAAGGGCGCGGCCACGGCTGTACGCCAGATCAACGAGATGAAAATCGACATCCCGATGATCGCCATGACCCATTGCGAGGCGGCAAAGGTGACCGACAAGTTCGGCGCCGGGGCCAACGACATCCTCTGTTCGACGCAGTGGGCCGAAACTCTGTCTTACGAAGACGAGATGTTCGGCACCGCCGCAGAGTTCCACGAGGAGTTCAAGGCCAACTTCGAAGGCTATACGACGGTACCCTATCAGTCGGCACAGGCCGCAGCCGCGGTGATGGTCTGGAAAGACGCTTTCGAGCGGGCGAACAGCTTCGAGATCGACAAGGTTCGCGACGCCATCGCCGCCACCGACATGCAGACCTTCTATGGACCGATCAGGTTCTCCGAAGCCGGCAACAACATCGCAAAGCCGATGGTGCTGCGGCAGATCCAAGGCGGGAGCTACAACGTCGTGGCGCCTTCAAAGTGGGCCTCGCATCCCCTGAACTTCCCGCGCGAGGCAGGCTTTTAACGGATCGCAGTCCGGGACGCTTTTCCATGGCGTCCGCAACGATACCCGCACCACCCCCGGTCTTCGTAGAATCGCGAGACCGGGGGTGGCTGCGGCCCTCTGACTGCGTGGAGACACTCTGATCCGTTATGCTCGATAACCTCTCACTGCTGTTCGACCTGGCGCCGGTTTTCAATATCCAGCTGCTGCTCGACGGCCTCTTCATCGGGGCCATCTTCGCCCTGGCGGCCTATGGCCTGGCACTGGTCTGGGGCGTGATGAACGTGAAGAATCTGGCCCAGGGCGATTTTGTCATCATGGGCGGTTACATCGCCTACAGCCTCGGTGAATGGGGTATTCACCCGATCCTCGGCCTGCCCTTGGCGATCGTGGTGATGTTCGCCTTCGGCTGGGCGGTCTATGTGCTGGTCATCCGCCGGGTCATCGACCGTGACCTCTTCACCTCTCTGCTGGCTACTTTCGGCATCGCCATCGTGGTGCAGCAGAGCCTGAACCTGATCTACGGACCGGAGGTGAAGATCGCCGAGTCCGGCTTCGGTATCCGCTCGGCGCTCGACAACCAGCTCACCGTGTCCGACATCAAGGTTGTTTCCTTCGTCATGGCGGCAGCATTGGCGATTGCGGTCGTTGTCTTCATGAAGCGCAGCCGCATGGGACAGGCGATCCGTGCGACGGCGCAAGATCCCCGCGCCGCCAAGATCATGGGCATCGACACCGACCGGGTCTATGCCTTCACCTTCGCGCTGAACGCCGCCATCTGCGGTGCCGCCGGGGTGCTGATCGCCATGATCTGGGTGATCCAGCCGTTCTACGGCATCACCCATTCGATCCGCTCCTTCGTCATCGTTACGGCTGCAGGCTTCGGCAATCTGCCAGGCGTCATCATCGCCGGCCTCGGCCTCGGCGTCGCAGAGCAGTACAGCGGCTTTGTAATGGGCGCGGAGTTTCAACAGGCGACCGTCGTCGGGCTTCTGGTCGCGGTTCTGGTCTGGCGCCAGATCCAGCAGGGCCGCCTGAGGCAGGTGGTCCAATGACCGCAAAGAACAAGCAGCTTCTGCTCTGCGCGCTGATCCTTTTGGCAGGTATCGTCGCGCCCTTCCTGTTTCCCAACTACACCTTCCAGATTGCGGTGCTCTGGGTGATGATCCTCTTCGCCCTGACCTGGGACATCATGGGCGGCCAGATGGGTTACAACTCGCTGGGCAACATCTTCTTCTTCGGCGCCGGCATGTACATCTGCGCCGTTATTCAGATCGGACTGTTCTACAACGTCGGCGACTACACTTCGGCCTACGGCGCGGTGAAGGTGGACTTCACGCCCGGGCAATACTACCTCGGACTGGTCCTCGGCATCCTTGCCTCAGCCGTTGTATCGGCGCTCTTTGCGGTGATCTTCGGCTGGATCGTCTTCGGCCTGCGCGGACCCTATTTCGCCATCGGCACTCTGGGCGTCGCCATTGCCGCCGGTGAACTCGTCGGGGCCTGGGATTGGCTGGGCGGCGGCAGCGGCATCTCCATGCCCACCTACCCCGGCGAACCCGATGACCGCGCTCTGCTGTTCTACTTTCTCTGCTTCGGCAGCGCCGTCGCCACCTTCGCCTTTTTGCGTGTGCTCTATGCCACCCGCTTCAAACTGGCGATCAACGCGATCCGCGACGACGAAGCCAAGGCCGAGGCGATGGGCATCCATACCCTGCGCTTCAAGATCGTCGCCTGGTCCATCGCCGCCTTCTTCCTTGGCATTTCCGGCGCCATCTACGGCAACATGAGCGGTTTCATCGAACCACTTGAGGTCGCCTTCCCCACCGTGACTTTTGGCATCTTCATGGTGCTGATGGCGCTGCTCGGCGGCAAGGGCACGCTTTGGGGGCCGGTGCTGGGGGCCACCCTGTTTCATGTGATCAAGGAGGTGACCTGGACCCACCTGCTGGGCTGGCAGTGGGTCGCCCTCGGGCTGCTGATCATCATCAACGTCGTTTACTTCCAACAGGGCCTGCTCGGCTGGGCGCAGGAAAAGTGGCCGGAGGCCTTCGGCATCCGGGTCGATGAACCCGAGTCCGCAGATGACAATGCGGCAAGGAGGGCGGCGGAATGAGCGATCTGATCGAGGTCACCGGCGTCTCCAAGGCCTTCGGCGGCGTTCAGGCCAACCGCGATGTCTCGCTGAAAGTGGAAGCCGGCAAGATCACCGGCCTGATCGGGCCCAATGGCTCCGGCAAGACCACCCTGTTCAATTCCATCGTCGGCTATCATCCCATCGACAACGGTTCGATCCGCTTCGAAGGGCAGGAAATCTCCCGGCTGCGGGTGCCGCAGATCGCCCGTCTCGGGCTGCTGCGCACCTTCCAGCAGACCCGCATCTATTCCAAGATGGACTGTGTTCAGAACATGCTGATTTCCCTGCCCCACCGGCAGGCCGGCTGGGGCTCCATGTTCACGCCCTTCGAGCCGGAGTTGATGGACAAGGCGGAACACCTGCTCGAATTCGTCGGCCTCTACGCCAAGCGAAGGCTTATCTCGGGCGATCTCTCCTTCGGCCAGCAAAAGCTGCTGGAGTTCGCCATGGCGCTGATGAACGAGCCCAAGGTGCTCCTGCTCGACGAACCCACGGCCGGAATCAATCCGACCCTGATCAACGGCCTGATCGACCGCCTGAAGCGTGCCAACGAGGAGTTCGGCATCACCCTCTTCGTCATCGAGCACAACATGCGGGTGATCATGAATCTGGCGGAAAACATCTACTGCCTGGCCCACGGCGAACTGCTGGCGGAGGGCCATCCGGCGGAGATCCAGAATGACCAAAGGGTGATCGACGCTTACCTGGGGGCGCATTGATGAGCGGCGAAGAGCAAAGCAAGCAACCGGTCCGCGGTTACGGTCAGGGCGGTGTCGAGACGGTCATTTCTGTCGAAGACGTAAACCGCCAGGCCGCCGCCCTCGCCGGATCGGGCATTCCCGAAGGGCGGATTGCCGCGCTTGCGGACAATGCACCCTTTGTCTCCATCGACGGGCTGCGCGCCGGTTACGGCAAGATGGAAATACTGCACGACTTCAACCTTCAGGTCGGCCGGGGCCAGTCGCTCTGCCTGATCGGCCCTAACGGCGCCGGCAAATCGACGGTGCTGCACTCGATCTTCGGCTTCACCAACATCTTCGGCGGTTCGATCAAAATCGGCGGAGAAGAGGTCACCCGCCTCTCGCCCAAGGATAAGCTGCGCTCCGCCGGGGTCGCCTACATCCTGCAGGACAAGTCGGTCTTTCCCGCCATGACGGTGGAGGAGAATCTCTGGATGGGCGGTTATCTGATGGAGCATCCGGCCCAGGCCCGGGAAAAGGCCGAGGAGATCTTCACCAAATACCCCCGTCTGGCCGAACGGCGCGGGCATCAGGCCAAGGTTCTGTCGGGCGGCGAGCGCCGTCTGCTCGAAATCTCGCGTGCCCTGGTGATGGAGCCGGAGGTGTTGCTGGTCGACGAGCCTTCCATCGGCCTGGAGCCGCGCTTCATCGACATGGTCTTCGAGATTCTGGATGATCTGCAGAAAGGTGAAGGCAAAACCATCATCATGGTCGAGCAGAATGCAAAGAAGGGGCTGGAGTTCGCGGATATCGGCTATGTGCTGGTTTCCGGCCAGTTGGCCATGGCCGACGCGGGGGACAGCTTGCTGGAAGACCCCCAGGTCGGCCGCCTCTTTCTCGGCGGCTAGCTTTCGGTCATGTAAAACAGTCTGTGGTTTCGCCACCGATGTTCCTATATGGATCGAAGGTAGGGCTTGAACAGCCGGGGTGATCCGGCAATTCTGGTGCTCGGCTGTTAAAGCCCAGTCAGAGAGATGTGTTTTAAGAGGGATTTCCGAAAATCATGCAGATGACCGGCCAATACCGCATCGAGGCGCCGCGAGAGGCGGTTTGGGAAGCCTTGAACGATGTCGAGGTGCTGCGCGCCTGTATTCCGGGTGTCGAAGAGATCGAGAAAACCTCCGACACGTCTTTCACTGCCAAGGTAAAGGCCAAGGTCGGGCCGGTTTCGGCGCGTTTTGCCGGCGCCGTCACCCTGAGCGACCTCGATCCGCCAAGAGGCTATACCATCTCCGGCGAGGGAAAGGGCGGCGCCGCGGGCTTTGCCAAGGGCGGGGCCAAGGTGAGCCTGGAT
>JANQMC010000019.1 GCA_028280305.1 Pelagibius sp. | reverse complement strand
GCGCCAATGATTGGGCCTGCGACCGCCACAGTGAATCGGAACTGCTCATCGAAATGTCCGGTCACTGGTGCGAATATCATATGTATTCAGTCTGGCAGGAGCAGGTCAGTTCCATGTTCTTTTCCTGCCATTTCGACCTCAAGGTTCCCAAAGCGCAGCAGAAAGAAGTCTGCGAGCTTCTGGCCAAGGCCAACGAGCGGCTTTGGCTCGGCCACTTCGACTTGATGGCTGAAGAGGGCGCCCTGATGTATCGTCACACCATTCCCCTGCGCGGCCTGCCCGGCGCTTCGCTGGAGCAACTGGAGGATCTGGTGGAGGCCGCCCTGATGGAATGCGACCGTATCTATCCGGCCTTGCAGATGGTCATCTGGGGCGGTGCGACGGTGGAAGGGGCGCTCGACGCGGCCCTGATGGAAACCGTCGGCGAAGCTTAGGCGGCCCGCCGCGACGAACCCGGCGGAGTCCTTACGATGCGTTTTTCCGGACAATGAATCTCTCCGGCCCCCTGTTGCTGGTCGGCTGTGGCAAGATGGGCGGCGCCCTGCTGGAAGGCTGGCTGGGGCGCGGTCTCGATCCGGCCTCGGTCTGGATCGTCGAGCCGAGTGGCGATCATCTCCGGGCTTTTCTCGACCGGGGTGTGCACCAGGTCGCGGCCGCCGATGCACTGCCCCGCGATCTCAAACCGGCGCTGATCGTCCTTGCGGTGAAGCCCCAGATGCTGGAGGCGGCTCTGCCGCAATATCGCGGATTTGCCGAAGCGGGCGCGGCGGTACTGTCGATTGCGGCGGGCTGGCGCATCGCCGCTTTTGAAGAGGTCTTGGGCTCGCAGACGCCGGTGGTGCGGGCAATGCCCAACACGCCGGCAGCGGTCGGGCGCGGGATGACGGTCCTCTGCGCCAATGCACATTGTGACGGGGCGTTACGCGGCCTGGCCGGGGATCTGCTGGCGGCGGTGGGGGAGACCGCCTGGGTCGAGGACGAAGGGCTGATCGATCCGGTCACCGCCGTTTCCGGTGGCGGTCCGGCCTATGTCTTTCTGCTGATCGAATGCCTGGCCGAAGCCGGTGAGAAGGCGGGACTTCCGGCCGATCTTGCCATGCAGCTGGCCCGCGTGACGGTTTCCGGCGCCGGCGCCCTGGTGGATCAGTCCAGCGAGCCGGCGGCAACCCTGCGCAAGAACGTCACCTCTCCGGCGGGCACGACTTTGGAAGCGCTGAATGTCCTGATGGCGGAGGACGGCCTGCAGCCGCTGATGACCGAGGCCATCGCCGCGGCCACCGCGAGGAGCCGGGAACTCGGCTGAGCCGGCCCGTTCTGAGCCCGCCCGTTCTGAGCCCGGCAAGGGCCGGGAAATCCCAAGACGCACCAAGACGAGCCCTCGCTGACGGATTCCACCGTCTTATTCGGCGATCAATTCCAGCGGATCGGGCCGCTGCAGAACTGTTCTGCAAGAAAAGCGCCGGAACGACTGAGCGCTGAAACGTCTAAGGGTTGTGCCCGGTCACGGCAGGCCGCTGGACGGAAAATCCTATCGGAGTTCACTGTTTACGCCGGATCGGTCAAATAATCCTACCGCAAGCTGAATAAATCAGTTAGTTTTTTTAGCGTTTGTGATCATTAACGAATCATTCAGACATTGAATTATTTACTATAGAAATACTCAATATGGTTGTAGCCGAAATGGCAAGCCAGCTTGGAGTGCAACTGAGGCGGGCAAGCGGGCCCTGAGAAAGAAGGTTTGGACCCGACTAAGACAATGGCGATGGATGTTTCAGTCCAGCCTCGACGGGGGGGTGATTTTCAACAGCGCGGCGGCATCCTTTGGGGACCGCTCTTCGCTTCAGTCATCTTGCTCGCCATCCTGTCGATGCTGCTGGCCCTGGTCAGCATGCAGGTCACGCGGGAGCCGGGGGCGCTGGCGGTCCTGTGGTTGCCGAATGCCATCGCCATCGGCTGGTTCTGGGCCGACCGCCGGCGCCGCGCCTTGCCGGTGGCGGTTTCCGTTGCCGTCGGCACTGCCCTTGCAAAGCTGGTTTACGGTGACAGCCTGCTCGTGAGCTGCCTGCTTGGCGCGGTGAATGGTGTTGAAGTGCTGCTCGCCTGCAGCTTGATCGCCCGGCTTCTCCGCTTTGAGACCGCGCACAAGGACTCGTCCCGCTATCTGGTTTTCCTCGGGGCGATCTGCATGCTGCCGGCTGTTTCTGCCGGTCTGCTGGCAGCTTCGGTGGTGACCTATTTTTATGGCGCACTTTGGCACGATGTTTTTATCGCCTGGGTGTTGGGCAATTTTACCTGCACGCTGGCGGTGTCCCCCTTTGTCTGCCTGGTTTTGAGATCGATAGGGGCGCGGCGTGCGCCCTTTTTCGAAGATGCCAGGCGATTCTTGATCTGCCTGGTCTGTCTGCTGTTCGCGGTTTCGGTTTTCACCAAGGTGGCGACCGGCGTATCCCCCGTGATCATCGCCGGCCCGCTGCTGGGCATCTTTGCCTTGTGGCTGCCGGTCAGCGCGATGGTGGTGATGACAGCCGGCCTGCTTTTTGCCGTTGCCTTCGTTGCATTCTCCGCGCCGGTTCTCTTTGGGACCACCTTCGGCCTCGCCCATTCGCCGAGCGCCTTTGTCTTGATCTTCGGTTGCCTGGTCATCCCCGGTAACCTGATCGCCGTCTCGGTCGCTGCCGTGCGGTCGGCGGAACGCCAGGCCCAGGAACTCAGCCGCCTGAAGTCGGAGTTCCTGGCCACGATGAGTCATGAGATCCGCACGCCCCTGAATGCCATTCTCGGCATGTTTCAACTGCTGCAACGCGGCGGCCTCCCAGACAAGCAAGCCGAATGGGCGCAAATCGGTCAGGTGGCCGGAGAACGTCTGCTGAAGCTTCTTACCGACGTCCTGGAGATGTCGCGTCTGGAAGCGAAAGCGGTGAAGCTTTCGCACAGCGAAAAGCGGGTCGACGATCTGGCTGCCGGCTGGCAATCCATGGCGGAGGCGGTGATTCTGCGGAGCCGCAAACCTCTGGGCCTCGCCGTTGAGCTGGATGAGGCCTTGCCGCAAAGCCTTTGGATCGACGAGGGCCGTCTCAATCAAGTCGTTCAGAACCTGATCGAAAATGCGATCCGTTTCACCGACAATGGCCGGATAACGATCGGCGTTTCACTTGCGGCCTCCAACGGCAGGCCTGGGCGCCGGGGGCTGGGCGAGACAGTCGAGTTTTGGGTATCCGATACCGGCTGCGGCATTCCGCCGGAGCGGCTCTCCCAGATTTTCGAACGTTTCAGTCAGGTCGACGGCAGCATAACGCGCCGGGTCGGCGGCACCGGACTCGGTCTTGCCATCTCCAGCGATCTGGCGCGGCTGATGGGTGGTGGGATCGTCGTGGACAGTGTCGTGAACCGCGGAACGACGTTCCGGCTGAGAATCCCCCTGTCCGCCCTGCAGCTCTCATCGGCGACCGAGCCTCCGCTTGAGATGAAGAAGGATGCCGCGTAGTGGCTGCAAAGGTGTTGGTCGTGGAGGACGATGAACTCACCCGTTTCCTGATGGGAGAGATGTGCCGGGCCCTTGGTCTCGACTGCGAGATCGTGGCGGATGGGCAAAACTGCCTCGACCGCCTTCAGGCCGGGCCGGTCGACTTCGATCTCGTGCTCATGGACCTCCATATGCCCCGGGTTTCGGGCCTGGAGGCGACAAAGGCTATTCGCAACTCGGCCGACTACTTTGTGAAGGCGCTGCCGGTGGTCGCGGTAACCGCCGACACCCACTGGCATGAGCGCAGCCAATACGAACCCCACGGTTTCGATTCCGTGCTGCCGAAGCCGGTGGAGATGGATGCATTGACCGCCATCGTCGCCCTCTATACTGGTCAGAACATCGGTATCGAAAGCCCTTCCCAGCCTGTCTAGGCCCTTCCTGTCTAGAGTGGACCCCGCCCAGGACGGATCAGTATACAGACCCCTTGGCGGTGGTCCCGCTCACGTCCCTTTGACTTCCCGGTTTAATGGCGCATCTTCATTGTGAAGAAACAAACCTGCAGCCCAACGGGAGACGGGTGATGACGGAGCAGTCCTGGCGACCAACCCGCCGCGCGGTCCTGGGCGGCCTGGCGGCCCTGCCGTTCGCCGGACAAATGAGCCGGGCGGCAGCTTCCGGGCTGTTGACCCGTGCCGTTCCGGTGAGTGGGGAACGCCTGCCGGCAATCGGCATGGGAACCTGGATCACTTTCAACGTCGGCGATGACGCCGGGCTGCGGGCGCAGCGCAGCCGGGTGCTGCAGGCCTTTTTCGACGCCGGCGGCGGGATGATCGATTCCTCACCGATGTACGGCTCGGCCGAGGCGGTGATCGGCCATGGTCTCGCAAAGACCGGGCAGCCTGCCTCGCTCTTCTCCGCAACCAAGGTCTGGACCTGGTCGCAGGCCGGCGGCGTGGAGGAGATGGAGGAGTCGCGGCAGCTCTGGGGGGTGGAGCGTTTCGACCTGCTGCAGGTGCATAACCTGCTGTCCTGGGAAAGCCATCTGGAAACCCTGCGCGGAATGAAGGGGGAGGGGCGGCTGCGCTACATCGGCATCACCACCTCCCACGGCCGCCGCCACGAGGACTTCGAAACGGTGATGCGCCAGCCGGATATCGACTTCGTTCAGTTCACCTACAACGTCCTCGACCGTGAAGCCGAAGATCGCCTGCTGCCGCTGGCCGCCGACCTCGGCAAGGCGGTGATCATCAACCGGCCGTTCCGCCGCGGTGCCCTCTTTGACCGCGTCGCCGGGCAGCCGCTGCCCGCCTGGGCGTCGGAGATCGACTGTGCCAACTGGGCGCAGTTCTTCCTGAAGTTCATCGTCTCCCATCCCGCCGTGACCTGCGCCATTCCCGCCACCTCGCGGATCGATCACATGGCGCAAAACATGGGTGCCCTCCACGGCCGCCTGCCCGATACCGCCGAACGCCGCCGCATGGCAGCCGCCGTCGAAGCGCTTTAAACGTGCTTTCCTTTGATGCGGAGGTGCTGTCGCTGCTCTTCGCGCAGATGAACCGGGCGCTCTGGCCCGGCCAGTTGCTATTCGGCGCAGCGGCGCTGGGCGCACTCTGGCTGGTGATGACTGGGCGCCCTCTCGCCACCCGCGGCGCCGGCGCGGTGCTGGTTGCTGCCTGGCTCTGCAGCGGCTTGGTGTTTCATCTGTATTACTTCGCGGGCCTCAGCTTCACCGCACCGGCCTATGGGGCGCTGTTCCTGCTGCAGGCCGCCTTGCTGACCTGGAGCCTGCTGATCCGCGGCCGAACGGTTCTTGGCTTTCAATCCGGTCTCACGGCCTGGGCCGGGCTTCTCGCCATGGCCTATGCGGTGATCGTGGTACCGGAACTGGCCTTGCTGCGCGGCGAGCCGGCGACGGCCCGGGCTTTCGGCCTGGCGCCGGGCCCGACGGCGGTTTTCACCCTCGGCCTCTTGTTGATGGCGCCCCTGCGCTGTCCGCTTCATCTTCTTGTACTGCCGGCGATCTGGTGTTTCATCGCCGGGGCGACCGCCTGGACGCTGTGGATTCCCGAAGATCTGGCGAGCCCCGTCATCGCGGTGCTGCTGTTGGCCGTCGCGATCCGTCACAACAGGCAGCCTGCCGCCCGCTTTTAGGGCCGGCCTTTAGGGAAAACCGCTTTCGATGATCCGTGACAGGTTTGCGCGGAGCTGTTTCATGCCGGCCTCGCCCAGGCTCTCGGTCATGCGGGCCTCGATGCGCCGCTTGATGCGGGCGCCGTCGCGCAGGGCGGCCTTGCCCTTGTCCGTGTAGCGAATGATCTTTGCCCGCTTGTCCCCGGGGTCGGGAACCCGCTGGACGATGCCCGCGGCTTCCAGATCGTCGACCAACTGCTGGACCGCCTGCTTGGTCAGACCGGAGCGTTCGACCAGGCGCTTCTGCGGGGTGCCGCCGCGCGGGTCCAGAAAGGCCGTGATATTGCTCTGTGCCTTGCTGTACCAGTCATGCCCGGCCTCCTGCATGGCGGCCATATAGGCATCCTTCCAGAGAAAGGCGGCCTGCCAGATCAGCCAGCCGATATGGTCGGGCGACAGCTCCGTCGTGTTGCCCGATGCCGCTTTGTCCGTCCCGCCCTTGTCTGCCCCGCCCTTGTCTGCCCCGTCCTTGCCGGTGCCGGCCTTTCCGGTGGCTGCGGAGGATGGGCGCTTCATTTTTTCGTCAATTATCTTGACCAAATTCCACTCCTCGATATATAGTCAAGAAACTTGACGGATAAGGCAAGGGCTTGGTTATGCGATGCTGCAACCGACGGACTTTCTTTGTTTGCCTGACCGCTATCATGGCGCCTTTCGGCGTTTCGGCAGCGCACAGTTTACAGGCTGGAACGCCTTTGTCCCAAGCTGAGGCGGGGCCGTGGCGGGAAGCAGCCGCCGGGGGCATGGTCTTCCGTTGGCGCCATGAAGGGGCGGTGCTGCGGGGACAGCTCTCGGCGCCGACGCCTGGATGGCTGGCCGTTGGCTTCAACGATGCCGAGCGGTTGAGGGGCACCTGCTTTGTGATGGCCCAGGTTTCCGAGGCCCCGCCCCGCTTGGAGCTGCGCCGCGCCGCGGTGCCGGACCATGGTCCGGTTGCAGACGCGCAGGTCCAACGGGATCTGGTGTTGGTGTCCGACAGTTTCGGCGGCGGTGCTTCGCGGTTGGATTTCGATCTGCCGCACCGCAGTGGCGACGCCCTGGGCGTGAACCTTCGCGCCGGTGCTGCGACCTACCTGATGTTGGCCTGGAGCCGCTCGACCGACTTCGGCCATCACTCGGCCTTTCGTGAACACCAAAGGGTGATTCTCTAGGCCGTTGCCCTAATCCAGCTGGCGCCGTTCCGCCTGCAATGCCTCTCTGTCGCCTTGCGGCAGGGTGTGAGGAGATCTGTGTCTTGAAGAGCCCCACCCATTTCCTGATCGGCTACGGCTGCGCGGCGGCTTTTGGATGGCGCGGCGGGCTGCGCCGGGCCTGTTTGCTCGGCGCCGTGGTGCCGGATGTTCCCGTGGCCGCGGTCTGGAGCATCCTGGCCGCCTCCGTCGTCTGGCGCGAGGGCGGCTATGTGCAGGCACTAGTGCAGGCGGAGATGGACGCGCTCTACTTCTCGGACTCGGTGATGATCGCCCTGCACAACCTGCTGCATGGGCCGCTCAGCCTGGCGGGTCTGACGCTGCTTACGCTCCTGATCTTCTGCCGCAACAGAACCTGCCGGATGCGTTGCCTGGCCTTCCTCGCCGGCGCGGTCACCCATGCCGTGGTCGATATCGTCAGTCATGTGACGGACGGTCCGCTTGTGCTCTGGCCGCTCGACGACGAACTGCGTTTGGTGGGGCCTTTCAGCCATTGGGATCCGGCGTATGGCGGCCTCTGGGTTACCGGCATCGAACTGGCCGCGGCCCTTGTGTTCGGCGTTGCATCCTTCTTCGGCTGGCGCCGCCGCCGCGCCATGGCGGTTCCGGTGGCAGGTTGAGCGCCCTTGAATTGGCGGGCCAGGGATAGCACCCTCGATCTAGAGCGGATCATGTTTGGACGGAAACACATTCATGTTTGCGTCAAAACATGTGAACCCGCTCTACACTTGCTCTGGCCGCGATGACGAGGAGTGGATTCAGTGGCAGAGGGTTCTCTGAAAGACAGCGCGCGGCGGGTGCAACAGGCCATCGAGGCGGCGGGCTTCGACTTTGAGGTCCGCGAGTTTCCGGCCTCGACACGCAGTGCCGCCGAGGCGGCGGCCGCCATCGGCTGTACCGTCGAACAGATCGCCAAGTCGCTGATCTTCCGCGCCGAGACCAGCGGCGCGCCGGTGCTGGTGCTGGCCAGCGGTGCCAACCGGGTCGACGAGGCGGCGGTCGGGGCGGTCCTGGGGCAACCCATCGGCCGGGCCAGGCCCGATTTCGTCCGCGAGACGACGGGCTTTGCCATCGGCGGTGTGCCGCCGGTCGGCCATCTGAAACAGCCGCTGACCTTCATTGACCGCGATCTGATGGCGATGACCGAGATCTGGGCGGCGGCGGGGACCCCCAATGCGGTTTTCCCGCTCAGTCCCGAACAACTGGTCGCCCTTACCGGCGGTCAGGTGGCTGATATCCGGCGGGCCTGACCCCCTTGCTCCGCACAGGTGTCAGGGGCCGCGTCAGGAGGCCGCGGCCAGGTGATTCGAGCCGGACTTCACCAAAGCCGCCCGGCAGCCTAGAATAGCGGTTCCAGAACCTGGCCCAGAACCTGGCAGGGACTGGCGAAATCGCCCAAGGAGCCAAGCAGATGGTGAAAAAAGCCGACATCCCCAAGCACGTCATCGACACCGCTTTTGACATGGCGGCGGAGCGCGGCTGGCGGGACCTTTCCCTGGCCGAGATCGCCGAGGCGGCGAAGGTGCCGCTTTCCACCCTTTATCCCCTGTTCCCCTCCAAGCAGGCCATTATCGAGGGCTTTGCCGATCAGGTGGACGCGGCGGTGATGGCGGATGAGGATCGGGAAGGCAGCGAAGCGCCGGCCCACGACCGCCTTTTCGAGGTGCTGATGCACCGTTTCGAGACGATGCAGCCCAAGCGCGAGGCCATTGGCGCCATTCTTCAGGACCAGCTGCGCGATCCGCTGATGATCTGCTGCGGTCTGGGACGGCTGGGGCGGTCCATGGCGGCAACGCTGGAGGCGGCCGGGTTCTCCACCAGCGGGCTGCGCGGCCTGGTGAGGATCAAGGGCATCTCCGCTGTCTACCTTTCCACGCTGCGGGTCTGGCTGCGCGACGAAAGCGATGACATGGCCAAAACCATGGCCTTCCTCGACAAGCAGCTGCGGCGGGTGGATTCCCTGGCCAGCCGGATGTCCGGTTCCGGCATGAAACGTGCCGCCGGCTGACCGCCGGATCGCCGATTGAGCAAATAGTCCTATTTCGGCCCGGAGCCCGCTGCCGGTCCCGGGGGCCGGAAGGCCGCTCAAACCCTGGCTTTCAGGGCTTCTTCCCCGATTTATTGTGCAGTGCAAAAAATTTCCTTGACGCTCCTCTGTAGCCCGCTTATATCAGCGTCAACACAGGTATTGTGCGGTGCAACATTAAAGCGGGCGAGGCCCGCACAGATCGAGGAGTTTGACCCATGGCCGTAACCGGCAATCCCTTTCTGAACGGTGAGTTCGCCAAGTTCGATTTCGTTTCCCTGATGGACCCGAGCAAGTTCGTCGAGCAGTGGGAAAAGATCGATTTCACCGCCGTTCCCGAGCAGTTCAAGGTTCCCGGCGTTGACGCCCAGGCGCTGATGGCTGCGCAGAAGCGCAACATCGAAGCCGTTGCTTCCGCCAACAAGGTTGCTCTCGAAGGTGCCCAGGCTGTGATCCGCCGTCAGGCCGAGATCCTGCGCCAGGGCGTCGAGGAAGCTTCCAAGGCGATCACCGAGCTGAACGCCGCCGGTACGCCGCAGGACAAGCTGGCCAAGCAGGCCGAGCTTCTGAAGGCGGCCTACGAGGCCTCCCTCGGCAACCTGCGCGAGCTGACCGAGATGGCGACCAAGTCCAACGGCGAAGCCGCAGAGCTGCTGACCACCCGCGTCAGCGAGAGCTTCAGCGAATTCTCCGGTGAAGTGAAGAAGACCGCGAAGAAGAAGTAAGCTTCGCGTTCGGAGCCTGAAAACAGGGCTCCTCCGAAAAGCCTCCAAGAAGGGCCGTCTCCGGACGGCCCTTTCTTTTTGTTGCGCTTAGAAACCTGCGGTCGGACCGGGCTCCAAAGCGGCCCCCAAGCGCCGGCCATGAGCGCCAATGGCCCGGGCCCGGGTGAGGCGCTCCGGTTCCCAGGCGGCAAGGGCGGACGCGACGCGATCGCCGGTATTCCCCGCGTCATCCAGGGCCTGGGCCAGAAAGAAGGCATCGCCGGCGGCTTTGTCGATTCCCATCGCCGTGTGGGGGCGCACTACGCTCGCCGCGTCGCCGACCAGGGCGACCCTGCCATAGGCCATGCGAGGGGCTTCGAGATCCTGGATCGCCTGGACAAAGGGCGCGTCTGTCGCCAGGACGGCGTCGAGAAACGATGGCGGCAGATGCTCCACGGCTGCGCTTTGCATCTCTTTTTTGGCGGCGGGGTTCAGACCCTGGGCCGGCATGGAGATGTCATGGCGCCGGCCATCGCGGTCGGTCAGCAGACTCTCGATGGCGTTGCCGGCCGGGGCGGGGCGGTACCAGACCCAGTTGTAACGTCGGTTTCCCGCTTCGGTCTCCCCTTTCGGCCCCGGGATCAGATAGCCGAGAATGTGAGATCCGGGATAGCGGAAGAAGGCGAAGCGCCCCGCCAGATCCGCAGCGGCCAAGGCGGTGAGTTCGTTCTCCGGGATCACGCCGCGCCAGGCGACGTAGCCGGCGTAGGTCGGCAGGCTCGCCGGCGCCAGCAGGCGGCGCACCGTCGAAAGGGTGCCGTCTGCGGCGATCAGAAGATCGCCGCTGAACTGCCGGCCATCAGCCAGGGTTACCGACACCGAGGCATCATCCTGATCGACGGCGGTTACCGATGCCCCCAGATGGTACCGGGCTTCGGGAACCTGCTGTCGCAGCACCCGGTAGAGACTGTCCCAGGCATGCTGGGTCTGGTGGGTCCGGTCCCGGTCGAGGAAGTTGCCGCTGCGGTCCAGGACGACCCGCTCAAAGGCGGTAACGCCCAGTTGGCCGATGTTGGCCACACCCAGGGCACGCAGGGCCCGTACCAGATCGGCCTGTTGCACGAGTCCGGCACCCTGGCTTTCCAGACTCCGCGGCGAGCGCTCCAGCACGTCAACTTCCCAGCCTTGCCGATGCAGCAGCGCAGCGGTGAAAAGACCGGCAATCGAACCACCGGCGATCAAGGCACGGGGGGCGGCTCCGGGTGTCATTGGGGTGGGTTTTGGTTGGCCGGGCATGGCGATCCTCTGGATTCAGGAAACGAAGATCCTGGATATCGGTCACCATCAAAGTAAGTATAACATTGCAAATATAGTTAGCATCTTTGCGTTTTATGCAAAGATGCAGCGATGGACAGATTCGCTTCCCTCAGAGCCTTCGTTGCAGTGGTCGAGGCCGGCGGTTTCGCCCCGGCGGCCCGTCGTCTCGGGCTGGCTACCTCGTCGGTGACCCGTCAGGTCGATGCCCTGGAGGACGGCTTGGCGGCAAAGCTGCTGAACCGCTCCACCCGCAGTGTGACCTTGACCGATCCGGGCCGGGGCTATTTTGAAAGGGCGGTGCGGCTTCTGAGCGATCTGGAGGAGGCGGATCTTTCGGTCGCGGGTGCGGGCGCCCTGCGCGGGCTTTTGCGTATCTCTGCGCCCCTGGCCTTTGGGCGCCTTCACCTTGCCCCCATCCTCGCGGACTACCTTCGTCTGGCGCCGGAGGTTCAACTGGATCTTCTGTTCACAGATGGGCTGACCAATCTGGCCGAAGAAAATGTCGACATTGCCATCCGTATCGGTGCCCTGGAGCCGTCGTCGCTGGTTGCCCGCAAGCTGGCTGGCCATCGCCGCGTGGTCTGCGCCAGTTCCGCCTACCTGGCGCGTGCCGGGGCCCCCCAGGTGCCTCAGGAACTGGCAGATCACGCCTGTCTGACCTTTGCCTACGCCCCAGGCCGCAGTCTTTGGCGCTTCGCCGGAACCGACGGCGCCGGCGATGTTGCCGAGGTCGCCGTTACGGGGCCGTTACGCGCCAACAGTTCCGAGAGCCTTGTCGAACTGGCGCTTGCTGGTTGCGGCGTGGTGTTGATGCCGACCTGGCTGGTCGGGGATCATCTGAAGGCCGGCCGCCTCCAACCCCTGTTGACGGCTTGGCGGGCCAATCCGCGCGCTGGGGAAGCCGGTATCCATGCCGTTTTCCTGGCAAACCGCCGCGGCGCGCCCAAGGTACGCAGTTTTGTCGACTTTCTCGCCGCGCGCTGGCGCCCCAATCCGCCCTGGGAGATATGAGACCGGTTGGCTGCTTGCTGATGCCACGCTGCCGGTGATAGCGTCGCGCCGCCGTATAGAACTTGGGCAAATTCAACCTGGCGGGTCTCAACAAGCCAGCGGAGCGAATGATGAACGACAGTCCTGAAATCTCTTTCGACGACTTCCTGAAGGTCGATGTGCGGATCGGCACCATTGTCGATGCGCAGCCGTTTCCCGAGGCGCGGCGTCCGGCGATCAAACTCTGGGTGGATTTCGGCGACGATCTGGGGGTGAAGAAGTCTTCGGCCCAGATCACCGTCCACTACGCCGTCGATGAACTGGTCGGCAAGCAGGTGGCGGCGGTGGTGAACTTTCCACCCCGGCAGATCGGCAAGTTCATGTCCGAGATTCTGGTGCTGGGTTTTCCCGACGAAAGCGGCGAGGTGGTGCTGGTCACCGCCGACAAGCCGGTGCCCAAAGGCGGACGGCTTTACTGAAGTCGTTTCGGCAAAAAGAGAAACGGCGGCCCCCGGGTCGGAAGCCGCCGCCTTGTTTCGGGTTTGCGCTGAACGTCAGGTGATGTTGAAGCGTTGCAGAACGTCGGCGAGGTCGTCGCCGAACTGCGCGCCGCGGCGGATCAGGCCGACGTTCATCGGCAGCGCTTTCAGGTCCGGATGATCGGGGTCCAGGCTCGTCAGAAGGGCGATGGGAATGCTCTTTGTCGCCGGCATGGCTGAAAGCGCGCAGGCCAGATCGACGCCGCTGAGACGCGGCATGATCTGAGAGGTAATGACGAAGTCCGGTTTGGTTTCCAGGATCAGTTCGAGTGCTTCGATCGGGTTGGTGACGTTGGAGACACGATAGCCGCAGGCCGCCAGCTCGCGGCCGACGACCTTGGCGGCGGTGCGCTGCGGGATGATCACGGTCACCGACTTGTCGGTCACCACCACGTCTTCGACATTGAAGGAGCTCTGCTGCGGCAGCTCGCGCAGGACGGCGGAAACCTCTTCGACGCTCACCGACTCGCCGTCGAGCAGGCTGCTGATCTTGTCGGCGAAGGTAACCAGATCGGCGATATGGCGTTCTTCAACCGCTTCGATCTCGCTCAGGTATTCGTCGAGGGAGTGGGTCAGCGGCCCGAAGCCGGTCAGGTTTACGGACCGGGCTTTCAGACGCAGATTCGCGGAATCCATCGCCAGACTTTTTGCCGCTTCCTTGGCATCGAGCACGCCGGTCTTCACCTGCTGAACCCGCAGTTCCAGGCTGGACACTAACTCCCGCGCTTCATCCAGGGCTTCGCTCTCAATTTGCGAGTCGACTTCTTCCTCAGAAATCAGCGCGTTCGAACCAGCCATTACAACTCTCCGTCGGAAACCGTTTATTCGGGGCCGGAGCATAGAGAAATAACCGTTAAAGCAGTCTAAACGGCACTTGTCGCTAGGGTTGTATGGCTTCGCCCGAAGTGACGGATCGGCGCTCAGGATGCCTTAAGCGGGCAGCCAGACCCTGGCTCTGAGGCCACCGCCGGGCGCCGCCTCCAGCACCAGATCGCCGCCGTGGCTGCGGGCCACGTCGCGGGCGATGGTCAGCCCCAGGCCGACCCCGCCGGTGGCCGGATTGCGCGACTGCTCCAGCCGGAAGAACGGTTTGAAGACGTCTTCGTAGCGTTCCGGCGGAATGCCGGGGCCGTCGTCGTCAACGGTGACCTCGATCAGGTTCTTGCGGCGGCCGGCGCGGACCGCGACCTGTTGGCCGTAGCGCTGGGCATTGCCGATCAGGTTGGTCAGGCAGCGGCGCATGGCCTCGCGCCGCAGCGGCAGGGAGATGTCCTGCTCCAGATGCAGGTCGACGCTGCCGCCGTCCCGGGTCATCTGGCTGACCACCTCCCGCAGCAGATCGCAGAGGTTGGTTGCCACCGGCGTTTCTTTGCCCTCGCCGCGGGCAAAGGCCAGATAACCCTCGACCATATGCTCCATCTCGACCACGTCGGACTGCAGGTATTCGACCTCCGGCGTGTCCTTCAGCATTTCGAGCTGCAGCTTCATGCGGGTCAGCGGCGTGCGCAGGTCATGGCTCACCCCGGCCAGCATTTCGGTCCGCTGCTGGACCTGGCGGTTAAGGCGGTTGCGCATGTTGATGAAGGCGACGGCCGCTTGGCGCACTTCGGTGGCGCCCTCCGGTTTGAAAGAGGCGACCTCGCGCCCCTTGCCGAAGCCTTCTGCGGCTGTGGCCAGACGGCGGATCGGCTTTACCTGATTGCGCATGAAGATGACGGCGACACCGAACAACACGATGGAGCTGCCGATGGTCCAGACGATGAAGATGTAGGTGGTGGAGGAAAACAGCCGCTCGTCCGTTACCAGTACCCGCAGCACGCCCTGGTTCAACTGCACCAGGATCTCAACACGCTCGTCCAGACTGCGGGTATCGACGGCGAAGGGAACCGGCAGTTTTTCCTCCAGCGCCGCTCGCAGGCGGCTGTCGACCAGACCGCGCAGCGGAATCTGGTCCGGCACCAGGAGCTCCGCACCCTCGCTGATCGACAGCTCAAGCTGCATGGTGCTCTTGGCCAGGCTGAAGATGCGGATCAGTTCGGCGTCGTCCTGGCTGCGGCCGATCAGGGTGACCACCGCGGCGACATCGCCGGCCAGACCCTGGGCCAGACGCTTGGTGATGGTGTCGTAGTGCCGGTCGAAGAAGATCCAGGTCGAGATGACCTGCAGCAGGATCAGCGGCGTGATGATGATCAGTACCGCGCGCCCGAGCAGGGAACGCGGCAGGAAGCGGCGGATCGGGCCGGGGCCGCCCTGGGGGTAGAGCGGATTGACCGCCGGCCGTTCGCTGGTCGCGCTCTTCATCAATCCGTCATCAGCACATAACCGGTGCCCCGCACGGTCTGCAGATAGCGGGGAAACTTTGGATCGGCCTCGATCTTGCGCCTGAGGCGGGTGACCTGAACGTCGATGGTCCGCGTGTTGCCGCTGACCTGGCTTTCCTCCGAGAGGTCCTGCCGGGCGATGGGCTCGCCGGCCCGCCGGGCGAGGGATTTCAGCAACAGCGTCTCCGCCGAGGTCAGGCGGATGAAGACGCCGGCGCGGGTCAGTTCCTCGCGGTCGAGGTCGAAGGAAAAGTCGCCGAAGCTGACGCGGTTGCCGGCCTTGGCCTCCGCCACGGGGATGCGCCGCAGCACCGCGTTGATGCGCAGCACCAGTTCGCGCGGCTCAAAGGGCTTGGGCAGGTAGTCGTCGGCGCCGCTCTCGAAGCCGGCAATGCGGTCTTCGGTTTCATTCATGGCCGTCAGCAGCAGGATCGGCACTGCGCTTTCGCGCCGCAGGGTCTGGGTCAGCTCCAGGCCGCTTTCGCCGGGCATCATGATGTCGAGCACCAGGAGATCGAAGGCGAGCGAAGCGAGCTTGGCCCGGGCATCGGCGGCGTCGACTGCTGTCGTGACCCGAAACCCCTGGTCGCTGAGGTAGCGCTGCAGCAGGTCACGCAGCCGCGTGTCGTCATCGACGACAAGAATATGGGACGGCTCTTCCAGCACAGCGGGGTCGCTCATGGGCGGGAGTATAAACCGCGGCTCTCCGCCCGACTAGCGCCGGGCCAGGGACTTGGCGGGCGGCGTTTTGGCCTCCGGCTTGCCGCTTGAGGGGCCGGAGGAGGAAGGGGTCAGGGCTTCCGGGCGTTCGAAGCGGCCGCGGTCCGGTTCGTCGATGATGTTGGTCAGCACGGTGCGGAACCCCTCCACCGCCTCGGCGCCGGCCTTGCGATAGGCCTTGGCGATGCGCACGCGCTGGCGCTCGCTCAGTTTGGCTTCCAGTTCGCGGCCCTTGTCGGTCAGCTCCAGCAACCTTTGCCGCCGGTCGCGCAGGCCCGGCCGCTGGGTGATGAAACCCTCGCGCACCAACTGGCCCAGCACCCGCGACAGCGACTGTTTGGTGATGCGCAGGATGCCCAGCAGATCCGAGACCGTGATCGCCGGATGGCGCCCGACGAAGTAGATCACCCGGTGGTGGGCGCGCCCGAAGCCGTAGTCCGCCAGGATCTGATCCGGCTCCCTGGTGAAATCCCGGTAGCCGAAAAACAGCAGCTCCATCGCCTGGCGCAGCTCCTCCTCGCGCAGGAAGAGGGGGTTGGGTCCGCCTTTTACGTCAGCCATGTTGACATATCTGCCTA
>JANQMC010000130.1 GCA_028280305.1 Pelagibius sp. | reverse complement strand
GGCGGTCACGACACTGGCATTGGGCTGGGCTTCGGGGCCGGGCGCGTCTGTTGCCGTGATCGGCTACTTTCTTTTCTACAGTCCGCTTGCCGCCGCCATGTCGACTCTGATGATGGACCGGGCTGCTGCGGAGAGCGCCGCGACCGATTTCACGCTTCAATACAGCGTCTACCAGTTTGCGGCCATTGCAGCCATGACGGTTGGTTCAGTGCTGGCGGCTTCGATGGGGTATTTGGGGGTGCTGGCTGTGGCCACCGTCTTCGGCATCCTGGGACTCGTCTTGACGCTTGGTTTTCGCGGGCAAGTCCAAACGGCTGAGCCGCTTGTCGAAGCGCGATGAGCACGCCGCCCGCTGAGCCACAAGCGTTGCGGTCATGGTCGATCCTCGCACCTGTCGCCTAGTGTTTCCTTCTCTGACGGTCCGATCCCGGACCGTCAGGTAAGGCACACTAGCTAATCCGTTACTTTGGGATGCGGTACCAACACAATGAGACGAGCCCAAGCGTTGGTGCCGCATCGCTGGCGTATCGCTTTCGGTTCTTGCCGGCATTGCCAATCTCATATCGCTTGGATTGATCGCGACGGCGGCGGCCGTGTTGATTTCCGAACCTGCCATTTTGCCAATCTGGCCGGCAGCGATCCTAAAAACAAACTAACCTTAGACAACTTTAACCTCGTAAAACTGCGCGCGGACTGGACACCCACCGCTAAGCGGTTTACGCCATTGCTGACATTCTGCTCGAAGAAAGCTAAACGGCCTTTCTGTTCGGCGTTGCGCCGGAGGGGAGATGTTTCTTCGGCATTCCGGGTCAGCCGTGCCGCGACGTTGAGTGCAAGAGTTCGGTTCCAGGTTAAGTTGTTCATGAAATTCGTTGCGACCTTCTTCGTAAACGCCGGATCGATGGTCGACGCCCGTGCCGTGGTGCGAGACAGGCGGTTGTGAGATGGCGGCCGGCTCAGGCGACACGAAAACGTCCCCGATGGGAAGGCTGCTTGCGCCCGTTAGGGGCCGCCTCTGGTTGGCATGCGTCATCCAGGCCATCGGTGCGGCGGCGGGCGTTGCGCCGTTCATCGCTGTCGCGGAGCTCGGCCGGGTTCTGCTTGCCGACGGTCCGGTCGATCAGGGCCATGCCTGGTGGATCGTGGGCCTCGCCGTCGCCGCGCTCGCGGTGCGGCTCGTCTGCCTGATGGCTGCCGGCGGGCTCACACATTTCGCCGATCTTGACCTGCAGCTCGACCTCCGCCGGAAGATGGCGACCAGGCTTTCCCGCCTGCCGCTCGGCTGGTTTGATGCACGCAGCGCCGGGTTGGTGAAGAAAGCGCTGCAAGATGACATCACGGTGCTTCACCACCTGGTTGGTCATTCCTACACGAATTTGACGTCGGCCATTGTCACGCCGGTTATCGCCTTTGGCTATCTTCTCTGGGTCGACTGGCGCCTCGCCCTCGCCGCTGCTGTCCCGCTCGTTGGCGGCATAGCGCTCTATGCGCTCCAGTTCCGAGGCTATGGTGAGAAGATGGCTGCCTATAACGCCGCGCTGGGCGACGTGAACGCCGCGGCGGTCGAGTTCGTTCAGGGGATCGCCGTCATCAAGACTTTCGGCCAGGCGCGCAAGGCGTATGGCCGCTTTCTCGAGCGCACGAAGGCCTGCGTGACGTTTTTCTGGGAGTGGGTACGCGGCATGCTCGTGACGGCCGCTGCTTCGGAGATCGTGCTCTCGCCGCTCTTTTCCCTGGTCATTGTGCTCGCGGCCGGGCTGCTCCTGGTCTCGGCCGGGCTGGCGGCGCCCGTCGATCTCCTCGCCTTCGTCGTGCTCGCACCGGGTCTGACCGCGCCG
>JANQMC010000168.1 GCA_028280305.1 Pelagibius sp. | reverse complement strand
GATGACCTGCGAGATCGGTTTCCTGACACCCCCCCTGGGCGGCAACCTGAACGTCGCCTCGCGCATCTCCGGCATCAGCATCGAAAGCATTTCGGTGGCGGTGCTGCCCTTCATTCTGGCCTATGTCCTGGGCCTTCTGTTCATGATCTTCATTCCCGAAGCCACCCTCTGGCTGCCCGACGCGGTCTACGGCGTCGCCACTTATTGAGGAGCGGAATGCAGCAAGGAAAGACCAAGCAAGATGTTGGATAAGGTCCTGGAAGGCGGTCTGGTCTTCGACGGCAGCGGCAAGGAGCCGGTCGAAGCCGACGTCGGCGTCAGCGGTGCGCGCATTGCCGCGATCGGCGACCTCTCGGGCAACGACAGCGCGGAACGGATCTCAGTTGCCGGCCTCGCCGTCGCCCCGGGCTTCATCGACCTTCACACCCATTCCGACTTCACGCTGGCAGCCAACGGCCGCGCCGAAAGCCAGGTGCACCAGGGGGTCACTACCGAGGTCGTCGGCCAGTGCGGGGTTTCCTGCGCGCCGGCCCGCAGCCGCCGCGATATCGAGCTGATGTCGCCGGGCTTTCTGCCGGGCGCCGTTGATGCCGACTGGCTGAACTTCGGCGAATATCTCGACCACCTGGCCGGCAAGCCCCTGGGGGTCAACGTCGCCGCTTTCGTCGGCCACGGCACCATCCATCGCGCCGTCCTCGGCGACGCCCTGCGGCCGGCCCGCGACGAGGAGGTCGAGGCCATGGCCTTTCTTTTGGAACAGAGCATCGAGGAAGGCGCCTACGGCTTCTCCTCCGGCCTTGAGTACTGGCCCGGCAGCCTGGCGACCCCCGACCAACTGGCCCGGCTCTGCGAAAAGGCGGCGGCAAAGGATGTGCTCTACGCCACCCATGTGCGCAACCGCGACATCTTCTACGACCTGGGCTTCGGCGAGGCCATGGCGACGGCCAGGGTCTCCGGCGCGCGTTTGCAGATTTCCCACATTCAGCCGAAGCACGGCGCGCCTGATCATGCCATGGAACACAGCCTGGAAATGATCGACCGGGCGAAGCGCCAGGGCGTCGATGTCGCCTGCGATGTCATTCCCCACGACTGGTCGCACACAAGGGTCCTGGCGATCCTGCCGCAGTGGGCGCAGGAAGGCGGACTGGAGGCCGTGCGGGCACGGCTGAAGGACCGCGAGACACGGGAGAAGATCAAGCGCAATCCGCGGCCGATGTGGCGGCTGGTGATTGACGGTCTATGGGATGAAATCGTTCTGATGCAGTCGGAAGCCAACCACCACCTCGTCGGCAAGAGCCTCGCCGAGATCGGCAGCCAAAGGAACTGCGATCCCTATGACGCCGCGCTGGACCTGCTGCTGGAAGAAGAAGGCGAAGCGATGAACCACCTGATGTGGACCTCGCATTCCTTTTCGGAGGACGACATCAGGCTGGCGCTTTCCGGCACCGACTGCGCGGTGATTTCCGATACGCTGGCGCTGGCGCCCTACGGCTGCCTGAAGCATTCCATCGGCTCGCTCAGCGGCTACGGCTGGGCGGCGCGCTTCCTGCAACACTATGTCCGCGACCAAAAGGTGCTGTCATTGGCCGAAGGCCTGCGCCGCCTCACCAGCCTGCCGGCGGACCGTCTCGGCCTGAAGGACCGTGGCCGTCTGGCAAAAGGGAACTTCGCCGACATCACCGTCTTCGATGCGCAGGCGATCGCCAGCCATTTCGATTTGGAAGAGCCGCGACGCTACGCCAGCGGCATCGCCCATGTGCTGGTGAACGGCCAGTTCGCCATGCGCGACGGCGCCCGCACCGAGACCGACAGCGGCCAGGTGCTGCGCAGCAGTTGAAAGACCGCGGCGTTGGCTGATGTTTCGGAGAAGGCCGCGTTACAGCGGCAAACGGCTTGCGGTCGAGAGGTCGTCACCCCCACCCCGACCCTCCCCCGTCAAAGGGGGAGGGAGGACTCTTCTGGAGGCCACAACAATCTCCTCCCCCCTTGACGGGGGGAGGTCGGGAGGGGGGTGAGCCACACGCACGATGGCCGCATCACCGACCCGAACACAAGACGCAGCCGTCACCTAAAGCCAGCGAACGAAAGCACCGATACTGGGCAACCTGTCGATTGCTCAGTCGTTGTTGTTAGTGACGGCGATGAAGTCGGGGTCTTCCTGGGCTTCGCGTTCGAACTTCAGGAACTCGTAATAACCGCAGCGCTTGCGGCCAGGGAAATCGCGACAGATTTCCGGCCGCGCCTCATAGACCGTGCAGCGCCGTTCCTTGGTGTCGAAGAAGCGGCAGATGCTGCCGAAGTGCTCGTCCTTCTGGTGGCGCAGCACCCTTGGCGCTTTCTTCTGGCCCTCTTCCTTGTAACCCTTCTTGGAGAAACGCTTATACGCTTCCTCCTTGGTCACACCGAAATGCTTGGCCAGGCGTTTGATGTCTTTCGGCTTCAGGTGAATGTTCGGATAGGAACAACAGTAGCCCGGACACTTCAAACAGTCGTACTTCACTTTTCCCACGGCTGACCTTTACCCCTGCACCTGAAAAGAACAAACGAGCGCGGACCTTCGGCAGTCCGCCGCAGGCTGTCAAGGGGAACCTAGATTCTCCTTACCCCTTGACGGCGCCGATTCGACACAAGTCGAAAACGCTTTAGCAGGCGAAGATGAACAAATTATGCCGGCAAAATGAAAGTGGCCCCGCCGGGGGGACGACGGGGCCACTGGGTACTTGCTTGGGATAATCGTATTTGGGAGCTAAACGTGTCTCTTCAACACATCCTACATGTGGGGTGTCAGACGACAGATTCAACCCATTCCAACAATTGACTCTTGCCGACCGCGCCAACCTTGGTTGCGGCGACCTGTCCGTCCTTGAACAGCATCAGTGTGGGAATGCCCCGAACGCCGTATTTCTGGGGCGTATGCGGGTTGTCATCGATGTTCAGCTTGGCAACGGTCACGCGGCCATCCATCTCGCTGGCGATCTCCTCCAGCGCCGGTGCAATCATCTTGCAGGGGCCGCACCATTCGGCCCAAAAATCCACAAGAACAGGGCCCTGCGCCTGCAGGACATCCTGCTCAAAGGCCCCGTCATTGGTCATCGTTGTGGTCGTTGTCGTTGTCATGGAAACATCCCTATAGCGGTAATGCGATGCGCCCCTTCGAAGGCTAGGGATCGCTCTTGCCTTGGCCAGCAATGTAGGGAGCCGCGAGGCCGAGCGTCAAGGCGCGTGACCGTCCAACAGCGCATCGCTGAGTTGCATCAGGCGGGGTTGATCGGTCCACAGAAGGTAACTAGAGAGCCGGTGTCCGGGGTAAATCCGGGCCAGAAGCGCCCGGTAAGCCGCCATTTGTCTGAGGTAAAGCCGGGGGACTTCCTCGGGCGTTTTGGGGGCCGGGCGCTGGGTCTTGAAGTCGACCAGGGAAATTGTCCTATCTTCAACCAAAAGGCGATCTACCTGGCCTGAAATGACCTTGGGCCCGTCCGGCGACTCGACGAGGCCCGCCAGCGGCACCTCAGCCCGGCTGCCGGGCCCGAACAGCACCGACAGCGCCGGATCTTCAAGAACGGCCAGGGTTTCCCTCAGAGTCTCCGCCGCCTCGGCGTCGCTGAGGTCATGTAACGGGCTGGCGAGAAACCGCTGCCCGGCCGATTCGCGGTCCTCCAGCGGCAGGTCCGGCAAGGTCTGCAACAGCCGGTGGATCAGCCGTCCACGGCGGAACCGCAGGCCGTCATCCAGACCTTCCCCGGGGGTCAGACCGGCGGCCAGACGCGGCGAGCGGACGGCGGGTTCGCTGTCGCTCGGGCGCGAAGGGGCCAGGGGCTGCGGCGGCGCCGGTTCGGCCGGCGCGGCGGCAAAGGCCCAGGCCGGCAGCGGCTCGATGGCCGCCGGCGGCTGCGTCGTCTCGGCCGGCAGAACATCGCTTACGACGGTCTCGGCAACGCCGCGGGCGAAACGCCACCCAGGGCCGGACCAGCCCTCGTCAACCTCCCCGGAGAAATCAAAGTCAACCGCCTCCCCGGCGCCGTCCTCGGCCAGCCCCTTCATGGCGTTCTCGACCAGCTGAAACCAGTTGCCTTCCGGCGCCGCCTTGCGGCCCTGCCAGCCGCAGACATAGAGCCGGTCCTGGGCCCGGGTCAGGGCAACATAAAGCAGGCGGCGGTATTCCTGTTCCCGCGCCAGGCGCTGAGCGCCCCGCGCCGCCTCCAGTGCTTCCAGGGCGTAGTCCCGCTTCACCGGCCAGATGGACAAAGGCGGCGCATCCGCCGTGTCATCGACCCAGAGCAGGCCATCGCCGCCGCGCGGCAGCTGCAGGGTGTCCGGCAGGATCACCACCGGGGCCTCCAGCCCTTTGGAACCGTGCACCGTCATCAGGCGCACCGCGCCCTGGGCCTGCTCCAGATCGCGTTTGACTTCCAGTTCGCCGGCCATCAGCCAATGCAGGAAACCTTCCAGCGAAGCCGCGTTCTCGCGCTCGTAGGCCAGTGCCAGAGAAAGAAACTCCTCGATCGGATCGGCCGCGTCGGGGCCGAGCCGGGCGAGCAGCTTTTCCCGGCCGCGCCCGGCGCCCAGCAGCGCCGCATAGAGTTCGAAGGGTGCGACAAAGTCGGCCTTGGCGGCGAGGGCGGCGAGGAAATCCCGCGCCGCCGCAAAAGCCGGATCGCCATCCGGCGCCGCGCCATTGGCGAAGCTGCGCAGCCGGTCCCAGAGACTGGCCTTGCCGCGTTGGTAGGCCAAGGCGAAGAGCTGTTCCTCGTTGAGCCCCACCAGCGGGCCCTTCAGCACCGCCGCCAGGGTGAGGTCGTCTTCCGGCAGCAGCAGCACGCGGCCCAGCGCCACCAGATCCATCACCGCCAGTTGTTCGCTGAGCCGCATGCGGTCGACACCGGCCACCGGCACGTCGTGTTCCTTCAGCGCGCGCACAAGCTCAGTGATGAAAGCATTGCGCCGCCGCACCAGGATCATGACATCCCCTGGGCGGATGCGTAGGCCTTTTGCGGCGAGACGGCAGGCCGGATCCTCGGCGCCTTCCGCCGATTGGGTCCAGTACCAGATGCGCTTGGCGACCAGGCGGGCAAGGCGCAGCGGTGCGGGGCTGTCGCCGCCGCGCAGCAGCGGCAGGGTCCAGGGCGCCAGGGCCTCTTCCTCGGCCGGGGGGGCCGGCGGCCAGATCTCGACCAGGCCCGGCTGGTTCTGACGCGCGGCGGCATGGCGGATTGCGGCCTCGCCGAACAGCACCCCGTCCTGCGCTTCGGGCCGGGCAAAGACCGAATCGACCAGGCCCAGCACCGCCTCGGTCGAGCGGAAGGAGATATCCAGCGACACCGGACGCCAGCGTTGCCGCGCCTGCTGTGCACGTTCGCGAAACAGTTTTCGCATGCGCTCGAACTCGGCAGGGTCCGCGCGCTGGAAGGAATAAATCGACTGCTTGGGGTCGCCGACGGCAAAGACCGTGCGCGGCTGATCGCTGCGTTCTTCGCGCACGCGGTTTTCATGAGCACCGGCCCCGGTGAAGAAGTCGCCGGCCAGCAATTCGACGATGCGCCACTGATCCGGGCTGGTGTCCTGGGCTTCGTCCACCAGGATGTGATCGAGGCCGCCGTCGAGCTTGAACAGGACCCATGAAACGCCGCCCTGGCGCTGCAGCAGCCGCAGGCCGAAATGGATCAGGTCGTCGTAGTCGAGCAGCACCCGTGCCTGCTTGTGCCGCTGATAGGCCGTGATGATGGCATCGCCGAGGGTCAGGAGGGCGGCGGTCGCCTTGGCAACGGTAATGGCGTTGCAATGCTGCACGATCTGCATCAGGCGCTCTGCTTCGTTCTGCAGCGCTTCGATGGCGCCGGGGAAAGCCTCGGCCGGTTTCTTGGTCAAGGGCCTCTGCCGCGGCTGACCGTCCTTGGTAAGGAAAAGACTGCAGTGGCTGTCAAAGGCCTCGGCGCGCCCGGCGTCGTCATCGGCCAGCCAGTCGAACAGCGGCTTTGCCTTTTTTTGCTCTGTCGGCGTGCCATTGCTCCAAGCCTTTGCCGCAAGCCTCAATCCCTGGCGATCAAAAGCACCCTCGGCCATCGCCGCCGCCTCGGCGGTTTGTGCGGTCTCATCATGGTCCACCCCGAGGAACGCGAAGATCGCTGCGTTCAGCCGGTCGACACCGCCGCGCGCCGCAAACAGTTCGGCGAGGCGTCCACGCTCGTGCATCATTTGGGCGAGCACCTCGCCGAAGCGCTCCTCCTGCAAGTGAGCCGTGAGCACGCCGATGGCATCGGAGAGGCGGCCCTGGCCCTGCAGCGCGCGGGCCAGCACCTCCAGACGCGCCGACTCCAACAGCTCCGCCGCTTCGTGTTCGTCCATCACCTGGGCATGCGGCGCCACCGCGGCCTCCAGCGGGAAACGGCCGAGTAGCGACTGGCAGAAGGCATGGAGGGTCAGGATCTTGATGCCGCCGGGGGTATCCAGCACCCGGGCGAAGAGGGCGCGGGCGCGCAGCAGCACCGCATCCTCCGCCGGCCCGCCGAGCAGATCTTCCACGCTTTGGCGCAGCGCGCCTTCCTCCGCCGTCACCCAGCCCGCCAGGCGGTCGGACAGCCGGTTGGCCATCTCCGCCGCCGCCGCCTTCGTGAAGGTCAGGCAGAGAATCTTGCCGGGGTCGTTGCCGCTCAACAACAGCGCCAGGACCCGGTCGACCAGCACCTTGGTCTTGCCGCTGCCTGCGGAGGCGGACACCCAGACCGAGGCCGCGGGGTCGGCGGCCTGCTGCTGCGCCGCCGACGCCCGGGCGATGACTTCTTGTGCAGAGACGTTCATGATCCTTCCGGCTCCACCGACCACTCGGCAACGCGCGAGAGATGATCGTAGTCGCCGAAGCGCGGTGCCAGTTCCGGGCGCGGCTTGCAGGCGTAAGGCGTTGCGGGATCGTCGAAGGCGGCCACCAGCTCACCGACACCGGCCAGGGCGGCCTCTGCCAGAACCTGGGGATCGGTCTTGCCGGCGGAGAGGATTTCGCCGGGCGGCGTGCCGCCGGAAAGCCGCCAGAAGGCGAGGACGCCGACCGGCGCCTGGGGCAGCACAGCAAAGCCGCCTTGTAAGGCGATGGCGGCCTCCAAAGGCAGCTGCGGGGCAAAGCCGGCCTCCACCGTCTTACCCGCCGGCGGCGCCCCGGTCTTGTAGTCGATGATCGCCAGACTGCCGTCGTCCAGCAGGTCAATGCGGTCGGCCTTGGCGGTCAGAATGAAATCCCCGCCGGGCGCCTTCAGGGTCAGGCTGCCCTGGGTTTCGACGAAGCTTTGCCGCAGCCCGCTGCGGCGGTCTCTCTCCGTCGCGACGAACCAAGCGGCGACACGAACGAACCGCGGCCACCAAAAGGCAAAGGCGCCGGGCTTGGCACGGATCGGATGGAACGTCCGTGCACCGATTTCCAGCAGGGCATCCAGCGCGTTCTCGGGAAGCTGCCGCGGATACTCCTTGAGAAAGCTTTCCAAGGCGGCATGCACCAGGGTGCCGCGCTCCGCCGCGCCGGGGTCGGCATCCAGCGGATCGAGCGGAAAGAGCTTCAGAATCTCCCTTGCGTAGAGCGCGTAGGGGTCACGCATCCAGGTCTCGATCCTTGTCACCGAGAGTTGCCGTGGCCGCGCCTCCTTTGGGGGTCGGGGCAGCGGTGCCGTTGTACGGATGACTGTGGCGGGTTCGTCCAAAGCCTTCGCCCAGGCCGTAAGCTGGTCCCGTTCGCGGTGCAGATCGACCCCGAGATCAAGACCGTCGCAGAGCGCGTCGATGCGGCGCAGCCAGCGCGCCGCGACCGAGGGCGTCCCCTCCACCCGCTCGGCACGGGTCAGATAGACCTTGGCCGCGCAGAAGCCCTGATAGAAATCATGGGCCGCCAGGCCGATGCGCCGCTCCGGCAGCGGCAGGCCGAAGGCGGTCTGCATGGGACGGCTGAGCCAGGGTCCGGCATCCACTTCCGCCGGCCAGGTGCCTTCGTTGAGACCACCCAGCACCAGGGTGTCGGCCTGCTGCAGGCGCGCCTCCAGGGGCCCAAGAATGGAAACCCGGGGGTGCCGGCCATAGCGTGGCCGCACCGCGCGCCCGGCCATCAGGGCTTCCAGCGCCGCCGGATAGCGGCGCGGGCGCAAGGCCGGGGCCGCCGCCGCGGCTTCCTGCAGTTCCGCCGCAAAGAGCGCCGCCGCCTCTCCGGCCTCCCCGGCCCAAAGACGCTCGGCGCCTGTCTCGTCATCGCTTTCCGCCAGCGCCTCCGCGACTGCCAGATGAGCCGCCACCAGTTCGCTGAGACTTGCCTCGCCCGACTGCATGACCTCTGCCAATGGCGTCAGACACGCCGCCAGGTCATCGAACCAGGGCAGCAAGGCGTCACCGCTTTTGCCTGCCGCCAGGGCCCTGCGCAGTCCATCCAGCCCCGGCGCCGGGCGCGCGCCGCGCAGCACCGCCGCCTCAAGCGCGCGCAGATCACGGCGGAAGGCCGCGGGATCCATCCCGCCGGCGGCCAAGGGATGCTTCAGGGCGGCCAGCAGCGGCACCGGCGCCAGGTTCTCGGCCAGCATACGTGCGGTCAGCCGCAGAAAAAGCCCCGGCGGCGTTGCCGCCAGCGCCGTCCCTGCCGAATCGTCGACGGCGATCTGCCAGCGTTGCAGGTTGACCGCGACCCGCCGCGCCAGGTCCCGGTCCGGCGTCACCAAAGCCGCCGTGCGGCCGGGGTCTTCAATGGCCCGGCGCAGGATCAGCGCGATGACCAGCGCCTCCTCCCCGGGATCGGCGCAGTCGACCCGCACCACGCCGTCCAGCGCAGCACGGAAAGCGTCATGCTCTCCGGGCGGCAGAGCCTCGTGCCAGCGCGCGGTGCCGCCGGGCGGACGCAGGGCGAGATTGGCAAAGCGCGCCCGGGCCGCACCCGTTCCGGGATCGCCCAGCGCGTCGCTTTCGCCCTGCCATGAAGCGATAGCGTCGCGCGGCAGCTTCAGACGGTTCAGCAATTGGGCCAAACCGAACTGGGGATGGCCGGCATCGCGCTGGATCTCGCGCCAGGTCTCGGCATCGCTGTCGAGATCAAGACCCGGCAGCACCACCGCCCCGCGCGGCAGCCCGGCGATGACCGCCAGGAGCTCGGCCGTCGCCGGGATCGAGCCGGTGGACCCGGCGGCGATGATCGGTGCCTGGGGCGGCCTGGCGCGCCACAGCGCAGCCTGCTGCTCGGTCAGGCGGCGGCGGCGCTCGGCCGGATCGATAGCGTCGAGCCGCGCCAGGATCGCCGGCCACTGCTCGGTCACGATGGTGAGAAACTCCAGAGTGATCTGCCAATGGGCGGCGTAATCCTCCGGCACCAGACCGGCCAGGGCGGCAAAGTCGAGACCTTCGGTTTCCACCTGATCGAGCAGGCGCGCCAGCTCCGCCGCAAGACGGATGGCCTGGTCCTCGTTCAACGCCGCGAGGCCGCTTTCCGCCGCCAGGCCGCGGCTGTGGGTGCGGATACAGGCGGCAAGCAGCAACTGGCGCTGCAGGGCGGAGAGGGCGGGCGGCAATTCGGCCTCGGCGGAACCGGTTCCGGGCCTCTCTTCGAAGAGCAGTTCTTCCGGGTCGAGATCGCCCAGCGGCAGCATCCGCGGCAGCAACAGCGGACGTCCGCCGGAGGCCCGCAGAAAGGCCGCCTGCAGGCTGCGCCCCGCACGCCGGGTCGGCAGCAGCACCGTCGCCTCGGCGAGGCCGGCGGGCGTTTCGCCGTAGCGCGCCAGAAGCCCGCTTGCCAGGGTATCGACAAAGGACCGCCCGGCCGGAATGGTGAATACGGCGGGGGCCGGGGAGGTCATCGCGGGAAACGAGTCACGTTTGGGCCCCTTATGTCTGGGCGGAAGAGCGGCCGAAGTGGTGCAGGGCGTCCTCGACCTCGCGCAGGCTTTCCGGCGTGCCGACATGATACCACTCGCCGTCGTGACGGATGCCCCAAAGGCGCTCGGCCTCCTGGGCCTTGTCGTAGAGTTCGTTCAGCGAGAAGGAACCCTCGGCCGTCCCCTCGAAAAGCCGCGGGTGAAGAATCTGTATGCCGGCGTAGATGAAGGGCGCGACCTCGCGCTCGCGGCGGCGGCGCAGGCGTCCGTCCGGCGTCATCACATAGTCGCCGTTGCCCTCGTAGCCCAGCGCGAAGGCGGTGGGATGGAGCAGCAGCAAGGCATCCATCTTCTCTGGATCCCAGGCCGCAACCAGACGGCGCAGCGCCGGGGTATGACCGTCGAGCCAGCAGACATCGCCGTTGAGGGCCAGGAAAGCCTCTTCGCCGAGCAACGGCAGGGCCTTGCGGATACCGCCGCCGGTCTCCAGCAGATCTTCCTCCCGCGAGAACACCACGGCGGGCGCCTTGCGGCCGGCGATATGCTGTTCGATCATCTCGCCGAGATAGAAGGTATTGACCACCACCTTGGCGACGCCGAGATCCTCCAGGCGATCCAGGATGGTATCCAGCATCGGCCGGCCCCGCACCGGCACCAGCGGCTTGGGCAGATTGTCGGTCAGCGGACGCATGCGCTGGCCGAGGCCTGCCGCCAGAACCATGGCTGTCTTGGGTACGCCCTTCATGACGCTTCTTTCTCCTCTGGTACGCGCCGCAGGTCGGGCGGTATCGCGCGCGCGAACCACTCGGCGAGCGGCTCCAACGCCGGGTGTTGGAGGTCGCCTTCCAAGAGACGCCAGACGCGCGGAATGTGATGCAGGTAATGGGGCTTGCCGTCGCGCCGGCAAAGCCTTGTGAAGATGCCGATGATCTTGGCGTTGCGCTGCGCACCCAAGGCGGCATAGGAGGCGGCAAAGGTCCATTGGTCGATATGACGAAAGGCGGCGCGGTAGCGCGCCAGCATTTCGGCCACCAGATCCGCCGAGACGTCACGACGGGCATCCTCCAACAAGGACACCAGATCATAACTGACGGGACCGAGGACCGCGTCCTGGAAGTCGAGCAGCCCGCAGCGGGCGACACCTTCGCGGCCCTCCAGCACCATCAGGTTGTCAACGTGGTAGTCGCGCAGAACCAGGCTTTGCGGAACCGACAGCATGATCGGCACCAGTTCACGCCAGAGATCCAGATAAGCAGCACGCTCTGCAGCGGTGGTTTCCCGGCCGGTTACGGCAGGCAGGTACCAGTCCACCAGCAGAGCGGCCTCATCGAGCAGGCGCTGTTCGTCGTAGACCGGCAGGCCGGGAACGTCGGGCCACCAGCGCTGATGCAGCGCGATCAGGGTATCGACCGCAAGGCGGTAGAGTTCGGCTTCATCGGCGCCCTCTTTCAGGGCGCGGGTGAAGGTGCGGTCGCCGAAGTCCTCAAGCAGCAGGAAGCCGGCGTCAGGGTCCATGGCCAACGGCCGCGGCGCCGAGAGCTCGATTTCCAGAAGGTGGTCGGCGATGGTTCGAAAGGCCTGCACGTTTTCCTGCGGCGGCGGCGCGTTCATCAGCACTGCAGACTCGCCGCCACGGTTCAAGCGGTCGTAATGCCGGAAGGAGGCATCGGCGGCCAAAAGGGAACGCTCGGCCTCACCCCAGCCGGCCCCGGCAAGAAACTGCCGGCAGAGCGCCTCGCGGGCATCGTTCATGACTGCAACGCCGCCAAACGCGCCGGCCAGTCGCCGGTGCCCTGCAGGCGGGCTTGCCGGCCCGGCCCGCCGGTCTGACCCGGGTTTTTCTGGTAGCTCAAGGTCACATCCAGTCGGTCCTGCGGCAACAGGGCGCCCATCCGCTCCGGCCATTCGATCACGGCGATCCCCTCCGCCAAAGCTTCTTCGAAACCCAGCTCATAAACCTCTTCCGGGCTTTCGATCCGGTAAAGATCGAAGTGCCAGACCTCCGCCGGCCGGCGGGCATAGGTCTGCACCAGGGTGAACGTCGGGCTCGGCACCTCTTCCTCCGCAGCGCCCTCGGGCCCGGGCAGCGCCCGGATCAGGGCCCGCGCCAGCGCCGTCTTGCCGGCCCCCAGATCACCGTGCAGGGCGACGACGTCGCCCCGGCGCAGCAATCCGGCCAGGCGGCGGCCCAAGGCATCGGTGTCGCCGGGCCCCGGCAGCAGCAGATCGAGAGCGGAAAGCGTCGGAGTCGCGGAAACCATCAGGCGCTTTGTACCCAGCCGGCCGCCCGGCGGCAAGGGATGCGCCCCCTCTCGCTGGCCTTGTCAAGGCGGCCCGCGCTCGCCATCTTGTCCGCCAGACCCTCGCCCCGACCCTTATACCCAGGGGGCACAACCAGGAGGCCTTTTTGGCGCCAAACCTGCAAACCACAGATGTCGCGATCATCGGCGCCGGGCCGGTCGGCCTTTTCGCGGTCTTCGAATGCGGCATGCTGAAAATGCGCTGCCAGGTGATCGACAGCCTGGCGGTCGTCGGCGGCCAGTGCGCCGCCCTCTACCCGGAAAAGCCGATCTACGACATTCCCGGCTACCCGGAGGTCATGGCGCAGGACCTGGTCGACCGCCTCAGCGAGCAGGCCGCCCCCTTCGCGCCGGCCTATCATCTCGGCCAGCAGGTCACCGCCCTGCGCCCCGGCGAGAACGGACGCTGGCATCTGACGACGGACAAGGGCCTGGAAATCGACGCGGCGGCGGTGATCATCGCCGCGGGCTGTGGCGCTTTCGGCCCAAACCGGCCGCCCCTGGCCGGCATCGAGGACTACGAAGGCACCTCGGTTCATTATCTGGTTCAGCGCCGGGAGGACTTTCGCGGCAAGCGCATCGTGATCGCCGGTGGCGGAGATTCGGCCGTCGACTGGGCGCTGTCTCTTGCGGACCTGGCTGAGAAGATCCATGTCGTCCATCGCCGCGCCAAATTCCGGGCGGCGCCGGAATCCATCGACCGGCTGCAGCGTCTGGCGGAAAGCGACAAACTGGACCTGGTGATCCCCTATCAGTTGGCGGGGCTCACCGGCGAAGGCGGACAACTCTCCAGCGTCGAAGTGGCCGATCTGGAGGGCAAGACGAAGTCGCTGCCCGCCGACGTGCTGCTGCCATTCTTCGGCCTGTCGATGAATCTGGGGCCCATCGCCGACTGGGGCCTCAACCTGGATCATCAGCACATCACGGTGGCTCCGGCGACCAGCGAGACCTCCGCCAAGGGGATTTTCGCCATCGGCGACATCGCCCACTATCCCGGCAAGCTGAAACTCATTCTCTCCGGCTTTTCCGAAGCGGCCATGGCGGCCCATGCCATCCGCCCGCTGGTCTATCCCGACGAAGCGCTGCATTGGGAATACTCGACGACCAAGGGCGTGCCGGCAGCCTAAGTCTGTTCTGTTTCAGGCAACGTCTTTCGGAATTTCTTTGCCGTCGTCGGCGATGGGCACATGGCAGATGACCCTGGTGCCGCCGCCGATTTCGGACTCCATCTCGACCTCGCCGCCGTGCAGCTCGATCAGGCTCTTGACCAG
>JANQMC010000128.1 GCA_028280305.1 Pelagibius sp. | reverse complement strand
TGCCGCCGCCGATCACGCCGCTGATGGTGATCCGGGTCATGGAGGGAAAAGGGCTGGAAAAGGACTGGGTCCCCTGGTCCGAAATCAGTCCCAATCTGCGCCGCGCCGCGGTTGCCGCCGAGGACAACCTGTTTTGCGAACACAGGGGCTTCGACTGGGGGTCCCTGGAGGTGGCCGTCAGATCCTATGCGGACGGTAAGCGGGCAGGCGGGGGCAGTACGATCTCCATGCAGACGGCCAAGAATCTCTTTCTCTGGCCCAAGCGAAGCGTGGTCCGCAAGGTGTTGGAAGTACCGCTCACGGCGACCCTTGAGCTCCTCTGGCCGAAGCAGCGGATCATGGAGGTCTATCTCAACATTGCGGAGTGGGGACCGGGGGTCTATGGCGCCGAGGCGGCCGCGCAGGCCCACTTCGGCGTCAGCGCCGACAAGCTCAGCCTGCGTCAGGCCTCCCAGCTTGCCGCGGTGCTGCCGAATCCGTTGAACTGGAGTGCCGGAAAACCCGGCAACCATGTGACCAGCCGTGCCGCCACGATCCGTAAGCGTATCCGGCAGCTCGGCCCGATGCTCGACTGCGTTACGGAATAGGACTTAACAACCGGCGGCCGGCTGCAGCAGCCCCCAACCGAAAGTGCTGTCGCGCCCGGGTGTGCCCAGATCGCGCGCCTGTTCCGCCAGGCGGCTTTGCAGGGCCTGCGGAGCAATGTCGGGTTCCAACGCCAGCACCACCGCAGCCGACGCCGCTACGAAGGGGGCGGCGAAGGAAGTGCCGCTGCTGTAGCGTCCGCCCTTTCCACTGCGTGCCGACCAGACGTCTACGCCCGGCGCAGCGAGATCGATGTAGTCGCCGCGGTTGGCCAGGCTATAGGGCTGAAGGGCGGCATCAACGGCGGTGACGGCCAGCACGGATTCGTAGCCCGCCGGGAAAACCGGCGCCGCGTTTGGCCCTTCATTGCCGGCGGCGGCGACCAGGATCATCCCACTATCCCGGGCGCGCTCCACGGTGAGGCGCATCACCTGGTTGCCGGAGCCCGAAAGGCTGAGATTGACGATACGCACGCCTTCCTGGCCCAGCCAGTCGACGGCGCGGGCTATGGCGTCGGTGGTGCCGACCACGCGATTGTTCTCGCGCAAACCAAAAATCGCCGCCGCGTAAAGGCGGGCGGAGGGGATCAACCCTTTGGCGCTGGAGGCGGGGTCGCCGACAATCAGGGAGGCGACGGCGGTACCGTGGTCCGGCGGTGCTGGTTTCAGCCCCGAGGTCAGGAAGTTGCGCGACATCAGGTTACGGTCGCGCAGCGCCGGGTGACTCCGATCCACCGCCGTGTCGATCAGACCGACATCGACTTCGAGCCGGCAGTCCGGTGAGAGTTCCGGCCAACCGATCAGAGCCTTGGCGTAACGCCGCGGCTCTGCCGCGGCTTGCAGATGGCGCTGCGGTTTTGCCGAGGCCTGGGGCCCATAGAGCGTATTGGCATCGAAGAGCGTTGCCGGAAACGCCTGGCGCAGGGTGCCGAGGGCGGAGGGCACGTCCTCGCCGCTTGGCAGCCCCAGGCGCATCAAAGAAAAGCCGAGTACCGGCAGTTCCTGCAGCGAGCGGACGGCATAGCCCTGGCCCGTCAGTTGCTGTGCCAGTGCGGTGGCTTCGTTAAGAGAACCGGTGATCGCCAGGATCTCGTCGTCTTCCTGATCGGGCAGTGCATCGCCGCTTGCGGGGGGCGGGGCGGGCAATCCGGCCGGCGGTGTTTGTGGCGGGGTCCCCGGCGTGGCGACGCTCGGACGCTCCGGCGGCGTGCTTCCCGGCGTGTTCCTGGGGGGAACCCTGCGCGGCGGCTCCGACGACGGCCTGCGGTCCGGTCCCGCCGGCTGGCCGCGATCCGGATTAATCGGGTTGCCGGAGGCATCGACCTGCGGCCTTTCGTCTGCGCAGATCTGCAAGGGGCGGCGTTGAGCCGAAGTCCACTTGCCGCTTCTCTTCTCTTCGATGCCCAGCTGATACCAGTTGCCGGGCACGAGATTGCTGGCGCGCGGTACGGTGGCGAGAATGCTGCGGTCCGTCCATCGGGTGATCGGCAGTTCGACGCGGGCGTAGGAGTCTTTCAGGATGAGCGATTTGCCGCCGGCGCGGCCGAAGTTGCTGCCCTTCACGGAAATGCGGTCTCCGGGTTCCACACAACCCATGACACCGACACCCAGGATGCGCGGCGGGTTTTGCGGAGCACTGGTAGAGGTTTGCGCCGAGGCCACAGCCGCCAGGCAAAGAGAGGCTGCGACAAGGCCCGCAATCTGCAGCGGCCGGAACACGGCTTAGTTCCTCTCTGCGAAGGTCACCACATCGCCGCGCGCCTGCAACTTGGTCAGGGCGGCGTCTATCTGAGCGTCGCTTGTGTCGCCGCCCAGCAGACGCAGGCCGTAGACGCCGATTGCGGTCGGTCCGCTGGCGATGGACGTACCGGCGGACTGCAGCACTTCGCGAATGTCCTGTTCGGTCGCCGTCGGGGCGAAAGTGACCTGCAGCACCGGAGGGGCGTAAGCGATCTCGCCGCCGGCCGTACCGACCTCGTCGCCCGCATCTCTGGTCAGGTCCACCATGAACCCGGCCTGAATGACGACCGCAAGACAGGCAGCAACCGCCAGGGGGCGCCACCACGAAGCGATGGTTACCACCGTGCCGCTTTCCGCCGGGGCCGCATCCTGCTTTTCGCTGAGGGAGATCTCGCGCCTCAACCGCTTGAGGCCAAGTTCGCCCGGGCTGTTTTCGATGGTCTCTTCTTTCACCTGTCCGCGCAGCGCCGAGAGCAGCTCGACCTCGTCACGCGCATGGGGATTATCTTCCAGGTAGGCCTCGACGGCTTTCGTCTCCTCGGCGCTCAGGCTGCCGTTGACGTACCAGGGGAGGAGCAGGTCCAGGTCCTCGTCTTTTTTGCCGTTTTCAACCATCACAACAGTCCCATCTCTTTGAGCCCCGCAAGACACTTCATAAGCGCCTTTTTCGCGTGAAACATTCTTGTCTTCACCGTTCCCTCCGGGCAGCCCACGATAGAGGCTATTTCGCCGTAGGGGAGGTCTTCGAAGAACGCCAGATGAACCACACTGCGATGCGCTTCAGAGAGCTGGTCGACACAGGTTCGAACCTGCTCTGCATTCTGGGCTGCCGAGAGTGTCTCCGCCGGGTTGGGAGTCTCGTCCTCTGCGAGCTCCGGGTCCAGTTCCACACTCTCGCCTGGTTTGCGCCGACGGATCCGGTCGATTGCCTTGTGGTGAGCGATACCCAATACCCAAGTACTCACCGCTGATCTACCTTCAAACCGCCCGGCACTGCGCCAGACTTCGAACATAACCTCATTGAGTACGTCGGCGGCATCAAAGGAATCGTTCAATTTAGACCGAATAAATCGGTAAACGCGTCCTTCATACTGGCGGTAGAATTCGTCCAGGGCACTTTGGTCGCCATTTGCCATGCGGCTCAGCAACTCTTGATCTTCCTGTGCCAAAAATAGCTCCCACACTAAAATGGCGACCCGGGCCCAGGGACGCCTAGGGTTTAAAGATCTCCCTTACGGAACTGGACCCGATGACAGCGCCATTAGCATCAATCGCGCTGACCTTCCAGAAGTAGCTCCTGCCTGTGGGCAGGTGGTCGACGGAGAAGTCCGCAAGGCTTGTTTGGGTTCTGTCGCCCGGCACGAAGCTGCCGGCCAGGGCTGCTTGTCCTTTGACGGCATCGGTCTCTGGACCGGGGTCGAGCGGCAGGTTTGCTTGTACGGCATTGGGGTCGGCGGGTTTACGCGGACCGGCAGGGGTGGCGAAGATCTCGAGGTGATAGGTCTTGGCAGCGGCCATTGCCGACCAGGCAAACACCGTTTCGTCGGTCAGCGAAGCGCCGGGACGCGGGCCGGAAACGAGGATCTCCTGCAGCGGCTGCTGGCCGGCGGCAAGGCTGCGCGGCGTCACATAGTACTGCAGCGTCTGGTCCTCGACGCGCAGTTCGGGGCTCGTGACAAGGAAGCGCACCAGGTTCGATCCTTCGACGCTGGTCGGCAGACGGGGACTGGTGATGATCGTCCGGCCGCCACCGCCGACGCCCTGACGAACTTCGTAGAGCGTGCGAAAGACCGGTGTGCCGGCCGTGGTGAAACCTGCGGCGATCTGCCACTTGCCGGACAACAGGCCGGCGCCTGTGGTGTTGATTTCGGCAACCGCCCGCAGACTGCTGTTGCGGGGCAGGACTCGGGTGCGCACGTCATCGCCAAAGCTCAGCGAGAGGCGTTGGACCGTGAACCCTTCAGAGCCTGGACCTGCCGGTACGACGATCAATTCGCCGTCTTCGCTACCTGAATCCGCGATGTCGTCGAAGACCCGCCGCACGATGATGGGGCTTTCCTGTTTGATGGCGCGGTAGATCACGGAGCGGGGAATTCTCAAGGTTTCCCTGAATTCCAGGATTTCAGCGCTCGTTTCGCCTGCCGAGCTTTGCTCGAGGCGGCGTGAAATCGTTCCTGCCGAAGCGCCATCGATGAAGAGCTGGGCATTCGCCGAGGCGATGACACCCGGGACGGGCAGACTGACCAGGCTGCGGTTGACGCGCCAGGTGACGGCGACAGAACCGGCGCCCGTGGCCGCGACCTGCGCCTTGACCGGCGATGGCGTAACGCTGCCGACCGAGGCCTGAGCCGTTGCGAAGGGCAACGCCAGGGCCGCCATAAGGGCGGTGGTTGCGAGTGTGAGGCGGGTTGCTTGGGCGCCCATGATTCTGTTCCTTGCCTTGGATTCCTGTTGATCGATCCGGGCCTGATAACCAGGAACCGGTTGCTCCCGATGGGTCGGGGTCAGCCCAGTTTGGGTTCAACGGCGCGTGGCAAGTCTTTCTATGGCTTGAATATTTCTTTCATTTCGCTCACTCCCAGAACAGCACCTTCCTTGCCGAGCGCTTTAACCATCCAACGATACCGGCGGTTCGGCGGCAGATGCTGCAGGGAAAAGGCTTTCAGCCGGGTCTCGGTGACCGCAGCAGGCAGGACGATGCCGGTCAATGGCTCGACTGCCGTGGCTGGGGCATCCGGCGCCGGGTCGAGGGGCAGTTCGGCGACCACAAGGTCCTGGTCGGCCGGCGCGGCCGGACCGGGATCGCCGGGATGGATTTCCAGTTTATAGGCCTGGGCACCGGGGACCGCCTGCCAGGCAAAGCGCGTGGTCTGCGTCAGCGGCGTGCCGGCGCTCGGGCTGGTGGTCAACAACAGACGTGGCGGCTGCTGATCGGGCAGCGGGCTTTCCGGCGTCACGTAATACTGCAACTCCGGCTCGTCAAAACGCGTTGCGGGGTCGGTGATGCGCAAACGGACGATGTTGTTTCCCTCGAAGCGGGTGGGCAGTGGTGGGCTGGTGATGACGACCCGCCTGCCGCCGGCGACGCTTCGGCGCACCAGTGAGAGCGGCCGGAAAATCGGCGTACCGGCGGTCGTGACGGCGGGCGCGTATTCCCACTGCGCGATGATCAGGCCGACGCCGGTGGTATTGATCTCGGCGAGCGCCCGCAGGCGGCTGCCCTTCGATAAGACCTTCACCCGCGAGCGATCATCGAAGGTGAGCGAAAGGCGACTGACTGAAAACGGTTCTGAGCCCGGTCCCGAGGGAAACAGCGCAGCCCCGGCACTGGCGGTACCGGCAGCAGTGTTGTCCGAAAACGTTCGCGTCACGATGATCGGGGCCCCGGACTTCACGGCGCGGAATGCTGCTCCCTGAGGGATGACAAGGGTTTCAGTGAAAATCGCGGTCTCACCAAGCGCCGGAATACCGGGCAGGGTTCGTGAAAGGGGGCTGCCGGCGGTTCCCACTGACAGCCCTCCGACGGTAAGCTGGGCTGTCGGTGAGCTGACGGTGCCGACCAGTCCGCCGGTCAGCGGAACGCGGGTCACCGTCCAAACCAATGTGACTGTCGATGGACCTGTCGTCGATATAGCGGCTCTGCTTGGCGTAACGGTAACGGCGGTAACGTTGGCAAATGCAGCCGCTGCTCCAAGCAACACCACTGCCGCCGCAAGCAGAGGTGTAAATGCACGGAAAAAGACTCTCTGCATGATACCGCCCATCAGTAACTCACCGGCAGGGAGAGCCGGAGCGTGGTAAAGGCCTGGTACTGAACATCGTCCTCCAGGCTTTCGAAGTCGTCATTCCGGGTTTCCTGGATGAAACCGTTGAAGGCCAGGGCGATCCCCAGCTTGTTGGGCTCCGGGTCCCGCAGGGTCCAGACGACTTCACCGCCGAAGCTGCTGCTGTCCGGTGTGTCGCCGTCACCTGTGCGAACGTTCATGTTATAGGACAAAGAGGCGGTCAGAACCTCTGGGATCACTGTGATATCGCTGGAAATACCCAGATTGATGGTCCGGTTGGTTTTGCCGAGGTCTTTGTCGTCAAAGACATCGTACTGCACGCTGGGCGACAGGGTCAGCCAGTCCTGGATCAGGAAGTAGCCACTTAACCCTGTGTTATTGTTGATACTATCGCTGCTGAAGGCGGTTTGATCCTCAAAGGTGTAGAGCGTGTGCGAGAGGTTCCAGCTCCAGGTCTCATAACTTGAACCGGTGCTCAGGGTCACGGAGCGGCTTTGGTTGTCGGCATCGTCCTCGGGGAAATCGCTGGAGGTTTCGACCCGCTCGATGTCGTTCACCGAAACCGTCAGACCGAAGAACGGCTGGCCATACCACGGCAGGCTGCCGTCCTCCAGCGGCTCCACGAAGGGGGTGTAGTTGCCGTTGAAATAGACGTTTATGGTCCGGTCGGTGGGCAGAAAGTCGAGGTCGTCAACATTGTTGAGTTGGTGGTCGACCCGCAGCTGGGCGGCGAACTCGTCCCAGAAGAAGTCGGTGAAAAAGGTCGTCGTTTCCCGATCGGCCTGCAGCGACGGGTTGGCGAGACTCTGAAAGAAGGTATCGACCTGGTCCCGCTGCACGCCGAAGGTCCAGTTGACGATGCTGTCGCCCAGCGTCGCCCCGCGAAAGGGCTCGAGCGATGCCAGCACCGAATAGGCATTGGCCGTCTCCGCTGCGAAGCCCTCGTCCTTGCCGTCGAAGTCGAAGGTTGCTTCGGCGAGCTCGCCGCGGATACGCAGACTCTCGTCGAACCACAGGGTATCGGCTGCCACCGACCAGCCGTCGCCCTCGTTGATCACCTCTTCGGTGCCGATGCCGAAGCCACCGTCGCTGCCCTCACCGTTATAGTAGGTACCGGTGAGGACGATGTTGTCCTGCAAGGCCTCGATGGGTCTCACCGAGACAGAGGCGCCCTCGATACGGTCCTCGTCGTGGCTGATGCCAAGGACATGGCGGGTGCCGACGAGAGACTCCGTGCGCAGCATGAAGGCGGTGGCGCTGATGCGGTCGTCTGCGGTTCCGGCCCGAAGCGAAACGCCGCGCCGGTTGAAACCGGACATGATCAGGCTGTCGATACCGGTATCGTGATTGCCGGCGGTCAGGCCGGCAAAGAAGTCTTCATTCTCGAAGTCGCCGTCGAGACGGTACTCACCGAAGTCGAAGTTGCGGTTATCCAGCCCCAGTTCGAGTTGCGAGTTGTAGAGATAATTGCCTTGCAGGGAGACGCGCCAGTTCTCGTCGCCGGCAGCCCCTTCGAAGTTGCCGCCGCTTTCCGCCGTCACGTGCTGGGGCGGGGTGTCGATGCCGCCGTCCAGCACCCGCCCGTTGACTTCACCGGCCAGGTCGGCGGTTGCGGAGAGATCGCGGATCAATTCGGAATGCCGGATCTCCAGAAACCAGGCGCCGCGTTCCAGGATGCTGCCGTCTTCGCCGCGTTCGATCAGGCGGACGACATGCTCGCCGGTCGATAGCGCCTCGGGCGGGTTGATGGTGATCTGGCCGGGCTCGGTAACCGCAAAGGCGGTTACGTCTATGTCGTCCAGTTCCACCGCCAGGCGCGACAGAACGCTGCTGTCCAGGTCGCCGGGCAGAGCGATGATGATGGGATCGCTGCGGCCGCGTGCTTCTCCGGAAACTTCCTGAAGTTCGGGGACCCAATCCTGGGCCTGGACGCCTTGCGGGAAAATCATCAAGCCGGTCGCCAGCACCGTGGTGCAAAGGATGGTGCTGGAAATCAAACCAAGGCGTTGAAAACCGTCACCGACCCTGCGCTGGCCGATGCCCAAAACAAAAGGCGTGGCTTGCTGGTAGCCACGTCTTAGGTACTTCATTGCCCCCTGCCTTTCGCTCCACCCCCCGGCGGTCGAATAGAGGCGACTCTCCCACAGTCGAACTCCTAATATCCCGAAAGTTGGGTTAAAGGAAGGTTTAGCTGCGCCAACAGCCCCTTTTTGCCAGCCTTTTCGTCCTTTTTTGCCACCGATTGCCCTTTCGAGCGCAGAAAGACCGACGTAAGGCTGAGTGGGCGGGCTTTACTCAATCTGCGGGGGAGGCGCCTGTGTTTCGGTCGCGATACCGCGCCAAGGGAGCGTTTCTCCGCGCTTGCCGACACTCGGCCGGCCGGGTGTTTTCGGGTTTTGGTCTCTTCGGCACTTGCTGAAACCGCCGTGAACCCATAGGTTCCCCGCGATCGGGGCGTAGCTCAGCCTGGTAGAGTGCCTGCTTTGGGAGCAGGATGTCGGAGGTTCGAATCCTCTCGCCCCGACCAACATCCGATTTCCAGTATCCAATTCCAGTCTTTCAAACCGATTTGCCGCCAGCCGCGTTTTTGTGGAGACTTGACGATGAGTGAAGCAGCGGAGGTTGCGGCCTACCGAGAGCAAGTGAAGCAAGACCTGGGTCTGGCACCGGACACCCCGGTCGAAGCCTTCCATTTCGGCGATACGCCGGAGTTGGCCAACGAACTGGCCGAACTCGTCGTCTCCGGTCCCAAAAGAGCGACGGTCGGCTGGATCGCGGAAGCTGAGTTTGACGGCGACACGCTGCCTGAAGTCGGTGACCTTTCCATCGTCCTGGATGGTGCCGGGCAGCCGCGCTGCACGATCCGTGTGACCGAGACGCGGCGCGGGCCGCTGCTCTCCGCCGATGAGGCTTTTGCCTGGGATGAAGGCGAGGGAGACCGAAGCCTTGCCTGGTGGCTGGATGGGCATCGCGACTACTTCGCCAGGCGGGCGGCAGTGACGGGCCTGTCTTTCGATGAGGGGACAAGCGAACTATTGTTTGAACGTTTCGAGGTGGTGCACCGCGCCGCTTAACGCAGCTCAAGAAGCTGCACGGGATTCGGCAACGGCAGTTGTGTTGGAGGATAGGCTGATGGCGCTCATCCGGTTGGATCACGTGAACATCCGCACGGGAAACCTGGCGGCAATGACCGCCTTTTATGAAGAAGTCTTGGGGCTGACCAACGGCGAGCGGCCGGCCTTCGGCTTTCCCGGCGCCTGGCTCTACTGTGGCGACGTTGCGGCCGTGCATCTGATCGAGGTGACCGAGGCTGCGGCCCCCTCGGGCAGTCTGCAGTTGGAGCACTTTGCCTTTGCGGCAAAAGGCCTGGCCGACTTTCTCACGCAGTTGCGCCGGCGCGGCGAGACCTATCGGATCGGCGTCGTCCCCGGGCTTGGCATCGTACAGGTCAACATCCACGACCCGGACGGCAATCACATTCATATCGACTTTGATCCGGCGGAGGCTGCCTCGGTTCCCGACGAGCCGGCTCTGGCGGTGGCCTAGCCGGGGTGGGGGCGGCCAGGGTTGCGCCGCTCCGGGGTCGCGTCAAAACCGTTGCGCAGGGCCGATCAGGGGCTATCATGCGGCGCAGTCAGGTCCGGCCGGTCGCGGCCGGGTTCAAACGAGGAATCGTAGAGCTATCATGCAAGTACGCATCTATCAGCCGCCGAAGACCGCCATGCAGTCCGGGCGCGCCCGGGCCAAGGTTTGGATGATGGAGTTCGAGCCGACGGCGGCCCGCCAGGTGGAGCCGCTGATGGGCTGGACCTCCTCCGCGGACACCCGTTCGCAGTTGCGTCTGCGCTTTGAAAGCCTGGAAGAGGCGATCGCCTACGCGAAGGCAGAAGGCCTGATGTATAGTGTGGAAAAGCCGCGCGAAAGAAATCTAAAACCAAAAGCTTACGCGGATAACTTCAAGTATGATCGCATGGGGCGCTGGACTCACTAGAGCCGTTGCCCGGCTTTCCGGGCGCCCGTAGCTCAGCTGGATAGAGCAACGGACTTCTAATCCGTAGGTCGCAGGTTCGAATCCTGCCGGGCGCGCCAATCCTTCCAGACGCTTTAGTTGTCACGCTGGTCGCTGCGTTCCCAGAAGGGCGCAGGATTGAACGAATCCCTGTTGCCGTAAGCACTGCTGCCCGGGGCGCTGCAGGCACCCAGCAGTAGGGCCGTCAGGGTGACGCCCGCAAGGGTCAGTCCCAGCCTGCTGGCATGAATTCTCTTGGCCTGAAGCTTCATTGCGGCGCCTCTCCTCAGGGGCTGACTTGATTTCAGGCTTCGGAACCGCTGTTCCAGCACGCCTGCGTTCCCGAAGCATATAGGTCGCTCGGGCCGCTTCGCCCAGCCATAAACGCCGAGCTTCAGCGGGAAACGGCCCGTCCGCGGATCAAACCCGCGTGATGCGCTGGCATTGCCGGCTGCTTTGTCCGCTAAGCACCTTCATCCTTGCTGCGGCGGGGAGGGTCCTCAAGCGGCGCCAGGCCGGTCTTGATCTTCTCCATGACCTTGTTCGTCAGCTTCTTTTCGAGCGACCACTTCAGCACCAGCTTGCTGCCGAAACGCAGCAGGCCGTTCAGAACAGGCCGCAGTTCCTCGTCGATGGTGATCTCGCCCAGCGCCTTGATCCGGGCCCGGACCTGGCGGCGGATACCTTCCATATCGACGCGTTCGGGCTTGGGGGCCTCATGGGCCGGTATCGCTTCGTCCTCGGCGAGGCCACCGGTCAGCGGAATGATCGGCAGGGCTGGATGCAGATTGCCCTTCGAATCCTGTACCATCCGCTTGTTGCCCTGGCGGTCGCGGACGTACCAGGCTTCGCGCTGCTCTGGAGACATCGCATCGAAGAGGGGATTGGTCTCCGGCAACACCAGGTAACGGCGCAGGAAGGACCGGCAGTTCTTGCGCCCCAGGAGGTAATCGTGACGGCGGAACGATTCCTCGAAGAAGCCGCCGAAGCCGCCCAGGGTGGCGGAGGCGATGGCGAACTCCGCCTGGCGGCCCTGCGTGTCGCGGCGCGAAGGCGAAATCATGAAGCGGGAGTAGACGTCTGACCGCTCAGCCAGTTCCAGTTCCTCCGGTTTGAAGCGCGCCTGATCGACCAGGGCGCCGAACATCTTCGGCAGGATGGCGCGCAGCCGGTCGTCGTTGTCGGCTTCGGGATTGAACTCGACCAGGTTGGGGAAGGGGTCGATCATGATGACCGCACGCTGCGCCTCCTCACCCTCGCGGGGGTTGCGATTTCCTATCCCGCCCGACAAGTGGCGGCGCGCCAGTTCCAGGGGTTCGTTGTTCATCAGGCCGCCATCGACGCAGACAAAGTCATACTGGTCCGGCTTGGTGTCGCCAAAGGCCGGCGCGCGCCTGTCGGAACGATGATAGTAGTCGTCGGCACGGCGGCTCAGGACCTGCGGGCTGAGCCCGATCGGAAAGGCGCCGGTGGCGAGCGCGGCACGCGCCAGGGTCGGCCAGTTGCCGCCTGGGGCGTCGCCCGGCTTCAAGTCGATGAAGCCGGCCGGGGTTTCGCTGTTCCAGGTGACGGCAAAGCGCATGTCGTCCATGTGGTTTGTCATGCCGTAGGCATCGCTGCTGCCGGTGCCGTAAAGCTGAAAGCCATAGGGAACGCCGCGAAGGTTGGCGACCGTCAGGAAAACCGCCAGCGGGTCGCCGACCCAGGGCCGCTTCCGTTTTTCTCCCTCGGCTTCCAGCGCACTGCTGGCAATGTCCCAGAGCGCCGTCGAGTCCAAGGCCGAGATCACGGCGCGGCGCTTTTCGATATCGCTGGTTCCCAGCAGCTTGCGGATGTCGATTTCCCGGACCCAGGAGTTATAGAGCTGGTTGCTCTTCGGGCTTGCCGTATCGCTGCCGGGCCGCTGGTGGGCGATGTCGTGCATGAAGTGAACGGCGGAAATTGCCGAGGTCATGCCGCCCGCAGAGGCGCCGGCCAGGACGGGAACCTTCACGCCGTGGCGCGGGCCGGTCCAGTCCGCGCGCTCGCGCGCCGCGTAATAACTGTCCAGTGCTTCGATAACGAAATCCATGACGCCGGCTGTATAGGCACCGGCGGAGATCGCGCCCGCCATCACCAGCCCCAGTTCGAACTCAGCTTCGTCGGCCATAAGGATTCCTCCTTGCGTGTCTTTGCGGCTTTTTCGCTGGCTCTGCCGCTACGCTTTAAATCAAAGGGGCGGCGAACTTCACGGCCTTCTTCAACAGCTTGTCGAGCTGTCCGAAGACCTTCGTCGCCTTCTCGGCGATCTTTACCGCGTCATCAAGATCCTTGGTCGCCTGGCGCAGGTCGGTCGTGGCTTCCAGAACCTTTGCCTGGGCCTTGGTGAAGGCCACGGCGTCGCTGTTGAAACGTGCCGCCGAAAGTTCGACCCACTGGCTGCGCAGTTCCTGCGCCCGGTGCAGCAGCGCAAAGCGCTGTGGAATCGGCAGGTTCGGCGACATGGCTTTCTGCGCCATCTCTTCGAAGGACTTGTAGAGGTTGTCCCGCACGGCCTTGGATGCTTTTACTTCCGACATCATGTTCTCCCCAATCACCAGGCCCAGGTGTTGTCGTCTCATGACCGCCTGTGCTGTGCCTAGCCGGTTGCGGCGGCGTTCAGCCGCTTGAAGGATTCGAAAACCTCCTTGGCGGAGTCGGAGTAGCTGCGCAC
>JANQMC010000097.1 GCA_028280305.1 Pelagibius sp. | reverse complement strand
TTCACCCGGGAGATGCAGGCGCAGACGCTTACCTTCGAAGCTGCGCTGCGCGCGGTCTGCCGTATCGGCTGGGGGGCGGCGCTGCTTCTGGTCATTGCCCCGAAGCTGGCGGGTCTCGATCTTGGCGGGACGATGGAGCGTGCCGGGCTCACCGCGGGGCAGGGGTTGCTGGCCTGGCTGGATCTCTACCGCGCTTTCCTGGTGCTCTACTTCGATTTTGCGGGCTATACCTCGATCGCCATCGGTGCGGCGCTTTTGTTCGGCATCACGCTGCCGGAGAATTTCCGCATGCCGCTCGTCTCCCGCTCCGTGCAGGAGTTTTGGCAGCGCTGGCATATGAGCCTTGGCGCCTTCATCGGGAACTACCTCTTCAAACCCATCGTGCGGGCGCGGGGCCGCCCGGCCCTGGCGATCTTTTGCGCCTTTGCTGCCGTCGGGCTCTGGCATAACGTCAGCTGGACCTATCTGTTCTGGGGGTTCGGCCACGGCGCTGCCCTGGCGCTGCAGATGATCCTCAGCAAACGGATGGCCGCCGTCGCGTTGTACCCGGCGCTCAGGCTGCTGCTGCCTTGGGCCGGCTGGGCTTTCACCATGACCTATGTGTCGCTGCTGTCTGCCATCGCCAACAGTTCGGGGCCGGCCGCCGCCGTCGATCTTGTCCTGACGCTGGGAGGCCTGGGCGGATGAGAAGATCGGCGGGGGCAGGAGCGCGAGAGGGCAGGCTGGGCAGGTTGAAGGCCTGGGCGGCGCGCTATCAGGTCTATCTGCTGGGCATCCTTGGCTGGGGCATCGTTCTGCTGTCCTATCCCATCGCCTGGCAACTGCCGATCTACGCCGAGTTCTGAGCGGCGCCCTCTGCGCTCTCGATGGCCAAGACCGGGCTCCCTGTCACTGCGAATCGACATTCAGACCCTATCTTTTCCAAGAACAGGGTACTTCTCTCTGCGAAAAATCAACTTTAAATAGATTTTTTCTTCTCTCTTTTTATCGCGCTGGTCTTTGGAACGTGGAACGATCGTTCGAAGACAGAAAGAGAAATATTATTATATACCAATCTATTAGGTCGCTCGCTCGAATTCGCAGGCTGCGCGGGATAACTGCTATAAGGAGTTTTTTTGACTCGCACTTCGCATTTTGCTTGTGCAATGTTGACTTGATGATTTGGTCAACTAATTCTAGTCGTATCGAAAATATCACTCGCTTTATTGAGTAGTCGTTTCATTCATATTCGCGGCTGATCTGAGAGCTCCATGTTGGGGGAGTAGGAAATTGGGCGGCAGCCTCGCGGTGATCGGGATTGGCGCTTCCGCCGGTGGGTTGGAGGCGCTGCGGGAGTTCGTGGCGAACCTCGCCCCCGACGGCAGAACTTGTTACGTGGTGGCCCAGCACCTCTCGCCCAGCCATCGCAGCATGCTGATGGAGTTGCTGGCGCGGGAGACTACGCTGGAAGTGAAAGAGATCACCCGCAACCAGCGGCCGAACCCCGATATCGTTTATATCACGCCGCCCAATCGGCATGTTGAGCTTCAGAATGGGCAGTTGACCGTTCGGACCCCAAAGATCAAGGCTGGGCCGCAGCCTTCGGTCGATCTTCTGTTTGCCTCCCTGGCTCTGGAGTGTGAGGAGCGGGCGACCGGCGTGATCTTTTCCGGCACCGGCTCTGACGGGGCCAGGGGTATCCAGGCGATCAAGGCGGCCGGCGGTATCACCTTTGCCCAGGACAGCTCCGCCAAATACAACGGCATGCCGAATGCCGCCATCGGTACGGGCTGTGTCGATCTCGTGCTGTCGCCGTCGGAGGTTGCCAAGCGCCTCCCGCAATTGCTGGACAGCGGCCAGCGAGAGGTGCTGAAAGAGGACGATGGGGCTGGTATCAGCGACACTTATGTCGATATTTGCGCGCTTATCCGAACGCACACGAATATCGATTTCGCCAACTACCGCTCCTCTACCATCCTGCGCCGCCTCTCCCGCCGCATGAGTCTGTTGCATCTGCCGGGCCTGGACGCCTATCTCGAGTTGCTGAACAACGATCCCGGCGAGATAGATCGCCTCGTGCGCGAACTGCTGATCGGCGTAACGTCATTCTTCCGTGACCCCGGTGTCTGGAAGGCCATGCAGCAGCCCATTGAAAAGCTGGTCGCGTCGAAAGACAGGGGCAGCACCATAAGGGTTTGGGTGCCCGGCTGTTCCTCCGGTGAGGAACCCTATTCCCTGGCAATTCTGTTTGCCGAAGTGATGCGCAAAGCCAAGAAGCGCATGAAAGTGCAGATCTTCGCCAGCGACCTGGACTCCAATGCCCTGGCGCGCGCCCGCCGCGGGATCTATCCGCCCTCGGTTGCCGAACAGATGAACACGGCGCTTCTGAACCGTTACTTCTCGCCGATGGCTTCGGAGTTTTCGGTGAAGCAGGAGATTCGGGAAATGATCGTGTTCAGCCGGCACGATCTCATTCAGGATCCGCCCTTCTCCAAGATTGATCTGATCTCCTGCCGCAATCTCTTCATCTATTTCAAACCGGAGCTGCAACGCCGCATTCTGGAGCGCTTCCACTATGCGCTGAACAGCGGCTGTCTGTTGCTGCTCGGCAAATCAGAGGCAATCAGTGACCTCGGCGACCTGTTCGATCTGGTCGACCGGTCTCATAAGATGTTCCGGGCGGCCAGTTACAAGTGCTCACCTTTCAGGCCGAGCGCCTTCACGCCGATGAAAAACCCGCTGCCTCTGAGCGCCAAGCATAAGGCGGTGCAGCCGCGGTCGCGTGAAGCGCGCGCCAATGAGGCTATCGCCAAGCGTTTCGGCCCGCCGACGGTGATTGTCGACAGCGGTGACAAGCCCTTGCATATCGCTGGGGCCATCAAGCCCTATCTCAATGTGCCCATGGGGTCATCCCAGTTCGATGTGTACAGCCTAATTGATGAAGACCTGCGCGCTGAACTGCGCGCCCTCCTGCTGCGCAGCCGCCGGGAAAATGTCGTGGTCCGCAGCCGCCTTCACACCGCGGAGGTGGAGGGCGACAAATGGCAATACCGCATTGTCATTCATCCTTACCGCGACAACGAGACAGATGAAGAGCTCAATCTCATCGCTTTCATGACCGTAAGGGCCCTCCTTGAAGAAGAGGAAGGCGAGGTCGATGAAACCGGCAAGCACGACCAGGTCAAAGAGCTCGAGCATGAGCTGCTGGCGATGCGCGAGCATCTTCACACCATGGTCAACGAGTTGGAGACTTCCAACGAAGAACTTCAAGCTCTGAACGAGGAGCTGCAGTCTTCCAACGAAGAATTGCAGTCGACAAATGAAGAGCTGGAGACTTCCAACGAAGAACTGCAGTCAACCAATGAAGAGTTGACCACGGTAAACGAGGAGATCGTGGTCAAGTCGGATGCCTTGACGGAGGCCTACTCCTTTCAGACGTCGATTCTGGAGAGCATTTCCGACGCCGTTGTCGTTGTTGATCGGAACCTGGTGATCCAGCGCTACAATGCGGCGGCGTCAAGGGTTTTCTCGATTGACGAGCATGGTATCGGGGAGCCGCTGACGGCGCTGAAGGCGTCGTTTCGGCTGCCTGACCTGCGTAACCTTGTCGAGGACGTGATCCGCGGCGGCAAGCCGAAGTCGAAGTCGATCCGGGCAGCGCAGATTGAGAGCTATTTCGATCTTGCCGTACACCCTTGCATCAATGAAGGGCAAGCGGTCACCGGTGCCGTCCTGACGCTGCATGATGTCTCCCGCCTTGCCAAGGCGAACACGAAACTGCGCCGCAGCAGACGCGAGTTGGGTGAGGAAATGGAACTGCGCCGGGCGATCCTGGATAGTACGCCGGCCCAGATCGCGGTTCTCGACGGCCATGGCGTGATTACCCTGGTGAATGAGGCCTGGCGGGAATTCGGGCGCCAGAACGGCGGCACGGATGACAGCTTTGGCATTGGCATGAGCTATCTGACGGCTTGTGAGAACAGCGATGACGCCGCGTCCAATGAAGTTGCGGAACGCCTGCGTGAAATACTGGATGGGCAGGCGAAGCTCGCTGAGGTGCGTTACTCCTGCCACGCGCCGGACGAACCGCGTTGGTTCAAATGTGTTATGCGCCGGACAACGCTGCCGAACGATGAGGTGGGTGTGCTGATGATGCACATCAATATCGCAACGGAAATGCGGCTCCAGCGGTCGATGGCGACAGCGCGACAATTGGCCGAGGAGGCGAGCCTCGCCAAATCGAGTTTCCTGGCAAACATGAGCCATGAACTGCGTACACCGCTGAATGCGATCATCGGTTTCTCCAACATGATTGGTGAGGAGACCTTCGGCAGGCACAGCCATGCAAAGTATGCCGAGTACGGCAAGGATATCGGCAACGCAGCGGATCATCTCCTGGGCATGATCAACCACATTCTCGATCTTTCAAAGATCGAGTCCGGCCGACTGGAACTTGAAGAAGAGTACCTGAACCTGGCGGATTGCCAGCAGCGCGTCTTCAAGCTCTTCGAGCAGAGCGCCAAGCTGAAGAACATCGAGCTGACTGCGAAGATCGCCAAAGACTTGCCGAGGGTGAAAGCCGACCAGAGTGCCGTTCAACAGATCCTGATAAACCTGATCGCAAACTCAATGAAGTTTGTGGGTGACAAGGGAAAGATCAGTTGCAGTGCCCAGTTGCTGCGGAGTTCCGGCGATCTGATACTCGAAGTGATGGACAACGGCATTGGCATTGCGCCTGACGACATCCAGCGCATCACCGAACCTTTTTCCCAGGTCCGCTCTACCTTGACCACCAACAATTCCGGTGTCGGATTGGGGTTGTCTCTGGTCAAGGGTTTGGCCGAGCTGCATCAGGCCAGTCTCGAGATTGTGAGTGATATCGGCAAGGGAACCAAGGTCCGCCTTGTCTTTCCGGCCGACCGTGTCGAGCAGGTCCGAGGTCGGCCAAAGAGTCAGCCCAAAAAGCAACCGCAGTCCGTAGCCGGCAGCTAACGGCAGACTGAAACGGGCGAGCATGCCTAGTCGCGCGTTTCGATGGCGCGCGGGTCCAGGGCGTCCTGCAGCCCGTCGCCCAGGAAGTTGAAGGCGATGACGGTCAGGAAGATCAGCAAGCCGGGGTAGACAGCCAAAACCGGCGAGCCCCAGATCAGTTCCTGGGCATTGGTGAGCATGTTGCCCCAGGACGGCAGCGGCGGTTGAATGCCGAGGCCCAGAAAGCTCAGAACCGATTCCAGCAGGATTATCCCGCCGACTGAAAGCGTGGTGGCGACAATGATGGGCGAGACCACGTTGGGCAGGATGTGGACCAGCATGATGCGGGGCGCCGAAGCGCCCAGAGCTTCGGCGGCACGCACGAACTCCCGCGTCCTCATGGAAAGCGTGGCACCGCGCACCAGGCGGGCGACGGTGGTCCAGCCAACCAGGACGATCAGGGCCACCATGCGATAGATCGAGACGCTTTCCGAGGCCACGAGATCGCTCGGCAGCCCCAACTTGTTGAGATCGACGGCGGCCAGGATGATCAGCAGCGGCAGGATCGGGAGGGCGATGACGCCGTCTGTGAAGCGCATCAGAAGGCTGTCCAGGCGTCCACCGTAGTAGCCGGCGAGAATGCCGAGAAAGGTGCCGATGACGGCTGAGCCGACTGCCGCGGTCAGCCCCACGATCAGTGAGACCTGGCCGCCGTAGAGCAGCCGCACCAGCGTATCGCGCCCCAGCTCGTCGGTTCCGAGCGGATGCTGCGCCGAGGGTGGTTGCTTGGTGTTGAAGAGGTCGACCAGATTGCCGTCGACGCCGAGCATCGACTCGATCAGCGATGCGGAGGCGGTGAGCAAAGATAGAAGAACAAGAAACACGAGACTGACGACGGCCAGACGGTGAGCGAAGAAGCGCCGCCAGAATATCTGCCGGACGGTCAGCGCGGCGCCGCCTGCAAGGGCGGCGTCCGCTGCGAGGACGGGAGGCGCCTGTTCGCTCATTGATAGGAAATCCTCGGATCGAGCCAGGTGTAAGCGAGATCCGCAAGGAGGTTCGCCAGCAGGGTCGTCAGGGTCGCCAGCAGCAGACCGACGAGAGCCACGTTGTAGTCGTTGCCGACGACGGAATCATAAATCGTCTTGCCCATGCCGAGGTAGGCGAAGATGGTCTCGGTGATCAATGCGCCTGAAAAGAGATTGCCCATCTGTAAAGCGAGAATGGTGGCGACCGGTATCATTGCGTTGCGCAGCACGTGGCCGGTCAGGATCTGCCGGCCGCTGAGTCCCTTGGCCCGGGCCGTACGCACATAGTCCTGGCGCAGCGCCTCGATCGCCGCGGCCCGCATGAAGCGGATCACGCCGCCGATGGTGGCGATGGTGAGGGCGATGACCGGCAACACGAGAAAGCGTTGGTCGGCCCAGAAATCGCGGCCTTCACCCATACCCCCAGCGGGCAGCCAACCCAGAGTGACGGAGAACAGGATGATCAGCAGGATCGCGAGCCAAAAGGGCGGGATCGATATGCCGGCGAAGGCCAGCAGGTTGATGCCGTGGTCCACCAGGCCTTGCGGACGGGTTGCCGCGTAGATGCCGGCGGGCAGGGCGATGGCCAGCGCCAGAACAAAACTGAGGCCCATGAGAATGACGGTGTTGCCCAGACGCGGCAGCAGGATGTCCAGCGTCGGCTGGTTATAGAGGCGCGAATAGCCGAAATCGCCCTGCAGCGCCGAGCCCAGCCAGGTCAGATAGCGTTCCGTGATCGGCCGGTCGAGACCGTAGAGCGCGCGCAGGCGCGCGGCATCCTCCGGGCTCATCTCGGGATCGGAGAAGATCATTACATCGATGGGATCGCCGGGCATCAGCCCGATCAGACCGAAGATCAGGGCCGACATGATGGCCAGCACCAGAAAGGACTCCGTCAGCCGGCGTGCCAGGTAGGCAAGCATCGCGGGGCCCCCTGCTCAGCGGTCCTCGACTGTCCAGTTTTCGACCCAGAGCGATGAGGTGGCCATCTGGCCGGTCGGGCGCACGCCTCTCAGCCATTTGGGCAGCACATAGGCGTTGGCGCGCCAGTAAAGCGAGATGACCGGCACTTCCTCGGCGTAGATCTGTTGAACACGCGCCCACATCTCTTTGCGGGTCGGCCGGTCGAGCTCCACGCCGATGGCTTCGATCAACTCGTCCATTTCGGTGTTGCGAAAGCCGGTGTAATTCTGGCCGGACCAACCGTTGGCCTCGTTGGGGATCTCTTCGGAGTGCAGGGTGCTGCGCGGCACATGTTCCGGCCCCTTGCCCCAGGCAAACATCGCAAGGCCGGTGAAGCGGCGGTGATGAACGGTTTCGCCAAAGAAAACCCGCGCCGGTTCATTGCGTACCCGGATATCGAGGCCGGCCTGCCGCCATTGACTCTGCAGTACCTGCTGGACGAGCTCGCGAATCCGATTGCCGGCGGTGGTCATGAACTCGAGGCGCAAAGCTTCGCCTGCTGCATTGTGCCGGATCCCGTCGCGGATATCACTCCAGCCGGCGGCGTCCAGCAGCTCCCCGGCCTTCTCCGGATCGTGGTCATACATCTTGATGTCGGGGGCGTAGACCCAGTCGAGTGGAGAGACGCCGGAATGGGCGACCGGCTGGCGGCCTTCGAAGAGCCTTTGGCTGATCGCTTCGCGGTCGATGGCATAGACCAGCGCCTGGCGGACCCTCTTGTCCTGCAGGATCGGGTTCTCCAGCATCAGGTCGATGTGTTCATAAAGCAGGCCGGGTTCGTAGATGATCTGGTAGTCATCGCCGTGGCGCTTCTCAAAAGCCAGGGCTTGATCGAGCGAGAGGCCCAATTCACCGGCGATCATATCGACGTTTCCCGACAGCAGGTTGGCTTCCAGGGCGGTGGTCTTCTCGATCGTCAGCAAGGTAATGCGGTCGAAGACCGGATTTTTCCCCCACCAGGACTCATTGCGCTCCAGGACGATGCGTGACCCGGGCACAGCTTCGACAATGCGGTAAGGTCCGAAGGCGAGGCCCGGATTGGTCGGATCGCTGTCGAAGGCGGTGCGGTTCTTGTAGTCGTCCGGCGCCGCATCGAAGATTGGTCCTTCGATATGGGCCGGCAGCAGCTTGAAGTCGTTGATGGCCGCATACTCAAACGAAACACGGTCGGCATGCATAACGAAGGTTTTGTCGTCGATCACATCGATCGAAAGAATGCGGCGGTAGAGCTCCAGATTGCCGATACCGGATTTCTCGTGCCGTCCGACTTTCCAGGTGAAGAGTACGTCTTCTGTGGTGATCGGCGTCCCGTCGCCCCAGGTCGCCTGCGGCTGAATCCGATAGGTGAGGGCGATACCGCGGCCGTCGCCGGCGCCCTCGACGCCTTCCGGCAGATCCTCCGGCACAGCGGTGCCGGCTTCGATGGACGGCAGTTCGACACAAAGCATGCAGACCAACTGCCACTCGTGATCGTAAACCGTCATCGGGCGCTGGGTCATGGACATCACATAAGACTTGGCAGTCGAGGCCTCCATGTTGGGGTGCAGGGTCGTGGGATACTGTGAGAGGCCGATGCGCAGCTCGGTCGCGGAGGCAGTCGCGGAGCCCGCGAGGACCATGATGATCGACAGAATCAGCTTTCGCATCCCTACACCCCTTGTTTGACCTGCCCGGTCCGTCCGCCCAGCATACCTGGGCGGTCTGGTCTACAGTCTAGCCGACTCCGGGACGAAGGCGAAGGGGATCGGTGTCTAGAGCCAGCCGCGCTCTTTGAAATAGCGCAACGCGCCTTCATGTAAAGGCGCCGAGAGGCCGTCGCGCACCATCAGTGCAGGCTGCAGGTCAGTGAATGCCGGGTGCAGACTTCGGAAGCTGTCGAAATTGTCGAAGACAGCCCTTGTTATGGCGTAGACCGTTTCGGCGTCGACCTTACTGGAGGTGACGACGGTGGCTTTGACCCCGAAGGTCCGTACATCGTCCACGTTGCCGGAGTAAAGCCCGCCGGGGATCGAGGTGAAAGCGTAATAGGGGCGCTCGGCAATGAGCTTTTCGATTTCCTTGCCGGAGACCTCTGCAATCATCGCGTCGCAGAGCCTCACCGCCTGTGCGACGGAATCATTGGGGTGGCCCACGGTATAGACCATTGCCTGAACCCGATCATGGCAAAGTGCAAGAGACTGTTGGCTTGCGGGTAGTTCATCGGTCAGGCTGAACGACCTCTTGTTCCAGCCCATCGCCTCCATGACCACTTCCATGGTGCCGCGTTGGCCAGAGCCGGGATTGCCGATGTTGACCCTTCGGCCCTCCAGATCGCGGAGGTGCCGGATTCCGGAGTCCCGTCGTGCCACAAGCGTAAAGGGCTCGCCGTGCACTGAGAATACCGCGCGCAGATCCGGATCGGGTTTAGCGGCGGTGAAGCGGCTGGTTCCCTGGACCGCATGGTATTGCCAGTCAGACTGTGCCACAGCCAGTTGCAGCTGACCGCTGCGCAAGGCCTGCAGGTTTGATATTGATCCGGCTGTCGAGGGTGCATCGCAGGCAATGCCGTGGTCGGCCTGGGTCTGATTGACCAGCCGGCAAATGGCGCGGCCAACCTGAAAGTAGACGCCCGCCCGGCTGCCGGTCCCGATGGTGACTTTGTTGTCGCTGGCCCAGGCCGGCGTGCCGGTCGGCAAGGCAAGGCAGATCAGCGGCAAACAGATGTAGAGGCTGCGCCAGCCCGACTTGAAGGTCCGCAGCAACACGACAAGCTCCCCTATGCTTCCCCGAACGCTGTCCGCGACTTCCACGACCCCTTGGGGTTTGTGGGCAGTCGGCGGATCACAGCGCTGATCAGGAAAGACTAGAGCATGTTCGGGCGATTTGGAACCTTTTGGCCCTTGGCCAAGCTGTTGCGTCTGGGCCGCAATGCCTAGGACGGATTTCCGGGGTAAGCTCAGGCGGTCAGGGCCCGGTCCCAGTCCATGATATCTTTGTAGAGGGCTGCGAACCGTTCATCTTCGCGCATTTCGAAGAGCGGGTCTTTCATCGGCTTCAATTGATTGGCGATCGCATCCCAGTCTTCGCGTTTCAGGCAGCGTTGGGCGGCCGGGAAAAAGTGCTTCTCCTCCATCATGATGTGATGCCGATAGGCGTTCAGGAAATCCTGGGCGACTTTCTTGACGGCTTCGCGCTCCACAGCGATGTCTTGCTCCACGGTGCGGATTGCGGCGGCGAATCGCCTGGTCACACTGGCGAGTTCGTTGTGCTCTTCGCGCAGATCTTTGAGGCCGCCGAGTGCTTCCGGATCGCGTGCCCGCAACCGGTCGAACATCAGATCTTCCAAGGGGTGATGGTGAAGATCGGGGTAGGAAAGACAGTAGTAAAGAATACCGTCCAGAATCTCGAAGTCGACCGCTTCGCCCTCTTCGAAGCGCGCCAACTGGCGCTCTAGCGCGTCGAGCAACTTGGTTAGCCGCGAATGATCGCTGCGCAAGGATTCGATGACGCCGGCCATGATGCTACCTCTGCCTTAGAAAGTCGTTTGTTAGCGATTTCACCCTAGGATTGCGGACTTTGTGGCGCATTGACTTGCGTCAAGGCTTTTCGAGGCTTGCTGCGGGCCGGAACGGGAGACTTTTCGCTTCGCGCGGCGCGGGCCGGAGTGATAGCGTTCGGGCGCATCGTGATCAGGCTGTCATGATCCTGCAATGCCGTTTGGCCCGAAACGCCGAATGCCAACCAACAAGGACAGCGCCAGGAGGGAGAGTGCCGCAAGGCGGCACGGAGACTCTGGAGGCCATTAGGTTTTGCTTTATCACGCTTATGAGTTGACCCACGCAGCGGTACAGCCTTTGCGAATTCAGTCGGATGCCATGCGCCGGCTTTATCGCAGCGCCCTTAATCCGGTTGCCTACACGCCGGTCGGAAAGGCGGTGGCTGCCGCCTGCGAAGTCTTTGAGAATGTGACCCGACGCTATCGCAAACCTGAATGGTCTATCGACGCGGTTGAGATCGATGGGCAGGCGGTGGCGGTCGAACCGAAGCTGGTTTACGGCAAGCTGTTCTGCGATCTGCTGCATTTCAAACGCGATGCCGAGGCGACCGCGGGACGGAAAGACCCGAAGGTCTTGATCGTCGCTCCGCTGTCCGGCCACTACGCGACCCTGCTGCGCGGAACCGTGAAGGCGATGATTCCCGAGCATGAGGTTTTCGTCACCGACTGGCGTGACGCCAGGCTGATGCCGCTGGCTTACGGCCGCTTCGATTTGGACGACTTCATCGACTACGTTGCCGAATTCATTCGCTTTATCGGACCGGATACGCATGTGATTGCGGTCTGCCAACCGTCGGTTCCCGTCCTGGCGGCGGCGGCGGTAATGGCGGCCCAGGGCGACCCCGTCCAGCCGGCTTCCATGACGCTGATCGGCGGACCGATCGACACCCGGCGTAATCCGACCGCGGTCAACGATCTCGCGGCGTCAAAGCCGCTGTCCTGGTTCGAACACTCGGTCATTTCGACCGTGCCTTTTCCGCATCCCGGCGCCTTGCGGCCGGTCTATCCGGGTTTTCTGCAGCTGACCGGATTTATGACCATGAATCTGGAGCGGCACATGGATGCCCATGCCGACCTTTTCCGTCATCTGATCGAAGGTGATTGCGATTCTGTCGAACAGCATCAGCGCTTCTACGAGGAGTACCGCTCGGTCATGGATCTGACCGCCGAGTTCTACCTTCAGACCATCAAGACGGTTTTTCAGGACCACGCCCTGCCGGAAGGCAAGATGCGCCATCGCGGAGAGTTGGTGGATTGCGGTGAGATACGCAACACGGCGCTGATGACGATCGAGGGCGAACTGGATGACATCTGCGGTCTCGGCCAGACCGAGGCGGCTCACGACCTTTGTCGCAACATTCCGCAGGACGACAGGCACCACTATGTGCAGAAGGACGTCGGGCATTATGGTGTGTTCAACGGACGCCGCTGGCGGGAAGAAATCCAACCCCGGCTGCGAAACATGATCCGGACGACGGAGCAGAGGCGCCAGAGACTGCTTTAGCCGGAGACTGCTCTAGTTATATGTGTCTGTTTGCCGGCGCTTGGTCGCGGGCCGCGCGGCTCGGTGCAGAGGGCCCAGGTTTTGATGTTGTGGGCTTAGGCGCTGCGCTTCTGCAGCCGCTCTGCGGTAAGCGGTTCTGCCCTAGCCTCGGTCTTTGTCGAAGCAATGCCCTGACGACTGTAACGCCAGACGGCAGCCGGCGGAATATTGTCCATCACCCAGCTGGCGCGCTGCGCCTTCAGGCCCAGGCGGGAGACGATGCGCCGCGAAACGGGGGAGGCGGGACCATAAGTGAATTGGACCAGCGCGCCTTCCTCGCCGAGCACCGCCATCGCCTCGGAAACGATCTGCAGGCAGATGCGATCTGGGATCGACAGCAGCGGCAGGCTTGAGACGATCCCCTTCACCTTGCCGATGCCGGCGGCCTTCAAGAGGCTGCGCAGATTTGCGGCATCGCCCTGAAGAACCCGGACATCGGGGAAACGCTCTGCGATCACCCGATAGAAAGATGGATCCCGTTCGATCACCGTGATGTCGCCGGGCGTAAAACCGGCGGTCCGGAGGGCTGCCGTGATGTTACCGGTCCCGCCGCCGAGTTCGATAACCGCGCCTTCGCCATCACGGTCGATCTCCGCAACCATGGCGGCGGCCAGGCTCTTGCCGCTGGGCACGACCGCGCCAACGGCTTTTGGGTTCCGCAACCAGCGGCCCAGAAAACGTATGTTGCGGCGCAGGGATGTTTTCCCCTGATTTATCGGCATTTGCGGCCCAGTAAAGTTAACCATACCGGAGTCGGCCGTACCCCTCTCTCAACCGCTCTGTGGAGGTCGGGGAGGAAGGGCGCAAGGCGCCGGCGACTCCATTGTTCGCAATTCTACAAGCTGTATATGGACTTTGCCGAAAGATCCACAAGTGATCTTCCTGTGGCCGCCCCTGCTTCTGCCGGCCTGGCCCTGAACCGGAAAACGGCGGAAGCTCCGAAAAAAGCCCTTTTGGGCCTCTCTCGGAGCTTCCTAATTTACCGTCATGGTTCCCCCCGGATATTCGACGCGTAAGGGTAGAAGATCAGGCTTCGATATTGACCCTCTGGCCTCGGTCGGGATCCGGATAGGGGAACCTCGGAGAAGGATCCTTCTGTGCCGACTCCACAGGCCTTGCCGAATCCGGTTTGGCGGCAGCAGGCGCCTCGGGCGCCGCCGTCGACTGAACCGAACCGGTATTGGCCAGCGGCACCGGTGCTGGTTGGATCTGCATTTGAACCTCCTACAGTTCAGGCAGTTACTCTGCCATACACATATAATACATCGAGGTGTTTAAGTAAACATTTAAATAAAAACCCAATTTATACTTATTTGTCTAAAATTTTACGCAAATTATCACCAAATATTCGAGTAATTTTATTGAAGATCAATTGATTTTACAGGTAATACTTGCTGTGACTGCGCCAGAGCGTTCTGTGGGCCGGGAATCGAGACACCAAGGCCGGCGGAGGACCCCTTGCGAGGCGAAATGCATCGTTCGCGTGCCTGCGACAATCGCTTTTCACCAAAACAGCGATATGTCGAACTTCCAATCAACCGCTACATATAGTATATATTAATCAATAATTAACTTTCGCTGGTAGGTACGGAGGCATAGTCTTTCGTATCTGAGGTGATCGGAGCCGTTGGCGTTGCGTCGGGCAATGAAGCGCCAGCAGGACTTGGCTCTTGTCAGTTTTGGGGGAGCAGGCGGTTTGAAGGTTGTTGTTGTTGCGTCTCAAAAGGGCGGTTCCGGAAAGACAACGATTGCCGGTCATCTGGCGGTCCAGGCTGAATTAAGCGGGAACGGCCCGGTGGGATTGATCGATGTCGATCCCCAGGGCAGCCTCGCGGACTGGTGGAACGAAAGGGCCGCACCCAACCCATTCTTTATTCAGACCGCCGTGCCGCGCCTCGCGGCAGATATCAGAGAGTTGGCGGCTCACGGCATGGAGCTGTTGGTGATCGACACGCCGCCGGCGCTGACCGGCACGATTGCCGATGTGATCCGTGTGGCTGATCTGGTGGTGATACCCACCCGTCCCAGTCCTCATGATCTGCGTTCCATCGGCGCGACCATGGAACTGGTTGAGCATCTCGGCAAACCCCTGGTCTTCGTGGTCAACGGGGCGGCGCCGAGGGCCAAGATCACTGCCGAAGCGGTTTCCCTGCTGTCTCAACACGGCCCTCTCGCGCCCTCCATCATCCACCAGCGCGTGGATTTCGCCGCCTCGATGATCGATGGCCGCACGGTCATGGAATTACCGGGCGAGTCGCGCTCTGCCAAAGAGATCGAGGCGCTATGGGACTACCTTGAACTTCGGCTCTCAGGCGGGCGGCGGCGAAGGCCTGTGCCCATGATTCCGGCCAGTGTCGCAAAGGCGGCCCGGAACAATCAGATCAAGGTTGAGGGCAGAGCCTGAGATGACCCAGGCCAAGGCGGCTTCGCTGACGAGCGCCCTCTTCGCGCGCAAGGGCGCTGCATCCCCGGCCGATTTGGTAATCGCCGAACTGGAAGAGGGGACGGGCGCGAAGGCGTCGACGCGAAAGGCGCGTTCAAAGGAGCGCGGCGGCGAGTCCGCCCAGCGGAAGAAGGCGAGGCTTCCCGAGGTCGAACAGGAACTGCCTCTGCTTGCCTTTGTCGATGCCCAAACCTCAGAAGCAGAAGCTGTGCCGGCAGCGCCGGCAGAGGCGTTCGCCACTGCCGATCATGCTCTCGCCGACCCTGCCCTCGGCGAAGACGATCATCCCGATCCAGCCGCCAGCCTGATGGCCCACCGGCCGCTGGCCTTCGGCGGCAGCGGGTCAACGCCCCATGCGGACGACAGCGCTGAAATCCCGGCTTCCGATCGCGAAAGTCTCGAAACTGAGACCCCCGCCGTAGCCGCTGCGGCTGAAGACGAAAAGGCGCAAGAGGTTCCTGCCGAAGAGACAGCGGTCGCAGACGCGATTGTTGTCGCTGTGCAAACCGAAGATGAAGCGGTCGAAGCCGTTCCGCTGGAGGAACGGGAGGCGTTGCCGGTTGTTGGGGAAGACGAAAGCCAGGCCATCGCCGCGTCCTTGCCTGCTCCGGCAAATGAGACCCCGCCGAGTGAGACCGAATCGGACGATGGGGGTACTGTGCCGGACGTCCAGGCCGAAGGTGTCGAGGCCGCATTGCCCGAGGCCGCATCGCCCGAGGCCGACGTTGCCTCGGAGGATATGCAGGCAGACGCTGCGCCGAGGGATGAGTGGTCGGCCGAAGCGGCGACTGCTTCGTCGTCGTCCGTGCTTAGTGATGATCCGGCTTCTGCGGTGTTGGCCGGACAGAAAGAAGCCTCAGGGACAACCATCCGGACTGCGGGAAGCGCAGCGTCTCTTCCGGTCGAGTCTCAGGATGGAGAGCGCGCCACCGCCGCGGCGGCGCCTGCCGTACGGCAATCCGTCGATACCCTGGCAGGCCCCAAGGATCGCGAAATGCCCGACGCGGCTGCAGGCAGCCGGGCAGTCCTGGCGGCGAAACGCAGCGCAGGTCTTGTCGGTTCGCCCTGGCGTATGGCGGCGGTCATCGCCCTGGGGGTGGGGCTCGGACTGGCGGGTTATGCGCTTTGGCCAAAGGAGACAAGCGAGCCGGAACTGGCAACGGTCGAGCCAAGTCCCGATTCCACAGAGGCGGCAGATGCCGCGCTCCAAAGCACGGCGCCAAGAGAGGCTGGCGATGCAGCGGCCGCCAACGCAGAGGTCGATGCAGAGGTTGTCCAGACGGCCGCCGGTCCGGTTACGCAGCCTGCCGCCTTGGCTGACGGCAACAGTACTCTTGGCGGGCAGTTGCCTCAGCCCGAGCCTTCCTTCGACGTCATTCGAATCGAACCCAATGGCCAGTCGATCATTGCGGGTCGTGCGGAGCCTTTCAGCGAGTGGATCCTGCTGAACAACGGAGAGCCCATCGGTTCGGTGCAGGCGGACCTGAACGGCGAGTGGGTCATTCTGCCCGATGCGTCTCTCATTCCCGGCGCCAACGACTTCAGCCTGGTTCCCAAGACCGAACGCGGCAAGGTTGCGATCCCCGCCGCGAATGAGGCGCCGGCCGGGGCCATAAAAAGCGATCTGCCGGAGAGCGGCCCGCTGGCGCCGCGCAGTGAGCGTTCGCCCTCTTTATTTGAAGAGAAACTCGCGGCCCTGGGGCAGGATACGGCTTTGCCCTTGCCGCGGCTGAAGCCCGCCGCTGGTGATGCGAAGGCGGCATCTCTTGGGGTCCGGATCTCACCTGACGGCGGCTATCAGATCCAGATCGCCTCGGTGCGGCAAAGCGCTGCGGCGGAACGTGAACGTGTCCGCTTGGTTGATGTCTATCCGGTTCTGCTGGGTGCTCTCGGCCTGCAGGTGCAGGAGGCCAGCATAGACGGGGCGGGCGTTTTCTATCGCCTGCGCTCGGGACCGATCGCCGATCTGGCCGATGCCAGGGAACTCTGCCGTCAGCTTGAATTGCGTGGCCAGAGCTGTCTGGTGGTCGTGCGGGCCGGCGATGACGCGGTCCCCAACCCCTCCGGGGTAAACGCGGTCCAGCCCCTGGCGGCGCCGGGTCTGTCCTCGACCCAGCAGGCTGAGAACCCCGACTGATCAGTCAGGATCGGCTGTCCCGGGCGCCGCTTATGCCGGGGCCACCTCGAACAGACCGATTGCTTCCAGAACGTCCTTGATCTCACGCCGCGCCGAGGCATGGCTGCTGTTCGGCTGATCGTCCGAAAGGTCCAGGGCCGTCAGGCCGCTCAGGAACAACTCCCGGAACACCACTCTTTCGCTGACGCCGGGGGCGATGCGAAAACCGATGCGTTTCGACAAGACCGTCAGAAGATTGCTGATCTCACGCATGTTTCGCGCTTCGATATGAGCGAGGCGGTTACGCAACACGACCCAATCGATCGGCGGGCGCCCCATCACCACACGCTGATTGTTCTGTTCCCAGACCAACTGGCTGTAGACGCTCGGCGCCTCGACCTCCCGGCGCTCCGGATTGATCCGCGCCAGAACCTCGATGTCCAGCAGGCTGTCGTTCAGCGGTGTCACCAGGGTATCGGCATAGCGGTGACCGAGCCGGCACAGCGAGGACGCGCTGCCGGGGGTGTCGATGACGACGAAGTCGCAGTCGTCGAGATCCCGAAGGGCCTCTTGCAGGTTCTGTTCTTCCTCCGCCTTCGCCGCCTCGATGCTGTCGGCGCCGGAGCGTTCGACCACGCGGTGACGGGGCAACTCCAGGGTCTGGCCACCACGCCGCGCGTAGTTCTCGCGATTTGTATAGAAGGCGGTAAAGGTTCCCTGGCGCGCATCGAGGTCAATCGTACCCACCGCGAAGCCGATCTTCATCAAGGCAACGCTCAAGTGAATTGCGGTGGTCGACTTGCCGGTTCCGCCCTTCTCGCTGCCCACAACAACGACGTAGGGTCCGCCAGCCTGTATCGGCTCGCTCCCGACCTCTTCCCCTTGCTCGACGATCGCCCCCTCCATTCCGACGAGGCTACCACAGAGCGAAGATCAGATCATCCTGTTGCGTGGTTTTAGTGAGGCCGAAAATGCAATCGGCGGTGTTTTTTTGAGAGGCTGTGACCTGAAATCCCGACTTGGTTTCAGAACAGTCCGGGACTCAGAACAGTACGGTCCAGCTTTCGCCTTCCCGTGCCGCTCCCGCGACCCCGTGGCCGGCGGTCGCATGGCCGGCAGTTGCGTGGTTGCCGCTCGATACCATTCTCAGGTGTTCGGAATCGCCGTCGTCGTCAAGAGACTCGCCGTCTTCAGCGTCCTTGCCGTCCGTCTTCTCGCGTTCACTGCGGCCCAAGGCGACACTGCCTTTCAGCGCCGCAAGCCGCCTTGCCAGAACCTCCGTCTTGGCCCAGGCCAGGACCTCTTCGCCAGCGGGTCCCTTGTGGACGGCAGCCCACTGGCGACGTTTGTCGGAGCGCATGGCAAACGCGATGTTCTCACCGGCGATGCCGCAGTCCAGCGACTGGGTATAGGGCGGAACCTTGCCGCCCCAAATCTCTGAAATGACGTTCCAGGAGAAACCTTCTTTGACCAGCAGTTCCATCATCACCTGATCGAACTCGCCCCGCGCCAGTTCCAGGGCGTAGCTGATCATGCAGTCCAGTTCCTGGCTGCCCTCGGTCGCGTTTTCCAAGTCCGACACCACACGATCGATGATGTCGTTTTCCGGCTTTTGCCTGTCCATTCACACCGTCCCCAGAACTTGGAGAGGAGTGTACCGATTTTGCGGAGGAAAAGAAGCGCCCCTACCTCCGATTCACAAAAAATAGATTATCGTATGGTTAATTTCGCGCCTTCGCGGCTGCCCCGGGGAATTTTTGCGCCGAATCAACACGGCATCGGCGAGTGTCGAAGCTCAATTCCCGTCTGCCGGCTTGTCGGGGGACCAGGTTTCGGGGTCCTGGAGAAAGCGGCGGACCGCGGCGACCTCGGCTTCGGCCAGGTACCCGCTGCGTTCGGCGACGCCCAGCGCGTCCCACCAGGTTGCCAGGGCATGCAGCGTGACACCGCGTTCGGCCAGCGTGGCGACCCCCTCGGGAAAAATCCCGTAATGGAAGATGACGAAGGTGTGCGCGATCTTGGCCTCGGCTTGGCGGATGGCGTCAACGAAATTCAGTTTCGATCCGCCGTCGGTGGCAAGGTCCTCGACCAGAAGCACGCGGCTGCCTTCAGGCAGGTGACCTTCGATCTGAGCGTTGCGGCCGAAGCCTTTAGGCTTTTTGCGAATGTAGAGCATCGGCAGGCCGAGACGCTCGGCGATCCAGGCGGCGAAGGGGATGCCGGCGGTTTCTCCGCCTGCGATGCAGTCGATCGATTCATAGCCCACCGAGCGCTGAATCAGTTCACAGGCAAAGTCCATCAGTTGGGCCCGGGCCCTGGGAAAAGAGATGATTTTCCGGCAGTCGACGTAGACCGGGCTTGCCCGGCCCGAGGTCAGAGTGAAAGGGTCGTTGGGCCGGAACAGCACCGCCTCAATCTCCAGCAGGATGCTGGCGGTGACCTCAGCCATGGCCTGTTGATCGTTCGTAGAGCCCGAAAGCATACCTTGTTCCCCCAGGGTGATCGGCAGCCTTGTTTATCGCGTCTTCTCGATTCGGACAAAAGCGCCGGCGGTCTTTCGTTCTCCTATCCGTAACCCGGTCAGTCGCCGCCCGGCGACAGGCCCTCGGCAGCGGGGCGCAGGGCCAGGGCGGTGCGGGCCACCAGATAGCCGAGAAAGGCGATCACCGCGGCGGCGGTCATGACCATCACCATCGGCAGGGCCGAATCGGTTTGCACCTGCCCCACGACAAAGGAGGCAAGAGCACCGACCATCATCTGCAGAAAGCCGGTCAGGCCCGAGGCCGTGCCGGCCAGATCCGGGCGTATCGAGATGGCGCTTGCCGTGGCGTTGGGCAGGCTGAGGCCGTTGGCGAGGCCGACCAGCATCACGGGGCCGAAGAGCATGATCGGGATCATCTCGCCCGACAGGGCCAGGCCGGTCAGCAGGGCGACGCCCACCAAGGCGATCAAGCTGCCGGAAAAGACCATGCGTTCCGGGCCGACACGGGTCGACAGCACGCCGGAAAGAAAGTTCCCGGCCATGTAGCTCGCCCCGTTGAGGACGAAATAGATCCCGTACTCGCTGGGCGGACGGCCCATGATCTCGATCATGATGAAGGGGGCCCCGGCCAGAAAGGCGAAGAACACCGCCGTGGTGAAGGCGATGTTGATGGCATAGCCGGCAAAGGCCGTATCCTTCAGCAAGGTGCCGAAGCCTCGGAGCATGCTGGCCGGGCCGGCGACCGCGGAGCGGTCCGTGTGGGTCTCGATGAGAAACCGCCAGGCCAGCAGCACCACCACCGCGCCCACCGCAAACAGCAGGAAGAAAGAAGCCTGCCAGCCGAAGAGGTCGTCGATGATACCGCCCAGCAGCGGGGCCATCATCGGGGCCACCACCATGGCCATGGTGATATAGCCGATCATGCTGGCGGATTCCTCGCGGCTGTGGGTGTCGCGCACGATGGCGCGTCCCAGAACCAGGCCGGCGCAGCCGCCGACCGCCTGGACGATCCGCCCGACGATCAACTCGCCGATGGTACCGGCAAAGGCGCAGAGCAGGGTACCGACGAGAAACAGCAGCATGCCCCAGAGCAGCACGGGACGGCGTCCGAAACGGTCGGACAGCGGACCCAGGAAGAGTTGGGAGACGGCGACGCCGAAGAGATAGAGCGAGAGCGTGAACTGGATCGTCGCCATGTCGGTGTTGAACACCGCCTGCATCCCCGGCATGGAAGGCATGAAGATGTTCAAGGCCATGGGACCCAGGGCGGTAACCGCAATGAGGATCGCCAGCGACGGACGGCGCCGGGGAACGGCAGCCGTCGTTTCGTGGGAAACCGGGCCGCTCTTGCCGCCTTGGTCGTGATCGCCGGGGGCCTGCAGCGTCTCGCTCATGAATCCTCTAACCAAAACAACTAGTCACAGCTTTGCCGCTTGTCCCTGGGCGGAACAGATCCCAAAGCTGCCTGTAAGTAATGCAGCGGCTGCGGAGGTTGAGATTGGTGCGGCGCAGGCGACTGCCATCATGATGTTGTAGACCTAAGATGGTATATGTCTTCCGACAAAGCCAGCGGACAGTCTGCATGGCTGGTCTGCCCGCCGGAAACCGGGTGATGGCGCAGCTCTGGGTGGGGCGACTGGATGAGAACATTTCCATGCGATGAAGGCGTCATTCTGGGCGGTGGTGATCCGACCCCCTGCCGCCGCAACGCCCGCCCGGTCGTCTTGCTGGTGACCATCCTCGGCTCAAGCCTGGCATTCATCGACGGTACCGTCGTGACGGTGGCACTGCCGGTGATCGGCAGCGAGTTCGGCGGTTCGCTCAATCTGATGCAGTGGGTTGTGAATGCCTACGCCCTGCTGCTGGCGGCCTTGCTGCTGATCGGGGGGGCGGCGGGCGACCTCTATGGCCGGCGGCGGGTCTTCAACACAGGGGTCGCGATCTTCGCGCTGGCCTCCCTCTGGTGCGGACTGGCGGAGACGGCGCAGCAACTGGTCGCGGCGCGGGCCCTGCAAGGCCTGGGCGCCGCCTTTCTGGTGCCGAACAGTCTGGCGATCATCTCCGCCGCCTTTCCGGAATCCGAGCGTGGCCGGGCCATCGGCACCTGGGCCGGGTTCTCCGCCATTGCCGCAGCCCTGGGGCCGATCCTCGGCGGCTGGCTTGTCGATCTCGGCTCCTGGCGCCTTGTTTTCCTGATCAACCTGCCGGTCGCGGCGCTGACCCTGGGGCTGTCCTTCTGGCGGGTCCCGGAATCGCGGGACGCCACGGCAGGCCGCCTCATGGACTGGGCCGGTGCGGTTCTGGCGGTTCTGGCGCTCGCAGCGCTGACATACAGCCTGACCGGCCTGGGCGAGGGGGGATCGCTGCCCCAGAGGATGCTGTTGCTCATCGGCCTTGGCGGACTGGCGGTGCTGTTGGTGTTTCTCTGGGTGGAGGCGCGCAGCAACGATCCGATGCTGCCTTTGGCCCTGTTTCGCTCGATGGCTTTCAGCGGGGCCAACCTGCTGACGTTGTTTCTCTACTTCGCGCTTTCGGGGGTGTTGTTCTTCCTGCCCATCACGATGATCGAGGCGCACGGCTATTCGGCGACCCTGGCAGGGGCGGCTTTTCTGCCGTTCACCCTTGTGATGGCCTTCATGTCGCGCTGGGCCGGCGGCCTGCTCGACCGCTTCGGCGCGCGCCTGCCGTTGACGATTGGCCCGCTGATCGCCGCCATCGGCTTTCTGCTGTTCATACCGCCGGAGCCGGGGGCGCCCTTTTGGCTCTCCGTAGTCCCGGCGATGCTGGTTCTGGGGCTCGGCATGGCGGTGACGGTCGCGCCGCTTTCCACCGTCGTGATGAACGCGCTCTCCGCCGAGCAGTCGGGCCTTGCCTCAGGCGTCAACAATGCGGTTTCGCGACTCTCGGGGCTCCTGGCGGTCGCCGGTCTGGGTGTGGTCGCGGCGGTGGTCTTCGACCGCAGCCTTATCGATCTGCTGGCGCTGCCGGAGGCCGCCGTCCTGCCCGACCTGCGCTACGGCAGCGATCTGGCGGCTATGAACCTGCTGGGACCCGGCGCCGCTGAACTGGAGGCGGCGGTCCGCAGCGCCATGCTGCAGTCGTTTCGTGCCGTCGCTCTCATCGGCGCCGCGCTGGCGGTGCTGAGCGCCCTCTGTGGCTTTTTTCTGATGCCCCGCCGGGCCCTGCGGTCGGAACAGGCGTGAGGCGGCAGGCCTAGAGGTACATCGTCTCGATGTCAGCGGTGGAGCGCGCGCCGATATCGGCTCGATGAGCCGCCAACCAGTCATCGGTGCGTTCGTAGCCGACATCGCGGAGGTGGCAAAGAAAATCCCAGTCGGCGTTGAGCTTCGAAGAGAACCCAAGGTCCTGCATCACGTCTTCGGCGTCCACCACATGCATGTTCAGGCGCTTCAGACGGCCCTCGTCGTCAAAGCCGCCGTCAATCAGCTTGGTGACGAAATCGATGGCGCGCATCTCGCGCATCAGTCCGGCGTTGAAGGTGATGGTGTTCAGCCGGTCGATGATCTCCTGCGCCGAGGTGGGTGTTTTCTCGATGTTGATCGGGTTGATCTGAACCAGCAGAACGTCGCGGCACTCGGTGCCGTAGATCAGGGGATAGATTGCCGGGTTGCCCATGAAGCCGCCGTCCCAATAGGCCTCGCCGTCGATCTCCACGGCTTTATGAAGATAGGGCAGGCAGGCCGAGGCCATGACGGCATCCAGGCTCATCTCCGCCAGTTCGAAGATCTTGATGCGTCCGCGGCGCACGTTGGTGGCGGAGACGAAAAGCTTCACCGCTTCGCAGTGCCGCAGCCGTTCGAAGTCGACGAACTCGTGGATCGTGTCGCGCAGCGGATTGACGTCGAAAAAATTGAACTGATAGGGCGAAAAGACGCGGGACAGGGTATCGACCATCCAGTAGCCGGGCGTGTAGTTCATATTGCCCAGCCCGGTCATGCGGTCCAGGAGGCTGGGCTGCATCGGCGTCAGGGCGGCGATCTCGGAGATTCTGCGCCAGACGGCGGTGAGCATCTCTCTTGCGCCCTGCCGTCCCCCGACACTCAGGCCATAGGCCATGACGGCGCCGTTGACCGCGCCGGCACTGGCCCCGGTGACGCCCTCCACAGCGATTTTGTCGTCCGCCAGCAGCCGGTCCAGGACGCCCCAGGTCAGCGCGCCATGCGCGCCGCCGCCCTGTAGCGCCAGGTTCAGGTGTTTCACGCCCGGCCCCCTGGGCCAGGCGTCGCTGCAATCGGCGTCTGCCTCTTTCGCCTTTGCCATCGCCGCCTTGTTGCCTCTTGGTCGTCCTTTGCCGCTGCCGGTCCAGCTTACTGTTGCGGCGCTGCATCGCAAAGGGCAGAGTCCCTGTTGAAAGCAGCGTAGAGAGGCAGAACTGCCGATGGTTTATGCGTGATGGCCGGCGGCGGCATCGACTTCCACACCGAGAATTGGCTGGCCCGACACTGGCTGCGCCTGCGTCAGCGCGCCGGGACTTTCGGTGAGGGCCAGCGGATGATGATCGAGGAAGGCGAGGAACAACTGCTGGGCCGTGCCCTGGCGCTTGTCGGATTCATCGCCGTGGTGACTCTGCTCTCTTGGATATCATAGCTCTCCGCCTGACAGCTAACGGGTCTAGCGCAGGGTGATGTACTTGAAGCTGCCCTGACCGCTGCCGATCAGTCGGCCTTCGTCGTCCATGACTGTGCAATCGGCAAAGAAGATGCTCTTGCCGCCACCGCTGCGGCGCCCGGTTGCAACAAGTTTCCGGCCGGCCTTGGCCGCACCGATGAAACTGCAGGTCAGTGAAAGCGTGAAGGCACGCCGGGGCGTTTCCTCCGGCGCCGCGTAGCAGCCGCAGTAACCGCAAGCCGTGTCGATCAGCGTGCTCAGCATGCCGCCGTGCATGACGCCGCTGCGGTTGAGGTGCTGCGGCTCAACAAGAAGGGAGACCTGCGCCAGGTCCGGTTCCCAAAGCGTCAGCTCATAGCCGACCAGATCGGCGAAGCCGCCACGGGCACGCAGGGGGTCGGAATCGGTCGTATGAGATTTCGAGGTCGTATCGGGCATGGCCGGGAGACTGCCGGGCTTTTCAGGGTCTGTCCAGGCTTCTGGATCGCCTCCGCTTCACTCGGTCAGGCAACCCGGCCTTCGGCGTTTCCGGCCTCGGCTTCATCGAGGATCTGCGGATAAGGATAGTCGAGGCCGACAAGCTGGCGCAGCAGGGGCGATGCCGCGGCCAGGACTTCGGGATCGAGGCCGCGCACCTGATCCTCCATCGGCTTCACGAACTTCGGCAGGTACTGAATCAGGATCGCCGTGCGGTCCCCCTTGCTCTCGTTGGGCATGGCGGCGTGCCAGGCCATCCCGAAGAAGATGGCGGCATCCCCGGCCTTGCCGATCAGACGATCCGGCTTTGCCTGTGCCCGGTCGGCATCGGAAGGATAGCGGGCGAGCTTCTGGCTGCCCGGGACGATGGCCGTGGCGCCGTTCTCCTCGGTAAAGTCGTCCAACTGGATCGAGACCTGGGCGTTCAGCGGGAAGCTCGGGTTGATGCCGCTGGGAAAGCTCTCGCGCTTGTACATATCCCAGTAGGGATAATCGATGTGGAGTTCCTGCCCCGGTCCGCCGGGCAGCAGGCGGTTGGCGGCGATCGACCCAAGAATGAACTCGGTCCCGAGAAACCGCTTCATGATGGAAACGATGGGCTCGCGCTGCACCATGTCGACGAAGATCTGACCCTTGTTCAGCAGGTTCCACACCCGGCGCTGCAGATGCAGTTTCTCGGCATTGGCGCCCTGGAAATGGGTTGCCTTTGCGGTATCCTGGTCGGAAAACCGCATGATGAGATCGCGGGCCTGCCTGATCTCCGCCGGAGAAAAGACTTGTGGCAGAACGACATAACCCTTGCCGTCCAGCAATTCCCTGACGATGGCATCCTGTGCGGCTTCGTCCATCTGCCGACCCTTTCTCGATTGGCTGTACCAAGCATAGGGCCGAAACGCCTTTCGATGCCAGCCTCGGAAGGCCGCTGAGGGAATTCATCCGCCGTCACCCCATCGACAAGCCGGCGGTGCTGCGCTAAATGATGCTTCAGCCCTGCCTCTGGTGGGGTCCGTTCTCGGGGCGGGGTGGAAGTCCCCACCGGCGGTAAGGGCCCTTGTTATGGCCCAAAGCCCGCGAGCGCTCCCGGGCCTTCTGTCGGAAGGTCGGGAGGTCAGCAGATTCGGTGCAATTCCGAAGCCGACGGTAACAGTCCGGATGAAAGAGAATGGAGCAGCGGTTCCCGGCCGACGGCCGGGCGCGCGGCTGTTTCCTGACGCCCTGGTTCTGGTCTCTGATGCGACAAGGAGAAAGCCATGAATCAGAGCTCTGAAGATACCCAAGAAAAGAAGCTGGTGGCCTTTGTTAAGGCGCGCTGGCATGCGGACATTGTCGACCAGTGTCACACCGCCTTCGTTGAAGAAATGGATCGCCTGACCCAGGGCGGCTTCGCGGTCGAGGTTTTTGAAGCGCCGGGGGCCTTTGAGATTCCCCTCTTGGCCCGCGATCTGGCCAAGACCGGACGTTATCAGGCGATTGTCGGATCGGCCTTTGTCGTCAACGGTGGCATCTATCGCCATGAGTTCGTCGCGGAGACGGTGGTGGCGGCGTTGATGCAGGTGCAGATGGAAACCGACCTGCCGGTCTTCTCCGCTGTGCTTACGCCGCACAACTTTCATGAAAGCGAAGAACACCGCCAATTCTTTCATCAGCATTTCCGGGTGAAGGGGCGGGAGGCCGCCGCGGCCTGCGTCGAGATGCTGGCGGCGCGTGAGGCGGTAAAGCAGGCCGCCTGACACCTTCGGGTTTGGGCGGCTCCTGCGGTCTCTGCTAGAAGAGGGGTTCGCCGGGGAGGTCGGCCGCTGCGGCCGCCGCCGGCAGATTGCGATAGGCCGGAGGCCGCATGATCGAATGGCTT
>JANQMC010000140.1 GCA_028280305.1 Pelagibius sp. | reverse complement strand
CCGCATGGCCGGCCGCCGCCAGATGTCCGGCCATGGGAAAGCCCATGACTCCAAGCCCGATGAAGGCAACCTTGGTCATCGAAGATCACTCGCCCTGTTGGATGAAAAGCTGCTGCCTGGACTGCCGGGATCGCCGCCCCGGCGGAAGGCGAGACTAATGGCAGCCGCGGTGCCCCGCAAGGCTGGCGCGGGTGCATGAGGTTTTGCATTCGCCGGGGCCTGTGCCACCATTGGCTCTGCAACCGAGGGGGGGAACGATGGTGAGAATTGGGGCGGTGCCCGGCAAGGGCCGCGGTGTCCTGGCCAGCGGCCCGATTGCCAAAGGCACGCTGATCGAACGGGCCGCGGCAGTGCGGCTGCCCGCCACCGAGCGCCCCCTGCTCGACCAGACCGGGGTCTTTGCGTACTACTTCGCGGACCCCGCCGCCTTCGGCAAGGGAGACAGCCACGACTGCTTCCTGGCCTTCGGTGCCCTAACCTTCTGCAATCACGCGGCCGAGCCCAACGCCGCGGTCTCCTGGGAGGAGGACGAGGTCGGCCTCTGGGCCCTGCTCCATGCCGTCGCCGACATCGGCGAGGCCGAGGAAGTCACCCTGTTCTACACCAATATCGACGAATACGGCTCGGCGGAGGTTTTCTTCTAGGTCTTCCGGGGCCCCCAGCCCTCCGCGCATCCCTGCGCCATTCGCCTCAGTTTCCGCGCTCAAATTATTGATTTTGCTCGATAAAGATTCGGCGGAAAGGAAACATAAACCGAATTTGTGGTTCAATTGCAGGCTCAAGGCAGGAACGATTGGGGTCCGTGGCGCCCATGTCGGCGCGGGATTGGATCAGGGTATGTCAGCGTCAGAGACAGAGAGCCTCGCCACGGAGGGCGGAACGGCGGAAGCGGGCGGCGATGAGGGCAAATCAGCCGGTTTCACCCGCACCTACCGCCTGCTGGTTCGCGGCAAGAACATCAACGAGAACACCCTGCTGGCCACGGACTATCTGAACCATTTCAACGAAATCATCATGCTGCTCGAAATGGTGGCCTCGATGCCGGAGTGCTTCGAGGACTGCCTGGAGTGGCAGCCCAAGAGTTATGCCGACCATTTCCGCGACAGTTGTTTCTCCGATGCCGAACTGGCGATCATGGCCTACGAGAATGCCCCGGCCAATTACCGCCAGGCCTTCGATGCGACCATCGATCAGATGAACGGGATGATCGCCAGCGGCCTGCCGAAGATCGGAGCCCTCGTCGAAGCCGGTGAAGAAGGCCCGCTGCAGGAAGGCATCACCGGCATGACCCGCAAACTGCAGAGCTTCGTCGACGTCGCCTCCTCGATCATCAACGGCAACATGGATACCCTGGACCAGGATCAGATCGACCGCGTGATGAACGGTTGATCGCCGGCCGGCTGTTGAAAATGTGTCTGTAGGAAACACGACACCCTTCGAGACGCGGTTCTACGAACCGCTCCTCAGGGTGAGGCAAAGTATTGGACTGATTGACCTCATGCTGAGGAGCGCAGCGTCTCGAAGCACGAGGTCAATCACTAAGCTGGCTTTTTCAACAGTCTGCTAAAGTCCCGCCTACTCCGGTTTTCCCGGCCCGCGATCGATCAGTCTGCTGAGCGCCTCCAGGCCCGGCGCAATCCGCTTTGGAACCATCGAGGAAAAGCCGAGCCGCATGAAATTCCGAGGCGGCTTCTTGGAGAGGAAGTGGAGGGAGCCGGGTTCGATCACGATCCCCTCCTTCAGCGCATCGGCGGCCAGGACGTCGGTATCCAGGCTCTTGGGCCCCTCCAGCCAGAAACTGGTGCCGCCGCAGGAGGGGCGCGGCGCGAAGTCCGGCAGGAACTTCGCCAGGCCCTCGCCCATGATCTCCCAACGGCTGCGAAAGTCACGCTGCAGGCGATGCACCAGAGCATCGTAGTGACCGCCGGCGATGAACAGGGCCATGGTGCGCTGGTTGTTGGTGGCGGGGTGGCGCAGCATCAGGCGGCGCAGCATGCGCGCCTCCTGAATGAACTCCTCGGCCGCGACGAGATAGCCCATGCGCAGGCCCGGGCCGAGATACTTCGAGAAACTGCCGATGTAGACCACCCTGCCGGAGCGGTCCATGGCCTTCAGGGCTGTGGTCGGCGCGTGGAGGAAGTTGGCCTCCGCCTCGTAGTCGTCCTCGATGACGATGAAGTCGGAGCGCTGGGCTCGTTCCAGCAGCGCAATGCGCCGTTCCAGCGGCAGGGTCACCGTGGTCGGGGACTGGTGGCTGGGCGTCACATAGACGCAGGCGCAGCCGTCCAGGCGCTGATCGACGACGACCCCTTCCCGATCCACCGGGATGGGCCGCAACTGGGTGCCGTTCAGAGCGAAGATGTTGCGGGTGTCGACATAGCCCGGGTTCTCCACCGCCAGGGTCTTGCCCGGGCCGGCGAGCAGCTCGGCAATGATGTAGAGCGCATTCTGAGCGCCGAGGGTGATCAGGATCTCCGAGGGGGCGGCCTTGATGCCGCGCCGCGGCAGGACACGGGTGCGGATCTCCTCGATCAGCCGGGGATCGTCTTCGTTGAAGTTGTCCTTGGTCCAGCTTTCGATGGCCTCGATCCCCAGGGCCTGGCGCGAGCACATGCGCCAGGTGGAGACCGGAAACAGCGTCTGGTCCGGCTGGCCGTAGATGAAGGGATAGGGATAGCGACGCCAGTTGCGCGGCTTCTCCACGTTGACCAGTTCCGAGGGACGCAGACGCAGCCGGTTCCACCAGTCGACGGACTGCCCGGCTTCGAGCTCGGGATAGCTGCTCTTGGTTTCGATCTGGTCGAACACCATGTCGGTGTTGACGAAGTAGCCGACCCGCTCGCGGGAGATCAGCAGACCCTCGTCGGCCAGGGCCTGATAGGCCAGCACCACCGTGTTGCGGGAGACGCCCAGGGACTGCGCCAGGCGGCGACAGGACGGCAGGGGGTCGCTGCCGGACAGCCGACCGTCGACGATGGCGTCGATCAGTTGCCGGCGAAGCTGCGCCTGTAAGCCGAGATCCCCGTCGTGGCGGACAGGGAAGATGAAGTCCCGCATCGGCTCCAAAACCCTCCCGTCTATGCGAAAATACCTTAGGGGCCTGCCCCGGGCCGCTCAAGCCCCGGCATCCGCGAACCATCGCGGAAGTGGATTATAGAGAACTGCAATAATTGCTTTCTGACATTAGAGCCACACCTTATAGCACTGTTTTATAATGATCTTTGAAAGAATGACTTTGACAGCACTGGGAATTTTGCGTCCTTTTGCCGACAACCGCGTCTAACAGGGCAAAGCAGCCATCCAAAGGAGTGAAATCATGCGTCTTCAATTGGCCCTGAACGTGCGGGATATGGATCAGGCGGTCGCCTACTACGCCAAGCTGTTCGGCGTCGCGCCCCACAAGCGGCGCAGCGACTATGCCAACTTCGTGGTCGCCGAACCGCCGCTGAAGCTGGTGCTGTTCGAGAACCCGGAGGCAGAGGAACGTCTGCACCACCTGGGCGTCGAAGTGCTGGAGGCCGATCAGATCGACACCGCTTTGGATCGCCTGACTGCGGCCGGGATCGTCGACGAGGTGAAACGCGACGACACCTGTTGTCACGCCACCCAGGACAAAGTCTGGTCGCGGGAGCCCGACGGCCTGCGCTGGGAGTGGTATCGTGTGACCGACGACAATCCCGCCACCGCCGCCGACTCCCTCGGCAAGACCTGCTGCACGGGGCCGAAGCGTATGGAAAACGTCGGAGCATAGCGAGGCCCGCTCCCCCATGACGGCGTCCCTCTCCCTCACCACCGAAGCCTGGATCGACTTCGAAGGCCGGCTGCGCGGCTACGTGCGCCGCCGCGTCGATCCGGCCTCGGTGGACGACCTGGTGGCGGCGATCCTGCTCCGTCTGGTGCAGCATCAAGAGGATTTGCGGCAGGCCGGGAATCCCATCGCCTGGGCGCTCACGGTGGCGGCCAACGCCGTCGCCGACCACCACCGCCGCCACGCCAGCGAGCGCCGGGCCCTGGCGGAGGCCGAGAGCCAAGAGGCGATACTGCCGGCAAACGAGGGCGACGACGAACCGGCCGCTTCGGATCAGCTCGCCCGTTGCCTGGTTCCCCTGATCCGCAGCCTGCCGGACCGTTACGGCGAAGCTTTGATGCTTACAGAGATCGAAGGCATGACCCAGGCGGCAGCGGCCAGACATTTGGGCCTCTCGGTCTCAGGCATGAAATCGCGGGTCCAGCGGGGCCGCCAGAAACTCAAGGACGCGCTGCTGCGTTGCTGTGCCATCCAGATCGACGGCCGCGGCGGCATCGTCGACTACCGCCGCCGGGCAGACGGGCAACGCCCGCGCTGCTGAACCGCAAAGATGAACCCAGCCCTCAGAAAGGCGAAGCGGGAAAGGACGCTGCCGTCCCTTCCCGCTCCTGAAGTGCTTCGCACTCAGTGCCGCACGGTCAGTGCCGCGTCAGCACCGTGCGTATCTTGCCGAAGATCTCGTCGATGTGATCGTCGTTGCAGATCAGCGGCGGCGAGACCAGGGCGCAGTCGCCGGTCATCTTGACGATAAGGCCGGCATCGTAGAAGTCCTGGGTCGCCTGCAGGCCGCGCGCGCCCGGCGCCTCGCCCGGCGCCAGATCGACGCCGCCGAGCAGACCGTATCCGCGAATGTTGGTGACCACCGGGATGTCCCGCAGGGAGAACAGGGCCTCCTGGAACCTCGGGGTCATCTTCGCGGCGTTCCCCACCAAGTCTTCCTCTTCGAAGATGTTGCGGGTGGCGAGACCCGCCGCCGAGGCCACCGGGCAGCCGGAATAGGTGTAGCCGTGGAACAGCTCGATGCCGTTGCCGGACGTCGCTTCGGTGATCGTCTCGTAGATGTGGTCGCGGCAGGCGACGGCACCCATGGGGACCACGCCGTTGGTCAGCGCCTTGGCCATGGTGATCATGTCCGGCACCACATCGAAGGCATCGGCGCCGAACTGCTTGCCGGTGCGCCCGAAGCCGCAGATCACC
>JANQMC010000126.1 GCA_028280305.1 Pelagibius sp. | reverse complement strand
CATCGGCCACGGCATGACGGAGGCCGAACTGGCGGCCAAGCCCTGCCTCTTCACCATCGTCAACACCTCTTCGCCGCTGCGCCTCGACGGACCGATGATCGAGGGCGTCATTGAAATGGCGCGGCGCAACCAAGTGGTCATCATCACGCCGTTCACGCTGTCCGGCGCCATGAGCCCGGCGACGGTGGCCGGCGCCCTGGCCCAGCAGCATGCCGAAGCCATGGCGGGCATGGCCTTCGCGCAGATGGTCAATCCCGGCGCGCCGGTGATCTACGGCGGCTTCACCTCCAACGTCGACATGAAGTCGGGCGCGCCCGCTTTCGGCACGCCGGAATACAGCCGCGCCGCCCTGGCCGGCGGGCAACTGGCCCGGCACATCGGCGTTCCCTACCGTTCCTCCAACGCCAATGCGGCCAACTGCGTCGACGCCCAGGCGGCCTACGAATCCCAGATGTCGATCTGGGGCGCCGTGATGGGCCATGCCAACTTCATGATGCACGGCGCCGGCTGGCTGGAAGGGGGGCTCTGCGCCTCTTTCGAGAAGTTCGTGCTGGATGCGGAGATGCTGCAGATGATGGCCGAGTTCATACGGCCTCTGGAGGTCAGTGAGGACGCCATCGGCCTGGAGGCGATCCGCGAGGTCGGGCCCGGCGGCCACTTCTTCGGCGCAGCCCATACCCTTGAGCGCTACGAGACCGCCTTCTACGACCCGATCATCTCGGACTGGCGCAACTTTGAGAACTGGCAGGACGCCGGCAGCGAAACCGCGACCCAGCGCGCCAACCGTCTTTACAAATCGGTCCTGGAAGACTTCACGCCGCCGCCGCTCGATCCGGCGGTGAAAGAGGAACTCGACGCCTTCGTCGCGCGCCGCACGGCGGAGGGGGGTGCAGAAGCAGCATAGCTGTCTGCCCCTGTGGTCGGTTAGTCTCCCCGGCCATGAGCGATTCGTCAGACAACTTCCGCGGCGCCCTTTTCATGTCCATCTCCATGGCGGGCTTTGCGCTGAACGACGCGACCATCAAGCTGGTCTCGGCGGATCTGGATCTTTACCAGATCATTTTCCTGCGCGGCATTTTCGCCACGCTGCTGGTGGGGGCGATGGCCTGGTACCGCGGCGGTCTGTTCTATCTGCCGTCGCGCCACGACACCGGGATCATGGTGCTCCGCGCGGTGGGGGAGGTCGGCGGCACGCTCTGTTTCCTGACGGCGCTGTTCAACATGCCCATCGCCAATGCCACGGCGATCCTCCAGGCCCTGCCGCTGGCAGTGACGCTGGCGGCGGCCCTCTTCCTGGGGGAGAAGGTGGGCTGGCGGCGCTACACCGCCATCTGTGTCGGCTTCATCGGCGTGCTGATCATCGTGCGCCCGGGCGGCGAGGGCTTCAACGCCTATGCACTCTGGGCTGTCGCGGCGGTCGGCTTCATCGTCCTGCGCGACCTCTCGACCCGGCGCCTTTCGCCCGGCATTCCCTCCGCCTTCGTCGCACTCACGTCGTCCATCGCCATTACCGCGGTCGGCGGTGTCCTGTCGTTGACGGTGCCCTGGCAGCCGGTCAGCGGCGGCTCCCTGCTGTTGCTTGCCGGCGCCGCCGGGTTTCTTTTCTTCGCCTATCTTTTCGCGGTGATGACCATGCGGGTAGGGGAGGTGAGCTTTGTCTCCCCCTTCCGCTATTCGGTGCTCATCTGGGCCATCGTCCTGGGCCTCGTGCTGTTCGGCGAAGTCCCCGACGCCTGGACCATCACCGGCAGCCTCATCGTCGTCGGCATGGGCATCTACACCTTCTACCGCGAACGGCGGCTGGTGAAGGCGGCTGCGGCGGCTTAGAAGGGATTTGCCCTTCTGAGACTATTCCGCCGCGAGCTGTGCGTTAGCCCCCGGATGCACCGGCGCTTCCTTGGCGCGGAAGAGATAGCGCCGAAAGATCTCGCCGTAGCCGGAGAAGACGTAACCGCCGTTGGCGGCCTGGAAGACAGCGCGGTTCTGTCGATAGAGCGCCGGGATGCGGTACCAGGGCAGGCCCGGCTTGGCATGATGGACGATGTGCAGATTGTTGTTGAGGAACAGCAGCGACATCACGGGGTCGGCCTCGACGATGGCAGAGCGTTCGGCGGGCACGGGCACGGCGCGGTGTTCCAGGAAGGAGCGCAACAGGCTCAGTCCGATGCCGGGATAGACGAACAGCAGCAGGTACTGCCAGAGCGGCAGATCGCAAACGGCCAGCACCCAGATCAAAACCAGGGCGACGCCCAGCGCGTGGAGCGCCCAGGCTTTGGCATGAGAGCTATCGCCTCTCATCAGGCGCTTGCCTTCGCCGCGGTAGAACAGCCAGAGGCAGCGCAGCGGGCCCAGCAACAGGCGGCCGGCGAGGCTGTTCTGGGCAATCAGGAAGCCGCGGGTGAGGGGGCCGGCGGCCTGCCAGGCCTCGGGCGTGACATAGAAGGATTCCGGATCGTCCAGCGGATCGGTCAGGCTGTTGTCGTTGTGGTGGGCGAGATGGCTTTCGCGGTAGAGGCGGAAGGGAATCCAAAGCCAGAGGCTCGGCAGCACCAGCGCCTCGTTGAGCCAGGCCCAAGGCGTCGGATGGCCGTGCACCACCTCGTGCTGCAGCGATCCGTGCCAGGCGACAAGAAAGGTCCCGACCGGCAACAGGATCCACCAGCCAAGATCGGCATGAAACCAAGTAACGACACCGAAGGCGCCGTAGATGATCAAGGCGACGGCCAGTGTCGGAACTTCGACCTTTTCAGGCAAGCGGGCAGACTTCTGCCCCTCTACAAAACGACTACTCAAGTTGCTTCATCCCCCGATGAATGACGACCAGAGCCATTCTCTCAAAGGGGAGTAGGGGGTGAAATGCGGGACTGCGCACTTTTCGCAGTTTCTTATCTGCAATGTTTACAAATGCCGCATTTACGCTCTAATATGTTTGTAATATCACCAAAATGGTGAAAAATCACGGAAAGCTTAATGGATCGTCGACAAACCGTTGAAATCTTTCGCGAACGCCTGACCGAGGTCATCGAGCGCTCCGGGCTCAGCCGCTCGGCATTCGCCCGCAAGTCGGGCCTCGACCGCTCGACCCTCTCGCAGTTGCTGACCGACGGGAACGACCGCTTGCCGCGGGCCGAGACCATTGCCTCCATCGCCGAGCACGAACAGGTATCGACCGATTGGCTGCTTGGCTTGGTTCAGGAAGAAAAGGTCGGAACCAACATTCTGAGCGAGGCGCCGGAGATCGCCCGGGGGTCCACGTCCACCTTTGCGGACGAGCGGCTGGCGCGCTGGCGGGCCGAGGCGGTGGGTTACAAGATCCGCTATGTGCCTTCGACACTGCCCGACCTGCTGAAGGGCGAGGAGGTGATCCGTTTCGAGTATCGTCAGCAGGGCAGCGAGATGCCGGCCTTTCGCATGGAGCAGGCGGAGGCGCGGCTGGCGTACAGCCGCCGCCCGGAAACCGATCTGGAGGCCTGTTCCTCGCTTCAGTCGCTGGAGATGTTTGCGCGCGGCCAGGGTATCTGGTCGACCTTGCCGCTCGCCGACCGAAAGCTGCAGCTCTCCTGGATGATCGCGCTGCTGGACGAACTCTATCCGACCTTCCGCTGGTTCCTCTTTGACGGGCTGAAGCATTACTCGGCACCGGTCACGATCTTCGGGCCGACAAGAGCGGCGGCCTACATCGGCAACATGTACTTCGTCTTCAATTCCACCGAACACATCCGTGCGCTGACCCAGCACTTTGACAACCTGATCCGCGGTGCCGTCGTGCAGCCGCCCGACGTCAGCCGCCTCCTCACTGGATTGCTGAAGGAGTTGGAGGAGCACGAAGCAAAAGGGACCGCACGATGACGGCCGACAAAAAAGATAGCTGGAATGGCAGCGCCGGAAGCTGTCTGTGTGAAGCCGTACGCTACCGGGTCACGGGACCGCTGCGCCCGGTGATCGCCTGCCATTGCGTCCAGTGCCGCAAGGCCTACAGCAACTTCGCGGCGTTCTCCGCAGCGCGGCGCGGAGACCTGGAAATCGAGAATCCGGAAGGCGTTACCTGGTTCGAGTCTTCGCCCGGCGTGCGACGCGGCTTTTGCCGGTACTGCGGTTCTTCCCTGTTCTGGGACTGCGATGGCCTCGGCTACGTTTCGGTCTCCGCCGGGACGCTGGATCAGCCCAGTGGCCTCAGCCTGCATCACCACATCTACGTGGCGGACAAGGGCGACTTCTACGAGATCGGCGACGGCGTCGAATGCCATGCGAAAAGCCACGCCTATAACTGGCCGGACGATGTGATGGGCGCCGAAGCGGCTCGCGGCGAGGACTGATGCTTTCCGCTTCTCTGCCGATGTACGATCTGCCCGCTCTGCGCAAGGAAACCGATGCCTGGTGGGCCGCCCTCGCTGCCGCCTTTCGTGCCGAGGGACTGAAGGATGTGCCCGACAGTCTGGCGCGCAGCGACGAGCCTGCAGCGCTCTGGCTTTCATCCGATCTGCTGTTCAGCCAGACCTGCGGCTATCCCCTGACCCACAGCCTCAAGGGAAAAGTGACCCTGCTGATGACGCCGGTCTACGACCTTGAAGGCTGCGCGGGCGGTACCTACTACAGTGAGATCCTGGTGCGCCGGGATGCGGACTTTCAAGGTCTCGCCGATCTGCGCGGTAAGCGTGCCGCCGTCAACGAGGCGGGATCGCAGAGCGGCTACAACGTACTCCGCAGCGCCATTGCGCCCCTTGCGACGCAGGGGCGCTTCTTTGCTGCGGTGGAGGAAAGCGGCAGTCACCGAAACTCGATGGCGATGGTCGCCTCAGGGGACGCCGACGTCTGCGCGGTGGACTGCGTCACCTATGGCCTGCTGTGCAAGGCGGAGCCGGAAGCGGCTGTGGGGCTGCGCCGTCTGGCGGTCAGTGCTTCGGCGCCGGCCTTGCCCTTCATCACGCGGCGCGATATCCCGGAAGCGGATCTGCAGCGGCTGCGCGGCGGTCTGCGCAGCGCCTTCGATGATCCTGCGCTTGCGGACATCAGGGCGGCGCTCCTGCTCACCGATGTCGTGACGCGGCCGCTGGGCGATTATACCGTCATTGAGGCGATGGAAACACAGGCTGTCTCCCTCGGCTATCCGACACTTGCCTGAACGGGCAGCGGCCTAAGGGGGACCCATGCCGTCAGAGACTTCTCTTTGCGATGAGAGCGCCGTCGCGCTGCGCCGCCTGCTCCTGGCGAAGGAGATTTCACCGGTCGAACTGCTGGCATCCTGTCATGCCCGGATCGATGCGGTAAACCCGGCCGTGAATGCCGTCGTCGCCGAAGATCGGGAAGCCGCAGAGGCCGCCGCGCGGCAAGCGGAAGCGGCGATCCTGCGGGGCGAGACCGAACCGCCGCTGCTTGGCCTACCGGTCGGTATCAAGGATCTGAATGAGACGGCGCAGCTGCGCACAACCTTTGGGTCCTCCGCCTTTGCTGAGCATGTTCCGGTACGCGACGATGCCCTGGTCGCGCGCATCCGCTCAGCCGGTGGGATCATCGCGGCCAAGACAAACACGCCGGAGTTCGGCGCCGGCGCCAACACCACCAATGCGGTCTACGGTGTCACGGCCAATCCCTACGACGCGGCGCTGACCTGTGGCGGTTCTTCCGGCGGATCGACGGTCGCCCTGGCGACGGGGATGCTGCCGCTGGCGAACGGTTCCGACCTCGGTGGCTCGCTGCGCATTCCGGCGGCTTATTGCGGGGTTGTCGGCTATCGCGCCACCGCCGGCGTGGTGCCCATGGCGCGCAAGAAGATGGGCTGGTCGCCGCTCTGGACCGAGGGGCCGATGGCGCGCAGCCTTGATGACCTGCTGCTGTTTCTGTCCGCCATTGCCGGCGAAGACCGGCGGGATCCGCTTTCCGGGCCAAGCGACGGCGCCGATTTTGCGGGCCTCACTGCGGCACCGCTCGAGGGTATCAGGGTTGCGGTCTCCGAGGACCTGGGTGGCGTGCCGGTCAGCACCCCGGTGCGCCAGCTCTTCCGAGCGCGCTGCCGGACCTTGGCGGGGATTGTCGATTGTACGCAGGCGGCGCCTGACCTCGGCGATGTGGACCGTTGCTTCGAGGTTTTGCGCGCTGTCAGCTTCCTGGGGGACGTGAAGGATCTGGTCGCCCGCTCCCCGGATCTGGTCGGCCCCAACGTCACGGCCAATGTGAAGCTGGGTCTGACGTTTTCCGCCGCCGATGTGGCCGAAGCGGAAACAGCCCAAACCCGGCTTTACCACCGCTTCCTGGCCTTCATGGAAGACTATGATCTGCTGATCTGCCCCGCGGCCTCGGTGCAGCCTTTCGACAAGACCCTGTTGTTTCCGAAGGAAATCGAAGGTCAGGCCCTGGCCACCTATATCTCCTGGTTGGCGATCACCTATGCCCTCACACTTTCGGGGCATCCCGTCCTGGTGTTGCCCTGCGGGCTGGATGACCAGGGCCTGCCCTTCGGCCTGCAGATTGTCGGGCGAAAGGGACGGGATCGGGATCTGTTGCGTCTGGGGTTGGCGCTGGAGGCTGCCTTTGAACGCCATCCCGACCTTTCTCGGACAGCGCCGGACATTGGCCGGCTTCAGATCTGATCGTTTGAAACCGGCTCAAAGAAAAGCGGCCCCGGGAAAACCCGGGGCCGAGAGGATTATCGTGGCTTAAAGGTAGGTCCCACGGCAGGTCGCTAACGCCGTATTGAACCCAGTACTGGCAAAGCAGTAAAAAGAATATAGCATCGGTTCCGGAGAAAATCAATTGAAATGCAAATAATTAACCATTCTACTTAATGTATAGCGTGGTTTTTCGTTTTGATTTTAAGTTAAATTCTGCTGTTAACTATTAATGCTCCAGATTTTCAGCGATTTTTACGCCAGATGCTTTTCCTATCCGATTTTGATTATTTTCCCTATTAACCTTTCGGTGCCCTAACGACCGCGCCAGAGGCCCCGGCCGGCGGTACGGGCGGCTTCTTCCTGGGCCAGGTAGGGGGCGGGATCGCCAGCGCCATCGTTGCGCAGGGCAAGGGCCCAGCCCTGCTCCACCAGCCAGGCATTCAACTCGGGTCCGCCGACGCCGCCGAGGTAGCAGACCGCCAGGGGCCGCCCAGCGCTGTCTTGTCCCTGCTCCACACAGACAACCCAATGATTGCCAACCCGGTTCTGCGCTGCCCAGCGCGCCTCCTGGCCGCAGGCCCAGACCTGGCTGCCGATCGTACAGGTCTGAGAGGCCGGGGCGCCCCGCAGCCCGTAGAGACCAACCTGCCGGCCGGCAAAGTCGAGGCTGGCCGAATCGATCACCGCCGGTCCGCGTCCCGATATCTGGGCACCATTGTCCTGCGCCTCCGCCGTCGGGGCGATCAGGGCGGCGAGGAGCGTCACGGCCGTTATGAAAGGCGATCGAGGGCGCGCTGAACTTCGGCGGCTCGGGGATGATTGACGGCTCATCCGCCGACCCTGCCATAGGGCTTTGAGATCCGCCATAGGCAGTGGAGGAGGCGTCGCTGCGGTCTTATCGCGCTCTGCTCTCAATTCGTTAAGCAATTATGGTTAAAGATATCTGAGAGCAGTATGGGAGCGCCCTTGCCCTCAGGCCCGGAGCCGCGCCCGTGATCAACCGGCATGGAATGAGCGATGCCTGACGTGGAAGAAGAAAACAAAGCCGAAGAGGCTGATGAAGCGGCTTCGGCGGCCGCGGCAGAAGCCGGCGAAGACGGCGGTTCGGACGACGCAGACCAGGAAGCCATGATGGCCGAATGGGCCGCCATGGCCGAGGAAGGCGAGGAAGACGCAGAGGATGGCGCGGCAGACGCCGCCGCTGAGGATGGGCCTCCGCTGGAGAAGATCCCCTCAATTCATGAAGTCTCCCTGGAGGCTTATGCGATCCTCGGCAAGTCTTCGATGCCGGTCAGCCAGCTTCTGCGCATGGGACGCGGGGCGGTGGTCGAACTTGAAACCGGCTTGGGCGACGAGATCGAGATGCGGATCAACGATAAGCTCGTTGCCAAGGGGGAGGTGGTCGTGGTCGAAGACCGCATCGCCATCGAAGTGACGGAGATCGTCAAACGCGAGGGCCGTTGAGGTCGACCGCCAGGGTCTGGTGGAGCCCGCCAAGACTTCGAGAACTGCCAGAGTCTACAGGAACGGCGCAGGCCTGATCAGGCGGCGCTGACGCTGTTGTTTGGAATGCCCTGGCGCAGGCAGTGGGAGATCAGCTTCAGTGCGGCATCTGTCAGCGAAAAGGCGATGCCCATGCATTCGCCGTCATGCCACATGCAGGTGCCTTCGATCTCTCCCGCCTCGTCATGCTCGACACTGACGTCGACCGGCGGCGGCATGCCCCCGGCGAAGCGCAGCTTGGCGCCGCCGATGGACACATCTTCCAGGATGCCTTGGTACTCCACGCCCGCGGCGGTCAAGGTGACCGTTTCCTGACGCGGCAGCACGAAGCGTAACGAGCGGCGCCGCTCGAAATCACGCAGATGCTCTGGGCCAACCTTTGAGCTCATGGGAACTCCAGACTACCTCCATCAAGACTGCGTAATCGTAAGATGCAGGTTATTAACAAGATACTAATCGATTTAAGTCGGGCCCGAATAGTATTCACTAAAGGGAAGGTAACCTGAAAAATCATTGGATTCCCTCGTGTATTGGGCGGAGAACGCCGCGTGGTTATTTTGGGGCATTCGAAGAAATGGCCGCCCGTGGATCGGGATGCGCGCTGCCGGCCGCGGCTAGAGGTCGGAATTTGCTCATGTTTTGGCGAAAGTGTTGTCTCCTTATTCGCCAAATCAGATAACCTTCGGCTTCACGAATACTTTGGGCGCGGCAGCGAGAGCCTTCGTGGGCCTTCCGAAGCAAAGTGCCGCGGGTATCCCGGCGGCGCCTTCTCTGGATCGGCAAAGTAAGAGATGATGGGTTTTTGCGAATCGGCCCTGCCGTCGGCGGGCCACCCCACAGGAGACCCAGAGCATGCCGTCGTTTGATATTGTCTCGGAAACCGATCTCAATGAAGTCGACAATGCCCTTGCCGGCATGCGCCGGGAGATCGATCAGCGATACGACTTCAAAGGCTCAAATTGCTCTATCGAGCGGAAGGAAGCCGTTCTGACCATCCTGGCCGATGACGACCTGAAGCTGCGCCAGATGCACGACCTGTTGAGCACCTATATGACGCGCCGGAAGCTGGATTCCGGCGCCTGCGACCTGGGCACGCCGGAAAAGGCCTCAGGCAATTCGATCCGGCAGGTGGTCACCATCAAGCAGGGGATCGAGCAGGAGCTGGCCAAGAAGATCGTTAAGGAACTGAAGTCGAGCAAGCTGAAGGTCCAGGTTTCCATCCAGGGCGACAGCCTGCGCGTCACCGGCAAGAAACGGGACGACCTGCAGGATGCCATCGCCCTGGTGAAAGACATGGGCATCGAGCAGCCGCTGCAATACGAGAATTTCCGCGACTAGATCGGATCATGTTTTGACGGAAGCACTTCGTGGTTGCGCCAAAACATGTGAATCCGATCACCATGAAACAGTTAGAGCAGATTCACCGGGTTGATGGATCGCTTTCAGCGACTCATCCAACCCGGATCTGCTCTAGACAGCACCCGTGCCAGCCGCCGGCCCTTTGACGGGGCCGCCGAGTGAGCACTCACCGGTCCCTTGCCGGGCAGCGCCCGGCTGTCTGGATCGATCGTTTCGGACGCTTCGTTTAGGGCTGCCTCCCGTTCGTTAACAGGGTTTGGTAATCCGTTGTTAACTATTGAGGATCAATGTCTTAGCCAGTTTACAGAAGAACTGGCGAAATTTACCTCATGGTCACATTTCCAAAGGAAGCTGATGGCATCGTCCGAACGATGGAGAAGTCCATGTCGGTATTGCCCATTGGTCATCAAGAATTCACGCGGGCAGACATACACGTCCTGTTGAACCGGGGCTGCGAAATGGTCGACCGCGGTCTGGCCGGCGCTTGCGTGCCGGTGGAGACTGAGGCGGGCGAGCTTGTGGTCGCCCTGCTCGATTACGATCATCAATGTCTGATCTGCGCTTTCGGCAAGGCCCAGGGTTGGTATTACGCCCTGGATGCCACCTGGCAGCCGCTGGCTCAGGGTCAGTTGATCGACGATGTGCTCTCGGTCCTGCCTGAAGCCCTGGAAGCACATCGGCCCGCTGCGGCCAACGCCTGCTGAACGGAAGCCTGCCGTGTTCGCCCGAGCAGCACGGCTCCATCGCCGTTTTCACATGGCGCGTTCCATCCTCGCCGCAATCGTCCTGGCGCTGATGCTGACTCCCCACGCCGCGACAGCGGAAGTGGCGGAGACTGCCGAACAGGCAGGCTCGCCCTGGGAGCACGACCTGTGGCACGGCGCCACGACGATGATGCGGATCTACGTTTGCAGCCATGCCCGCCGGCCGCCTTCCTGGTGTGCCGAGGAGCAACAGCTCCCCTCCGAAGCGCCTCTGCCGGCGGAGCAGGGGCCGCCCCTCACGGCCGAGGATGCGGCCTGGCTGACCTTCCTGGATACAGCTGATCCCGGAAACCTGTCACTGAAGGACGTCGCCTTCATCAAGAAGCGTGCCCTGAAACGGCGCGATACCCAGGCCATGGAGATTCTCGGTTATCTCTATGCACAGGGTATCTCCGTCGACCGCGACTATGCCGAGGCTTATCGCTGGTACGGCAGAGCCTATCTGGCCGGCGAGAAGCGGGTGAAGCCGAACATGGACCTGGTCTGGGGGCTGTTGCAGAAGTTCGATCTGCAGGCGGCCGTGGCTTTGACCAGGGAGTTCAATGCGCTGGAAAAGGCATCGTCGGGGGCAAGGACCCGCGGCGAGGACCCAGAGTCCTCAACAGCCGCGCAGACCCCTCCGCGGGCGGTGCAGGACCCGACCGGGCCGTAGGCCGCATCTCGCCATCACCTGCGGACTTCAGAGAGAACCTTGCGCGGCTCGCCGCCGCCACAGGCTGTTCGGGCGCTCAGAATAACGCAGCGCCGGAAGGGCCGAGACTGTTCGCCTGCGGCGCTTTTTTTGTCTCTAGGCCAACAGCTTGACGATAATTGTTGCAAAAAAGCATCATATTGTTGCCTAAGATTTAGAGCAGGTGTTCAAATTTTCGGCAAAGGCAAATTTTGCTTTGAAGGCTGCTAACGAAATGCCCATATTATTGATGTGAGCGACGCGTCGCGTCGTTCCGGACGCCTTCGGGCGTTTCCTCCCTAAACTTGGGCCACCTTTTCGGTGGCCTTTTTTTCTGCGCGACCTTGGCCCGGCTTTGGCTCTGTTCGGGGGCGGCAATCAGCTCAGCGCCTTGGCCAGGAATGGCAGGCTGCGGTCCATCCGATAGTCGACGGAGGAGTGGTTGTCGGGAAACTCCTCATAGACATGGTCGACGCCGGCGGCCTCCAGCTTGCGGTGCAGACGGCGGGCGCCGTAAACCAGTTCGTACTGATCGATATCGCCGCAGTCGATCCACAGTGCCTTCAGCTTTTTCAGATTGTCCGTCTTGTCATCGGCCATGTTGACCGGGTCCCAGAGACGCCAGTTCTGCCAGCGCTCTTCGATGAGCTCACAGGTCTCCGCATCGACCGGCAGGCGGATGCCGCAAAAGGCGCTGGGGTCGGGGTCGTAGGTCGCGCACATCGCGAGCGACATCAGCAGGTGAACATCGCCGCCTTTCCATTTCGGTCCGGCTTCGAAGTCGGTGATGAACTTTTCGATCGATCCCTTCTTGGCCAGGGTACGCAGCAAGGCCGGCATGTCGCGCAGATAGCAGAGCTCAAAGCCCATGTCCCCGGAATGGCAGGCTGCCGCCGACCAGCAGTCAGGGCGGCGAAAAGCATGGACGATGGAGCCGTAGCCGCCGGAAGACTTTCCGAAGATGCCGCGTTTCCCATCGCCGCCGCAGCCGAAGCGCTGCTCGATCAGGGGCACGACTTCGTCGATCAGAACGTCTTCCCAGGGCCCCATGGCAGCCGAGTTGATGTACTGGTTCCCGCCGAGCCGCGTAAAGCAGTCCGGGAAAGCGACGACGGCCGGCGGCATCTCGCCGCGACCGATCAGCCGGTCCAGGCGCTCCGGAACGTTTTCGCCAAAGTTTTTCCAGTTCACATGCGCCGGCCCGCCGGCGGTGAAGCCGACGATGTCGACGAGCAAGGGCAGGTCACTGCCGTCATGCCCATCGGGTACATAGACCACAACGTCCCGTTCGTGCGGGTCGCCCAGCAGATTGCCGCGCAGCAGAGCTGAATCGAGGATCAGGTTGTGAAGCTTGCCCCGGGGGGCGGCACGGTCGAGGCGCATGCTGCGATCCTTTTGCTGGTGTGGTTCTCTGCCGCTTCTGTCTATTGCCTTTGGCCTGTCCGATCAACGTGGCATCCCCTGGCCGGCAAACTGTCGGTTTTCCCGTCTTCCAGATATCGCTAAACTAAGAGGCTGGGATGACCGGCAGAACTGGAGGAGAGCGGCGGAAATGCAGGCGATTACGGCGATTGCGAGTGATGATGAGGGCTTGGCCCTGCGGTGGCAGAATGGCACGGAGAGCCATTTTTCCTGGCTCTGGTTGCGAGACCATGACCAGGGGCCGGAGAGCCTGGATCCGTCAACGCTGCAGCGGCGCGTCGATACCTTCGCCCTTGATGAAACGCTCCGCGGCTCCGACTGTGCGATCCTGGAAGAAGGCCGGGCGCCCGCCGTCACCTGGCCGGAGAACGGTCTTTGCAGCCGCTATTCGGCGGACTTTCTGGCCGCCATGGCCGGCATCGCTGCGGGAGACTGGGACACCCTGGCGGGAATGCCGCAGCGCATCTGGTCGGGCCGTTCACCGCTGAAACTGCAGGACCCGGTACCCTACGACGACATTCTCAGCGGCGCGGCCTCCGGTGGGCAGGAAGGCTTGCGGGCCTGCTTCGAGCGTTTGCAGCGCGACGGCTTTGCGGTGATCGAGGGCGTGCAGACCGACGAGGCGACGGCGCGCGAACTGTTCAACCGATTCGGCTACATCCGCGAGACCATCTTCGGCGGAGTCTGGGGCGTCTCTGCCGATATCACCGACTATGAAGACAGCGCCTATTCGACCGAATACCTGGAACCGCATACCGACGCCACCTACAGCCACGATGCGCCGGGGCTGCAGTGTTTTCTCTGCCTGGAGTTCGACGGGAAAGGGGGTGAGTCCATCCTTGTCGACGGTTTCGCGATCGCCGAGCAGATGCGCGCGGAAGAGCCGGAACTGTTTCGGGTATTGAGCGAAGTGCCGGTGCCTGGACGCTACATCGATACCCGCCAGCATCTGCGTGCGGAGCGCCCCGCCATCCGCCTGGACGGGCAGGGGCGTCTGCTGCAGGTCAGTTTCAACAACTACGACCGTGCGCCCTTCTGGCTCGGCGCCGACCGCATGAAGGCCTTCTATCGGGCCTACAAGTCTTTCCATGACCGCATCGTTGAGCGGGACAACTGGCTTACCGTGCCGCTGCGGCCCGGCATGGCGTTGATCTTCGACAACTGGCGTCTTTTGCATGGCCGCATGGCCTATTCCGGCAAGCGCACCTTCTGCGGTTGCTACCATAACCACGAAGACTTTGAATCCGCCCTGCGCAATCTTGGTTGGAGTAAGGGGCCGGTAAAAAGCTAAAAACAAATCAAAACGAACGGGGAGTATCAAAAATGAAAAACATCTTTGTTTTGGGATCCGCGGCCGCTCTGGCCTTTGTCATGGCGACGCCGGTGGCGATTGCCGGGGAGACTCTGGACCGTGTCATGGCGACCAAGACCCTGACCATGTCGTCGGATGCGGAGTATCCGCCGCAGTCGTTCCTCAACGACAATAACGAAATGGACGGCTTCGACGTCGACGTCGGCAAGGAAATTGCCAAGCGCATGGGCGTCGAGTTGAAGATCGTAACACCCTCCTGGGACATCATCACCGGCGGTAGCTGGGGTGGACGCTGGGACATGTCCGTCGGCTCCATGACGCCGACCAAACAGCGCGCCAAGGTACTGAACTTTCCGGCGGTCTACTACTACACACCGGCCGCCTTTGCGGTGCATCAGGATTCGAAAATCGCCTCGCTGGACGACCTTAGCGGCAAGACCATCGGTTCCTGCGGCGGCTGCACCTACGATGCTTACCTGAACAAGGACCTGGTCATCGATGCCGAGGGTGCGCCCGCCTTCGACTATCTGGTCGAAGCCGGTGAGATCAAAACCTACGAAACCGACACCCATGCTTTCGACGACCTGCGCCTGGGCGACGGTACGCGTCTGGACGCGGCTTTCTCGGCCCTGCCGACGATTCAGGCCGCCATTGAGGGCGGCTATCCCCTGAAGGTGATCGGCAAGCCGGCTTTCTACGAGCCGCTGTCGGTGGCCACCGACAAGGGCGATCCGGCGTTCGATGCCAAAATCACCGCGATCGTCGACGCGATGAAAGCAGACGGTACGCTGCAGAAGCTTTCCGAGAAGTGGTACGGGGTTGACCTGACCGCCGTTCAGTAGCGGAGGGTTCGATGCTCGATCTCGCCCGCGGGAACCCCTGGGTCTCGCGGGCGACGCTCTTCGTTTTTGCCGCCGCGGCGCTGACCGCCATGGGCCTGGGCGGCACCGCCGTGGGCAATCTCTTTTCGCCCCTGCTCGGTGCCGTCGGCCCGGAAGCCACGCCGGGCCTTGGCCGGCACTTGCTGGTCGGCCTGATGCTGGCCGGCGCTCTTGTCGCCAACCTCGAGATCATCCGTTTTCTGCCATTCCGCCTCCAGGTCCTGCTGGTCTGGGCGGAGTTGCTGCTGCTGTTCTACGGCTTCGTGCTGTCCTTCGACCGCGACTTCGGTGTGATCTTCGCGGTCGGCCGCTCCGGCGTTTCGAACCTCTATTTCCTGATCACCACCGGCGCCTTCACCACGCTCTACGTTTCCCTGATCGCCATCGCCATCGCCTGCGTGCTGGCGCTGATCGGCGCGCTCGGCAAGCTTTCGCGCAACGGTGCCTTCTATGCGGTGGCGACGTTCTACATTTCCTTCTTCCGCGGCACACCGCTGCTGTTGCAGGTGGTTCTGATCTATACCGGCTTTGCCCAGCTGGGCTTCGTCATGGAGGCTGTACCCGCCGGGATCACGGCGCTCGCGCTTTGCTACGGCGCCTACATGGCGGAAATCTTCCGGGCCGGCATCGAGGGGGTGCCGTCGGGCCAGCGCGAAGCCGCCAAGGCCCTGGCCCTGCCGTCGGATCTGATTTTCCGCAAGATCGTGTTCCCCCAGGCCATGCGGCTGATCGTGCCGCCGACCGGCAACCAGTTCATTGCCATGCTGAAGGACTCCTCCCTGGTTTCCATCGTCGGCGTCTGGGAGCTGACCAAGACCGCCCAGGTGCTCGGCAAGCGGGACTTTCAGGTCTTCGAATTCCTCATTGCCGCGGCGGTGATCTATTGGGTGATGTCGGTTGTCTTCGAGGTGATTCAGGCGCGCATTGAAGGTTACTATGGCAAAGGCAATACCCGCTGACCGCCGGATGGACTTCTAGGAACCCTATGCGCGACCCCCGTTACGACATTCTTTTCGAGCCCGTGCAGATCGGGCCGGTGACCGCCCGCAACCGCTTCTATCAGGTGCCGCATTGCGCCGGCATGGGCTATCGCTATCCCAGTTCCAACGCCGCGATGCGCGGGGTGAAGGCCGAGGGCGGCTGGGCGGTGGTCTGCACGGAGGAGACGGAGATCCACGCCTCCGCCGAGATCAGCCCCTATGTCGAAAACCGCATCTGGGACGACCAGGACCTGCCGCATCTGATCGCGCTGACCGAAGCGGTGCATGCCCAGGGCGGTCTGGCGGGAATTGAGCTGGTCCACAACGGTCTGCACAGCCCCAACCACTACAGCCGCGAGGTCCCCATGGGGCCGTCCCATCGGCCCGTCGATTCCGGCGATCCGCTGCAGGCCCGCGCGATGGACAAGACCGACATCGCGAATTTCAGGCGCTGGCACCGCAACGCGGCTTTGCGGGCGCGCGAAGCCGGTTTCGACATCGTCTATGTCTACGCCGGCCATGACATGTCGCTGCTGCAGCACTTCCTCTCGCGCCGCCACAACGACCGGTGCGACGAATACGGCGGCAGTCTGGAAAACCGTCTTCGCCTGATCAAAGAGGTCCTGATCGACACCAAGGAGGCCGTCGGTGATCGTTGCGGTGTCGCCTTTCGTTTTGCCGTCGACGAACTGTTGGGCGAAGAGGGCATTACGGCCGGGGGCGAGGGGCATGACGCCGTTGCCATGCTGGCCGAACTGCCGGACCTCTGGGACGTGAACGTCTCCGACTGGGAGAACGACAGCCAGACCGCGCGTTTCGCGGAGGAGGGCTATCAGGAAAGCTACACGCGCTTCGTGAAGTCCCTGACCAGCAAGCCGGTGGTCGGGGTCGGCCGCTATACCTCGCCCGATGCCATGGTGTGGGTGGTGAAGCAGGGCATTCTCGACATGATCGGCGCGGCGCGGCCCTCCATCGCCGACCCTTTCCTGCCGAAGAAGATCGAGGAAGGGCGCATCGACGACATCCGTGAATGCATCGGCTGCAACATCTGCGTGACCGGCGACAACTTCTCGGCGCCGATCCGCTGCACCCAGAACCCGACCATGGGGGAGGAGTGGCGGCGCGGCTGGCACCCCGAAGTGATTCCCGAAATCAAGGAGCGCGACAGGGTGCTGATCATCGGCGGTGGTCCCGCTGGGCTGGAGGCGGCGCGGGCCTGCGGCCAGCGCGGCCTGGAGGTGGTGCTGGCCGAGGCGGGGGAGGCCTGGGGCGGCCGCGTGACGCGTGAGTCCAGGCTGCCGGGTCTGGCGTCCTGGGGCCGGGTGCGGGACTGGCGCCTGGGGCAACTGCACAAGCTGGCCAACGTGGAAATGTATCTGGCAAGCGCCCTCGGCGCCGAAGATATCCTCAGTTACGGCATACCCCATGTCGTGCTGGCCACCGGCGCCGCCTGGCGCCGCGACGGCATCGGGCGCAGCGGGCATGCGGCGATCCCGGGGCTGGCGGCCGGGCCGCTGCTGACCCCGGATGACGTGATGGCTGAGGGTTTTGACCCTAAAGGCCTGCCGGACGGCCCGGTAGTGGTTTATGACGACGACGGCTACGTCATGG